>NZ_JAYMGV010000003.1:0-412019 GCF_035818475.1 Alterotamlana spongicola
GTTAAGCCCATTAGCGCCGATGGTACTACACTCGTGGGAGAGTAGGTCGCTGCCTTTTTTGATACTGTATAATCAGTGTTTTTATAAATCCCGATTCTTTTTTAAGAATCGGGATTTTTTTTTTACAACTATTTTAAGTCTATTTTTCTTCAAAACTTTTTTGTGATTTTATCTATTGATAAAACAAATGGCTAATCAGAAATTTGATGTATATTAGAGTTAAATTGACCAAACCTTTAATTTAATTATTATATTTTAACCTAAATCCTAAATTCAGTATACATATGAATATTAGAGTACTTACCCATTATAGAATAATCTTGGTGTTTTGCCTTTTTTTTCTATTAGGATATTCTTGTAAAAAAGAAATTGAAACCCCGCCTGTAGTTATAGTTGAAAAACCTACCATGGAAGATGTTGAGATTTATGGAGAGTATGTAGGGCAATTAACAGCCAAAAAAACGGTTGAAATAAGAGCCAGAGTTGATGGGTTTTTGGAACAAATGTTGTTTAAAGAAGGAAAGTTTGTTAATGAAGGCGATATACTTTTTACTATTGATCCTGCCCAGTACATTGCAAGAACCAATAAAATGAAAGCCCAGGTTGAGCAGGCTAAAGTAGCAGCTGCAAAGGCAGAAAGAGATATTGCCAGATTACGCCCTCTATATGAGCAAAATGCAGCTAGTCAATTAGATTTAGATAATGCTCAGGCAAGTCTTGAAAAAGAACAGGCAAATATATTAATGTATGAGGCAGAACTAGAACAAGCACAGTTAGAGTTAAGTTTTACTAAGGTGAGATCTCCAATTTCCGGCTTTGTAAGTGAGCGTCAAGTTGATATAGGAACCTTAGTAGGTTCGGGCGGTGTTTCGCTACTGACTTCCGTTTTTCAAACAGATACAGTTTTTGTACACTTTCATATGACAGCCTTAGATTATTTAAAAAGCAAAGGAAATAATGTGGATTTGACGGAAGATAAAACGGAGAAAGGAGTATTTAAGCCAACTGTTGGTATAACCAGAGCAGATCGCTCTGATTACCCAATTAGAGGACTTGTAGACTTTGCCAATCCTCAGGTGGATTCAAAAACAGGGACATTTACTTTACGGGCAGCAATTCCTAATCCTAAAAAAGAGTTGCTTCCAGGTCAGTTTACACGCGTTAAGGTGCTTCTTAATGTATTGGAAAATGCCGTTATTATTCCAAGCAAATCAATCATCATAGAAAAAGGCGGAGAGTTTGTTTTTGTTATGAGAAATGATAAAACCGTTGAAAAAAGATTTATACAAACTGCAGAAGAATTAACAACCCGGGTAGTTGTTAGTAGGGGGCTTTATTCCAATGAACAAATTATAACTGAAGGCCAACATAAATTGCAAGCCGGAATAAAAGTAATACCGACTACTTTAGGAGATTCAATATGGACGAAAAAAGACCAACTAAAAGAATAGACATATGAAATTAGGAGTCTTTATTGATCGCCCGATTCTTTCTATGGTAATCTCCATTCTGATTGTATTATTAGGGGCAATATCTATTATAATTTTGCCAATAGAGCAATACCCGCAAATCACACCACCTTTAGTAAGGGTAAGTGCCAGTTATCCGGGGGCGGGTTCAGTTACTGTAGCTCAAGCCATTGCTACTCCAATAGAACAAGAATTGAACGGTACTCCAGGGATGCTTTATATGGAGTCAACCAGCTCTAACTCAGGGGGGTTGTCTATTAATGTGACCTTTGATGTTGGTGTAGATCCGGAAATTGCTGCCGTAGATATTCAAAACCGGGTGAAGTTAGCAGAGGCCCGTTTACCGGCTGAAGTGGTACAAAATGGAATCAAAATAGAGCGTCAGGCTGCTTCACAGCTATTGACTATTTCGTTGACTTCAAATGACGATAAATTTGACGAGATTTATTTGAGTAATTATGCCACCATAAATATTTTAGACGTTTTACGCCGGGTTCCCGGTGTTGGACGAGTTTCAAATGTGGGTAGCCGATATTATTCAATGCGAGTTTGGGTATATCCTGATGTTATGGCAGGATTTGGATTAACGGTAAATGATATCAGAGACGCCATCAGAGATCAAAACAGGGAATCTGCAGCGGGGGAATTGGGATTACAGCCCATTACTGATACGGATATAACAATTCCTTTGGTAACCTCTGGGCGTTTAGAAAAAGTTGAAGAGTTTGAAAATATCATAATACGGGCTAAGTCAAATGGAGCAATAATCCGTTTAAGAGATGTGGCTCGGGTAGAACTTGAAGCTTCCAGTTATAATCAGGAATCCGGAATGGATAATAGAAATGCAGCTATTTTATCTGTGTTTCTTTTACCCGGAGCCAATGCGTTGGAAGTGGCCAGTAATGTTAGAAGTGCGTTGGATGAGATTAGTATTAACTTTCCGGACGGGGTCAATTATGACATTCCATTTGATATGACCTATTACATATCAGCATCTATCAAAGAAGTATATATAACGCTTTTTGAAGCTTTGTTTTTGGTGGTTTTGGTGGTTTTCCTATCACTTCAAAACTGGCGAGCAACCTTAGTACCCATTATAGCGGTTCCAATTTCCCTTATAGGAACATTTACCTTTATGCTGGCCTTTGGTTTTTCAATCAATTTACTCACATTATTAGGATTAATTTTAGCTATAGGTATTGTAGTAGATGATGCTATTGTGGTTGTAGAAAGTGTAGAGCGCTTAATGGAAGAGAAAAAGATCTCTGCAAAAGAAGCAACACATATGGCCATGAAAGAATTATCCGGAGCTTTGATTGCTACGTCTTTAGTATTGGTAGCCGTTTTTGTTCCAGTTAGTTTTTTAGATGGTATATCAGGCCAATTGTACCGTCAGTTTTCCATTACAATTGTAATTTCAGTATTACTATCTACAATTGTAGCTCTTACTTTAAGTCCGGCACTGTGTGTCATGCTTTTAAAACCCAGAACTGAGAAAAGGAACAGGGTTTTTGATGCTATTAATAAATGGCTGGATTTTGGTCAAAACTATTATTTAAATAAGATCAGCTTATCTATTAAAAAGTCACGACGTGTTTTAGTGGCCTTTGGAATGATTTTGATTGCTATTTTTGTTTTATTTAAAACCTTACCAAGTTCTTTTATTC
Organism: Alterotamlana spongicola; assembly: GCF_035818475.1. Taxonomy (NCBI): domain Bacteria; kingdom Pseudomonadati; phylum Bacteroidota; class Flavobacteriia; order Flavobacteriales; family Flavobacteriaceae; genus Alterotamlana; species Alterotamlana spongicola. The sequence goes on from NZ_JAYMGV010000003.1 coordinate 3,137, forward strand.
CGGCAGAAGATCAAGGGCAGTTTACAGTTGAGTTGGAGCTTCCTGAGGGCGCTACTTTACAACGTACCTCAGAAGTTACTGAGCGTGCAGTTGATTTTATTCTTCAAAATCCGTATGTTAAAAGTGTTCAAAATGTAACAGGAACAAGTCCTCGTGTAGGAGCTTCACAAGGACGTTCTACATTAACTATTATTTTACAAGATTGGAGTGATAGAAATGATTCTCAAGGCAAGGTCGATGCCATAATAGAGGGGCTCAAGGATGAATTTTATTACTATCCGGAAGTTCGTTTCTATATATCAAAACCTCCGGTTATTCCGGGACTGGGAAGTGCAGGAGGATTTGAAATGCAATTGCAGGCTAAAGGCGAGGCCTCTTTTGATGACTTGGCCAAGGCCGTAGATACATTACTGTTCTATGCAGAACAAAGAAAGGAATTATTGGGTGTCTCTTCGTCACTTCAGGCAGAAGTTCCTCAATTATATTTTGATGTTAATAGAGATGCCGCAAAATTTCAGGGGATTCCGCTTTCGGATGTTTATTCTTCTATGAAGGCCTATTTAGGTGCCATGTATGTCAATGATTTTAATATGTTTAACCGGATTTATAGGGTTAATATTCAGGCCGATGGAGAATATCGTAGAGATAAGGATAATCTCAATTTATTTTCTGTGAGAGCCAATAACGGAAGTATGGTTCCCGTTACTGCCATTGGAGATTTTAATTATACTACCGGACCGGGAAGTATTAAACGATTTAATATGTTTACTTCGGCAGTAATCAGGGGAGAGGCCGCTTCAGGATATAGTACAGGGCAGGCTATGCGCATTATGGAAGAACTTGTGGCAGAAAAACTACCTGAAAATTTAGGACTGGAGTGGAGTGGGATTTCATACCAGGAGAATAAAGCCGGCGGACAAACAGGATATGTAATGGTATTGGTATTGATTTTTGTCTTTTTGTTTTTAGCGGCACAATATGAAAGCTGGAGTATTCCAATTTCTGTTCTGTTGTCATTGCCTATAGCAGCCCTTGGCGCCTTATTAGGTATCTGGGTAGTTGGTTTGGAAAATGATATTTATTTTCAGATAGGGCTGGTAACCTTAATAGGGCTGGCTACTAAAAATGCTATTCTGATAGCAGAAGTGGCAAAACAACAAATAGAATCAGGAGCAGGGGTTTTAGAAGCCACATTACATGCCGGAAAAGTGCGTTTTAGGCCTATAGTAATGACATCATTGGCATTTGTTTTGGGTATGTTTCCTTTGGTTATAGCTTCAGGGCCTGGTGCAGCAAGCAGGCATTCAATAGGCACAGGTGTGTTTTTTGGCATGCTCTTTTCAATTACTTTTGGTATTATTGCTGTGCCTTTCTTTTTCAATTTAATATATGCTTCTAAAAGAAAGACTAATACAAAAAAAAGCGATACATGAAAAAGAGCCTGATTTACATTTTTTTCTTATTCCTGTTTTTTAGTGCCTGTAAAATAGGACATAAGTATCAGGGATCACAAATGAAAATGCCTGAAACATTTTCCGGACAAAAAGCCGATACGACATCTTTGGCCAATACATCCTGGTGGGAAATTTTTAATGATACGCTTTTAGTGCACTATATAGAAGAGGCCGTTGAAAATAATAGGGAGCTTCAAATTGCTGTTTCCCGTATTGAAGAGTTCAGGGCTCAGAGCAGAATAGCCAGTAGTGATTTATTTCCTGCAATAGAGTTAGAAGCAGAGAAAAGTTATCAAAAAAATAAAGGGGAATCGCGTTTCAATAAAAATGAAATTTATGCTGAATTATCGTGGGAACTTGATTTATGGGGACGACTCAGGTGGCAGCGTGATGCAGGAGTTGCAGATTACCTGGCTGCTAAAGAAGACAAAAGTGCCGTTTTACAGGCTTTAATATCAGATGTTGCGGTAACGTATTTTGAATTAATGGCTTCTAAAAGAGAGCTTAAAATTATTGATCAAACAAAGATTGCCAGGGAAGAAGGTGTGTATTTAGCCCGGCTTCGTTATAAAGGAGGTTTGACATCAGAAACCCCTTATCGTCAGGCTGAGTCAGAATTGGCCAAAACACTTACTTTGGTACCCTCGGTTAAGTTTGATATTACTTCAACTAATAATATGTTGGCTACACTTATGGGTAAATTCCCAGAAGAGGGTATTGTAGCTACGTCTAAGACAAGATATAAGGTTCCGGATTCCATACCAAATGGATTGCCTTCGGACTTACTGGTTAAACGCCCTGATATTAGACAGGCAGAACAGGAAGTTATTGCGGCCAATGCTGAAGTGGGCATGGCATTGACCAATATGTTTCCAAAAATTAGTTTAACAGCAGAAACAGGGGCAAATAGCTCTGCTTTATCAGAATTGTTTAGTAGCCCGTACCAATTTCTTTCGGGGCAGTTATTTGCTCCTATTTTTAATGCAGGGGCAAATAAAGCAAGACATAAAGCGGCACGAGCCGTTTTAAAACAAAAAGCCCTGGCTTATGATCAGGTGGTTTTAAAAGGTTTTGAAGAGACCAATAATGCTTTGGCAGCCGTTAAAAAAGCTAAAGACGTTCGGGAGGCTCTAGAAAAATTAGAGGAGGCATCACGAGGTTATCTTAAATTAGCCCAGCTTCAACATATAAATGGTGTAGTTGATTATTTGGACGTACTTGATGCCCAGCGATTGTTGTTTGATTCTGAATTACGTTTAAATGATGCTATTCGTGATGAAAAAATAGCCTATATTTTATTGTATAAAGCCTTGGGAGGTGGATGGTAAGTAAGGAAGATTTTATAGTTTTTGAAACTTCATTATTGAGTATCCGAGAGCATATTTAATACGGACTCTATTTTTTGATAATCTTTATAAACCTCCTCCAGGATATTGCATTTTTTTATCTAAGGAATTTGTAACTGTAGAATTTTTCTAAAAATATTAAATGGAATGTAGGCATTGGTTTCATTGTCAAACAATATTGTTTTTCCCTTGTATTTAATAATGCATTGAACCTTTAATAATTTCATATATGGTTTGTTACTAAAATAATAAATGAAGATAAGATCTTGTTTATTAGTAGTTTAAAGGGATGTGGAAGTAAATAGTTAATGCCAGGCCATAGTTGCATAAATACTATATATTTACTAAAATGCTGGAACAATAAAATATAACTTTAAGTGATACAGTCTAAACTAACTCTTCCAATCATTATCATTTCACAGTTTTGTTGTACATCACTTTGGTTTGCTGGTAATGGGGTAATGGACGATTTGATTGTTAAATTCCAACTTGATATAAGTGCATTAGGACACCTAACATCATCTGTTCAGCTTGGTTTTATTATTGGTACGTTGACATTTGCAATATTGACTATTGCAGACCGCTTTTCTCCTTCAAAGGTCTTTTTTATCTGTGCTTTACTTGGTGCTCTGTTTAATGCAAGTATAATATGGGAAGGCAATAGTCTTGAAAGCATACTCTTATTTCGTTTTGTTACAGGTTTTTTTCTTGCAGGCATTTATCCAGTAGGGATGAAAATAGCTGCAGATTATTATGAAAAAGGACTTGGTAAATCACTTAGTTTTTTAGTTGGTGCGTTAGTAATTGGAACAGCATTTCCTCATTTATTAAAAGAGATTACTGGTGTATTTACATGGAAGTATGTATTGGTAGCTACATCAACACTTGCCATATTTGGTGGTTTATTGATGATGATTGTAGTTCCTGATGGTCCTTATAGAAAACCTAGTCAACGATTGGAACTATTAGCTTTTTTTAGTGTATTCCAGAATAGCAAATTTCGTTCAGCAGCGTTTGGTTATTTTGGTCACATGTGGGAATTGTACGCTTTTTGGGCTTTTGTACCCATTATGTTAATGACCTATAGTAAGGAGCATCCAGAAGTCATATTTAATATTCCGTTTTTGTCATTCCTAATTATAGGCATAGGAGGATTGGCCTGTGTGCTTGGAGGATATTTGTCTCAAGTCATAGGAACCAAACAGATGGCGTTTATATCATTATTTTTGTCATGTATATGCTGCCTTATTTCTCCATTGATGTTTTCTTTGGAATCTGAGATTATATTCGTTTCATTTCTTCTTTTTTGGGGGATGGTAGTGATAGCCGATTCACCATTATTCTCTACATTAGTTGCACAAAATGCTTCACCTAAAATCAAAGGAACAGCTCTTACAATAGTTAATTGTATAGGTTTTAGTATTACCATTTTAAGTATACAAATGATTAATGGGGTCAGAACATTAACAGACTCCAATAGCATTTATACTATTTTAGCATTTGGCCCTATTATAGGTTTAATTACATTGTTGACAAAAAAGAAGGGGAATATTCAATAAAGAACTAATAAAAAATAAGTTTGTTTGCCTAATTATTTTGTTCAGAACTGGTTTTAATAGCAGGTTCCAACAAGATACCTGAAGAATGTCTTCGACCTTCTCTTTCTAAACCCTGACAGTATTCGTTGAGTTTTGTTAATGAGCCACTATAGAATTGTACAAAGCCTTTCTTTTTAAATAGATTATAAAATATTTTTTTAATAGGGTTTTGTCTTTGTAAAACCGTTAAGTTGATTCTTGTTAAACGGTTTCCAATACGTCTAAGGGTTATCAATAGATCAGATTTTGCTATATGATTTATATCTGTCCAGGTTATTAGGTCTTTTGTGATTTCAAAGTTAAGGGAGGTAAGAAAAGGATCGTTTTCATCTTCATTCATAATACATCTGTGCGTACTACCATTTTTTGTAATCTTGCCATTTGTCTTATCACTTGCTTTTACATGAAGCACCCAGAGATGTTTCGCATGGGTATCAGAAACAACATCAAAGACTAATTCAATAGGTGCATTTATTACAGATTCAACAGAGAGAATTTTACTCATTTTAGGGTCAGATGTGTAATTTTCAATGGTAGGTTGTGGGATATGTGCTTCTAAAGGGGCTAACGATAAGTAACAATATTTAATATCTCCAAAGTCATAACTACCATTTCCTTGACTTGGCTTTTCCCAAGCAATATGATCGATTTCTATCCAGGTGGAACATGCATTTAGAAGTTGATGTGTAATTAAAACATATTCTTTAAAGGAGATATCATTTTTCATCAAACGGTGCGCTACAATTAAATCTTTTCCAAAGAGTTTTGAACTGGATTTAACTTGATTAATTGATATATTCCCATAATGAATGATGAACTTTAAAGCTAAGCTATTAGCTTTTATACAGGCACCGCATTGACATATTCTTTGAGAATCATATTTACGTAAACTTGCATGAAATTTAGTATACATTCTTTGTACTTGAGCAAGGGTTTCAACAGCTGTAGGTTTTTTGCCTATTCTGTAAAAAAGGACAGCATCCCCTTCAATCTCTGAAACTTGAAGTTCCATTTCATTAGCATCTATGAGAGCCTCTAACAACTCTTTAATAATATGTTCGCTATGAGATATTTCAGTTTCGTGTACGAACTTGGTAAAACCACTTATATCAGGAATGAAAATAAGTGTTGGTTGTGCTGTGGAATCATTTGATAATTTCATGGTTTATAATTTTTAATAATTAGTCTACATATTCGTGCGAATATGTAATTAAATAAGAAGTATAATTGTCCTTAGTAAATATGGAGTGTATAAAGCTTCTCCTATTGAGAGGCTTTGTATTTATTATTTAATGGTTTAGATAAGTTTCTAAATTTTCATTATCACATTATAGAAACCTCCAAATAACCCTTTCATATCCTCTTGAACTTCCAATGATGAATCAAAATCACATTTCCAAGTGGTCTTGCAACAAAAATAAGGATAGTTAATTGCGAAATTTAAGCAGCTACATTTTGATTATAAATTTCAAACTTAAATTTGTTAATAATTATATATCCTAAAAGAGGAAAATCTACTTCTTTTATTATACCAAAGTTTCTATCCAAATAAAGACAGATAATTTTGAGGTAATAAAATGATTTGTAAAAAAGAATTTAGCATTGCTCATTCTATTTTATCAATATCAGAGATTTTAACCAAATTTTCCAAAGGTTCTTCAAGAACCTTTGATATTTTATATAACGAAAAGATAGTAAGATTCCGTTGTCCTTGCTCTATAAGGTTATAGCCGCTACGTGAAAACCCACACAAGTCGGCTACCTCTTTTTGTCGCATTTTTTTATTTATTCGTATAGCTCTTAAGTGTTCTCCAATCCTACCTTGAACAATAGTTTTGAGCTTTCTTTCTTCTGGAGTTAGGTTAACCACGGGTTGTTTTGGTAATAAATTGTATTAGTTATAGCATTTATAAAGATATAAAGTCAGAGCTAACATAGCTTAAATTCATCTATGAAATATGCATTTTATTCTTTGTAATACAATTTAAATGTTATTTGTCGAATAATGAGTAAAAATAAACGATAATTCATGTTATTTAAATTTCCTTATATGGTAATTTTATTTGTATGAATGTTTTTATATACAACAATTTTTTAGTTTATTTGTTGTAGGAATTATAGCCTTTTTGTTAAATCGATATACCTAAAATAAGAGCCCAATTATTTTAGTTTAGGTTGATAATTTCCCCCAAATCTTAAAATTAATATGGTAAAAAAAATTGCGTTTCTTTGCTTTTTTTATTTATATGTATTGCAAGTTGTTGCTACTCCAATTGCAGAAAATAGTTATGTAAATACTACAAAAAAAACTACCTCTGTTGAAGGATTTGATAAATTTCTCAAGCATAAAGCCTATACCGCTCCCTCATATTTAGAGAATAACAATGAATTCTCTTGGGAGAATATTGAAAAAAAACATGTTGTTTCAGACTCAATTGCTTCTGCAAGAGGCTTAGCTAAAGGTGCGTTTATCGTTATTGAAGATAGTAGTTCCTGGGTTGATAGTTTTACAAATGAAGATATACAGGAATTACCAGTTGGCGTTAAGCATACTAGAGAAAATATTGAATACGCCATCGGTATTACTGAAGCTATTTTCACAAGAGATCATACAGAACTTACCGTTTTTGCTCGAGTACGTTTACCACAAACCAATAGTAATGGATATCCCATAGAATTATTTTTTGGAGCCAATAACGTAAAATTATCACATCAAGGAGGTATTATTGGTGATGCTAATTTAGTATTGTTAGGCGATTTTCATATTCCATTTAATGCTGGTAAGTGGATGCTTACGTTAAAAGGAGGTTTTAATTATAGAACAGGAAATGTAAAAAACAAAACTTTTGTAATCATTAATTGTAGTGGTGTTAAAGAATTAGGGATTCAAGGAGAGGTTGAATTCTCAAGAGAACTTATTTTACCAATTGAAACTAATGGTGAGGTAGATGAAAATAAAACGATGGTTAACGAAACCATTCAAACTGAAAATGGCACACAAACCATTCAAGTTCCTTATAGAGTTAAAGGTAATTTTAATGTTATAGCGACAGATTGGAATGATTTACTAGTAGGGGTTGATTTACAGCCTTTTGTATTAGCAAAAAAGCGTAACAATAGAGACTATAATGGCAATTTTCAGTTTGCTGTAAATCAAGCGGTATTAGATTTTAGTGATTTACGTAATGATCCATCAGTAGCTTTTCCAAGTTATTATCATGAAAACGGATTATTACTCCCCAATGAACGCTCTTGGAGAGGCGTATATGTAAATACGGTAGAAGTTAAACTTCCTAAAGAGTTTAAAACTTCAGAGACTATCAGCCAAGGAGATAAACGTGTTGCCTTTGGTGCTCATCATTTAATAGTAGATAATTATGGGGTTTCTGGAACATTTTACGCAGATAATGTTTTTCCTTTAAATAAAGGGAGAACTAATAGTAGTAAAGCATGGGCATACTCTTTAGATCATATTGAAGTGTCTCTAGCTGCTAATAACTTTATAGCCGCAGGTTTTGAAGGACGTATTTTATTGCCTGTTTCAAAAAATAAAAAATCGACTAATAGTAGTCCAGACAGAGTCGGGTTACGATATTTAGGACTCATTTCTCCTGAAGAATATTTACTTAATGTAAGTAATGATTCTATCATAGATTTTAATTTATGGAAAGCCAAAGGGCAACTTTTGCCTAATAGTTCTATAGAATTTGCAGTAAAGGAAGGGCAGTTTAGACCTAAGGCTACTTTGCATGGACGTTTGGCTATTAGCTCTAATCAAGTCTATAGTATAGAGAACGAAGGAAATCAAGTAGTAACAGGAAATATCAACGGTGATGGTGTACCTGAAAAAAAACTGATAGAGTTTAAAGGCATTGTTTTTCAAAATTTAGTGTTACAAACAGAATCTCCTGTGTTTAGTGTAGACTACATGGGGTACAAGGACGAAGTGTCACTTGCAGGTTTCCCTGTTACCATATCCAATATAGGCATTACAGCTAATAAATATAATGCTAATCTATACTTTGACCTAGAGATTAATTTAATGGGCGAGAATAATGGTTTCGCTGCTAAAACAAGCTTGGGAATTATTGGTTCTTTTGAAGAGGAAGACCATCGTCAAAAGTGGAAATTTGATAAGATAGAAATAGATGCCATAGCCATTAATGCAGATTTAGGAGGATTTGAGATAAAAGGAAATCTTTTAATAATGCATGATGATCCAGAATATGGTGATGGTTTTTCTGCAAATCTACAAGTAGATTTTAAAAGTCTAGGAATACAAGCTACAGCTAAAGGTGTTTTTGGAAAAACAAGCTTTAGGTATTGGCAATTTGAAGCTATGGTAGATGGGCTTTCAATAGGCACAGGGTTAATTAATATAAGTGGATTTGCCGGAGGTGCATCTTATAGGATGAAGCGTAAAGATTTTTCTTCATCTTTTTCTCCAACAGGAATAGGGTACACTCCTGATGCGAGCTTAGGTTTAGGGTTAAAAGCAATGGTCATGTTTAATATGGTTAAAGATGAAGTTATTAAAGGCAGTGCAGGTTTTGAAATTGCTTTTAATAGAAATGGAGGTATTGACAATATGGGCTTTTATGGCCAAGCTACTTTTTTAGGGGTGAAGATCCCTGGAATGGAAAAAATATCTGACCTAATGAATAAGGTTAAAGAAAATGTAGATGTAGCAGAAAAATTTCTTAGCAAACCCGAAGAAGATCAATCTTGGGTTGGTAAAAATTTATTAGATAAGGCGAAAAATAATTTTCCTCAAGTTCCAAGTGAACAGATGTCTATCAGTGCAAAAGTTGGAATTACCTATGATTTTCAAAATGATGTACTCCATGGAGAATTAGATGCCTATATAAATGTTCCGGGAGGTTTTGTGCAAGGTAGAGGTTCAGGAGGTCGTGCAGGCTGGGCAGTATTACATTTTGCCCCGGAAGATTGGTATATCTATGTTGGTACACCTGAAGATCGCTTAGGTTTACGCATAGGTGTCGGACCAGTAAGTATTGAATCTGGAGGGTATTTTATGGTAGGTTCTGTGCTACCAGGTTCTCCGCCACCACCACCAGAAGTTGCTCAAATATTAGGTATTGATGCACAGGTCTTAGATTATATGCGTGATGAAAATGCATTAGAGAGCGGAAGTGGATTTGCTTTTGGTACAGACGTCGCTATAGATACAGGAGATTTACGTTTTTTAATATTCTATGCGCGTTTTCAGGCAGGTGCAGGTTTTGATATCATGCTCCGAGATTATGGAGAAGCTCAATGTTCTAATACCGGAGATCAGGTTGGAATTAACGGTTGGTATGCCAATGGGCAAGCCTATGCGTATTTGCAAGGGGAATTAGGCATCCGTATTAAACTGTTTTTTATTAAAAAGAAAATTCCGATTATTAAAGGAGGTGCGGCCGTATTGTTACAGGCCAAAGCCCCAAATCCCATTTGGATGCGAGGTTATGTAGGTGGTAATTTTAATATCCTGGGAGGTTTAGTTAAAGGGAAATTTAGATTTAAACTCACCATTGGGGAAGCATGTGAGTTTGAAAATGGAACACCCTTAGGAGTCTTAAAAATCATTACCGATGTATCGCCAGATGATGGCATCAATAATATTGATGTATTTGTATTACCACAGGCTACTTTTAGTATGAAAGTTGGAGAACCACTGGTAATTCCTGAAGATGACGGTGATAAAACCTATCGCATTGAGTTAGAAAGGTTTGCTGTTCTGCATAACGGACAAGAAATTCCAGGAACATTAGAGTGGTCAACCTACAAAGACCGAGCTAATTTTGTATCTACAGATATTCTACCTCCAAATGAAGAGATAACTGTTCAAGTAGAAATCAGCTTTAAAGAAAAAATAAATGGCATCTTCCAAACTATTATGGTAGATGGACAACCTGCTAAAGAGTTAGAAGAACGCACCTTTACTACAGGCGGTGCCCCAGACTATATTCCGTTACATAATATTACCTACGCTTACCCGGTAATAGATCAAAAATATTTCTTTGAAGATGAGTATAGCCAAGGTTATATCCAATTAAAACGAGGGCAAGATTATTTATTTGATAACGCAGATTGGGAAAGCTCTATCACGTTTACCAAAGACAATGAAGTGTCATCATCTGATATTGCTTTTAACTATAACACGGCAGATAATATGCTTAATTACAACTTGCCAGATATATCGCAATCTTCACAATACCATATGGCAATTGTTAGCAGGTTAAAAGGAGATGATTCCTCATCAAATGGAAATGAATCGACTAGTAAAAAATTGGATATAGGGGATCAAACAGGAGGAGATAATACGGCAACTATAGAAACCTATCAAGCAGAAAGCCTTTCAAAAGACGGAGAGATTGAACGATTGGCATATGATTTTAGGACTTCTGAATATAAAACATTCAAAAGAAAAATCAATTCATTAAATACAAACGATTATGGTTGGGGTGTTATTTATTCGGATGTGATTTATTTAATAAACAGAGTAAATAGTCATGAACCTTTTGATATTGCCGAACTCTTAGGCTCAGAATATACAAATAATATTCCTTTAGTAAGTGTAGAGGCAACTTTAGATGACAGCTATTTTACTGCCGATATGAATCCGCCATTATATTCACAATATCCAATGATGGGAGGGCAATATGTTTTTGAGCATAGAGATGGAACAATTTTGGGAACGCCACCTAAATATGCCTTGCCTATTTTATCAAATTACATTAATAGTTTAGAATATCAGGTCAATGAAAACATGTTGCGTACAATATTTCCTTTCCGTTACAATTTAGGATTGGCTTATAAAGAAGATTGGGTAGATATACAATCACAAATAGTAAATGACCAGGTAGATGGTTTAATACCCAGCGGAAGCTCCGTTTTAAATTTCTTAGATGAAAACTATCTGTTTATGCGCTATGGGTTTTATAAAACAACCTTACGCTATAAACTTCCCGGTGGAATTGCTGGTACTACTGCTACCTATAAATTTAAGAATCCAAACGATTTTAGAGATTAATATTAATTAAATCAATAATTATAAATTTTAAAAACAATGAACAAATTAAGAAAAATGAAAACAGTAATTCTTTTAATAGCTGTAGTGTTTGCAACAACATTATCTACTTCATGTAAAAACGATGATGATGGCAGTGAACCATCTATAGTAGGGACTTGGTTTATAGAGTCCGGTGCTTCTGAGCATTTCATTAACGGGACTTCACAAGGGATAGAAAACGACGTTGTCGATGCTAATAATTATTGGGAATTAACTTTTAAAACCGATGGTACTTTTACTGACATCTATGTAGAGGATGGTATGTCTGAAGAAAATACAGGAACTTATACAGTAGACGGAAACACAATATCCTTAATTTATAGTGGAGAACCAGAACCCTTCCCAGATGATTCTTATAGTTTAAACAGCAATGAACTTACATATTCTAATGTGGAAGAATCTATGAGTGGGACTGATAACATTAAATACGTCCATATGGTTACTTTCAAAAAACAATAACAAAAATAGTACTCGGGTGTAAATTGTTTTTTGCATCCGAGTACTAATTACAAACATAGAATAACTTGAATAGTATCCGTCATTATATCACTTATTTACTAGCTCTCATTTTTGTTTTTTTAGGTTTGGTAGATGGCATTGCGCAAGATAGTTTACCAACTGTTAAAATACTTTCCCGCGTACAAAAAAATCAAATTTTATTGCGCTGGGCTGTGGACGATGCCGTAGCCTGGCAAAAAACAAATACGAGTGGTTTTATACTGGAAAAGTATCTGTTTTCAAAAGATGGTAAACGTTTGTCGCAACCACAAAAAATATGGCAAAAACCCATAAAAGCAGATCTACTGGAAACCTGGCAGGAAATAGTTGAGAAAGACAACTATGCTGCCATTATTGCCCAGGCACTTTATGGTGAGAGCTTTTTAATAGAAGGTTCTCAAGGGGAGCTTGCAGATATTGTAAATCTGTCACAAGAAATAGAACAGCGTTTTTCATTTGCATTATTGGCTGCCGATATGAGTTTTGAAGCTGCAACCAAAGCGGGCTGGGGCTATACCGATACTGATGTTAAACCAAATGAGCGTTATGTCTATAAAATTAAATCGGCGCAACCACAAGATCAATTGGCTATTAAAAGTACTTCTGTTTTGGCTGGATTAAGCGCCTATGAGCCTTTACCGGCCCCTATAGACCTGCAAGGGGTTTTTGGAGATAAAAATGTAATTCTTACCTGGGAGTATGAACTTTTTAAAAGCATTTATACCTCCTATAATTTAGAGCGTTCAGAAGACAACAAAACATTTATTCCCTTAAGTAATGAGCCTTTGGTGAATCTTAATGACAAGCCTAATGCACCTGCCAAACGCATGTATTATATAGATTCGTTGGCACAAAACAATAAAACCTATTATTATCGAGTAAATGGTATCTCACCTTTTGGAGAATATGGAACATATTCCGATACTATTTCTGGGGGTGGGCAACCTATATTGCCTTTCACTCCAAAGATTAGAGATTTTAAATTTACCAAAAACCCCAATGAAGCCATTATCATTTGGGAATTCCCGAAAGAAGGCGAAGCAATCACAGCAAAATTTCAACTGAACCATGCCGAAAAAGATGCAGGGCCGTACAAGGTAGTTGTAGATAATATACCTCCAACACAAAGAGAACTTATATATTCAGAATTAGAACCTTCCAATTACTTTACCATTACCGCTGTTGGGAAAACACCCAAACAACAAAAGACATCGTTTAGCACATTGATTCAACCTATAGACTCTATGCCACCTGCTATTCCTACAGCCTTAGAAGGGCATATAGACAGTTTAGGAATTGCACGCTTTAACTGGAAACAAAATGAAGAAAAAGACATTTTAGGCTACCGTATTTTTAGAGGGTTTACAGAAAAAGAAGAACCTTCTCAGTTAACGGTTTCTCCAATAGTAAGCAATGAATTTGTAGACACCGTTGAAGTAAAAAATCTAAACTCTAAAGTATACTATCAGGTGGTGGCAGTCGATAAACGTTTTAACCATTCTGATAAATCTGAAGTTCTGGTATTAGAAAAACCAGATGTGATCCCGCCAACAGCTCCTGTATTTTCTAATTATAACGTTGAGCAAAGCAAGATAAAACTTACCTGGATAAATTCTTCAGAAGAAGAAGCCATACATGTGCTCTCACGTAAAAACATGACAGATAATAGTGAATGGCAAGACATTTATAAAGTAACAGATACCATTCAGCAATTTACAGATGATACAGTAGATACCAATAAAACCTATCGCTACCGTATAAGAGCCATAGACAACAGTGGGTTAGAATCTTTGCCTTCCACACCCTTAACTATTCATGTTATTAATCTAACACCTCCTGATCTTATTAAAGAAATCAATTTTAATGTCTATAGAGAAGATAATTATATAGAGCTGTTTTGGCGCGCAAATGATAATAACATTGCCGAATACACCATTTACAAACAGGAAAATGAGAAAGACCCCACCACCTGGCGTATTGTGCCTGTAAACATAAAACGACTGGTAGATAAAACTGTAAACCCCAATCAGGTCTATACCTATCATTTTAGAGCGACCCTGAGCAATGGAAAGTTTTCTATAGTTAAAAAGGTGGTTGTTAAATTTTAAGTTATGAAGAGATTATTATTATTGTTTGGGTTTTGTTTTTCATTATTGACTAATGGTCAAACACAGGTTTATGAAATAAAATTAAATTTTTCGTTCAAAGTTGATAGAAATGTAAAAAATAGTACAGACTCAAATATGAGGATTATTTTATACTACTCTGATAATTCATCTGAACAAGTATATTATAGGGGTATAGGAGATGATACGTATCAAGCTCCCACAAACATAGTCCTCTTAAGAAATGAGTCACCTATTAGATTTCATATTAGAGGGTTTGTAAACTTTAGCAGCACTGGAAATGCTAATTGGGATGATAATCTAAATCTTAATAACGGTTGCTTAGCTCAAAATCGTTTTACCTATAATCACAGTGGATTTCAAAATGATAGAATTGATTTTGACTATTCATCAACACCTATTGTTGATATGATACAACCAACTAACACCCTAATTGGATATGATGATCTATTTTCTGCTACGGTTGAGTCTAACTCTTCAGGATTTGATGATAGTGTTTACGAGTGGGAATATCAAGTTGTTGGTGAAGGTGAAATTTTGGATGTAAGAAATTGGAATGATTTACCAAGTACTACAACCTTAGGAGAAAAAGAAATAAATATTAAACCGTCATCATTTCTAAGTACTGATGCTATTGGTAAAGAACTGTATTTACGTATTAACCCGTGTGGGTTAAATAGATTTTATTACCGATTTCGCAGAAGAAGATGGGTTGAAACATTAGATTTAGATCCTGTTTTTTTCGAATTAAAACCCTCCGCACCTCACATTGACATTCAAAATGAGACTGATTCCCAGTGTTATAGTAGCGATAATGGAAGTGCTAGAGTTTATCTTGATAGAGAAGTAGAAGATAATGAAATATTTGGTTTAGAAGTTGTTCTAGACGGGGGGCTTCCAAGTAATTATAATAATTTAACAAAGGATGATTTTGATGCCAACAACTCTTTTTTATTACAGGATTTAGTTCCTGGCAACTATTCTATCCGTATTTTTAATTCAAATTATTATACAGGTTCTCCAACACATACCGATACATTTACAATCAACCAACCCACCCCCGTAGAATTCTCCACTACAAAAACAGATGTTTGGTGCCATGGAGGTAGTGATGGTACCATAAACCTTTCAGCTAGTGGCGGCTCAGGAACTTATGAATATCAAATAGATGACAGAACGTGGGTTGCCTTTGCTACAGGAGCAAATCATACTATTACAGGTTTATTACCAAGAAAGTATGAGCTAAAAGTAAGAGATTCCAATGGTTGTATTGCTAAAGTAATTCAAAGAGATGGTGGTGGACAAATAGTAGGTTTGGGTGCAGAAATTATACAAACCATAGATATAAAAGAACCCGACGCACCCGTAGCAATAAATTTTGTATATCATGAAGACCCTACAGCATTTGGCTTTTCCAATGGACGTATCAGGGCACAAATTACTGGTGGTACATCACTTGCTGACGGTACCTATAATTATACATGGACACATGAAAACGGAACCACCTGGACAACGTTTAGCGATATTGTAAATACAGACGGTTGGTACCTTACTTTAGAAAATGCCATAGCAGGGACTTATACTTTAACTGTAACGGATGCCAATTATATAGACGCTACAGATACTTCCGGATGTACCATTATAAGTGCAAACTTTACCTTAAATGAGCCTCCTTTATTAGAACTATCACTTGCAGAAACCAATACCATTTCCTGCAATAATACCAATACATTCGGTGACCCTTGGAGCGATGGAGAATTAACTATTACAGCTATTGGTGGTGTGCCATTTGACCCATTAATTGACGGACAACACGCCTATATTTACACTTGGAAAAAGAAAGATGCTTCAGGAGTATATCAAGTAATTACAGGTGAAAATAGCAATGTATTATCTAATATAGATACAGACGATTATGCCGTAAATATTGAAGATGCCAATGGCATTATTATAGGAACCTACGCTAATAATGTTTTGGTAACCCCTACAGATGAATTATATACGTTAAATCAACCAGATTTATTACAAGTTACGTTAAGTAAAATAGATGTGTTTTGTAACGGGGGAAATGATGGCAGTATAGATGCTACCATTACAGGAGGCACAGGGAATTATACTATTTCGTGGAGTAATGGAGCAGTGACAGAAGATATTAACACTTTAACAGCAGGAACATATACTATTGAAGTTACTGATGAAAAGAGTTGTCAGGCTCAGGCAAGAATTACGATCCAAGAGCCAGAAAATCCATTAGAAATTAATTATACCGCATTTTTTGAACCCACTTTTTCAGGAGCAACCAATGGCTGGATAGAAGCAACCGTTACCGGTGGTACACCTTTAGATTCAGGAGCTTACACTTATTTTTGGGAAGATGCTAATGGGACAAATTTAAATGCACAAGTAACCGAAGTTATTAATCCAACAGGTTATGTGATAAAACTCAACGACCTCGGAGCAGGGATTTACAATTTGACTATTCAAGACAAAAATTATCCTTTAGCAATAAACGCAACTAATTGCACGATTATAAATAGTGACTATGAGTTATTTGAGCCAGAACCATTAACAGCAGAAATAGAATTACATACTCCAATTTCCTGTAATAGTACCAACACCTATGGCAATCCCTTTAGTGATGGTTCTTTAGAAGTTATCGCAGAAGGCGGTGTACAATTACAACCTACAGACAACAACGGCTTGCCTTACTATTATACGTGGAAAAAAGAAACGGGCCCTGGTGTTTGGACGATACTAACAACGCAAACTACCAATATAGCTACCAATTTAGATGCGGGGAACTATGCTGTAAATATTGAAGATGCCAATGGAATCATTATTGGTGTTTATATAAATAATGTATTGGTAAGTGCTACAGATGTTACCTACTTATTCGAAGAACCCCCTTTATTAGAATTAAGCATAGAAAAACAAGATGTGTATTGTTTTAATGGAAGTGATAGTTGGGCCAAAGCCATTATTACAGGAGGTACACCACCTTACACTGTCTTATGGAGTAATGGAGATACAACCCAACAAACGTCTAATTTAAACCAAGGTATTTATGATGTAGCAATTACTGATAGTTATGGCTGTCAAGTTTCTGGAAGCATACAAATTAATCAACCTACCGAAGCCCTAAGTATTAATTACACAGCTTTTGCCACACCAGGTATAGGAGGTGCATCCGATGGTTGGATAGAAGCACAAATTACAGGAGGTACTGATTTTGCAAATGGTAGTTATACTTACTACTGGCAAGATGAAGCAGGAGTAATTTTAAATGCACAAACAACAACAAGCACGGTTAGCGGTACATTTCAAATACGATTGAACCACATTCCAAAAGGAAGTTATTACCTAACTATTGAAGATGCTAATTTCCCATTAGCAGCTACAGTAGATGGCTGTACCATTATAGATGATGAGTTTATACTTTACGATCCTATTGAAGCAAGCATAAGTATACATACACCAATTTCATGTCATCAAGAAAATGTATTTAATAACCCGTTTTCAGATGGAGCACTTCAAGTAACAGTAACTGGAGGCTTACCTTTTGCTACTGGACAACCCTATAGGTATTATTGGAAAAAAGAAAACAGTGGTGGCGGTTTTGATGATTTAAATCAAAATTCTGATATTGCTACAGGATTATCTCATGGAAATTACGCTTTAAATGTAGAGGATAGCCGTGGCGTAGTTATTGGTGTGTATGAAAGTTTAAATCTAATTACTGCAACCGATGTTCTTTTTGATTTTATAGAACCTGAATTGCTGGAAGTTAGTCTTACTGTCACCGAAATTTCCTGCGGTTCCGGAAATGATGGTACTGCTACAGTAAATATTATAGGAGGCATAGCACCGTATGAAATACAATGGTCTAACGGACAAAGTACAACAACTGCTACAGGTTTAATTGCTAATAATTATGTAGTGTACGTTACCGATGCGCGTGGTTGCCAAGCGTCAGGGAGTATCACCATTGATCAGCCTGGTGGTTTAAACATTGCAATAACAACACAAACAAACCCAACTTGTTTTCAAGGTAATGATGGAGGTATCTCTTTAAACATTACTGGAGGTATAACACCTTACACCTACTCTTGGAGCACAGGAGCAACTACTACTAGCATAAAAAATCTTACACAGGGAACTTATATATTTTCGTTAACAGATGCTAATGGATGTATGGCTTTTACAGAGGTTGTATTGGAGCATCCCGAAGAAATTACCATTGATTTAGGAGCAGATAGAACCTTATGTTCATCTCAATCGCATGATTTAGATGCTAGTATTTCAGATCCAAATGCAACATATCAATGGGCATCCAATAATGGGTTTAAAGCAAATACAGCTCAAGTTTCTGTTTCAGAAGCAGGAACTTATCAAGTTACTGCAACGTCATCTTTAGGTTGTATAGCAACAGATGAGATTGTCATTTCAGTTTCAGATACAGAAATAAATACCGAGTTTTTGGTAAGTTCTCAAGCCTATATAGATGAAGATGTTATTTTGTTAAATGTAAGTAACCCATTAGGAGAAACATCACAGTGGAATATTCCTGATAACGCCACCATAATAGATGAAACACAAACCACAATAACGTTACGCTTTCCAGAAGTTGAAACTTATCAAATAGGACTTATCGCTACACAAGGTGATTGCTATCAAGATAGCTATAAAAATATCGTGGTGGAGCAACGTACAGGGTTACCAAATGCAGGAGATGCAGAAAATCCGTTTATAGAACAATTTACCCTAACGCCAAATCCAAATAACGGACAGTTTGAATTGTATATAGGTTTAGTAGAAGCAAGCCCTATAGCCTTGCGGATTTTTGACAATCTAGGAAGTTTTATCTTTTCTCAACCTACATTAACAACAACGAATGTATATACCATTCCTATAAATATAAGTTTATCAGCAGGGGTTTATTTAGTGGTTTTAGAAACAGCTCAAGAAACTCAAATAAAACGATTAATTGTAGAATAGTAAACGGCCTTAGAGCAATAGGGTGGTCGTAAAGAAGTAACATAAAAACCGGGGCAAGCTTCGGAGTATTAAATCTCGATTATCGAGTAATATTAAAAGAATGCATAGAGTTTTAAATAAAACATGGGGGATTGTAATAAGTATTATGGTGTTATTTACCGCTTGTTATGAAGAAACTGCGACACCAGTCAAAGCCAGTTTTAGCACGTCATTTGTAGGAGCAGACGAGTCAGTTCCTGTCCAAGTAAGTATAACAAACCAAAGTACAGGTGCAGATACTTTTGAGTGGATGTTTGAAGGTGCTGAACCTATAAGTTCTACAGAAGAAAACCCCGGAACCATTATATACAACACAGCGGGAACTTATACTATTGTATTAACAGCCTCAAATGTAGATGGTAGTACCCATACCTATCAAAAAGAAATTCCGGTAGTCGATGGAATTGCTATTAATTTTTCAACAGAAATTATAGAAAGCAATTATCTGCCTGTTGAAGTGATACTTACTAATAATACAAATGGTGTAGGCCTGACTTATAATTGGACATTTGAAGATGGAGCACCTGTAACTTCAACAGAACAGCATCCTTCTAATGTTATTTTTGAAACACCAGGCAATCACTTAATTACATTGGAAGTGTATAATGGTTTTGAATCATTTTCAGAAAGCACTACGATTAACGTTGCACCAGATATTGAAGCCATTTTTGATTGGAAAGTCGATTTTTTTGATGATGATTACCAGGCTCCAGTTACCATTACTATGACCAACAGCTCTATAAGTGCGACTTCGTACACGTGGACATTTCCCAATGGAACACCAGCAACTTCTACCAATAAAATACCAACAGTTACCTTTAATATGCCAGGAACCCATGCGATGTCTTTAAAGGCTGATAATGGCAAACGAACAAATACACTAACGCATGACATTACCATACTGCCAGATACCAATTTAAGAACCTTTTCAGATATAGAATTAGGTGTTAACACAGCACATAACAGCAATGTAATAGGCGCTTTCTTGTCAACAACCTTACGAGAAGTTTTTCAAGCAGGTGAAGTTACTACAGATAACGGTGCCGAAATTGACATTGCATTTTTTGGGCTCAACAGCAGTTTTAGTTTTAACAAATTTATAGCACCTGATGAAGTTGCAACCAATGGTTTTATAGCCATTCCGGATGCGACACACACTAAATTTATCAACTCACAAGAAATCTGTGGTTGTGCTGCTAGTTTAACAGTCGCGCAATTTGATAGCATAACTGATGATACACTTTTAGATACTTTAACCATTACAGAAACAGCAAATGGATTATTGAATTTTGATAATAGTGTATTGCCAAGAGTGGTTTTGTTAGAGACAGCAGATGGACGTAAAGGTGCCATTAAAATAAAAGGCTATGTAGATGACGGACTTAATTCCTACATTATTTGTGATATTAAAATACAGAAGCAGTGATTCAGTAAGCAGCAGGTAGTGTAAATAAGTAGACAGAAAAAAAGATGTACAAACAGTTAAAAGCATATAAAAAAGCATTTGAATTAGCGATGAAGATTTTTGAAATCACAAAATCATTTCCAAAAGAAGAACGCTACTCATTGACAGATCAAATACGTCGTAGTTCACGTTCTGTTTGTGCCAATATTGCCGAAGGATATAGAAAACGGATCTATCCAAAGCATTTTATAGCAAAATTATCAGATGCAGATATGGAGAACAGTGAAACTAGTGTTTGGTTGGATTTTGCGTTGGCTTGTACATACATAACAAAAGAAGCAAAGGAAGAATTACATAATAAATCCGAAGAAGTTGGGAAACTACTAGGCTACATGATTCAAAACCCTGAAAAATTTAATAGCAAATGAGTAGTGTTTTAAAGAAATATCTGTTTTTAATTACCAATACACTCTATATAGCAAATCGCCTACTGCCTACTGCCTACTGCCCACTGCCTACTGCCCACTGTTTACCGTCTACTACCAACTGCCCACTGCTTACTGCCTACTGCCTACTGCCCACTAAAAGACTGCTAACTGCAATCAGCCTACTGCTATTCTGCCAACTGGTAACCGCTCAACGCTTTCCAGTACAAGTCAATCAGTCTATCATGCCGCCCTATAACACCAAATTAAATAGTTATACAACATCTATAGATGTAAAACTACGCTTGTATTTAACCATGACAGATGTAAATGTTAGCAACCGTCAAGTCCGTTTAAAACTAAAAATACAAGGGCACGGCATAAATGTACAATCTGTAGACTTTGTAACAGGAGCACCATTTATTTTCTTAAACGGAGGCATACAACAGCAACTTACCAATATAGATTTAGCACCCTATTTCCAGTTAAACAATTTAGTAGGTATAAATCCGCAACAATACAATCAACCATTACCTGATGGCACTTATAAAATATGTTGGGAAGTTTACGACTTTTTAACAGGACAACGTATCTCAGATCCCAATATGGGCTGTTCAAACATCTTATTATTATTGAATGATCCACCATTACTTAATGTACCCAATCGTGGTGCTCAACTCACCGATATAAAACCAACCAATATTATTTTCCAGTGGACACCGCGTCATGCCAATGCTACCAATGTGAGTTACGAGTTTGAACTCCGGGAAATATGGGACACCCAAATAGATCCCCAAGCAGGATTTTTGGCATCATCACCATATCATACCGAAACCACCTTTTCAACCACCTTATTATATAATATAAGCAAGCCACAATTATATCCGGGGCGTACCTATGCATGGCGCGTACAAGCAAAATCTACCACAGGGTTAAGTGAAAACTCAGTATTCAGGAATAATGGCTATAGTGAGATTTATTATTTTAAATACACCAACACCTGTTATCCACCAACCTATAGATTGGCAGAACCTTTAAATACAGGGCGCGTAAAAATAAGCTGGCAAACGCACCCCGATCATAATAAATATCACATACAATACAGAAAAGTAAGTTATACCCAAGAAACCGATAAACAACGCGAAAAGCGAGAACAAAAAAACAAGAAACGCAGCAAAAAAGGCCAAAAAGAAAAAGGCTATACCTCTAAAAAAGAAAATCACGAATGGTTTGAAGTGTTTTCATATAACAACCAAACCCAAATAGGTAACCTACAAGCAGGCATTACCTACGAGTTTAGGGTAGGAGGAAGTTGCGATGCTCTGACTGATCAGAATCATTATTATACCTACAGTACACCCAACCAGTTTACCATGCCAAAGGCAGATGAAACCGTAAGTTATAGTTGTGGGATAGTACCCGAAATAGATATTGCCAATACCAACCCTTTAGGTAATTTAGGAATAAACGAAACCTTTACGGCTGGTGATTTTCCTGTAACGGTAAAAGAAATACAAGGTAGTAAAGGTGTATTTAGTGGTAAGGGCTTTATTGTAGTACCGTATTTAGCAGATACCAAAATAGCCGTAGAATTTAGCAGGATTAAAATAAATACAGACTACCAACTATATGATGGGGTTGTAAAAACGACGTATGATCCTAATTGGAGCAGTGTTGAGAGTGTAGATGATATTATAGATGAGGTTTTTGGAGGTGATAACGATTCAGGTATAACCGATGGTAATACTAGAAATGATAACTCAAATTTAGATGAAAATGCAAATGATCAGAATAACTCTGGTAACACGAGTTCAAATACTGATGATAACACAAATGTTGATAACATTGGTAATAATGATTCAAATACCACTGATACCAATATTACCAATTCCTATACAGATACTTCTAATAATACAGACTCTTCAAATACTGGAACTAACACAAGTTCTTCTGGGAACAATTCATCAAACACCGGCAACACTGAAGTGGTAATAGTGTATGAAAATAAAAACTATAACGATGGGGATGTTATAGAAGTTGAATACCATGAAGAGAAACCTCATTTTGCCCTTTTATTAAAAAACTATCCTAAAGATGCTACGTTTAATTGGCAAGTTTTAAAAGGAGGAACAGACAATACATCGGCCTACGCAACTAACGAAACCATGCATGATAATTTGGGTATAGATATGAAAAAAACACATATTCTAGATGTCGTAGTCAATTATAATGATAAAAAAATACAGGTCACTATAAAGCGAAAATCCAAAGAATTTAAACTACTAGAATTGTATGCTTTACATAACCAAAAGCGATTAGCCAAATCTGGAGAAACCTTGTATTTAATAAATCCACCATCCCTAACTAAAGATGTTAAAACAGTTAAATATGGTTTACATATAGACCCAAAGTTAGAACTCAATTTAATGCCTCCAAGCAGTATAGAATGGTCTTATGATGGAGAAAGTCAATATTTTTCAACTGCAAAAACAAATGTAACCAGAAGTTTAGAGGAAAGTGATAATATTATAACTACTTCGGTTAATGCTGGCAATCCTAATGCACTTGAAAAAAGTGTAGATGTGGAATGGGTGGACGAATATAAAGAAACAAAAAGTTATGCAAATAAAATAAAAAACTTTTTAAAGTTTTTCAAAGTAGTTAATGAGGTTTCTGATGTTGCGAGTACTGTAATGCCATGTCAAGCTGATTTTTTTAAGAATTTTGACAAAAAAATAATCTTTAAATGGATTAATTTTAATCGAGAAGATAATATCTCAAGACATATTTTAGAGACTAAACGTTTTCAATTTGAAGCTGCTGCCGATAATATTATAGAACTAAAATGTGGTAAAAGATTAGCAGTTTCTGTTTTTGGATATAGTTTGGGTTTAGGAGAAATTTATGCGCAATTAGGAGCTGGATTAAATGTATCTATTTTGAAAGATGAAATATTTTATCATGAAGGAAACCAATTTAAAGAAAAGAAAATTTTATCAAATGGAGGAATAAAAGTAAAAGGAGAAGTAGGATTAACAATTGGAGGTGGTGTAAAAGATGATGAAGGTAACCTTATTGTTGGAGTTGTAGGAGGTGGAAAAATTAATATCACAGGAGGAGGGAAAATTGAATATCCTTACAAGGGGAATAAGCATGAAATATTAGGCAGATTATATATTAATCCTCTAATGTATGCATTCACAGCAACTGTTAAACTAGGTCCTTTAGATAAAGATTTTACATGTTCAGATATTTTATGGAATATTAGAAAAGTTAAGGAAGTAATATATAATATGGAAACCGATGAGTTTAGGGATTAAAATATTAGTTAGTGGACTTTTTTTATTATTAAGTATTCCACCACTATTCTTCTCTTGGCTCTTAATTCGTTCTGAATGGAATGAACATATTTTGTATGGAGATATAGAACACGCAATAGTTAAAAAAATAGAGGTTTCTAATAAAAGTGGTTCTTCGGCTGGATTTGGAGGCGATGCAATATTTGACTTTAAAATTATAAGCAAGGGTAAATTTGAAAACTCTCCATATTCAGCTACAGTTGATATGCCTAATCCGGAGATTAAAATAATATCAGATTTTATATCTAATGTCCAAAAAGAGGATACCATACAAGTGAAAATTTTGAGTAAAACTCAAGCAAGAGTTCTCAAATGGAAATATTTAACTATTAATAAATCAATAAATTATTGGGGGAAATTAGGCAAATGGATAGTTATAGTTACTTTATTTTCAATTGCTGTTTTTCTGCATTATAAAACAATTAAAACAATTAAAATAATTCAAAAATGAAACAAATTACACTTATACTTCTTATTACAACATCGTATTTATCAAGCTATGGGCAAGAGCAACAAGTGGATTGTGCAAATACAATTAGAATTAATCAAATCACTAAAAATTTTAAAATATTTAAGTATCCTGAAAATTTTAAGATAGAGAAATTGAACAGCTTTGATAAAGTAAAGAACAAAAGCCCTGAACAATTAATGAGATCTGTTATATCTGCAACAAACTTGGATTGGTATAATTTTAACAGAGAAGAAAAAAAACAAAATAGTTCTCAAGATTTTGCATATATAAAACAAGTTAGTCCTGAAGCTTACTATGTGAAATTATTATACAAAGTTTCTTTTGAAGCAAGCGGTTTTAAATATGCAATTATTAAATACAACTTACTTGATAATAAAAAACCAGTATTAGGTTACGCAGAAGCAATGAAGAAAAGAGGCGAAAGGTGGTTTACTACTTCAGAAGAAGAAATAAGTCAATTTTCATTTTTCATGATAATGATTGATACAAAATATATTGATAATATTTTTAACAATACTAGATCAGATAATTCAAATTTAAATCAAATTTTAAATTTAAATCAATTTAATGGTATTATAAACATTAATGATGTACTCAATGATTTACAAAAACAATTAACCGAGAGTAGAGGAAATTTAAAATCAATTTTA
Organism: Alterotamlana spongicola; assembly: GCF_035818475.1. Taxonomy (NCBI): domain Bacteria; kingdom Pseudomonadati; phylum Bacteroidota; class Flavobacteriia; order Flavobacteriales; family Flavobacteriaceae; genus Alterotamlana; species Alterotamlana spongicola. The sequence goes on from NZ_JAYMGV010000003.1 coordinate 28,579, forward strand.
GACCCTAATAGATTATTTAAATAGCATTATGAAAAAATTATTACTTATACTATTGATGTTATTATTTGTAAATACTTATTCACAGATTAATACTGAAGGTAAAACTGTAGAAGGTCATTTTTCTTATGGATTGAATAGTGTTTCATATTGTAATTTTTATGAATATAAAATTTATAAAAACACTGAATTGAAAGAAAATCCTTTTCTTCAAGAATTACAAAATAACTATAAAGATTCAGTATTATTTACATCTCAAGATGCTTCAGGAAATTATTTAAAAATTAAATCAGTTTTAAAATTTCTATGGAATGATGAGAACGTTATTTGTATAAATTTTAATACAGTGAATAACCATGGTGAAAAAGAAAGCCAAATCTATACTAATATATCTTCTTTAAAAATAATACAAGAAATTAAAGAAGTTTTAAAACTTTCTAATAAATCTTTTTGGCAATTTTACAACAATGAGAATAACTCTAAGTATCCAGAAATAAATAAACTAAAGCCATTAGTAAAAGATGCAAATGGTATTCTAAACATAGAAAAACTAGGTAAAGTAATTAAAGAAAATAAAGATTCCTTATCAAAATATTTAGACGAGTAAAATTGTACAAAACCAAGCTGCACATAATAATTTTAATTGCCGGGAGGTTGGGCATCTAAAAAAAACAATTTCTTCTATTGAAGAATTAAGAAATGATTTAGCTGTTTTGGTTGATTAGAAAAACCCCTTCGCTAGTGCGAGCGTCCCGCTCGTGACAATATGAGTAAGAAAGTGGAGAAACAGAATATAAAATGAATAGAAAGTATAAATTCCCTGCTAAACTAAAATAAATGAGAAAATTATTGATTATTATTTTTCTAGTATTTGCTTTTTTTTTCATATCGGCAGATGTATTGACAGGATTTAAGTATTCAAAAACTTTATATTATCTATGCTTTGACTATTCTAAAAATTTTGAAACGAAAAAGTTTTATATTAAGTATCAGTATTCAGATATGGTTAATGACCATGTTACGACCAAAGGAATTCAAATAATAGGAGGGTATTTGGATGATTCAAATAAAATAAGAAAATTAAGATATCCATATAATATTTTAGAAAAATCAAAAAAAACAGATAAAAAGAATAGAAACTATTTTGATGTTTGGTATAAAAAAGACATTGATAAAATTATAATAAAAACAGATAAAATAAAAGGTATAAGCTATAGAAAGATATTTATTCACCTTTTATTTTATCTAGGTTCTATTCCTGCAATAGTTTATTTAATAAGATTAAGCAAAATTAAAAATGAAGAGAATAATAATATTTAGCATTTTATTTATATGTGTTAATACAATAGTATTAGGACAGGGTTTTATTGTAGAAGTGAATAGGGATATTGATATTAAATATCAATTATATTCACCTCCATTAAGAATAAATCAAGTAGAATCTCAAAAAGAAATAAATTATTCTAAAATTGAAGGTTTATTGCAGTCGTATTTATCTGCTGACAATTTAGAATGGGCATTAAGTGATTATTTTGTAAAGCCTAAATCCATTTCAAGAAACCAAGAACATTTTGATACTGTTAAAAAATATGAAAATGAGGATTACATTCAACTAGAATCTGCCTATTTATTTAGACATAATGAAAGGGAGTTTGCCTATGTAAAATATTCTATGATTTTTGAAAAATTGCCTTTTCCTTGGGTAAGTCTATTAGTTTTAGAAAAAATAAATAATCGATGGTATTTAAGTAAATTAATTAATCAAAACCAAATACTTCTTTTATTAGGAAATACAACTCCGCAATTTTTATTGCAGTGTTTTGATAAAGAAAGTAAAGATAAAAACATTTCAAAGATCATCTCTGAATCAACTGTGAATAATATAATATCGATGAGACGATTATCATTAAGTATAAATGATTTTGATAGCAAATTAAAAGAAAAATTCTATGATAATAGATCTTTTAATGATACTCTAAAAAATTCAGAAATGCATTAATTAATTCTCCTTTAAAAGAATATCAATTTACAGTAAGTCATCCTTTTTTGGTTGATAATTTCAAGATTGAAAATTATAATAAATCTTATAAAGGAATTTTAAAAACAGCAAAAACAGTTATGAGATTTAAAAACACACCCGAGTTATTAATACTAGACCCTAGTACCCCTGTAGATTTTATATCTAAAGTTGTTATAAATTATAATAATGGAAAATCTTATCTAATAAAATTTAGAAAAGAAAAAACTAATAATATTATAATTATAAACGAGATAAATGATTCTTTTTTTGTTGAAAATAAAAGTCTTTTTAGAAGTTTTTCAGAAATTTTAAAAAAATATAAAACTTCATTAATAATAGATTCCTTTTCTAATTTTAAAAGGGAATATATAGGTAGTGACGGAGGGGTGAATTTAGATGAATTAATAACATTTATCAAAAAAAATGAATAAGCTTAAAGGGGAGTAAAGAGTTGAATAGCTCAAAGTCGGGAGACTTTGCGGAGCTGGTTAGCTAATTTTTTTAAAAGACCTTAGCAACCTTGATATACTTAGAGAGATGACGGGTTTTGGAAATGAAGTTATGTTACTTTCTAAAGAAGGATATTTGTATAATTCAACCTCAAAAATATTTATAAAATGATTCTTAAATGCGGTTTTGTTACCAACCCAATAGATTGGAAATATAGTAGCGTAAGGAATTACCAAGAAGATCAAACAATTTTAAAAATAGATATATGATAGTAAGTAATAATAGGCTTAGTATGTTTAACGGCACAAGCGTGACGCTTGCGCTACAGGGGGGCTATTATTAAAATTCCAAAAGGTGAAAAATTAGCCGTTGGTAAAGTAGGTTCATGGCCAGTAAAAGCTCCTGAATTTATGGGTGGAGCTGATCAAGTAATTATAAGTAGATTTGATTTTCCCGAAAATGTTTGGGTAGAAACTATCAAAGATTTAAAAACAGGTAAAATATATACATATGGTGAATTTCGCCTACAATTTCCAAACTTATGCGTAAACTAAGAACTGAACTGATTAAATTAATAGCCATTTTCGAATACTTAATATATATCGAGAATTTTGGAGCGAATTAGAAATAGGAGAATGATGAAAAAGAAAAATTTAATACGAGTCCAAGTTGTACTTATAACACTTCAGGTAATTTCAATATTTTTTTTATTCTGGTATGGCGGTAAATTTTATTCTTACCATAACTTATTAGAATATGCAGATAGGATGGAATCAAAAGAAATGGTTATCGATTCCTTTTCCACAAGATCAAGAAATGCAGGGTATTCTGCTACTGCTCATGGATATATTAATCAAGAAAAGAAGAGTTTGTCATTAGGTATCATTCCTCGTCATCAAGAAAAAGGTATTGGGGTGAGTTTGGGTGATACACTTTTGGTTTGGAGTGCAAAAGGAATAAGTGGTGTAAAAATTAGAAAATCAGATGAAAAGGAATTTAATAAAAAAAAATACGAAAGGTCTAATAGGAATACAATCATATTTGTGTTTATTCCGATTTTTATAATTTGGGTATTTGAACGGATTGTCACAAAAAAAATAAAGCAACTTAAAAACGAAACTAAATGAAATATAAATTTATACTGAGTATAATAATATTCTTAACCTCTTTTCTTATTAATGCTCAGGAAGACAACGGGGTTAGAATAATTTTAAAGGCATCCCCCTGCTAGCGCGAGCGTCCCGCTCGCGACAATATTAGTAATTGGGATAGAAACAGAATATAAAATGAGAAGAAAGTATAAATTTCATAACAAACAAGGTGCATACTTTATAAGTTTTGCAACCGTGTAGTTATAAAAAGCCATATTAAAAAGTTCACCTTACCAGTGAGAGCCCCTACTCGTGATGAGGTGAGAGAAAACAGTTAAAAGAAAATAAACAATGAGTAACTAATATAAATTCCATATAAAATAAAAGATACCAAATATTAATTTTGAAACTTAACCTCACACAAAAAACACTACCAGTTGTTTTACTATGCTTATTCTCTTTAGGAATTATAGCTCAGGATTTAGAAAACATAGGCAGTAAAACGGTAAATAAAATAAAAAACAGCCCTTTAAAAATAAATGGAGGCATTTCAACTAATAGTGTTTTTTTTAATAGTAACGGGCGTAGCTCACGAGAACCATTTACCTATTTTCTACAAGGAAATTTAAATATAGGGTGGCTTACCTTTAGCATGCCACTTAGTTATAGTTTTTCTAACCAGGGTAGTAATATAAGTTATGAAACGCCATTTAAGTTCAATAGACTAAGCATTCACCCTAAATACAAATGGATACAAAGTCATATCGGAGATGTGGCTATGACATTTTCTCCCTATACCTTAAGCGGGCATCAATTCACAGGAGGGGGAGTAGAACTCACACCAGAAGGCTCTTTTAGTATTAGTGCTATGGTTGGTCGTTTACTAAAAGCTACTGAAGATGATGGGCAACAACAAACGTTACCTGCATTTGAGCGGATGGGTTATGGTACAAAATTAGGATGGAAAAAAGAAACCTATAAAGTTGGGCTTATAGGTTTTTATGCAAAAGATAAACTAAACTCTATTATAGTAGTACCTGATGATAGGAACATTACACCTAAAGAAAATTTAGTAGTTGGGTTAGATGGAGAATTAACTATTGCAGAAAACTATACCATAAAAGCAGAGTATGCCTCTACAGCTATTACACAAGACACAAGAGCAGAAAATAGTGATGAGGGGAATGGTTTGGCAAGTTTACTGTTTAATAGTAAAGGTTCTACAGAATATTATGATGCCTATAAATTAGGTTTTGATTTTCAATTGGATCAAATGAAAATAGGTTTGGCCTATGAACGAATAGATCCAGGATATGAAACTCTCGGAGCTTACTTTTTTAACAATGATTTTGAAAACATTACATTGAATGGTTCGCGTCCCTTATTAAATGATAAGTTAAACCTATCATTTAATGTAGGGTATCAGCGTGATGATTTAGAAAATCAAAAAACACAAGCAACTAGTAGATTGGTTGGTGCCGTTAATGCAACATTAAAAGTCACAGACAAAATCATGATTACTGGGGCATATTCTAATTTTTCTACCCATACCAATAAAAATTTAAATCAATTTGATGATATAAATGATAGTGATCTTACCGATGAAGATTTAGAAGCATTAGATTTTAAGCAGCTCTCTCAAAATGCCAATATAAATGTCAACTGGGTATTGGTAGAAGGAGAAAAAAACAGTCAAAATTTGAATTTAAATTATAGCTTAGCATCATCGGCAAATGAGCAAGCAGGAATTATACGTGTTGGACAGGTAAATAATTTTCACAATGCAAATGCGGTATACACGATTGGATTCCCCGAAAAGAGTTTAAACATTTCTACGTCATTAAATTACACATACAGTGATATTGGTAGAGATAATAGCAATGCGTACGGAGGTGCTTTAGGTATTAGTAAAAAGTTTTTTGAGAACAAACTCAACTCAACATTTGGAATAGCTTATAATACCAATAGTAACAAAGCAATAAAAACAGGTGTTCTTAATTTTAGAACCAATGTATCTATGGTTGTTGCAAAAAAACATAATTTAAATCTAAATGCAGTTCAAGTATTTAGAAGTGTAACCAATCAAGATGCTTTAAATGAGGTAACAGTGACTTTTGGTTATGCCTATGCCTTTGATATTGGTAAGCCCAAGAAAAAGAAGTAATAAATCTCAATCGATACTCAACCCTTTATACAATTCTATAACAATATATACAAACACTCTAGAATATCAAGAGGAGTTTAAAATACTTTTACTCAACAACTCCAATGAACTGATCTCCTACCTAATTAGCACGCTGTAAAACAAAAAATCCCGTAAACATTGAAGTTTCGGGATTTTTTCGTGGTACCTCCAGGAATCGAACCAGGGACACAAGGATTTTCAGTCCTTTGCTCTACCAACTGAGCTAAGGTACCTCGCTAAATGCGGATGCAAATATAAATTCAATTTTGTTATTCGCCAAACTAAAATTGTAAAAAATGATATATTTCTAATATATTTTTTTAAACAGTGAGATAACTCATTTATTGTTAAGATTATAATAACATTGAATTATTATTAAATCTGGTTTTGTAAATTTAGGGCTTTTTAAAAGATAGATGAATTTAGTTATTGATGTTGGGAATTCTTTTGTTAAGCTTGCTGTATTTAAAGGAAGTGTATTAAAGTATAAAGAGATCGTTGAGATAAATACAGTTTTAAGACAGGTTAAAGCTGTAAAAGAAAAGTTCAGATCTATAAATAAGGCTATTATTTCTTCCGTGGGTAGGCTTAATAAAAAAGACGCTGAACAAATCTCTGAATATTTTGACGTTTTGGTTTTAAATTCTAAAATCAAATTACCATTTGTAAATCTTTATAAGACCCCAAAAACATTAGGAGTTGATAGAATAGCACTAGTGTGTGCTGCTGTTGATCAGTTTCAAAATAAAAATGTACTCATTATTGATGCCGGAAGCTGCATTACATACGATTTTGTTAACCAGAATAATGAATACTTAGGAGGAGCAATTTCTCCAGGGTTGGTCATGCGTTATAGGTCATTAAATAATTTAACAGCAAATTTGCCGTTACTAGAATTAGATGCCCCTAAAAGTATTATTGGAGACTCAACTAAAGCATCAATTCACTCAGGTGTAGTATATGGTGTTTTAAATGAAATTGAAGGAACTATTGAACTTTATAAACGCAAATATTCAGATTTAACAGTTATTTTAACAGGAGGGGATGCTAAATTCTTGTCTAAACAATTAAAAAGTAGCATATTTGCCAATTCTAATTTTCTTTTAGAGGGATTGAATTATATTTTACAATTTAACTCAAACGAATGATAAAAAAACTTGTATTAGTTTTTATTGCAATATTTGCAATTCAAAGTTATGGTCAGCAGGCAACGGCCTCACCTTATTCTTTTTATGGTATTGGAAGCCTTAATTTCAAAGGAACTGTTGAAAACAGGAGTATGGGAGGGCTTAGTATATATACAGATAGTATTCATGTAAACCTTCGTAACCCGGCTTCATATGCTGGTGAAAACCTAGCCATTTGGGGTAATGAAAGTAGACCGGTTAAATTAGCAGTTGGGGGCAGTTATAAAAGTACGAATTTAAAAAGCGAAACTAGTAAAGGAAAGGCTTCTGCTACTGCTCTTAATTATCTGGCAATGTCAATACCCGTAGGGAAATTAGGTTTTGGGTTTGGACTCATGCCTTATACCTCTGTAGGATATAGACTAGAATCTTTAAATGGAAGCGGAGATCTGGAAAATAGATTTACAGGTGAGGGAGGACTTAATAAAGTTTTTCTTGGAGCAGGTTATCAATTAGCAAAGGGACTATCTATTGGTGTTGATTTACATTATAATTTTGGAAATATTCAAAATAGTATAGTAGCTTTTCAATATGATGACGGCATACCTATTGAACGTCAATCTCGTGAAAATAACAGATCTGACTTAAGTGGCCTGAGTTTGAATTTTGGATTGACCTATAAAACCAAAATAACTGAAAGATTAGAACTTGTTTCAGGTTTAACCTATGCGCCGGAAAGTATTATCGATTCTAATAATGAACGATCAATTTCAACAATAAGTTTAAACTCAAGTTCAGGGCAGGAATTTGTTATAAATACTATTGATGTGGACTTGGGGGCCTTAGGCTTAGTAGATACGGATTTAACATTGCCGTCTAAATTATCGTTTGGATTGGGAATAGGACAACCCAGAAGCTGGTTTTTAGGAGCTGAATATACCACTCAAAAGACCAGTAATTTTTCAAATATTTTGTACAGTAGTGTAGATACATCTTATGAAGATGGCTCTATAATCTCAATTGGAGGCTTTTATATTCCACAATACAATTCGTTTTCAAGTTTCCTTAAACGCAGTGTTTACAGAGCAGGAGCACGATTTGAAAAAACAGGTTTAAATATTAATAATGAGTCCATTAATGAGTTTGGCATATCTTTTGGAGTAGGTATACCAGTTGGGGATGCAAGATTGTTGTCAAATGCTAATATAGGATTCGAAATTGGCCAAAGAGGAACTACTAATAGCAAATTAATACAAGAGAATTTTATTAATTTCCAATTAAGTTTATCTTTGAACGATAGATGGTTTCAGAAAAGAAAATTTCAATAAAGCACAATTATTATCATGAAAACAAAAATTACATTACTTTTTTTATTGTTTATAGGGTTAAGTTTTGGTTTTGCTCAGCAAGATGAAGAATGCATAACCAAACTTTCTATATTCCATGAATACGTAAAAGCTAAGAATTATGACGCAGCCTATGAGCCATGGATGGCAGTAAGAAATAAGTGTCCTAAATTTAATAACGCCATTTATGTTGATGGCGAGAAAATATTAAATCACAAGATAAAAAAGGCTACAGGAGCAGAGAAAATAGCTTTTATTAACGATTTAATTAAATTATGGGAGCAAAGAGGAGAGCATTTTACAAGTAAAACACCTAAGGGAGAGTATCTTGCAAAAGCATGCCAGTTAAAATATGATAACAGGGAGGCTTTAAGCTTATCTAAAGATGAGTTATATGCATGTTTTGATGATGCCTATCACATGGATAAAGATTCATTTACAAACCCCAAAAGTTTGTATACTTATTTTTCTTTAATGGTAGACTTGTATGATGGAGGAAAAAAACCGGCAGCAGATTTATTCAATAAATATGATGATATTTTTGAAAAAGTTGAAGATGAGGTGAAAAATTACTCTGAGAAATTAAACAAATTAATTCAAAAGAAAGATGCCGGCACAACATTGACTAAAAAAGAAGGGAGTTATAAAAGATTTTATGAAAGTTATTTAAAAGCTTACGATCAAATTTCTGGAAGTATTGACCAAAAATTAGGAGACAGAGCAAATTGTGAAAATTTAATTCCATTATACCAAAGAGACTTTGAAGCTAACAAGACCAATGCTATTTGGTTACAGAGAGCGGCAGGAAAAATGTCTCAAAAAGAATGTACAGATGATCCCTTGTTCTTTAAGTTAGTTAATGCTTACCATGAATTAAGTCCTTCTGCTAATTCTGCATATTATTTAGGCTTATTAAAGGATAAAGAAAAAAAATCATCTGAAGCTATTAAGTTTTATGAGCAAGCCATTAGTTTAGAAACTGATAATTTCAAAAAATCAAAGCTTTACTATAGAATTGCTACAAAAATGAAAGCTAAAGGAAGTTATGGAAAAGCAAGAAATTATTACAGACAAGTATCAAAACTTAATCCGTCAAACGGAAGGCCATATATAGCAATAGCTTCAATGTATGCGGCTAGTGCCAATAATTGTGGTAATAATCCTTTTGATAAAAGAGCCGTATATTGGTTAGCAGCTGACGAAGCAAGAAAAGCAGCGAGAGTTGACCCTACAGTGAAAAAGGCAGCAGAAAAGAATATTGCTAACTATTTGGCAAAAGCACCAAACAAAGGAGAAATTTTCAGTTCAGGAAGAGCTGGAGAAACCATAAAAATTGCTTGTTGGATAGGGGCATCTGTGAAAGTACCAGCTATTCAATGATAGTAAAACATAAATATTATATATTAAACATAGTCACAGTGTTAGCTGTGACTATGTTTTTTTCATGTAATGATAGTTTTGATCAGGTTCAAAAACTTGGAATATCTGAAAATGACCCCATAGAAGTAGACTATAACCTGAATTTAAAATATACTGATTCGGGTAGGGTTACTGCAAATTTATTAAGCACAAAAGCTATAAATTATTCTAATCGAGATTTTCCATTTCGTGAATTTGTTGATGGTGTAACACTATATGTATATGATAAAGACAATAATAAAAGCACAGTAGTAGCAGATAATGCCTTTTTTTATGTAGAAACAAACCTCATTGATATGCAGGATAATGTGGTTATTACCACCCATGATAATCAAGTTTTAAAAACCGATCAATTGTATTATGATAACAAGAAAGAATGGCTGTATACTAATAAACCAGTGTCTTTCAAAACAGAACAAGACCTTATAAATGGTAATGGTTTTGATTCTAATTCTAAATTTACAAACGCTGAAGTATTAGAAGTAACAGGTATTATTACTTTAGAAGAATGAGTTTTCAATAAAAACCCTTTCTCATTTTTAAGTATCTTTACAGTCTAAACATTTTAATAATGAAATTTTCCAGGGTTTTTCTTTACGCTTATCTCATTTTTGCAATCTATTTTGCTTACGTGGCCATTACAAAGTATACTGAAGCAGGAACCATTGATTACCCGTCAATATTACTTTCAGCTACAGCTATTTTTGTGTTTTTCTTTAGAAGAAATTTTATTAAGAAATTTGATAAAAGAAATAACTCAAAATAAATGAGCATTTATGTAATTATCATAATTGTTTCATTAATGCTATCGGCCTTTTTTTCAGGAATGGAGATTGCGTACGTGTCTTCAAACAAAATTCATATTGAAATCGAAAAAAAGCAGGACGGACTTATAGCATTAGCTTTAAGGAAGTTAACAGCAAAACCTTCAAAATTCATTACTACAATGCTTATTGGCAATAACATTGCATTGGTTATTTATGGGTTTTTTATGGGGGATATGTTGATGAATTGGTTTCAATCTTTATTACCAACCTCAAATGCTTTTTTAGATTATTTGCTAACAGATCTGAATTTACTGTCACAAACAGTAATTTCAACATTTGTCATTTTAATTACAGCCGAATTTTTACCTAAAGTATTTTTTCAAATTTATTCCAATACACTAATAAAAACACTGGCACTTCCTGCCTATATATTCTATATTATTTTCACTTTTATCTCAGATTTTGTGATTTGGATCTCAGATTTTATTTTGAAAGTTTTTTTTAAAACAGAAGGTGATCAGATTCAATTAGCCTTTACCAAAGTAGAGTTGGGGAATTACATAAGTGAACAGATGGAATCTGTAGAAGCCCATGAAGATGTAGATAGTGAAATACAAATATTTCAGAATGCATTGGAATTCTCAGAAGTGAAAGCCCGAGAAGTTATGGTGCCACGAACCGAAATTATTGCAGTAGAGATTAATGATTCAATAAAATCACTGAGTACACTTTTTATTGAAACGGGCAGAACCAAAATATTGGTTTATAACGACACTATTGATGATATATTAGGTTATGTACATTCTTTTGAACTCTTTAAGAACGTAAAAAGTATAAAGTCAATTTTAACGCCAATTGAATTTGTGCCGGAAACGGTACTTATAAAAGATGTGCTTAATGTGCTGACAAAAAAACGAAGGAGCATTGCGGTGGTCTTGGATGAATATGGAGGAACCTCAGGTATGATGACTGTTGAAGATATTGTTGAAGAACTTTTTGGAGAGATAGAGGACGAACATGATTCAGTTGATTTAATAGAAGAAACTATTGATAAAGCAACTTTTAGGTTTTCAGCCCGTTTAGAAGTGGATTATATTAATGAAACCTATAAAATAAACCTTCCCGAGAATGAAAATTATGAAACGCTGGGAGGGCTTATTGTAAATCATACTGAAGAAATTCCGGATCAGAGTGAGATTGTTCAAATTGAGGTCTACCAATTCACAATTTTAGAAGTATCAAATACCAAAATAGATCTTATAGAACTTAAAGTGTTAGAAGAAGATTAAAATACAAGGTTCTGCTTTTATTATTAAATAGAAAATGGTATTTTCGCGCACGATATTTTTGTCAGTTACTGTATAATTGACGCCAACTTAACAGCAATCCCGGATAACGGATTATTAAAATTTAATTTACAAATGGCAGTTTTAAATAAGATAAGACAACGTTCACTATTCTTAATATTAATAATAGCATTAGCTTTATTTTCTTTTGTTTTAGCAGACTTGTTTAAAAATAGTGATGCCCTCACCTCTAAGTCACAGAATGTAGTAGCAACCATTAATGGAAAAGATATCACTCGCGAAGACTTTTTACAAAAAGTAGAGGTTGCACAAAGACAAGCAGGGCCAAATGCAACCAGCACCCAGGTCATGAATAGAGTTTGGGAGCAGGAGGTGAGACAAGCTGTTATGGAAATCCAGTTTGAAGAACTTGGTATTTCTGTTGAAAAAGATCAAATGAGAGATTTATTAAAAACGGCATTAGCAACAAGTCCTGAATTTTTAAATGAAGCAGGATTATTTGATGAAAATAAATTAAACGAATACATTGTTAATTTAAAAGAAACTTCTCCGGCTGCCTATGAGAACTGGATTAATTATGAAAAACAGATAGCAGCCAATGCTTTAAACCAAAACTACTTTAATATGGTTAAGGCAGGTCTAACAGGGACATTGACTGAAGGGGAGTTAGAGCACAAATTTGAAGGAAATAAGGTAGATATCAAATATGTGCAAGTGGCTTATTCAGCTATTCCGGATAGTACGGTACAAGTATCAAAATCTGAAATCTCTGATTATATAAATGAAAACAAAAAGCAATATGAAGTTGAAGCTTCCAGAGATATTCGTTTTATTGAATTTAAAGAAGAAGCTTCTGTAGAAGATGAGAATGCCATTAAAGCAGAATTGGAAACTTATGTAAACGGAAGATTAGTTGATGAAACAGGAAGAAAAGATACTATTGTAGCGTTTTCAAAAGTTAAGAACAACGAAGAATATATTAATTCAATAGCAGCTTCAGATTTAAAATTTGATAACCGTTTTGTTTTTAAACCCGGTTTATCTACTGAATTTGCAGACGATATTTATAATCTGAATGAAGGTGAAGTGTATGGACCATATAAAGATAATGGAACCTTTAAAGTATCTAAAATAGTTGCAGTGAAGCAAATTCCGGATTCAGCTAAAGTGAGACATATTTTAGTGCCATTTCTTGGAGCGCAAAGCTCAGATCAGAGCATAACCCGTACAGAAGATGAAGCAAAAACACTTGCAGATAGCTTATTAGCTGTTATAAAAACTAATCGTTCTAAATTTCCTGAGTTAGTAAAGGAATTTTCATCTGATAGAGGAAGCCTTGCTAAAGAAGGGCGTTATGACTGGCATCCTTATAACACTATGGTTCCGGAATTCAATGATTTTGAGTTTGAAGGAAAAGTTGGTGATTTAGGCGTTGTTAAAACGGTATTCGGATTTCATATCATAGAGATTGAAGGTCAGAAAGATAAGAAAAAGGCTGTTCAGGTTGGTACTATAGCAAGAAAAATAGAACCTTCTGAAACAACAACAGATAAAGTATTTAGAGATGCTTCAAGTTTTGAAATCAATGCAGGAAAAAGTGATTTTGAAAGTGTGGCAAAAGAAAATAATTACACCGTTAGACCTGTTAATGGTATAAAGGCGTTGGATGAAAGCATACCCGGAGTAGGGAATCAAAGGCCTATAGTGCGTTGGTCGTTTGAAGATGGTGCCGAGGTTGGAGATATTAAACGTTTTAATATTCCCGGAGGTTATGTTATTGCACAGTTAGTGGCAAAACATAAGGAAGGACTAATGTCAGTTGAAGATGCCACAGCCAAGGTTTTACCTTTGGTTAGAAAAGAAAAGAAAGCACAAACTATTAAAGACAGAGTATCAGTTTCAACATTAGAAGATTTAGCAGCAGCAGAAAGTACTACAGTAAGAACTGCTAATGGGATTGATATGAAAAACCCAACGATATCAGGAGCGGGAAGAGAACCATTAGTTGTAGGAACAGCATTTGGTTTAAGTGAAGGAGAGACTTCTGGTTTAATAGAAGGAGACAGAGGTGTTTATATGATTCAGGTTACTAAAGTTACACCGGCTGTAGAGTTGGATAATTATCAGGCAGCAGCTAATAGAGTGGAACAGCAAAAGTCTAATGTTGTAAACACAAAACTTTATAATGCTTTGAAAGAAGCTGCAGATATTGAAGATAACCGAGTTAAAACACAGATTCAATAAGGAGTCTTTATCAAAAAAATATAAAAAAAAGAGTCTCATACACTGAGGCTCTTTTTTTTTATAATATAATCTTATTATTGGATAAAAACTGTTGATAACTTAGAAGTAAGTTTTCTATCAAAAAAACTACTTTTGTAAAGATAAAAATAGAGATTATGTCAGATACAATAGAAAGAATAAAATGTTTAATAATAGGCTCTGGGCCTGCGGGTTATACAGCAGCAATTTATGCAGCCAGAGCTAATATGAGTCCTGTATTATATCAGGGAACTCAGCCAGGAGGACAACTAACAACAACAAATGAAGTGGAAAACTTTCCTGGCTATCCGGAAGGTGTTACCGGACCGGAGATGATGCTGGAATTACAAAAGCAAGCAGAGCGTTTTGATGCAGATATTCGTGATGGTTGGATTACTAAAGTTGATTTTTCCGGAGATATTCATAAAGTATGGGTAAATGATATAAAGGAGATTCATTGTGATACCGTTATTATTTCTACAGGAGCATCAGCAAAATATTTAGGTTTGGATTCAGAACAGAAATATTTAAAACTTGGTGGAGGTGTTTCAGCATGTGCGGTATGTGATGGCTTCTTTTATAGAAATCAGGAAGTCGTGATTGTTGGAGCAGGAGATTCCGCTTGTGAAGAAGCACATTATTTATCAAAATTATGTAAAAAGGTAACTATGCTTGTACGTAGAGATGAGTTTAGAGCTTCTAAGATCATGGCAGCCAGAGTACAGAATACCGAAAATATTGAGATACTCTTTAATACGGAAACAGATGAAGTTTTAGGAGACGGACAGGTGGTAACCGGGGTGCGTGTTTTCAATAACAAAACGGAAGAAAAACATGAAATTCCTGCAACAGGATTTTTTGTAGCTATAGGTCACAAGCCTAATACAGATATATTTAAGGGCTTTTTAGATTTAGATGAAACAGGATATATCATTAACGTTCCGGGAACCGCTAAAACCAATGTTGAAGGTGTATTTGTATCCGGAGATGCGGCAGATCATGTATACAGGCAAGCGGTAACAGCAGCAGGAACAGGTTGTATGGCAGCCTTGGATGCTGAGCGTTATTTAGCGGCTAAAGAAGCCACTTTTGAAGTGTCTACTTCAACTTATAATTAAAAAGTAAAAGATACTAAAGGAAGCCGGAGCATAGCTTCGGCTTTTTATATAATAAAATTTGAATTTTAGTTTTAAAATTTAACAAAAAGTGTTTTCTTTGGAAACCGAAATTTAAACGGGATGTGGCGCAGTCCGGTTAGCGTATTACGCTAGGGCGTAATGGTTGCAATAGTTTATTTATTTGAAATTTGAGGTTTATATATTGTTTAGTAGTAGTTTGAACAGGTATTATGTTGGACATACTAATAATTTTGAGAAGCGTTTAAGTACTCACAATAGTGGAGGAAAGAAATATACATCAAAAGGACGACCTTGGATATTGGTGAAAAAGTATATTTGCATAACACGTTCTGAAGCTATGCAGTTGGAGCGTAAAATAAAGAAACGAGGAATAAAAAGATTCCTAGAGAAAAATTAAATCGGGATGTGGCGCAGTCCGGTTAGCGTACACGGCTGGGGGCCGTGTGGTCGCAGGTTCAAATCCTGTCATCCCGACAAGCACTAAAAGTGATGCCAAGGCATCACTTTTAGTATTTGCACCAAATACGATGTAATTGGATTATCAAAATTCCGTCATCTTGACAATCCTAATATTTAGGTAAAAACAAAACACTGTTAATTGTATGATTATCAGTATTTTTTGTTTCAAAGTTTGACGCAAAAAAACGCCTATTTATAGGGGATTCCAGAGGTTTTGCGTCAAATTATAATTATTCAATTTTCCACGTTTTTCAAACACCCTATGAACAGGGGCTTTGCGGAGCAAATGAAACGTAGCGCTGCGATAGCACGCTACCCTCTTGCTTTGCCCCTTTTTTATATTAAATCTTAGATCTAATTTTAGTTATAGAAATCTTATAATATGTTATAAGATTTAGAATTAAATTTCACACGAAAGTATAATTTCATAACATTAAATTACTAAGATGTAACATTCTTTTTTTACTTTTTATCACATGATATAGTTTTACTCGAAAATAATATAATATGAATATATCATCATTTCTGAAACCAAGGTACAAGCTAATTGTGCATACTTTTGTTGCTGTTTTTTCAATTTTTAGTATTGCAGTAACATTAATTGGAATTTTAAAAACCGACCAGAAGTTATTTCAAGGGGGGATTTTCGATGCTCTTTTCTTTATTTTCACAATTTACATTCTTGCTCTATACATAATTCCTTTGCTTTTTAAGAATTGGAAAAAGTATCTTTACGTAGCCATTTTATACGCCATTTTTTATTCTGTATTGCTGACTTGGATACGGGCTATTCAAAGAAGTAATTCGGCTTTCTTGAGGAAAGGCATTTCGGTTGAACCGCTTGAATACTTTACCTTCGAATCAATTTGTTCATTAGCAATAACAATAATCCCTATGGGAATTATAGCTTTATTATATTGTATTTTAGTAATCGATATTAAAGTTTTAAAAAGGGTTTTTTCAATAAAACGATTTGAGCTTATTTTAAATGGTGTAATAATAAGTCTTATATTCTTCTATGTTCTTATAATGCCAAACAAAATTGAGTTCCGAAATATTATTGCAACCTCTATTTTTATAATATTCTTTTATATTAATACCTTCTATTTAACACCACTTTTATTAAAGAAGAAGCGCTACATCAAATATCTGGTTTTAACAATTTTATCCTTCATAACTGCAATCATTTCACTTTCATTTTCTCTTCTCGGTTTTGGTTTGAATGACATAAACTATAGATTTCTATTGAATGATATTATTATAAATCTTGTGATTTGGATTGTTTCTTTCTTATATGCATATACAAGAGAACGAATCAATGAAAAGGATTCAAAGTTAAAATCCAAAGAATCTGAGTTACAACTTCTAAAATCACAGGTAAACCCCCATTTTTTATTCAATACTTTAAATACACTGTATTCCACAGCATTAGAAGAAAACGCCTCTAGGACTGCTGAGAGTACAGCTAAATTGGCTAACCTAATTCGTTATATGCAGGAAGATATTATTAAAGATTTTATTCCGCTAGAAAACGAGGTCAAATATTTACAAGATTATATTGTCATTCAAAAATTAAGATGTGCAATAATACCAGAAATAGATTTACAATTTAGTAAAATAGAGAACCATAACATAAGCCCTGGATTATTTATCCCATTTGTTGAAAATGCTTTTAAATATGGGATTGACCCTTCAAAACCTTCAAAATTATCGGTTTCAGTAAATTGTATTGAAAACATTATTAATTTTAGGTGTGTAAACAGTTACGATGAAAACTTTAAAACTTATTATAAAGAACGTGGTTTTGGTATTGGAATTAAAAATGCAAAAGAACGCTTAGAATTAGTATACCCTAAAAAACATACTTTAGAGGTTAAAAAAGAAAAGAATATGTTTTTGGTAAAATTAAGTATTAATATTGCTGAATAACATTAAATGTTAGAGTAAGTAAGAATAAAACACCATTAGGAATGATTAGAGCTGTTGCCATAGATGATGAACCAAAAGCAATAAAAGTAATTGAGCATCATTTGCTTAAAATTAAAAATATTGATTTAATAGCTCATTTCAATAATGCAGAAAATGCTTTAATTTTTCTGAAGCAAAACCCTATTGATTTAATTTTTCTTGATATAAATATGCCAAATAAATCTGGTCTAGAAATGTTAAAAGAACTAAAGTTAAAACCACATGTGATTTTTACGACGGCTTACGCAGAATTTGCATTAGAAAGCTATAACCATGATGCAATTGATTATTTATTAAAACCTTTCGAATTTGAGCGTTTTCTAATTGCCATTCAAAAAGTAAAACGAAGAATCAACTCACAAAACAATTTGAATACCTATTTTTTTCTTAAGGACGGATTTAAAAACTTTAAAATTGAATATGATTCAATTTTATTCATAAAAGGATCAGGCAATTATTTGGATGTAGTAACTAAAGAAAAAATATATTCATCAAGAATGACCTTTTTGGAAATTATAGAAAAATTACCTTCAACTCAGTTTATAAGAATTCATCAGTCTTATATTATCAATATTAAAAACACTTCTAAAATAGAAAATAATCAGGTGAGTATTGAATCTTATAAAATCCCCATAAGTGGTAATTATAAAGATTTATTTTTAAACTGTATCAACAATTAAATTGTCCTCTAACAATGCCTATTAATTTGTATTACAGATAATTTGGTTACTTTTATTGTATTGAACATGTGTCGAATTCTAAAAACTAAATAACATGAACTTTTGTAGTTTTAAAACACATTGGAAAAAAGTGTTGGTTTGTGTTTTCATAATTGGAATTATTCTACCCCTGATTTTATTGTTTAATTTTTATCGAAAAGAAAATCTTAATTCTGAATTCTATTGGACTGAAGCTACCATAGAAGAGGTTCGAATTATTTTAGGGCAAAAACGAAAATCGTTCTTTAAATTCGAATTTAGTGATATTACTGGACAGTCGATAGTAAAGACACAAGGTGTAGTTCATCCAGAATTATTGTTTGTTGGGCAAAATTTTGATATTAAGGTAAGTTCAAAGAGCAATGAAATATTGGACTATAAGTTAAAAGGGATACATTAATTTTCTGCATATTCTTTCTTTTAAAACCCTTTCTTATTTTATCATTTCTGGAAAGCCACGAGTTGAACAAATATTAATTTTAAGTATTTGCCAAAAATTGTATCTTTATGATATTAAAGACAATCAAATTTTATTCTTTAATAGTTCTTTCAGAAAATAGTGTGCAATTAGGTGAACAACCAAAATGATTATTGTACAATTATCAGTGATAATACTACATGACAGACTATTAATTTGGTTCTGTCATCCCGACAAGCACTAAAAAAGATAAAGACGTAAGTCTTACTTTTAGTATTTGCACCAAATACGATGCAATTGGATTATCAAAATCCTCTCATCTGTAAAATATCAAAGCCTAAAACCAACCCCAAACCCGTATTCAAACAATAAGGCAATGCACTTATATATCTTATAAAAATTATTGTTTGAAATAAAGCAGTTAATTATGTTTTTCAATGCGTTTACACAAAATTGATATTTATATAACAAAGGAGTTGTTATTATTTTAGTTATTTTGCAAGACAATAACCCTAATTATTGACCCTAATTGGTAGCTGGTAGCCACATACTTACAAAAACCGATTTAAGAAAAATATTTGATACGTATTATGAGTCACTCGTTCAATACGCTAATCGTTTTTTGTTTTCTAAGGATGAATGTGAAGATTTGGTCCAGGATATTTTTGTAGGTCTTTGGGAAAAGGAAAGTATGTTTCCGGACGAAACATCACTGAAGGCTTACTTATATAAAATAACCAGAAACAAGTGTTACAATGTCATTAAGCATAATAAGGTAAAGGATAAATTTGCGGCTACAGCTGTACAAGTTTTAGAGAATGATACCTTATTTTTAAAGCAGATCCTTGAGGAAGAAGTGGTAAGGCAGCTCCATAAGGCTATCAGTAGACTTCCGGACAGAAAGCAGGAAATTATTAAGTTAAGCCTTAAGGGCCTTAAAAACAATGAAATTGCTGAAGACCTGGGAATAAAACTTCAAACCGTTAAAACACTTAAATCGCAATCTTATAAAATATTAAGAGAGCAGTTTATTGCATACGACACACTTATTTATTTTTTAATAATGAGTTAAATCACTTGTTTACAGTGATTAAATGTTTGGTCTTTGATTTTTTTTAAAAAAATACAATTTTTAATGGTACCTTTTTAATTATTAGTTGTTCTATATGTAAATGCACCTGTAGATGAATGATATATTTCGCATATCGAGATTGATAATAAAAAAGAAGCTAAAGGTTTTAACAGATTCTGAAAAGGCAGATTTAGAGAAACTAAACCAGAAGCACTCTTTTTCTAACGATGTTAAGATTGAAGATTTAGTAGATAAGGTTTCTTCATATTCAACTATAAATAAAGATAAAGCCTGGGAGGCTATAGAGGCCAAGTCTAGAAAGACTCAAAGTAAATCAAAATCGGTTTTTAAATTATTTGACAGGACCTGGCATAAATATGCAGCTGCTGCTGTACTGGTAGGAGTATTGGCTACTGCCTATTTCTTTAAGGATAATCTGCTTGATCAAGTTGCTAACGATGCAGATACTCCAATAATAGTCAATACAAATACAATTGAACCAGGAACAAACAAGGCCACATTAACATTAGAAGACAATTCTCAAATAGCTCTGGAAAAAGGGGAGTCTTACCAAACGTCGAATGTAAATAGTGATGGAGAGCAAATTGTTTATCAGGCCGGTGATAATAAGGAAAGTGAGCTTTTGTACCATTACTTGACCATACCAAGAGGAGGGCAATACCATATAGTGCTATCTGATGGTACAAAAGTGTGGTTAAATTCAGAAACTCAGCTAAAATACCCGAAGGAGTTTTTAGAAGGCCAGAACAGACAAGTAGAATTAGTATATGGAGAGGCCTATTTTGATGTCACCCCAAGTACGGAAAACAAGGGAAGTAAATTTATAGTGTTAAACGAATCCCAGAAGGTTGAAGTTCTAGGTACAGCGTTTAATATCAAAGCCTATAAAGATGAATCTCATATTTATACAACGCTGGTAGAAGGGAAGGTTGCAGTTGACTATGAAGAAAAAAGTCAAAATTTAAAACCAAGTCAGCAATCTGTTTTAGATGTATCAAACCATACAATTTCAGTTATTAAAGTAGATGTTAAGGATGAAGTATCTTGGAAAGATGGCATCTTTTGTTTTAGAAATAAACCATTAAAAGATATAATGAAAGTCATCTCCCGATGGTATGATGTTGATGTTGTTTTTGAAAGTAAAGCGCTTGAAGAAATCACCTTTAAAGGCGTGTTAGGGAAAGACCAAGATCTTGAAGAAATTTTAGAAACTATTAAAACCTTAAGTATAATCAAAAACTATAAAATAAATGGAAAAATAATTACATTAGAATAAGACCTTTTTCTAGTACAACTACTAAAAAAAGGGGGACAGAGTTTAGACCGTGGAAAGTACAATACTCAATCCCCGCTGTATCATTATTAATTAACTGTTTAATCAACTAATAACAATCAAATTTATGAAAATTAATTTACAAAATGTTCTCTTCTGCTTTAGAAGAAAACTACTAATTAACATTATGCGAGCTTTTATTTTTTTGTGCTTCACAACAGTATTCAGTTTAGTGCCTGATAATGTTTTATCACAAAATTCTAAGATTAAGATTAGTACCGATAAAATTTTAACTGTTGATGAAGTTTTTGATCTGATAATGGATCAAACGGATTACAAATTTATCTATCAGGAAGGGATATTTAATGATTTTCCAAAGGTTCAGGTAAAAAAAGGTACAATATTAGCAAATGACTTATTAAATAAGAGTTTGTTAACCGGTAACTTCAGTATTATAGTTACAGAAAACAATACAGTTGTTGTACAGGAAAAAATAGATGAAGTTGGTCAAAATACGGCCCAGGGCTTTAAGGTAATAGGAACAGTAGTAGATAATAATAGCCAGCCATTACCAGGTACAAGCGTAGTTGAAAAAGGAACAACAAATGGGGCAAGCACCGATTTTGACGGAAACTATTCAATTGTAGTGTCAAATAGGGAT
The DNA here is from genome assembly GCF_035818475.1 of Alterotamlana spongicola. Taxonomy (NCBI): domain Bacteria; kingdom Pseudomonadati; phylum Bacteroidota; class Flavobacteriia; order Flavobacteriales; family Flavobacteriaceae; genus Alterotamlana; species Alterotamlana spongicola. Next base: position 50,280 of record NZ_JAYMGV010000003.1, read on the forward strand.
GCTATCCTTGTTTTCTCATATTTAGGATTTACAACACAAGAGGTAGCTGTTAATGGGCAAACAAACCTTAAGGTTACCTTACAGGAAGATACAGCACAATTAGATGAGGTAGTTGTAATCGGGTTTGGTTCCGTAAAGAAGAGTGATTTAACAGGGGCTGTTAACAGAGCAGACATAGAATCATTTAGACAATCTCCTAATACTAACGTACTGCAATCATTACAAGGTACGGTTCCTGGTCTGAACATAGGTATGGTGGATCAGGCAGGAGAAACCCCTTCTTTATCAATACGTGGAGCCACAACAATTTCAGGAAATACAAATCCACTGATTGTTGTAGACGGGATTATTTATTACGGAAACTTAAATGGCCTAAATCCAAATGATATTGAGTCCATAGATATATTGAAAGACGCCAGTAGTGTGGCAATTTATGGAGCGCAGGCAGCCAATGGAGTGGTATTGATAACGACTAAAGATGGATCAAAATCAGAAAAACCGCAAATTTCTTTCAGTACGTCTTCATCGTTTATAGAACCGGCTAAAAGATTGGATTTATTTAACCGAGACCAATATCTAACCTATGTTAGAGACGTGTATTGGGATGAAGGTTATACCGAAGAATCAGGTTATACGGAAATCAATCCTGACTTTGATTTTGAAAACTATGTAGTGAGTCCCGAAAACATTGTTGGACTTCAAAATGGCACAGATACAGATTGGTACGACCTGGCAACAAACGATGCCTATTTATTGAAGAATAATATAAGTATCTCCGGAAATAAGCCTGGTATGAAGTATTTTGTTTCAGGTTCTTTTGATAATCAAAAGAACTGGATTGTCAATGATAAATTTAAGAGAACATCAATTCGTTTAAACCTGGAGTCAGAAATTACCAAATGGCTTACAGTAGGAACCCAGTCTTTTGCAAGCTTTTCAGATAATTCCGGAGCTTCCCCCTCTATAGGAAATTTGGTGCTTTCCAATCCTTTACGAACACCTTATGATGAAAACGGCGATTTATTATTCCGTTTTGAAACTATTGAAAACCCTCTTGTTCCGGTACAAAGAAGAGATCTAAGCAAAGATGATACTTATTTTGCAAATTTCTTTGCCAAAATAGATATTCCGTTTATAGAAGGCTTGACCTATAGGCTTAATCACGGGCAAAATATAAGGTATAGCCGTGACTATTATGCCGATGAGTTTGCAGCTTCACAGGGTGGAGAGGTAAGAAAACGAAATGGCCGTGCTAAAGATGTAACCCTGGATAATATTTTCAACTACAAAAAATCATTCAATGAGAATCACGACCTTGATTTGACATTGGTTGCAGGGTACCAAAAAAGAAAATTTGAAAGTACTACAGCCACAGCAAGGAATTTTTCTAACATGACATTGGGTTACAATAGCATTGAACAGGGCACAGATCAGTTTACAGCTTCAGATAGCTGGGAACAAACATCAGCTTACCAAATGGGGAGAATAAACTATGCTTTCAAAGGAACCTATTTACTTACGGGAACACTTAGGAGAGATGGGTTTTCTGGTTTTGCCAAGAATCAAAAAACAGCATATTTTCCGTCTTTAGCCTTTGCCTGGAAAGCCAGTAACGAGTCTTTTCTGTCGAAAGATTGGTTAGATCTGCTTAAGTTCAGATTAAGTTATGGTGTAAATGGAAATCTGGTAGGTAGATACAGTTCTTTGGCAAGAGCTAGTTCAGGAGCCCGTTATGTGTTTGGAGATGGCGGCACAACGGCTTTTGGCCATAGCACAACATCGCTTCCAAATGATGATTTAAGATGGGAAAAAACCAGCGGTTTTAATCTGGGAATTGACTTTGGACTCTTTAATAATGTACTTACCGGTTCTGCTGAATATTATACAACTGTTACAAATGATTTACTTTGGAGTCAGGATATCCCTTCTATTACTGGTTTTAATTCAGTTATTGGTAATGTTGGAGAGGTTAAGAATAACGGTTTCGAGCTAATTTTGACTGCCAGGCCAATACATAATGAGAATTTTAATTGGTCTGTAACAACAGCCTTTTCTACAAATAGGAACGAGGTTACAAAATTGCTTGGAGATATAAACGGCGATGGGGAAGAGGATGATCTGGCATCAAGTGGTTTGTTTATTGGGGAGTCATTGTCTGCCATTTATACCTATGAAATAGAAGGTGTTTACCAAATTGATGATGAAATACCGGATGGATATGGAATAGGGACTTATAAGATCAAAGATAACAATGGGGATGGTGTAATCAGTGCAGACGATCGGGCAATTATTGGGCAAAGCGCTCCTGCTTATCGATTTAGTGTGCTTAACAAATTAGATTATAAAAACTTTTCACTAATGTTTAATATCAACTCTATTCAGGGCGGAAAAAATGGATATATGTCCAGGAATGACCCCTGGGGAGGAAGCCTGAATAGTAGTGCAAATAGTGGTAAGCATGCAACCTTTGCAGGTCTGGATTATTGGACACCGTCAAACCCTAACGGACGTTACAGGCTTCCCGGAGCACTGGGAGCAATAACTCCAGGTAGATATCAACAACGAAGCTTTGTTAGATTACAGGATGTTTCTCTAGGATACAATTTTGAAAATAGTTTTGTTCAAAAAATAGGTTTTGAAAACCTGAGACTATATGTGTCCGGGAAAAACTTATTTACAATAACAGATTGGGACGGGATGGACCCCGAATCAGGAAGTGGGGTCTTTTATACAGGCAGACCTGTTATGCGCAGTTACACATTTGGCCTTGATGTGACTTTTTAAACTAAAAAAGATTTATAACAATAAAAATGATTATCGTGAAAAAATTAATTTTAATAACTTTATTCAGCTTCGTTCTATGCTCATGTAATGATGAGTTTTTAGAAGAAAATCCATCTGGGATTTTTACAGCTGAAAATTTATATACGACCAGTACGCATTTTCAATCGGCTTTAAACCAGTTGTATAGTGATTATCGAGGAGCATTTTATATCGGTAGTGAGGAGCACTGCTTTGGATATCAATATGGAACAGACTTTGGACTTAACGGTCAGGTTAGATCTGTTGAACGATTTGGAAATTATGTCTCACAATTAGATCCTACAGCAGGTACAGCGAGTTGGAATTGGACCAGACACTATCAAATGATTGCCCATGCCAATACTATTTTAAGCCGTTTAGAGGGATCTGCATTGGATGAAAGCGAAAGCGTCTTAGTAGAAGCTGAAGCAAAATTCTTTAGAGGAGCAGCCTATCGTGCACTTACTTATTTATATGGAGGTGTGCCATTGGTTTTAGAAGAAGTTTCTGGACCTAAAACAGATTTTGTTAGAAATACCAAAGCGGAATGTCTAGCTCAAATTATAGCAGATCTTGAATTTTCTGCCGCTAATCTTCCGGATATTACAGAGGTAGCTGATGGAAAAGTTTCCAGTGCTGCTGCCAATCATTTATTGGCAGAGGTTTGCATAAGTGTGGGAGATTTTAACAAAGCGGTTACAGCTTCTTCAGAAGTCATAAATAACCCTGGATTAGCCTTAATGAAATCACGATTTGGCTCCAGAAAATCTGAGCCCGGTGATGTGTATTGGGATTTGTTTAGAAGAGATAATCAAAACCGAGGAGCAGGCAATACCGAAGGGGTTTTTGTGATCCAATGGGAAATTGACGTGCCGGGAGGTGGAAGTTTGTCAACTACAAGAGATGGTTCATATAAGGCAGAAAGGGTGCACCCTCCATTAACAAGAGATATTAAACGTCTTGATAATGCATCTTCTAAGGCAAGGTTTCGCTGGCCAGTCTCCGATTATACCGGAGGCCGAGGGATTGGCTGGTTGAAACCTACCTATCATTTCACTCATACCATATGGATGGATGACATGGGTAATTTGGATTTGAATGACATTCGTAATTCACAATACAATTTGCCGAGATACTATGAGTATAATAATCCTAATGGAAGTTATCCACTGGGAACTATATTTGACATTGATACCAATCCGGAGGTAGTGGCAAGTATAACAAATACAGGAGATTGGCCCAGAAGTATGTATCCTTATCAGACCAAAGTAACAACACCGGGAAATCATCCTGAAGGGATCATTAACCCGGCAAACGGCCTGATATATGGAACAGGAGGAGGTACTTATACTGATTGGTATGATATGCGATTGGCGGAAACCTATTTGATTCGTGCAGAAGCTTACTTGGGGCTTGGTCAAACAGATCAGGCGGCTCAGGACATAAATGTGGTTAGAGACCGTGCCAATGCTGTACCTATTGATGCGAGTGATGTGGATATAGATTTTATCCTTGATGAAAGACTTAGAGAATTGGGGATTGAAGAAAAAAGGCGATTGACGCTTGTTCGTCTTGGGAAGCTGCATGAGCGTGTAGTAAAATATAACCCTCTGAATAAGGATGATATTCAACCGCACCATGAATTGTTTCCAATTCCAAGAGGTGAGATAGAAGCTAATATTGGAGCTGTTTTAGAACAAAACCCTGGATATATCAACTAAAATCAGGTAAAAAATATCAATTTGATTGATAACATTTAACCTTAGAATAGCCAGGAGGTGTATGTCTCCTGGCTCTTTTTAAGTGGGTATTGTTGAATAAATATAATAACATACTGCAATCTTTCTCATTGGTATAATGTTCTCAAGTTTTACTGAATTTCAATCCTACAAAGATTAGTTAAAGAAAAGAACTTTTGTAAAATCATAAATTGATGTAAATTGTTGACTTGGATATTAATAGCTGTAATTAAAAAATAGATTTATTTGTGAAACGATTATTATATATGCTGCTCATTAGCCTACTTTTAGGCTGTAAGCCATCAACAAAGCAAGGAGAATTTGTATTGTTGCCAACACCAAAAGAAATATTCATAGACGGTAATAGCAGTTTAAAGCCCAAAGATCTGCCATTTATTTCACAAATAGATAAAATCAGCATGGATACACTGGATGATTTTATCAACTCACAGCAATCTCCATCAGCTAATAACAACCAGGTTCATGTAGAATTTGTACCCGAAGATTCCATGAAGCCCGAAGGGTATGCTCTGGAAATTAAAGATAGATCAATTTCAATACAGGTACGCGATAAGGTCGGGTTGTTTTATGCATTGCAATCATTGAGTCAAATAATAGAAGACGCTACAGACCAAGCTGTATACCTTCCAAATATTACCATTAAGGATTTTCCCAGTTTAGCCTATAGAGCCATTCATTTGGATGTCAAACACCACCTGAACCGCAAAGCGTATTATTATCAAATGATTGATAAACTGGCCAGGTTTAAGGTTAATGCTATCATTGCGGAGGTAGAAGATAAGCTGAGGTTTGAGAAGGAGTCTACTATAGCATCTGATGATGCTATGAGTATAGAAGAATGGAACGCTTTAAGTGCTTATGCATTAAGTAAAAATATTGAAATTAGCCCACTGATACAGGGCTTGGGGCATGCCTCTTTTATTTTGAAGCATGACAAGTATGTCTCCTTAAGGGATGACCCAAAAAGTGATTGGGCCTTTAACCCCCTGGATCCAAAGACCTATGAGTTGCAATTTGATTTATACAGAGATGCATTTAAGGCCTTTCCTTCAGGAAGGTATTTGCATGTAGGCGGGGATGAGGTGAGTACTACCGGACGTAATAGTGGCAGGTCACCGCTGGAGTTACAACTGGAGTGGCTTCGAAAAGTTTGCAAATTTGCGGAAGAAAATAACCGAATTCCAATAGTTTGGGATGATATGCCTCTCAGGCATGCGGAAGTATACCGATCAATGTTTGACAAAAAGATGAGTGTTCAGACTGTAGATAGCATCTGGGAATCAAATGAACATAAGCTCAGCAAATTTCTTGATCTTTTTCCAAAAAACTGTATTTATATGCGGTGGAATTATGCTTCCCCGCAAGCCTATGGAAACCAAAAGGCTATGAGCTGGTTCAGAGATCATGGTCTCCAGGTAATGGGGGCAACAGCCGCACAACGACGGTGGGTGCTAATGCCTCAGGATGAAGGTAACATCATAAACATTCGGGATTTTGCGATCAACTCTATAGATAAAGACATCAACGGACTACTATGTACATTGTGGGACGATGATTCACCACATTTTGAACTTTACTGGAGGGGGATTTTGGCATTTGCCGAATATACCTGGGCCGGGAACTCAAAAAGCATTGATGACTTTAAAGCCTCATATCGTCATCGTTCATATTCACATACTCTGTCAGACTCATCTTATGCATTTATAGACCGGCTTGAAGAACCGGTGAAATTCTGGAAAGGCGCACTGTTAAAAAGAGAAAACAGAAACTATCTGGTTCGTATGGAGCAGCCTGCAGACAAAGCTAAAGCTGTAATCGATTTTCCGGAGTTGTCTGAGCCGGGGAAATGGAGTAAAGATAATAAAGGGAGAATAGAGCAGGCCCAAAAGGCACTAGAGACCAATCAATATGTAGAACATCAGATCAATAAGTATAAGAACAATACCATTAGATCTGAATATACGCTGCAAGTATATGAGCAGGTTAACAAACTTACCCGGTTTTCTGCCGAGGTATTACTGGCCATGGAAAAGATAGACAAGGCAGAAAATGAGGGTGCACGTAATCAAGAGATCAATGAGTTCAGGAAATTATTGGACAGCTTTCAAGAGGTCAGAAACAATTTTGAGGCTGTCTATGGTCAAACCCGAATATTGGAAAAACCTTCAAATTATATCCTTGATCAGGATCACCATGTTCACCTGGCCAACCAAGCTATTAATTTTGATTGGCAGTTTTATGCAGAAATACTGTTTGTTCAAAAGATGTACAAACAACTTGAAAGTTTTAAATAATAACTATGTACTCATTAAAATTAAAGCAAATACTGGTATTAACTTTATTTATTGGGTGTCTTCTTCCTGATGCCTTTTCCCAAAGTGGTAGTTTCAGAAAAAAAAGAAAGAATTTTAAACAAGGGGGGAATGGTGCCGTAATGGTAATGGCACATCGCCAGGATTGGAAAAATTACCCGGAAAATACCATCGAGTCATTGCAAAGCTGTATTGATAAAGGTATTGACATTGTTGAGATTGATATACGCAAAACCAAAGATGGCGAATTGGTGGTGATGCATGATGGAAGTGTAAACCGTACCACAAATGGAAAAGGACGGATCTCAGACTTAACTCTGGAAGAAATTAAAGCGCTTCGTATTAAGGATCACAAAGGTAACCTAACGGATTATACCGTACCGAGCTTTGAAGAATATATGGCAGCTGCAAAAAGAAAGATCATGGTTAACCTGGATATCAAGATTAACGCGTTGGAAAATTTCGCATCCATGTATAAGATTCTTAAGAAAACTAAAACTCTGGATCATGCTTTATGGGTATTTAATGCCGAATATGAAGTTGTCAAAGATACACTAGCTAAATACCCGGGAGTCATTATATGTCCTAAAATAGGTTCACATCAAAAAGACCCGGTAGGTTCTTACCACAATTGGGTAGATAATTATGACCTGAAAACAGTATTCTTTCGTTTTAAAACAGAGCAAGACAGTTTATGGACGGTTGTACCGGATGCTCAAAAAAAGAGAATCAAACTGTATTGCCATACGCTATGGAGCGGAGGTTCATCTGCGGGACGTTCAGATGAAAAAGCGCCTGAAAATCCAGATGAAAACTGGGGGTGGCTGATAGATAACGGTATGGAAATTATCATGACCGATGAGATAGACCTGTTAATGGATTATATTAAATCAAGAAGGCAAGATTAAATGACGTGGCTTCTACAGACTGAATTTCTGCAAATCACGTACTTATGAAATGGGGCATCAATTTTATTCAAAAAAATATGAACTTAAAACTATTTTTTGTTTTGGTTTGTATATCAGCGTTGGTCGTTGGGTGCAAATCAGAAAGCAATAAAAAAAATGAAGAGACAAGTAAACGCCCCAATATTTTGTTTGCAATCAGTGATGATCAATCTTACTTACACACCAGTTTTGCCGGAAGCAATTTTGTCAAAACACCGGCATTTGACAGGGTAGCAAGAGAAGGTATGTATTTCTCAAATTGCTATGCCGGTTCACCAGGATGTGCACCTTCCAGAAGTGCATTAATCACCGGAAGGCATCACTGGCAAAACGAGCAATCAGGGCAGCATTATTGTTCATGGATGACAAAGCATGTGCCTTTTGTAGACGAATTGAAGGATAATGGATATGCCGTAGGCAGGACAGGTAAAGGGGTGGACCCCTTTCAATATGCCAGAAATGGGAAGGACTCGTTATGGCGTAAAGAAAATGCTGCTGGACCTGATTATACACCGGTAACTTATAAGAACAAGGAGGAGCTGCCGGCAAAGGGTATTAGTACCAATAATTATTTTGAGAATTTTAAATACTTCATGCAAGAAGTTAGGGAAGATAAGCCCTTTTTCTTTTGGTACGGAGGTCATGAGCCACACAGGGTATACGAAGAGGGATCATGGAAAAAAAGGAACAAGGATTTGAAGGATGTTGATGTGCCGGAATTTTTTCCCGATAACAATACCATTCGTGGAGATTTAGCCGATTATGCGGTGGAAATAGAATGGTTTGATCTGCACTTGGAAAAGATCCTTGACTATCTTGATGAGATCGGTGAACTGGATAACACCATTGTTATAGTGACTGCAGACAATGGTATGCCTTTTCCCCGGGCAAAAGCAAGTGCTTATGACTATGGTATTCATGTGCCTTTGGCCATTAGATATCCGGATAAAATCAAAAAAGGAACCGTAAAGCATACCCCTGTAGGTTTTGTGGATTTTGCACCAACAATTTTAGAAGCTACCAGCACCATACCTAAAAAAATGCTGCCTATTACAGGGAAGAGTATCTGGAATTTTTTACAAACCTCTGATGAAGACTTAAACCGGGCGGTGTATACGGGGCGTGAAAGGCATACTACGGCACGGTATAAAAATTGGGGATATCCGCAACGTTCCATAAGACAAGGAGATTATCTGCTTGTATGGAATATGAAGCCTGAACGATGGCCTGTAGGAGCACCACAAAGATTTAGTAGAAAAGATACTACAGTGCTACAGCCAATGTATGGTTTAAATAAGCAAGGAAAATTTGTTTATGGAGAGATATTCCGTGACGCAGCACCCTCGCCCTCAAGAACATTTCTTATTGAAAATCACAACAGCCCTGAACATGAAGCGTATTTTAAATTAGCATTTGATAAGCGGCCTGAGTTTGAATTATTCAATTTGAAAGAAGATCCCGGGTGTATACGTAATCTCTCAGGGCAATCAAAATATGAAGGCATAGCAAAGAACTTAAAGGAAACACTTGTTCAAGAACTGAAACTTACAAAAGACCCCCGGGTTGTAGGACCGGACCATGATATTTTTGACAGTTATAAACGGTATAGTAATGTCATGAAGTTTCCAAAGCCAGCATATATAGAAGATTGATTTTGGAGTTAATTCAGAAACAATGTAATCTGGATGTAAGTATTTTTATCATGACTAAAATAATACCTGTCTATTATGACCTGTAAGATAGATTCATTAATGATTTATATTAAGAAAAGGAAAATTAATATGAAGCTAAAAAAAATAGTTTTTGTATTTGCTGTCATTCTTTTTGTATCAGAGCATGCGCGAGCAATACAAAAAAATAAAAACACTAATGATAAAGACACACTCAAAGTAATGTCTTTTAATATCCGGCATTGCACTAATAAAGACGGAAAGCTAAACATGCAGCGTACAGCAGAAGCCATTACACATGCTGGGCCCAATATCGTATTATTACAGGAAGTAGATAACAAGACAGGCCGGTCAGAAGGTAAAGATCAGGCGGCAGAACTTGGTAAACTTACAGGCATGGAACATGTATTTGGTAAGGCAATTAATTTTAACGGAGGAGAATATGGTGTAGCTGTGTTATCCAAATTTCCAATCGTAAAATCAAAAAACATTTTGTTACCGTATAAACAGGGAACAGAACAGAGAACCGCCTTGTGGGTCGCTTTGAAAGTTGGGAAAGATACACTTACGGTTGTTACTACTCATTTGGAGTCAGGAAGGGAAGCGATAGATTTTGAAACGCGATTGCTACAGGTTAAAGACATCAAAGAACAAATATTAGCACACCCACATCCGGTGATTTTAGGAGGGGATTTGAACTCTCACCCTGATTTTCCGGGGTTTTTGTTCCTCAAGTCATTTATGAAGCCAAGTGATAAAGAACCTTATACCCCAACTTACCCTGGAATTGATCCCTGGGTAAAAATAGATTATATACTGATGTATAAGCCTGAACGCTTTACTGTTTTAGATTATGAAGTGGTTGATAATGAATTAGTATCAGATCATAGGCCAATCATATCAACTCTGCTTTTAAAAGAGGTTAAGTAAAAAGCAATCCCAAGGTAGCCATATACTACCTTAAAAAGGGAATTAAAATGATTCCAATAGTATTGAATAAGAATAGAAATAATTAATTATGATGTATTTATCGCTAAAAACACCTTCCTTAAAAGTCTTAACTCCAGTATTTACATTACTTTTTTGCACGATTTTATTAATGCAGTGCTCAAACCCTACTAACTCTTCAGAAAAGCCCAATATTCTATTTATTTGTGTTGATGATCTTCGTCCGGAACTGAAAAGTTTTGGTGTAGAATATATTTCATCGCCTAATATTGACAAACTTGCTGAACATGGAATTTTATTCCTGAATCACTATGTGAACTCTCCAAGTTGTGGTCCCTCACGATATACACTATTAACGGGACAATACGGTCCGGCGGGGAACAATGCACTTTTTATGCGATCAAAACGGATTTCTCAGGGACAGGAAAAGGTAGACCCCAGTATGCCCGAGTGGTTTAAAGCGCATGGGTATACAACAGTTGCAGTAGGGAAAGTGTCCCATCATCCGGGAGGAAGAGGCGGTAAGGATTGGGATAATAATAACATGATTGAAATGCCTGGTGCTTGGGATAGGCAATTACTTCCTGTAGGCGAATGGCAACATCCGCGTGGAATTATGCATGGTCTGGCTCATGGGGAAATTCGAAAAAAACCGAGCGATATGGATGTATTTCAAAGCGTAGAAGGAGACGATTCAATTTATCCGGATGGTATAATTGTTGAAGAAGGATTAAAACAGCTAAAGTTGTTAGCTGGTAATTCACAAAAACCTTTTTTTCTTGCTGTGGGTATTTTAAAACCGCATTTACCTTTTGGAGCACCTAAGAAATATCTCGATACGTATAAAAATATCTCCTTGCCACCTGTTAAGCACCCAAAAAAGCCTGAAGGAAAAACAACATGGCATGATTCAAATGAGTTTATGAAATATAATAGATGGGGCAAGGATCCTAATGAAGATGAAGCATTTGCCGAAGAAGTAAGGCGTCATTATGCTGCTTGTGTAAGTTATGCTGATGCACAGGTAGGAAAATTGATTGAAAGTTTAAAAGAAACCGGGGCCTATGAAAACACCATAATTATTCTTTGGGGGGATCATGGTTGGAATTTAGGAGAACATGCCATATGGGGGAAGCATAACTTATTTGAGGAAGGCATACATTCTCCGCTTGTCATAAAGTATCCCAATATAGCTTCTAAAGGCTCTAAGACAAGAGCCATTGTTGAAACAGTTGATATCTACCCTACATTATGTGAACTGTCAGGTATAGATATTCCCGGTTTTGTTCAGGGTAAATCACTAAAACCAATACTTGAAAAGCCAAATATTCCAGGGCATTCGGCCATATCTTATAATGGTAAGGCTACATCCGTAAGAACATCTACGCATCGATTGATAGTCCATAAGGATGGTCATGTGGAACTCTATGATCATACAACAGCTGAAAAGGAGAGTATCAATATAGCAACAGAAAACCCTGAATTAGTTACAGAGTTAAAAGCTATGATAGATGCCCGTTTTCAGGATTCAAGATGAAACCTTAAATTTTGATATAAAAGATTTACCTTTATAAGGTCTTACCGGTTAAGATCATGAGATTAAATATAAACAGAATATGAATACCAGATTTTCAAAAATTATAATAGCCCTGGCAACTTTTTTTATTGCCACAACTTTACTCCAGGGCCAAAAGCAACAAACTCAAGATGGTGAAAAATTCCAATGGTTTGGTGATGCCAAGCTCGGGATCTTTATTCATTGGGGCATTTATGCGGTCAATGGTATTGATGAGTCCTGGTCTTTTTACAATGGTTATATTTCACACAAGGATTATCTTAAGCAAACCGAACGGTTTACTGCCGCTAATTATGATCCGGACTACTGGGCCGGGCTCATCAAAAAAAGTGGTGCCAAATATGCTGTTATAACCAGTAAGCATCATGATGGTTTTGCGCTATGGAACACTAAATATGGGGATTTAAATGCAGTAAAAAGCTCGGCAGCAAAACGTGATGTGCTTAGTCCATTTGTCAAAGCACTTCGAAAAAATAAGTTGAAAGTGGGGCTTTATTATTCGTTACCGGACTGGTCTTACAATGATTACACGCATTTCACCCGAAACGAAAGGCGGTATGATATAAAAAATGAGCCTGAACGTTGGAACCGTTTTGTTAATTATTATCAGGGACAGTTGACAGAGCTTATGAGTTCTTATAAACCTGACCTGATATGGTTTGATGGAGACTGGGAGCATAGTGGAGAAGAATGGAAGGCTAAGGAAACACGTGATTTGTTACATCATTATCAGCCGAATGTTATTATCAATTCCCGTTTGAGGGGACATGGCGATTACGATACACCAGAACAAGGGGTGCCTATTGCAAGGCCTAAAAGTGAATACTGGGAATTATGTATGACAATGAATGATTCCTGGGGATATCAGCACAATGACAAAAATTACAAAACAGCTAATCAGTTGATCCGTATTTTTGTAGACTGTTTAAATCTGGGGGGTAATCTGTTACTTGATATTGGACCCAAAGCAGATGGAACTATCCCGGAAGAACAGGTGAAGATCCTAGAGGAATTTGGCAGATGGACCCATAAGCACAAAGAGGCTATTTATGCATCCAATGCAGGGTTACCTTTTGGGCATTATTACGGCCCCACAACCCTTTCCAAAGATTTGCAAACCCTATATCTGTTTGTTCCTCATAGACCCAATGGACCATTGATCATCAAGGGATTAAAAAATAAGATCAACCGGATTCGTGTGGTAGGAACCGGTACCAAGTTGAGCCATCAAATTTTGAGTAAACAGTATTGGAGTAGTGTGCCCGGGCTTACTTACATTAACCTGCCCGAGGGAGAGTTGGATGATCAGATGACTGTAGTCGCTGTACAGTTAAAAGGCAAAATCGATCTCTATAGGGAAGATGGTCAGGTCATTGAAAGTAATTGATAGTAAAAATACCTTTATTATACTTATTCTGATTTTAAAATTAATAGATTATTGTTTAGCCATATGCGCAAAAAAAATTTCCAGATAAAGCCCCTTGTTATAGTATTATTAGCAATTTTCTGTTCTCCACTTGTCTACGGGCAGGAGCTGGTATTCAATAAAGATTACTGGGAGGTTACTGGTCGCGGAGAAATAGAATGGACAGCGGATGTTGTTTCTATGAAAGACTGTTTTATTTCACTTAAGGAGCAGCAGTCTAAAGCCTATGTCATTACTTTTAAGGCACGTACTCCCGAGAGTGCAGAACAAGTTCAGATCTGGTCGGGTTTTGGATTTAGTGACCGGGAAAACCGCTATGCACTAGGGTTACGGGGAGGCAATAATAATGACCTGTATCTCTGTAGGTACCAATCACAGGCTAAAAACAAAATGCTAGCCTTAGAGTCTTTAGATTTTAATCCTCAACCAGGTCAGTGGTACACATTCAAAATAGTATACTGGGAAGGCAACATTCGAGTATATGTCAATGATGAAGAAACGCCTCGAATAGTTGTAAAAGATGAGGCGCCTCTTTCGCATGGAACAGCAATACTTGGAGGGGGTTGGATAAAAACAGAATATGCTGATCTGCAGATTGAAGACCTTAATGGAAAAGAGACCTTCTATGCTCAGGATGATCAAAAATATGTAGTGCAGTTATCAGGCGGAGAAAAAGAAACATTACGACAGCAACAACGTAAAAAATATTCTCCTTTAAAGATTAAAAGGTTAAAAGTCGGAAGGAATGAATTCTCGTTAGATGGAAACTGGCTTTTTATGCCTGAATATAGTATAGAGTCGATTTCTCCCTTTGCTGAAGACTTGGATGATCAATCATGGCATGTAATGCATGTTCCGGATTTCTGGAACCCGGCAGGTAATTGGCTTCACTTACAGGATTCCGGACTCCCCCATAGAGGTAGTGGTATTTCAGATAATTATCGGGAAAAAGAATATGCCCGATGTGAAGGGTATACCTTTGACTTTAGAAAAACTACCGGTGCATGGTATAGACATCATGTTGAACTTCCAAATCAATTGGAGGGGAGAAAAATCAACCTTCACTTTGATGCGGTATCCAAAGTAGCGGATGTTTACGTCAATGGTAACCATGTGGGAGGGCATATAGGAATGTTTGGTGATTTTAATTTCGATATTACCAATCATGTAAAACCAGGTGAAAATAGTATTGCGGTTCATGTAAAAGTGCGTCAGTTTCAGAAAGCAGCAGATGCTGATGAGCATGTTACAAGAGCTGTTTCAGTAGATATTAATAATGATATGCTCAATTCACTTCCTCATGGTATGTTTACTAATACCGAAGGAGGAATCTGGCAACCGGTAAAACTGGAAATTACAGAAAAAGTACATATCACCGATATTTATGCAGGAGTTAGAAGCAATGGCGGGGATTTTGACATTACCCTGCAAAATGATGCTGATCTTTCCGAGAAAACCCAGGTTGGTATTGTTATCAGGGATAAGCAAAATGGAAAAACACTTTTTAAATCAACGAATACCGAGGCTATTGTTCCTGCCGGAGCAAGCAAGCAGTTAACAATCAAAACAGGAAACATCTCACCACAAGTATGGTCACCGCATGCACCAAAAATGTATACACTGACTACTACCGTATACCAATCCGGTAAGATTATTGACAAAAAAACAATGGATATTGGTTTCCGTTCTTTTGAAGTGAAAGAAGGGCAGTTTTATCTCAATGGAAACCCTTATTGGTTGGGTGGAGCCAATCATCCCCCTATAGGTATTGCGCCCAATGATGGGGCATTAGCCAACAAATTCTATGGGTTTATGCATGAGAATAACCAGTTGGTCACACGGTCTCATGGTAGCCCTTTCACATCCGTATGGATGCAAGCTTCTGATGAGCAAGGTGTTGGGGTGAGTTATGAAGGGCCTTTTCCCTGGTTTATGATTGGTGAAATGCCTTCCGACGAATTGATCAATATCTGGAGGGAAGAAACACTATCACTTGTTAAAAAATACAGAAACCATCCATCATTACTGATTTGGACAATCAATAACGAGATGTATTTCACTATGTTCTACCATAATGACCCACCCGAAGTGCGCCTTAAAAAATGGAAAATTGTTTCTGATGTCATCAAGGAAATACGGAAGCTATCTCCCAATACGGTAATTTCAGCAGATTCCGGTTATGGACGTGTACAGGAAGACTATGATAAAAACCTGAAACCTCATGACATTGACGACGGAGATATTGATGATCGTCATTTTTATCCCAACTGGTACAACCGGGACTTCTTTCAGGTATATAATGGGGAGTGGGGGAAACGTATCTATTGGTCACCAGGAGCTAATCCAGACCGGGCGTTTTTTAGCCAGGAAACGTCAACAGGTTATACCAACAATGATGACGGGCATTTTAACAGAAAGTACTTATTCAACAATTATGTGCCACAATCATGGGTAGGCGACTGGGCTTATGAAGATCACGATCCTACCTATACAGCTAAAAGGCATGCTTTTATGACCAAGGAGCTGATCGAAACGATTCGTAGAACCAGCCCGGAAACTGCAGGGCTACAACTCTTTGCTAATGTTACATGGTTTAGAAATGTTTATGATGCGGAACGTATTGAACCTTATCTGATCAATTATCAAGTAAAAAAAGCATATGCTCCCGTACTAATAAGTGCCGAACTTTTTGGAAGAAGCTTTTATGCAGGTGAAACATTTTCTCCGCGTGTGTTTATTATCAATAACGACCGTAATTCCAATGATATACCGTCAGGCCAACTGGAATGGGAAATCCTTCACAATGGAGAAGTGCTTCATTCAGGAAAGCAAGCTGCACCCGTTACTCCTTTCTATGACAGAGCTCTTCTGGATGTGTCTATTACACTGCCGGTAAAAGTGCCTGTGGACAAAGCTAATTGTAAGCTTGTACTGCGTCTTGTGTCCAATGGTAAAACAATAAGCCAAAATGACTATGATATTCTTGTTTCCAATAAGCATTGGCTTCATAGTGAACGTATTCAGCAGAAAACAATAGGGGTGTTTGATCTTTCGGGAGAAACAGCAAAGGTGTTGGATTTCATAGGAATTGACTACCACAAGATGAAAGACCTGACAGAAATTAGGGTGAAAGATTTTGACCTGCTTATTGTTGCGAATCTGGATCAGGATGAAGAAGTACCCTATAACTGGGAAGATGTAAGAAGAGTAATGGGAAATGGTACCAATGTATTGCTTATTCATCCGGGTAAACACATGCAATGGTTGATGTATGATAAAATTCAATCTACTTACGAACGTAAAGGGCGGGTAGTTAATATGCATATTGCGGAGCATACTGCTTTTGATGACATTGACCCTATGGAATTATCCTGGTGGCAGCAAAACGAAAAAGAACGCCCAAGAGCATGCCGAAGGTCTTACCGACTCAAAGATAAACCCGGAATGACGAGCCTGTGTACTTACCTGAGGCCACATACGGGACTTAGTGGTGTTAGAGAAGAAACTTATTATGAAATGAGAGGTACACCTCTGCTTCAGGTAAAGGAAAATCAGGGCACCCTTATTGCCTCTGAAATGGAGGTGAATATGGGAGATAAAGATCCTGTGGCTGCCAGACTATTGGTAAATCTTATTTACAGCTTGATAGAAGAGTAATGAGAAAAATTTATGAGATGAGTTTAACTCTGAGAAAACAAACCTCACATCCCTTTGTTAAGTACCATTGTAAACAATAATTATATTATTAAAATCTTCAAAATTAGCAACCTCTTAAACATATAATAAGGAGGAGGGGAATTAGATAAGTAAAATATCCAAATGCTGGAGTGTAAATGCTTTAAGCCATTTTAAATAAGTTGTTTATAGAAGAGTCAGAGGTAGCTGATTAGCAAAAATAGTATTGTTTTTTGTTGTTTTATTATTAATTGTTAGAGGATTTAAACTATAAATTTGCCCTTGTAACTCAATGACTTGTCATAGTTAAAAGTAGTAAGTAAAGAAAAATGGTTGTCAGATGCTTTTTTTACGATTGATAATGACAAGTTAACAACAGACTTTTAAATCAGCTCTTGAGAATTTATTGGAAATATGGAAAAATAAAAACATCTATTTTGCGCCTATGGAGTTTGCTCAACCGGGTTCAGGAAAATGGATAAAACCAGAGTAAAGCTGATTTTATAAAAAAGAAAAGGAAATCTAATCTATAAATAACATAAACCAACAATGATGAAATTAACGTTTAAAACAAAGCAAAGAACAGCATTTGTGGCATTACTTTTTACTGTACTACTTGAAGGGTGTAAAGACAATAAAAAAGAGCCTTCTCAGGCTGATCAAAAAGAAGTAATTACAGGGCCTTTTAAGGAAGATGTTGATTTTATGAAACAATATGAAAAAGACCTTATTGTACTACAATCAGGAAAAAGTATGATTGCAGTGGCTCCCAGGTTACAAGGTCGTGTTATGACAAGTTCTTCAGATGGAATGGCCGGTGCCAGCTACGGTTGGATAAACAAGGTGCATTATAAATCAGGAGAAATTAACCCTCAAATTAATGTTTATGGAGGAGAGGAACGTTTTTGGTTAGGCCCGGAAGGCGGACAGTATTCCATATATTTTAAAAAAGGAAAAGATTTTACTTTTGAAAACTGGGCTACCCCTAAACTTATAGATTTAGAACCATTTGACGTTTTAGAACAGACTACCGATAAAGTGTCTTTTACAAAATCAGCAGCTTTAACAAATTATGCCGGGTTTACATTTAATTTTCAAATCAATAGAGATGTGACTATTATTTCTAATAATACTATAGTATCTCAATTAGGAGTTGCAAGTATTGGAGATGTTAAAGCTGTGGGTTATAAAACAGAGAACACTTTAAAAAATATTGATGATAAGGCCTGGACAAAAGATAATGGATTACTTTCTATCTGGATGTTAGGAATGTATAAACATTCTGAAACAACCACGGTAGTTATGCCATATAAAACGGGTAATGATAATGATTTAGGGAAGCCTGTAAATATATATGAATCTTTTGGAGCACTAGATGAAGAACGATTAATAGCAAAAGAAGGTGTGATATACTTTAAAGGAGACGGAAAACATCGAAGTAAGATAGGGCTTTCACCTGAAAGAGCTAAAGATATAGCAGGGAGTTATGATGCTCAAAACGGAGTGCTTACCATTGTTAAATATAATAAGCCGGATGGCGTATCAGATTATGTGAACTCTAAGTGGGAATTACAGGAATTCCCATATGGAGGAGATGCCGTAAACTCATATAATGATGGACCAACACCAAGTGGTGAACCATTAGGGCCTTTTTATGAGTTAGAGACCTCTTCACCAGCTGCTGCATTGCAACCCGATGAAGCTATTACACATACACAATATACATTCCATTTTGAAGGTAATGAGACCGCATTAAATCAAATATCAGAAGCAACTTTAGGAGTTTCTTTGGAAGAAATAAAAAATGTATTTAAATAAGTTTTTAAGTAAAAAAAATAATTTAAAAACCCAGAGATTAACAATCATAGCGCTTTAGTATTCAGGCACCAGGAATTGGTAAATCATAATGAAGATGCGTTTGATCATCTTATTACAGGAAACGGATATACATGGGTAAGTGTTATGAGTGTGTATGAGCAGCAGGATGGTGGATTAAAAGATGTGAACTCATTCTTTGGAAACTTAAAGAATGGAGACATGTATGAAGGGTTTTGGGGAGGGCTTACAGATGATAACAGATTGTGGGCAGGTTCCAGAAATGCCATAACCATAGGACGTTGGGATGATATAATCCTTGTGTTTTAGATACTATTCCTATTAAAACCGAGAGATATTATATCGTATCAGGAAGAATGCAATCCGGGTCAAATATCGAGGTGCCTATAGAACTGTTTTTAAATGGTGAACTTAGAGCCAGGAAATACTATTTTGTAACTAAAAACGTCAATGCCTCCAAAATGGCAATAGGACAAGAAAGGGATGCTACTAATCATCCTGGATTTGAATCTTTTGATGGTGAAATAACACGTTTTTTAATATATGACAGGCCACTTTCCGATTCAGAAATGCAGCAGTTGACAATTTTTTTGAAAAATTATTACAATTTTCATAATTGAAAATATATTGATTAGCGGCCATATGATCTACTAATAGCCTTCCAGAATAAATTCACCAAATGAAGAAGGTGTGTGGAAATTAGGGGTTTCTGTTTTAGGATTCACCCATGTTATCCAGATAGGTTCATAATGGTTTCTACTTATTTGATTATATTTTGCACGATACACACCGGTTTCAATAATACCGTGTTTTAATAAGTTGTATTTGGTGAGAGATTTTAAACTTATAGTGCCTTCAACACAAAAGTCTGTTTCTCTGATAAGCGATTTAACTTTAATATCTTCTGAAGGCCAATTCCAATCAAAGTCAAATACTTTACCGGGAAGTGCTTTAAAATCCATTAGTCTGGGCTTGGGATCAATTTCTAAACAATAGTACGGGGTCATTTTATGATTAGATCTGAAAAAAAGCTCAACTCTATCTGAATTATCAATAGAATCATTAGAATTATCTTTGGTAATAAGGTGAACCTTATTGTCATATACCTTAAAATTGAAATACAGGTTTTCTGAATCCCAGAGCGCTTTAAATTCAATTTTTTTTATAGTGTCAGGATCCCATGGTGAGCAAAAATCATCCAAAACTTTAGCTTTTTCCCAAATGGAGTTTGTTCCTGTGCCATCAATCTTTAAGGTCTCTTCTTTGATTTTTACAACGGTATACTTTTTCATGTGTTTCAACTTAATCTTATGCTGTTTAAAAGTTACTAATATAATATTTTGAATAGAACTCATAGAGTGTTACAATTTAAAGAGAGAATCTATCTATAAATAGGACATCATTTTTGTTGTGAAAAAGCTTATTATAAGTGACTCAAAAGTGATTGTTCTAGACTATGAAAATGAGGGAACAAAATAGACAAAGCCAAGTGGTTAAATAACTACAATGATTTGTAAAAGAAGTACTGGTTTTTGATGGTGAAACCGGTGTATATTTCGCTAAAAGAAACAAAGACCCTGAATATTATAAAATGAGCTGTTTTAATTGTACATTTATTTAATATTACAAGTGTCTTTTTAATACTTGTAATATTAAAAAAGGTTATAAGAGAAAGCGTATTGGAAAGCAGTTTATTTTGAGAAAGATCAAATAGCTTCTAACCGAGGTTTGGGGCTTTAAAAAAGACAATGAAATTAGATAAATTAATAAAAACTGAAATTTTTTAAAAATGAAAAATGTGAGAGTGATAATTACTTTTGTATGTAGTGTACTGTTTGGGATATATACAGTATCAGCTCAATCAATTAATGATTGGGAAAACCCTCTGGTAGTAGGTATCAATAAACTTCCGGCCAGAGCAACGTCTATGTCTTTTCCCGATGAAGTAATGGCTCTTAATTCAGAGCGTTCAGAAAGCCCTAGATATAAAAGTTTGAATGGTAATTGGAAATTTAGTTTTGCACCAATAATAGAACAAAGTGTTCAGGGGTTTGAAAGTCCAAAATTTGATGTGTCCGGTTGGGATGAAATTCCTGTGCCAGCAAATTGGGAGTTACATGGTTACGGACAGGCCATTTATACAAATGTTACGTATCCTTTTGTACCGGTAAATCCGCCCTATATCCCAAAAGACGATAGCCCTGTAGGTTCTTATCGTACTACTTTTACCATACCTGAGGCTTGGGAAGACAGTAAAGTTATTATTCACCTTGGAGGTGTGAGTTCTGCTTTCTACTTGTGGATCAATGGCCAAAAAGTAGGTTATAGTCAGGGAAGTCGATTACCTGCTGAATTTGATATTACACCATACCTAAAAGAGGGAGAGAATGTATTAGCAGCAAAAGTATTCCGTTGGAGTGATGGTTCTTATTTAGAAGATCAGGATCATTGGCGTTTAAGTGGTATTCACAGAGATGTCTATCTGGAAGCTGTGCCACGTCAGGCATTCATTTATGATTTTTTTGTACGTACAAGTTTAGACGAAGATTATAAAAATACCACTTTGAGTATTCGCCCTAAGATACATGCCGAAGATAAAAAAGTTATTAAAGACTGGACACTTGAAGCGCAACTTTTTGATAACAACGGGGAAGCTGTTTTGAGTGAAAAATTAAGTGAAAATGTTGGTAAGATAGTTAATGAAGGCTATCCGCAACGAGGTACAGTAAAATTCGGATTGCTGGAGGCTCAGGTAGAAAACCCAAAAAAGTGGTCGGCTGAATTCCCTAATTTGTACACTTTAGTCTTATATCTTAAAGATGATAATGGTAAAGTAATAGAAACAAGAAGCTCTAAAATAGGCTTTAGAGAAACTGAAATTCGAGATGGTGAATTTTTTGTAAACGGAAAACCCGTAATTCTATATGGGGTGAACAGGCATGACCATAGCCAACATACGGGTAAAGTTGTTTCAAAAGAAGAAATGCTGAAAGATGCCCTTTTAATGAAACAATTCAATTTTAATGCAGTGCGTACCTCTCATTATCCAAATAATCCGTATTGGTATGAGTTATGTGATGAATATGGTATTTATGTTATTGATGAAACAAATTTAGAAACACACGGTATTACAGGGAAGCTGACCAATAACCCGTTGTGGAACCATTCCCATCTAGAGCGAGCTATACGTATGGTAGAACGTGATAAAAACCATCCATCCATAGTATTTTGGTCATTAGGCAACGAAAGTGGTATGGGACCAAATCATGCCGCTATGTCTGGTTGGATGAAAGATTATGATCCTACACGGTTTATACATTATGAAGGTGCTCAAAATGACCATTGGAATAAAATTAGTGGGAAAGACCCTTTATATGTGGATGTAAAAAGCAGGATGTATAACAAGCTTGATTATATGGTAAAGCTGGCTAATGATCCCAATGATACGCGCCCGGTTATTTATTGTGAGTATGCGCATGCTATGGGGAATTCCCTAGGGGATTTTCAGTCGTTCTGGAAAGCTATTAAGGCTAATAAACGATTTATTGGTGCTTTTATATGGGATTGGACAGATGGTGGATTGATTACCAAAAATAAAGATGGAAAAGAGTATTGGGCCTATGGAGGGGACTTTGGAGAACCAATTCATAGTGGTAACTTTAATAACAACGGTGTAATATCACCCGATCAGACACCAAAACCAGCCACCTGGGAAGCCAAAAAAGTTCACCAACCTATAGAAGTTAGTATAAGTAATATTGAGGAAGGTACGTTCTCTGTTCTAAACAGGCATCATTTTGCAGATTTAAGTAGATATGATGTGTTTTGGCAACTACAGGAAGATGGTAAAACAGTGCAGGAAGGGCAGATTACCGCACCTGAGTTGGCACCTATGGAAAGCGGTGACATTAAGATAGACTTTAAACGACCAAGAATCAGGCCGGGAGCCAAGTATTATATAACAATTAGTTTCAAATTAAATAAAACGTTTTTATGGGCTGAAGCTGGCCATGAAGTAGCCTGGGAGCAATTTGAATTACCTTATTTTGAAGAACCTGATACAAAAAAATCAAATAAGTTAGCAAAACTTCAATTATCGGATAGTGACAAGACAGTTCGTATTACCACTAAAAAAGCTACAGTTGTTTTTGATAAGTCATCGGGGAATCTTGTCTCTTTAAAGGTGGCAGGAAGCGAAGTTTTAAAGCAGGCTTTACAATCTAATTTTTGGAGACCACCAACAGATAATGATGTAGGTTCAAAGATGCCCAAAAGACAAGGGTATTGGAAAATAGCAACTAATGAGTCGACATTAAAGATATTTCAAATAGAAGAACAAACAGATACCTATGTAAGTATATTGGCAGAATATAATCTGCCTGATAATAATGGGGAAAAAGCGGGAACAGTTAAGGTGAATTATACGGTTTACGGAAGTGGAGAGATTGCAGTGAGCAGTCATATAGATCCAGTTGGAAAACTTCCTGATTTACCTCGCTTTGGAATGCAATTACAATTAGATGAGGCTTATGATACTATGCAATGGATTGGTAGAGGATCACATGAAAATTACTCAGATAGGCTTACAAGTGCGGCATTTGGACGTTACCAAAAATCTGTAAAAAATGATTTCTTCCATTATGTACGTCCTCAGGAAAGTAATAATTACACAGGGGTGCGTTGGGCTTCCCTGACAAATACTAAAGGAAAGGGGATTGAGGTTGTAAGTGCAGAACCATTAAGTATTAGTGCTTGGCCATACAGTACCGAAGATCTTTCAGAACGTAGAGGGCATATTGCCGATTTACCGGACCGTGATTTTATTACACTTAATATAGATCATAAACAAATGGGTGTAGGTGGAGATGATAGCTGGTCTATGGCGGCCGTTCCTCATGTGCCATTCCGTTTACCAGCCCAGGAGTATCATTACAACTTTGTAATGCGTCCGGTATTGAAAAAAGGAAGCAAAATAGATCATACATTACCAGAAAAATAAATACCATTAAGCAATTAATTGTGTGGTATTTATATACCCTTTATCTATTTAGAGAAGCAGTTCTATAGGTGTGTAGGATGATAATGTTTTTATATGTTTTATTTCAGATTTAATAAAAAATAGATGAAAAACGTTCTGTTATTATTGTTTTTATACCTGTTTTTGAGTTGTAACAATGAAAAGGAGATTTTATTGTTTTCTTATTTTAAGGGAAATGGGGAAGATGGTTTACATCTTGCTTATAGTGAAGATGGCTTAAAATGGCAGGCATTAAATAATGATAAACCTTTTTTAGCTCCCTTAATAGGACAAGATAAACTTATGCGAGATCCTTGTATAATAGTTGGTCCGGACAAAATGTTTCATATGGTGTGGACAATAAGTTGGGGAGAAAAAGGAATTGGTTATGCTTCTTCCAAAGACCTTATCAATTGGTCTAAGCAACAATACCTCCCCGTTATGGAGCATGAAGCAGAAGCTAAAAACTGTTGGGCACCAGAGTTGTTTTATGATGACCAAAAGGAACAGTATATAATCTGCTGGTCAACTACCATTCCTGGGCGTTTTCCTGAAACCGATCAGACTGGAGATGATGGTTATAACCATCGTATGTATTATACAACTACGAAAGATTTTAAAACTTTGACCAAGACCAAATTATTTTATGATAAAGGTTTTAATGTTATAGACGGTACAATTATTAAAAACAAGGATACTTATCTAATGGTTGTTAAGGATGAAACAAGGTGGTCTCCGGCTAAAAACCTTAGAGTAGCAAGAGCAAATGAAGCAGAAGGGCCATACAGTAAGCCATTAGAACCATTTACAATTACAGAAGAATATTGGGCAGAAGGGCCTTCTATTGTAAAGTATAATAATGAATGGATTGTGTATTTTGACAAGTATAGAAAAGGCCGTATGGGAGCTAAAAAAACCAAAGACTGGAAACATTGGGAAGACATACAGGATATAAGTTTTCCTGAAGGAACCCGACATGGAACGGTATTTAAAGCTCCAGTGAATGTTTTAAATAAATTAAGAACTAAACTATAAAATTTATAAAGAACAGGTCTGTCTTTATTCTTTTTTATGCTTAACAATTACATTCCTGTTTGTCCAAAAAAGTTTTAATGCGATATGTTCAAGATAGTAACCTGTTAAGGTTTGTTAGTATGCCTAAGAGCAATAGGATTTCTTGCAAATATGATAGTATATTTTGTTTATGTAGTGTCGGTTAACTTTAGAGCTAAATCCTATTTTTGTTTATATACTAATAGATAGTTTTATAAAGCCAATGTCAATAATAATTACAGATATTTTAATAAAGGATGTTCGTTTTCCTACGAGCAAATCATTGGACGGATCAGATGCTATGAATCCGGATCCAGATTATTCAGCCGCATATGTAATCCTTAAAACCAATAAACCAGAGTTAGAAGGACATGGCCTAACATTTACCATTGGTAGAGGTAATGAGCTGTGTGTTGCAGCTATTGAAGCCCTATCTTATTTGATAAAAGGTAGAACTCTGGAATCTTTTACAAAAGATATGGCCGGATTTTGGAGGCATATAACCGGTGATAGTCAGTTGAGATGGCTGGGGCCTGAAAAAGGAGTAATCCATTTAGCAACAGGAGCTGTTGTCAATGCCGTTTGGGATTTGTATGCCAAGAGTGAAGGCAAGCCTTTATGGCGTTTAATTGGTGAGATGTCTCCTGAAGAGCTTGTTTCATGTATAGACTTTACTTATATTACGGATGCTATTACTAAAGAAGAGGCTATAGAGCTGCTTAAAAAAGTAGAGCATACCAAAAAAGAACGAATAGATTTTTTGCTTAAAAATGGTTACCCGGCTTATACCACATCAGCAGGCTGGTTAGGCTATTCTGATGAGAAGATGAGGCGTTTGTGCAGAGAGGCCAAGGTGCAAGGATTTAAACATATGAAAATAAAAGTTGGATCTGATCTACAAGATGATTTACGAAGAGCTGCAATTATCAGGGAGGAAATTGGAGATGATTTGCGACTAATGATGGATGCTAATCAAAAATGGGATGTAGATGAAGCTATAAGTAATATGTCTGAATTGGCTAAATTTAATCCATGGTGGATTGAAGAACCTACAAGCCCTGATGATATTTTAGGGCATGCCAAAATAGCAAAAGCTGTAGCTCCTATTAAAGTAGCAACAGGAGAACATTGCCAAAATAGAGTAGTCTTTAAGCAATTAATGCAGGCCGGAGCAATTGAAATTTGTCAAATAGATAGTTGTAGAATTGGTGGAGTCAATGAAATATTAGCCGTGCTATTGATGGCAGCAAAATTTAAGATACCGGTTTGTCCGCATGCAGGAGGAGTTGGTTTGTGTGAGTATGTACAGCACCTTTCTATGATTGATTATATTTCAATAAGTGCTTCATTGGATGATAGGATTATCGAGTTTGTAGATCATTTACATGAACACTTTTTAGAGCCGGTAGTTATTAAGAACGGAGCGTATATGCCACCAAAAGAACCGGGGTATAGCATAGAAATTAAAGAACAAAGTTTAAACGATTATTCTTTTCCGGATGGGAAAATTTGGAAAGACGAATTGATTAATTAATTATAAAAATTATAAGAAAATGAAATTAATTAGGTTTGGTGAGCCGAATAATGAAAGACCAGGGGTGCAGATAAATGATAAAAGAATAGATGTTTCTGCATTTGGCGAAGATTACAATGAAGCTTTTTTTGGGACAGATGGTGTTGAAAGGCTTGAAGAATGGTTAAAATCTAATGAAAGTGATTGCCCGGAAATTGGTAATGACATTAGGCTTGGAGCGCCATTATGCCGTCCTTCAAAAATTGTATGTGTTGGTTTAAATTATGCAAAGCATGCAGAAGAATCTGGAATGGCAATCCCAAATGAACCTGTTTTGTTTTTTAAATCTACAACAGCTTTATGTGGACCAAATGATGACGTAATTATCCCTAAAGGCTCTGAAAAAACAGACTGGGAAGTGGAATTAGCTATAGTTATTGGAAAAAAAGCATCTTATGTTGAAGAAGCCGAAGCTTTTGATCATATAGCAGGATATGTATTGCACAATGATATTTCTGAACGTGCTTTCCAAATTGAAAAAGATGGGCAGTGGTGTAAAGGGAAAGGTTGTGATACATTTGCACCGGTAGGACCTTTTATTGCAACCAAAGATGAAATTGCAGATCCAAATAATCTAGAGCTATGGCTGGAACTTAATGGGGAACGATTACAATATTCATCAACTTCCGATTTTATTTTTAATGTACAAAAAGTAGTCTCATATATTAGCCAGTTTATGACTTTACTTCCGGGAGATATTATATCTACAGGGACTCCTTTTGGTGTAGGGTTAGGGTTTAATCCTCCTAAATATTTGAAACCCGGTGATGTTATGGAATTAGGTGTTGAAGGCCTTGGAATTTCCAAACAAGTGGCAAAAGCGTATTCCAAATAAAAAGAACATTGATCTTTTTAAAAAAAGACTTATTTTAGGGCATAATATTAGTTTTAGGTTGTTGTATGGCAACCTAAAATATTTATATATGAACTGTTTTGTCTAAAATGAATTGAAATTTGTCAGAAGAGACACTTTTTGAGAGCTATGGCAAACCTATAAAGAAATAAGAGTCATCAAATATGAATGAATTTCAGCTTTTTTAGGAAAAAATAAAATTCAAAATAAGAAACTTTTAAAAAGATGCATGGACTTTTAAAGTTACAGCATTAAAAAATAAAAGCTATAGTCTCTCACTTAATCAATACAACAAGTGAAGGGATGTATAATAAGGTCATTAATTAAGTGTTTTTATGTTGATATTAAAAAAAGCAATCAAGCAGCTTGTATTTACCGTAATTGTAATTACATCTAATCTTATATGTGCCCAGGAGCTTATAGATTATGTAAATCCATTTGTAGGAACCTCTAATTTTGGTGCAACCAACCCTGGTGCTATAGCTCCAAGAGGTATGGCTAGTGTATCCCCTTTTAACGTAGCAGGGCCACAAAACTTACCACATGAAAAAGACAGTAGATGGTTATCTAATCCGTATGTACATGAAAACACTTTTCTTACAGGTTTTTCTCATGTGAATTTGAGTGGTGTTGGTTGTCCGGATTTAGGCGTTATTTTAGCTATGCCTACCACCGGAGACCTCCAAACAAATCATTTGAAATACGGGTCTACATATAAAAATGAAATAGCCAGGCCAGGATATTATTCCGTAGCGCTTGATAAATATAAGGTAAAGGCAGAGGTAACAGCAACAGAGCGTGTGGGGATAAGTCGTTACACATTTCCTAAAGGGCAATCTAACATCCTTATTAATTTAGGATTAGGCTTAACCAATGAATCGGGGGCTATGATAAAAGTGGTGTCACCTACAGAAATTGAAGGGATACGAAACGTTGGGTCGTTTTGTTATTACAAACCAGAAGAAGCTTATCCGGTATATTTTGTGGCAAAATTCAGCCACCCGGCTGATGAATTTGGTATATGGAAAACCCCGGAGAAAAGCAAGGGAGTGGAAGCACAATGGATGTCTTACAATGGGAAGACCAGATTGTTTAAGGGCTATAAAAGAGAAGTCATTGGTGATAGTATAGGAAGCTATTTTACTTACCATTTTAAAGAGCCGACCCAGGTAGAAATGAAAGTAGGTATATCTTATGTGAGTATTGAGAATGCCAGAGAAAACCTGGAAAAAGAAACGCAATCACATTCGTTTGAGACTATTCATGAAAATACGGCTTCCCGCTGGAATGATTTACTATCAAAAGTTGAAGTAGAAGGCGGTACCAGAGATGATAAGACTATTTTTTATACAGCCTTATATCATACTTTGATCCATCCCAATATTTTAAACGACATTAATGGCGAATATCCAAGTATGGCAAAGCGTGAAACCATGAAAACAGAAGATACACGCTATACTGTGTTTTCGCTTTGGGATACCTATAGAAATTTGCATGCTCTTATGTCGTTGATTTATCCCAAGCAGCAGTCTGATATGGTAAAGAGTATGCTTAATATCTATGACGAAAGTGGATGGTTGCCAAAGTGGGAATTGAATGCTACTGAAACGACAACTATGGTTGGAGATCCTGCAGGAGTAATATTGGCCGATACTTATTTGAGGGGAATCCAGGATTTTGATATTGAAAAAGCATATGAGGCGATGCGAAAAAGTGCACTTCAGTTAGAAGATAATCCGCTGCGACCAGGTATTAAGGATTATATAGATAAAGGGTATCTGACAACCACCACTACTAAGAGTGGTTCCGTTTCTACAACACAAGAATATAATATCACAGATTTTGCTATTGCACAACTGGCAAAACAACTGAATAAAAAAGAGGACTATAATATGTTTTCTAAACGCTCTGTATCCTATAGAAACCTATTTGATAAAACATTTAACCTGTTACGGCCTAAAAACCACGATGGATCCTGGTATATGCCTTTTAATCCGGATAAAGGTGCGAATTTTGAAAAAAACCTGGGGTTTATAGAAGGAAACTCATGGCAATACACCTTTATGGTGTCACACGATGTGAAAACACTTATGAAGCTTATGGGAGGGAAAAAAGCCTTTGTTAACCAACTGGATAAGGTTTTTGAAATTGGGCAATATGATATGGCTAATGAACCCGATATAAACTATCCGTTCTTATATAATTATGCGAAAGGCTATGAGAGGAAAACACAAGATAGAGTGAGTCAGTTAATAAATCAATATTTTAAAAATACTCCAGATGGTTTGCCGGGGAATGATGATACGGGAACCATGTCTGCATGGTTAATATATAGTATGATGGGTATTTATCCTGTTTCTCCGGCAGAGCCCATATATGCTATTACTAAACCTGCTTTTAATAAAATAACAATTCATTTAGATAAAAGATATTATAAAAATGATACATTGGAAATCATTTCCAACATATCAGAAAATAATGAGAACAATAAAAAATATATTGATAAAATACGTATCAATGATAATCTGTTGAAAAGTTATTTTATAACCCATAAAGCGTTAGTAAATGGGACTGTTCTAAATATTAGCTTAAAATAGATAGAGTGGGAGATAAGCACTATTGTTATTTTAAGTGTGATCTGATGTATGTGTTCTCAATGGTTAATTTCATCTGAAAGGAATTAAAATTCCAAGAGCTAATTTTTTGATGTACTATGAATAATAAGGAAGAGCTAAGAATAAATCATTTAAAATTAAACACAATTTTGAAGATTAACATAAGGATATTACTGCTTGGACTTCTGTTTTTTAATTGTTCAAACAGTAAGAATGAACCAAATCAAGAAAGAATCATTTCTAACTTTAATAAAGATTGGAAATTTATTAAGCAAGATTCCATTGAAACACCACTGTTTTATTCTAAAGAGATAAACGATTCTAATTGGGAAGACGTATCGCTCCCGCACACAGCAAATGTAGAGCCATTAATTACAGGCCAACAATGGCAGGGAGTATGTTGGTACCGCAAAAAGTTCACTTTACCCAAAAAGTTTAAAGACAAACACTTGGCACTGTATTTTGAAGGAGCGATGCATACAGCAGAAGTATGGGTTAATGAGAAAAAAGTAAAGAAGCATAAAGGAGGGTACCTGCCATTTTATATAGAATTAACAAATGATATATACTTTGATAAAGAGAATATTATTACAATAAAATTAAGTAACAAAGACGATAAACAAGTGCCTCCAGGAAAACCAATAGCTGGGCTGGATTTTAATTATTATGGTGGTTTGTATCGTAACGTTCATTTGATTGCAAAAGATAAGGTGCACATAACTAATTCCATTCAAACCGATATAATTGCCGGTGGAGGTGTTTTTGTAAATACCCTAAGTGTTAATAACGAAGAAGCAGAACTTGAAATTAAAACAGATGTTTTAAATGGTTCAGAAACCGAGGCATTTTTAGTAGTTAAAACCTCTGTTTATGATGTCTCAGGAGATTTAGTGGCACAATCTGAAAGTCCATTGAAGACTGTAAACAAACAAAGTGTAGAAAAGTTTGAAGATCAAATAATATTAAAAAAGCCGATGCTTTGGAGTCCGGAAACTCCAAATTTATACGAAATCAAAATTGAACTTGTAAAAAACAAGGTGGTTATTGATAATGAAAGTGTAAAGTTTGGAGTGCGTTCAATAAAATTTGAAGAAGACGGGTTTTATTTAAACGGGAAACCTTATAAAATAAGAGGAACTAACCGCCACCAGGAATACCCGTATATTGGTTACGCCTTACCGGATAATGCGCAATACCGTGATGCGCATAAAATAAAAGAAGCAGGATTTAATTTTATAAGATTATCTCATTATCCGCATTCAGAATCGTTTATGAATGCTTGTGACGAATTAGGGATATTGGTAATGGATGCTATTCCGGGTTGGCAATTCTTTGGAGATAAGGAATTTCAGGAAAATTGCTATAACGATATTCGGCAAATGGTACGTAGAGATAGAAATCATCCTTCAGTAATTTTATGGGAGGCCTCTTTAAATGAGTCTGGGATGACAGAAGAATTTATGGATAAAGCTCATAATATAGTGCATGAAGAATTTCCTGGAGTAGGGGTATATACCTGTGGTTGGATAGATTACGCCTATGATGTTTTTATTCCCGCAAGACAACATGCAAAAGCACCAGATTATTGGAAGAAATATAATAAGGCCAGACCAATATTTATAGCTGAATATGGAGATTGGGAGTATTATGCACAAAATGCAGGATTTAACCAGAAGGCATATGAAAACTTGAAACAGGAAGAACGTACTTCCAGACAGTTACGCGGGAACGGACAGGTTCGTTTAGCACAACAAGCCTTAAATTATCAGGAATCTCATAATGATAATTTATACAATAAATCGGCCGGAGATGCCAATTGGTTAATGTTTGATTATAATAGGGGGTATGCGCCAGATATTGAAAGTTCAGGTGTAATGGATATATTCAGGCTTCCAAAATTTGCATACTACTTTTATAGCAGTCAAAAAGAATTTGATAGAGATAATCCCGTATTGTTTATTGCTAACTATTGGAATGATCCAATGTTCAATACAGTTAAGGTTTATAGTAATTGTGAAGAAGTAGAGTTATGGTTAAATGATGAATTAATTGAGAGAAGAAAACCGGATACAGATAAAAATTCTACTAATTTATTACACCCGCCATTTACATTTCAAAATGTTAAGTATAAACAAGGCAAGCTGGTTGCTAAAGGGTTTTATAACGGTAAGTTGGTTGAGGAAGCTATACGGGTAACACCAAGATCTCCTAAAAAAATAGAAATTGCTATAGATGAATTTAATGTTCCGGTTGAAGCTAATAAGAATGATGTCGTATTTATTTATGCAAGGATTGTAGATGAGACAGGAAATTATGTGCCAGTATCAACAAACAAAATACAGTTTAAAGTACAAGGGAATGCAGAATTAATAGGAGAGAACCCTATTAAGGCTGAAGCAGGTATAGCAAGTATTTTATTAAAATTAAAAGCGGGTGCTGACGATATTTTAATAACAGCTTTTTCAGAAGGGTTGGAAGTCAGTAGTCTAAAACTTTAAATTGGACATATTTGCATATCAATTTCTTGAAGAGGTGTAATTTTTATAAAAAATTAATCCGGTTTGATGCATTTAAATCCAGGCGCAAAACTTCATAATTATTGAAATACAGGCAAATCAATAATTTCGTGTTATTCAAAGCTTGGGTTTACAAATTAATTCTCTAAGAAGATGATCTAGTTAGGTTGTAATATTCAGTTTTTTTTTAAATTTGACATAGTTACTTTCAATTCATTAATGATTTTTAAGAATACTTAAGGATGAAACCTCAGCTTGTAAATAGATCGAATAATTTATATCAAACTTTTTCTGATAAAATAAACTCATATCCTTATTTTTTTAAAGTATGGCATTTTCATCCTGAAACAGAATTGGTTCTAATAAGAAAGAGCACGGGGACTTTTTTTATTGGAGATCAAATGGAGCGTTTTAAACCGGGAGATTTGTTTTTGATAGGTAGTAATATCCCACATTTGCTTTTGAATGATGAAGAGTATTTTGATGGAGATTCTGAATTGATAGCTGAAGCATGGGTTATTCATCTGGATAAAGAATTTATGAATAATAATTTATTTGACTTGCCGGAAACGGCAAAACTAAAACCATTTTTAAATGATGCGAAGCTGGGGATAAAATTTAGTAAGAAATCAGCTTTGATGATAAAAAATATTTTTGGAGAGTTGTTTGGTAAACCAGACTATGAAAAAATAATTGCTTTGTTGCGTATGTTTCAGGTTTTAGCAGATGATAAAAAGAATTATATTATTATGAGTAGTCCGGCTTTTAGTGATACTTACCGGGAAGGGCGCCATCATAGAATGGTTAAGGTTTATGATTATATATATGGCAATTTTCGAAAGAATATTGAGTTAAAAGAATTGGCCTCAATAGCTAATATGAATAATTCTGCGTTTTGTAGATATTTTAAGAAAGTTAATAAAAAAACAGTTTCCAGATATGTTAATGAATTAAGAATAGGGTATGCCTGTAAACTACTTCAGGAAGATGTATTAAATATATCAGAAATATGCTATGATAGCGGATTTAATAATATTTCTAATTTTAATAGACAATTTAGAAATATAAAAAATGTTTCGCCTTCAGAATATAGCAAAAAGTATAATTAAGGAATATTGTAGTTAATAAATATTACTTTTTTAAAATCAAATGATTCGGAAAATCTTTTACATTTTCACAACAAATTTGCTCCATGACCTGTTGCAACTCAGTTTTTAAAAGTGAAATGGTGTGATCACCTCCTTTTTTTCCTAGTGCAGCGGCACCGTACATAAAAGAGCGCCCCATAAAGGTGAATTCGGCTCCACTGGCCATAGTTCTCGCAATATCAGGGCCAGACCGCAAGCCGCTATCCATCATTATTTTTATGTCTTTACTATATTTTTCAGCAATTCTGGTTAAAGGTTTAATAGTGGATTCCCCGGCATCAAGCTGCCTGCCTCCATGATTAGATACAATTATACCGTCAAGCCCTAACTTAATGGCGCGTTCGGCATCCAGCTCGTTGGCAACACCTTTCAATACCAATTTGCCTTTCCACAGATCTCTAATAGGCTTTATTTTTTCTTCATTTAACCTGCCAGAAAATGTTTGGTCCATAAATTTACCTAGTTGCTTTAAATCAAGATTTTTAGGCATATATGGTTTTAATGTTTCAAAATTTGGTTGTCCATATTTTAAGGTGTTTAAAGCCCATTTAGGTTTTCCTAAAATTTGTAAAATGTTTTTTATTGACATTTTTGGAGGCATTGCCAGTCCGTTACGAATATCTCTGGGTCTAAAACCAAAGGTAGGTACATCACAAAGGATGACCAAGGTGTCATATCCGGATTCATCACATCTTTTTAAAATATCATCGCGTAAACTATTTTCTGCGGGGTGATATAACTGAAACCATGCTCTTCCTTCGGTGATTTCGGCAATACGTTCTATACTACTGGTGGTTACCGTACTTAATATAAAAGGAATATTATGCTCAAAAGCCGACTTAGCCAAAATTTCCGGTGAGTTTGGCCACATAAGCCCTTGAAGTCCAACAGGTGCAATTCCAAAAGGCGCATCATAAGTATGGCCAAATAATTCTGTTTGCATACTAGAACCTGTATGCTTACTAAGATATTGAGGCAATAATTCTACAGCTCTGATTTCAGAGGTGTTTTTGTGTAAATTCACATCTTCGTTACAGCCGCCGTCTAAATATTCAAAGGCAAATTTTGGTATTCTTTTTTTAGCCTTTTTTCTTAGATCATCAATAGATGGATATCTGGTATCAATTTCTATCTGCTTTTTTTTCATTTTTTTATTAATAAGCATGGTTTCATAAATCCAATTCGTAAAAATTTTACGAATTGGATTTACTATGTGTTAAATTATTTATTTAGAGTCACTTTCAAATGTATGCGTTGCGTAATTGAGCTTCATGGCATCATAACGGTTTTTCATAATTTTTAAACGGTTGCTAAAATCGCTCCAGTCTTTTGATTCTTTATTTGTCCAAACAACTTCAGAAAGTGCGGTCATCCTGGGAAGAATCATATATTCAACATAGTCGGTAGTTTTCATGTATTCAGTCCAGACATTACCTTGAGCTCCCAAAATATATTTTTGCTCTTCAGACGTTAATTCTTCAGGCATTGGGTTATAAGCATAAACATCTTCAACGCTCGTATTACCTCCTATAGCTAGAGGTTCTTTGGCTTTATCTTCTTTAGTTTTTACCTGATAATGATCAAAATAACAAGAATGCCCAGGCGTCATGATTACATCATGCTTTTGTTTAGCGGCTTCTATACCTCCTTTTGTTCCTCGCCATGACATTACAGTA
The DNA here is from genome assembly GCF_035818475.1 of Alterotamlana spongicola. Lineage (NCBI taxonomy): Bacteria > Pseudomonadati > Bacteroidota > Flavobacteriia > Flavobacteriales > Flavobacteriaceae > Alterotamlana > Alterotamlana spongicola. The sequence continues at coordinate 85,683 of NZ_JAYMGV010000003.1, forward strand.
GCATTTGGAGCTAAACCACCTTCTAAGATTTCATCCCACCCAATAATTTGTTTTCCTTTACTGTTTAGATACTTTTCAATACGTTGAATAAAATAACTTTGTAATTCGTGCTCATCATGTAACCCTTCAGCTTTTATTCTGGACTGGCAATTCGGACAGCGTTTCCAATTAGCTTTTGGACATTCATCACCACCAATGTGAATGTACTTTGCCGGGAATAAGGTTATAACTTCATCTAAAACATCTTGTAAAAAGGCAAATGTTTCATCTTTACCAGCGCAATACACATCATCAAATACGCCCCATGTTTCTTGCACAATTTTAGGAGTGCCAGCAGCTTGTATTTCTTTGCCTTTGTCAGAGATCATGTTATTGGTAACAATTGTAGGTTCCTCCGGAAAACAGCTTAAATCAGGATAAGAGGCAATTGCAGCGCTACTATGTCCCGGTAATTCAATTTCCGGTATAACAGTAATGTGTTTTGAAGTAGCATAAGCTACAACTTCTTTAATATCTTCCTGGGTGTAAAATCCACCATAATGTTTTTGATCATTTTCAGTACCTGGATGATGTCCAACTATAGTGCCACTACGCCATGCTCCAACCTCTGTAAGTTTAGGGTATTTTTTTATTTCTATACGCCACCCTTGATCTTCGGTTAAATGCCAATGAAAAGTATTCATTTTATGCATGGCAATTAAATCGATATACGTTTTAATAAATTCAACAGGAAAGAAATGACGTGCTACATCCAAATGCATACCTCTGTAACTATACCCGGGGTGATCATTAATATTTACAGCCGGAATGGTTAACTCTTCAGTAAGGCCGGTGTTGCTGTTTGTAGGCATTAATTGATTTAACGTTTGTATACCATAAAATATACCTTTTGCATTTTTACCGGAAATTTCAATTTTATTGTAAGACACATTTAATTGGTAGCCTTCATCATTTTCAATGGCTTCATTTATTTTAAGGGTAATATTGCCCTCTTCTTTTGAAGAAAAAGCAATAGTCTCTCCTGTAGCTGTACTGAGTATATTTGCTAAAAAGGCTCCTTCGTTTTTTAAAAGGTCGCTTCCGGAAACCATAGTTTTTGAATCTATTAAAAATTTTCCATCCAGAATTTCCATTTGAACAGGTTTGGGAATAATAGCGTAATCTTGAGGAGCATTTTTTGCATTTTTGTACTTATTGCTACAAGAAAAGCATAAAGCGCAGAAAAGTAAAATAATTAATTGTCTCATTTTTTTTGTTTAAAGTGAAATATGTTTGTTTTAGCGTTTTTTTTATCAACTTTTTAATCATCAAAGTGTATTGGTATAAATCTTTTATTCCTGTATTTTTGAGTTATTGATTTCCATTTGATATGTCTTTTCAAAAGAAAAAGGTTATGAATTAGCTAGGTTGACTACTTATTGAGACGAAAATAAATGTTATTTGTCTCAACTACTACCATTAAAAAGGCAAATGCTTATACTCTCTTTGCACTATTTAATTAGTTTATATTACTTGTTTTTTGAAGGAGTAGATTCTCTATTATTTAGTACTCCGTTTAAAATGGTAGTCTCATTATCAAAAATATTATTTTCAATTTGATTCAATAAAATCTCAGCAGATTTTATCCCGTATTCTCTGGTAGGTTGCTTTACACTGCTCAATTGAGGAGTGATAAGCCCAGCCATTCGGGTTTCAGTAAATCCCATAACAGCTACGTCTTCCGGGACATTAAAGGCATTTTTTTTAAGCGCTTTAATGGCGCCAATGGCAACCCAGTCATTGAAACAAAACAAAGCTTCGGGAATATCATGTTTGTAAATTAAATCTTCCATGACATTCATGCCTTCGTTAGCAAAAAGACCGGTCTCAATTACCTTGTAGTTTTCCGGTTTTATTTTGTTTTTATTCATAGCCTTGAGAAAACCATTTATTCGGTTTTGACAAACTCCTAAACTTTTGTAGCCAGATAGATAGTATATTTTTTTATAACCTTGTCTGATTAAGTGTTCGGTTGCAAAAAAGCTCCATTTTTTATTATCAAATAAAACCTTGGGAACATGAATAGACTCGTCAATACGACTCATAAATACTGTTGGATGTCCGTTATTATAGCGTTTTAAGTAGAAATCCATATTGATTTCATGATTTCCGGTAGTTGGAGCAATTATCAGGCCATCTACCATATTGTTTATTAGGGTTTTTACATTTTTTAATTCCTGTTCAGGATCTTCATCAGATTGCATTATAAGAATTTGATAGCCCTTTGGAACCAATATATCCTGTATGGCAATTAAAACTTCAGAGTAAAACTCATTTATAAATTCCGGTACAACAACACCAATATTGAATGTTTTATTTTGACTTAATTTTTTAGCAATAGGATTGGGGATGTAACCCATTTCTTCTGCTGTTTTTAAAACAAGTTCTTTAGTCTCCTTTTTTATATCGTATTTGTCATTAAAGGCTCTCGAAACAGATGAAATGGATAAATTTAGTTTGTTGGCGATATCTTTTATTGTGACATGTTTCATGTTGATAAGATTGTTTTGAAAAGGGTTTTAATCTTTTGATAGTAGATGAGGCATAAAAAATATTCATAAATATAATGCTTTTTCGAAAAAGTTTTCAGTAAAAAAATAATAATTACCGAGAACGTTTCCGTAAAATGACAACGTTTCCGGTATCGTTCTCGGTAATTATTGCGGGTTTATTTGCTTTTTGTATCAAATTGAAATATACATTTGGATATAATTAACTATAAAATAAACTAAATGAAAAAAAATTATCTATTATTAATTCTTTTGGTTAGTACCTTGTTTTCATGGGGTCAACAACAAAGAATTACTGGAAATGTTGCTGATAGCCAAAGTATGCCTTTAGCAGGGGTTAATATTTTGGTTCAGGGTACAACATCAGGAACACAAACTAATTTTGATGGTAATTACTCAATATCGGTAAGTCAAGGACAAACATTGGTTTTTTCTTATTTGGGTTTCAAAACAAAAACTGTTGTAGTAGTCAGCCAGCAAGAAATAAATGTGTTGCTTGAAGAAGATACGGCGCAATTAGAAGAGGTTGTTGTTGTTGGCTATGGAGCGCAAAAGAAAGAAAGTTTAACGGCTTCTGTTACTATAATTGAATCACAAGAAATAGCTAAACAGCCTATTGTACAAACGTCTACAGCACTTGTAGGTTTGGCTCCGGGCTTAACAGCTATTGAAAGTAGCGGGCAACCTGGTGCCGGTGCAACTTTAAGAATTCGTGGAGTTGGTTCATACTCTTCTAATAATAGCCCTTTGGTTATTGTGGATGGTGTAGAATCAAGTTTAAACGGTATAGACCCAAATGATATTGAGAGCTTTTCAGTATTAAAAGATGCCGGGGCTGCTGCTATTTACGGTAATCGAGGGTCTAATGGTGTGATTTTAGTAACTACAAAAAGAGGTAAAGAGGGGAAAACAGAGTTTACATATAATTCTTTTATAGGATTTAATAGAACTACGGATAAAATTGAAAATGCAGACGCGTTTCAATATTTAGAAGCTACGGGGTCAGATGCGGATGCAATAGCTGAATACAGAGCTAATAATGCTGTAGACCCGGATAGATTTCCTAATACTGATTGGGTAGACCTCATATTCTCTGAGCCCGGGCTATTGAATTACCAGCAAATAGGGATAACTTCTGGTAATGAAACGGTTAGGGTCGCATCTTCACTCTCTTATCAGGAAGAGCAAGGTAATATAAAAGGTTTTGGGATTGATAGAATTAATGGCCGAATTAATACGGATGTTAAGGTAAATGATAGATTTAATATTATATTAGATGTTAATTTTAGACGTAGTAATTCATATGCATCCAGAGCTGGTTTAGCTGAAATTGTGAAGGATGCTTATGCTATCCCATCCATATATGCGGCACAGTATAGCAACGGACTTTGGTCCAATGCCTTTAATGGAGGTAACCCAATTTCTCGTTTATCTGAAGCTGGTAATGATGAAACGGAATCTAATTTTTTTACCGGGCGATTAAAAGTTAATTTTAAACCCGTAGAAGGCTTGACACTTTCTGCATTATATTCTCCACAGTATTTAGATTCTTTTAGACAGGTGTTTTCTAAGCAATGGTTACAATATCCTGAAGTGGATAGTGACACTCCCGTGTTATGGAGTTACGGTACAGATAGTCAGGTTGAGCTTTCTCAATCAAACTCAAGAGGTTTTAATCAAACATTTACTGCCACTGCTAATTATGATAGGAGTTTTGGTGATCACAATATAACTGCCCTAGTAGGTTTTGAGTATGTAAAATATACATCTAAATCGTTAAGTGCACGTGTGTATGATTTTGTAACAGATCAATTTGCTGCATTCAGTAATGCCAATTTAGATAATGATAATATAAGTAACAGTGCTACACAGAGAGGATTACAGTCTTATTTCTCCAGAATAAATTATGATTATAAAGGCAAGTATTTATTAGAAGGGGTGTTGCGTGTTGATCAGACTTCGCGTTTTGCTCCAGGCGAGCGAACAGGATATTTTCCTTCAATTTCTGCAGGTTGGGTAGTGTCTAAAGAATCATTTTTTGACAATGTTGGTTTTATAGATTTCTTAAAACTAAGAGGTTCATGGGGGCAATTAGGAAACCAAGATTTAAGAGACGGTGATGGGAATACTATTAATTTCCCATATACGTCTAACCTCCTAATTGGAGGAAATACCAATTTTATATTTGGAAACGACTTGTTTGTTGGAGCTGGTGTGGATGTATTACCAAACCCGTTAATATCCTGGGAAACATCTGAATCATCAAATATAGGTTTGGACTTAAGGCTTTTTGATAATAGGTTAAATGCTGAAATTGAATATTACAGAAGAGATACCAAAGATCTGATTGGCCCCAGACAAGATTTGGTGCCTTTTACAGTAGGTTTGAGTGTAGGAGATGCCAATGTTGGAAGTATGAGGAATTCCGGAATAGATCTTAGTATTGGGTGGACTGATGCAATAGGAGAATTAAAATATAGTATTTCAGGTAATTTTTCAACACTTAAAAACGAAGTGTTAAGTTTAGGAGAAGGCCTGGAGTTCTTAGGAGGAGGAACAGGAGCTTCGATTAACCGCGTTGGAGACCCATTTGGTTCCATTTGGGGCTTAGTATCTGAAGGGTTGTTTCAAACTCAGGAAGAAATTGATAATGCACCACCTCAATTTAATTTTTCACCACAACCGGGAGACATTAGATATGCTGACATAAACAGTTTTGATGATGATGGTAATATAATAGAAGGCGTGCCGGATGGTGTGGTTAATAATGCAGATAGAACCATTATAGGTAACCCGTTCCCAAATCAATCCTTTGCTTTAAATATTGGTTTAGAATACAAAGGCTTTGATTTAGCATTTTCCGGTCAAGGAGTTGCTAATAGAGATTTTCGTTTAACAGAAGGGTTAGTGTATCCTTTGTTCTTTGCAGGTAATGTTAAAAAGTTTCATTTAGATAATGCATGGACCCCTGAAAACACCGGAGCTTACTATCCACGTGTACAGGTAACCTCTTTAGGAGATAATAACGGACAAACCAGTTCGCATTACGTTTATGACGGTGGTTACTTTAGGTTGAGGAATGCTACATTAGGATACTCATTACCTGATAGCTTTTTGGATAATATCTTTATAAATAAATTTAGAATGTATGTGTCTGCACAGAATTTGTTTACCATTAAGTTTGATAAAAACCTTCCGGAAGGTGTAAACCCTACAGCGCCTAATGGAACAAATGGAACGTATTATCCTTTAACGCAAAAGTTTGTTTTTGGGTTAAACATATCTTTTTAATTAAAAAAAATGTTAAACATGAAAAATATATTTAAATCTAACAGTATTTTCAAAATTAGCTTTTTAATCCTAGTGTTGGGGTTAGCTTCTTGTGAAGATAAGGTATTGAACTTAGAATCTTTAGATCAACCCAATACAAGTGCGTTCTTTAACAATGCAGATGAGGCTGAAGTAGCATTAACAGGGGCGTATAGGTCTTTATTTCTTATGGGAGGAGATGGTATGCCGCAAAAATTTTATGAAGAAGTAACACTTACAGATAATGGTTATTACAGATTTTCCGGAGGAGATAGAAATGCAGGTCAGATTGAACAGATTAGCTTAGGAACTAATGAGGCTAATGATGATGTGAATCCATATTATTCTCCACTGTATAGAGGTTTAGGGCGTGCTAACTTTGTTATAGATAATATGGAAGCTAATCAGGATTTGATTGAAGCTGATAGATATGGCAATCTATTGGGGCAGGCTTTAGTGCTTAGGGCGTATTATCATAGTATGCTGGTACAGTATTTTGGTGACATAACTTATATAGATAAGTTTATTATTGATCCTGCAGATGGATTTATCTCTAGGAGCCCCAGAGCAGAAGTAGTAGATAAAATTTTAGCAGAACTGGATAGAGCGGCAGGTTTATTGAATGCCTCACCTAGAGAACACAACCGTATAACAAAGGCTGTAGCTTTAGGTTTAAAGGCAAGAGTAGCGCTTTATGAAGGACAACATAACTCAAGTATGTTTGCTGTAGCTGCTCAGGCAGCTAAAGATGCTATGGATGCCTCAGCTGGAATTTATGGTTTATCGTCTAACTACTATAATATGTTTCAGGAAGCCGGAGAAAAAGGTATAGTGGGCGGTGCTGTACGAGAGGTGATGTTAACCATGCCGTTTGAACCGGATTTCAGGTCACATCAAATAGCTTTACGTACAGCCTTTAGAGGGCAATTTAGAGGGTTTTTCCAATGCCATCCTTCACAAAATTTAGTAGACGCTTATCCAACGATAAATGGATTAACAATAGATGAGGATCCTGCTTATGATCCTACAACCCCATGGGAAAATAGAGATCCCAGATTAAAGGCTACTATTTTAACTCCAGGCGATTCGCGCTACGGTGTGGTTTATGAATCTCATTTAGATAGTTTAAATACCTTTGATGTTAATGGAGAACGAATTGCGAATAGACAATGCCCTTCTTTTAATCGTATTCTTGGAGGTATGGGGTATGCCTGGAAGAAATATTCAGATGAACCGCTAATTACAGATGGTATCACCGATACGTTCGTAGATTATCATTTAATGCGTTATGCAGAGATTCTGTTAATTCGTGCCGAAGCAGAAATTGAATCCGGAGGCGATTTACAGGCAGCGGCAAACGCATTGCAACAGTTAAGAGACAGGGCTTATATTGGTTCAGGTGTTCCGGCTCCTGTTGTACAAGTTGCATCTCAAGCGGAAATGAGACGTTTATTGCGAATTGAACGAAGAATAGAATTAGCCTTAGAAGGCTTTAGATTGGTAGATTTGAATAGATGGCAAGCCACAGAAAAAGTGAGAAACGAACCTTTAAAAGGGAGGGTTTTAGATCTTCCTAGTGCAGGTGTAGCTACTGTACCTGTGATAGACAATGATGGGGTTACAATTTATACGGGGAACACAGATCCAGATCTTTTTTATGACGGAAGCTTTGGGGTGAGAGTTGCTTCTTTTGGCAGTAATCAGGCTATAGATAGTAATGGAAATCCTATAAACGATCCTAATCTACACGAATACATTAGAGTAGACGGTACGACGGGTGATGGTAATTGGCAGAACATTTTTTGGACAAACTTTTTAAATAGAGGTTTTACTGCGCCCAGGGATTATTTATTACCAATTCCGTTAAAAGAAATAAATTTATTTAATCAATCCGGTGTTACTCTGGAACAAAATCCGGGTTATTAAAAAGATTAAATTGCTTTGTATTAGTTAGTTTTTGTTTAGTTAAAGAAAGAGCAATTAATTAATTGCTCTTTCTTAGTAAGCAATCAGTTTCCTTTAACTAAAACTTATGACCTGAACCGTTTAATGATAATTGAAATATTTTCCAATGAAAGCATATATAATAAAACTATCTTTTGTGGTCTCATTAATTATGATGTTAATCCAATGCAAAACAAAAGGAGAAGAGAAAACCAATGAAAATATTTCAGTAGAGGATAACGCCCGAAGTAAGATTCCTGACTCAATTTCTATTGGTGAAATGTTCACCATATATAAGCTTCCATATGCTTATGACCACACTATTATTTATAGCAGTGTTGATAAAAAATGGCATTTATATGGTATTGAAGCAGGCAATAAATCATTCATTCATTTAACAGCAGATTCCTTAACTCAGGAAGGCTGGGAAAAGCACAAGCCGTTCACTTATCAGGATGAGGAAATTTGGGCGCCGCATATTTTAGAACATGAGGGGCTGTATTACATGTTTTACACCAATATAGGTGTGCCACGAGAAATACGCTTATCAATATCAAAAGACTTGTTTGAATGGGAGCATTTTTCAAAAGAGCCATTATTTGCTTGGAGTAATGCTGCTAACCACAATTTGAAGAACAAAGATCCAATGGTGTTCAGGGATAACGTTAACAATCAGTGGATAATGTATGTTACTATGATGAAAGATGATAAGCATTGGGCGGTTGGCTATACGGTGAGTAAAGATTTGAAGAATTGGTCGGAGTATAAAATTTGCTTTGATGAAAATACGGAATCACCGGGAGTAGAATCTCCTTTTGTGGTAAAAAGAGGTGAGTATTATTATTTAACCTTATCAGCAAGAAATACATGGCCACACGGAGCTCAGGAGTTCTTTAAAAGCAAAAGCCCACTTAAGTGGGAAGTAAAAGACTTGGTAAAAAGCATTTATCCCTGGCATGCAGCTGAAATAATACAGGATTTAGATGGGAAGTGGTATTTGTCACGTTCTTCAGGGAATGAGAGTGATTTTAGACTGGCTCCTTTTTATTGGAATGATGGAATTAAGTAATTATTATGATATTTTAAAAATAATGAAATATATATATTCAATAATAACTGGGTTTTTAATAGTGTATGTGGCACATGGACAACAATGGAATGAACAGTGGTCTGTTGTTAAAACATATTCCGGAGAAAATATAAATGAAGTTTCAATGCCAATAGGAGGGATAGGAACGGGAACAGTTGGTATAAGTGGAAAAGGAGCCTTGCAAGACTGGGAAATTATGAACCGTGGTGCTATGGGATTTCTTCCGGCTTTCAGGTTTTCAAAACCAGCCACCGCTATGGGGCCGTTTTTTGCTATAAGATATGCGCAAGAAGGACAAGTTCCCAGGATAAAAGCATTACAGGGGTCAATAGATCAAAAAAAATATATTGGCGATTGGGGAGCAGAAGAAGTAAACAGTGGTTTTCCAAGATTCAAAGAAACAACATTTGCAGCAGCTTATCCGTTGGCGCAGGTGAGTTTTAAAAATGATAATTTGCCATTTGAAGTGCGTTTGGAAGCTTTTAACCCCATGATTCCGGGAGATGAGGCTAATAGCTCGATTCCTGTGGCTGTATTACGTTATGTTGTAAAGAACACTAGTAATGAGCCTCTTGATATTTCCGTAGCAGGGATGGTGCCTAACTTTATCGGTTATGATGGCTGGAGTGGAAGCCCGGAAGGCAATTTCAATATATACAAAGAAGTAAACGGGATAAGAGGGTTGTATATGCAATCTAAAGATGTTCCTAAAGATGATCATAGCTATGGTACTATGGCGTTAACAACTGTTTCTAGCGGAGAAGTAAGTTACCGTACAGCTTGGGGGCAAGAAATCTGGAATTGGAATTTTCGCGAATTTTATGATGATTTTTTAAATGATGGAAACTTAGTTGATCACTCTAATTCCAACGGGAAAGTAAAAACCCCTCCAGCAACATTGTCTTTAAAACAAACACTAGCACCAAATGAGACCAAAGCGTTTACATTTATGTTAACATGGCGTTTTCCAAACCGAAAAGCATGGGAAACCGGAGTTCCCGGGCATTGGTGCCAGGGTGATGGTAGTCATATGGGGAATCATTATTGTACTGTTTATAAAGATGCCTGGGATGTTGCAGAACAAGTAACTAACAAGCTGAATTATCTTGAAGATGAAACGGTTAAATATGTAAAAGCTTTAGTTGATAGTGATATTCCTGAAATTCTTGTAGAAGCAGGGTTGTTTAATGCGTCTATTATGCGTTCTCAAACATTGTTTGTTACTGAAGATGGACGTCCTTTTGGTTGGGAAGGAACTGGAAGTATTGGTGGAACTGTGATTGGTGAACAAAAAACTGCAGGATGGGGATTTGGATCATTAACGCACGTTTGGAATTATGAAAGTACTGTGCCTTTTCTGTATGGTGATATAGCAAAACGATTCCGTGAAGTTGAATTCATGCATATGATGAGAAAAAATGGTGCTCAGTCACATAGAGTTGGTTTGCCGCTAGCAACTAATGCTACAAAAATGAGAAGTGAAGCGGCTGATGGCCAAATGGGAACCATTGTTAAAATGTACCGGGAATGGAATATGTCTGGTGATGACGACATGTTAAAGTATTTGTGGCCTAATATTAAAAAATCATTGGCTTTTGCATGGACTGGGTATTGGGATGCCAACAAAGATGGTGTGATGGAAGGGTCACAACACAATACTGCTGATGTAAATTATGAGGGGCCAAACCCTCAAATGGCATCATGGTATTTGGCAGCCTTAAAAGCAGGAGGAAAGATGGCTAAGCATGTAGGTGATAAAAAGTTTGCAAAAGAATGTAATACTTTATTTGAGTCAGGAAGTAAATGGGTGGATGCTAATTTATTTAATAAAGAATTTTATGAGCATCACATTACCCCAGGCAAGTCAAAAGTAGCACAAATTGGTAGGGGCTGTTTAGCAGACCAGTTGGTAGGGCAATATCTAGCCCATACAGCAGGATTAGGGTATGTTTTAGATGAGAACAATATTAAGACTACCTTAAATAGTGTGATGAAGTATAATTTTAAAGAAAACTTTCATGACCACTATACGTCTTTTAGAACTTATGCTATTGGCGACGAAAAAGGGTTGCAGATTTTAACTTACCCGATAGAAGGCGCTTTGTTAGATTCGCCAACACCTTATTACACTGAAGTTTGGAGTGGTGTTGAGTATAGTACTGCAGCACACATGATTTATGAAGGGCAAATAAAAAACGGACTTAAAATATTTGAGGCGGTTCGTGGGCGCTATAATGGTTCTAACCGTAATCCTTTTGATGAAATTGAATATGGTCATCGCTATGCGCGCTCAATGGCCGCTTGGTCCGGAATATTAGCTTACACGGGTTTTGAATATTCTGCTGTAGAAAGAACGATGAAGTTTAAGGATCAAAAAGGGAAGTTCTTTTGGTCAAATGGTTATCAATATGGTACAGTAGAAATTTCAGGGTCTGAAATTGAAAAGAAAGTAAAGCTCACTGTTTTAAAAGGTGATATTCAATTGAATTGTTTTACCTTGAAAGGAGATACGCTAAGAAAGTATAAAAAGAAATTAGAAATTAAAGAGGGGGAGTCAATTAAGATTCTTCTCTAAAAAAATATAGTGAATGATAAAGTTTCTTGTGAAATATATGGCTTGTGTTACAACGGGATGTTTTTCAGTGGTTATGAGTGCTCAAAAACAGAAAACGCTTAAAGAGGTTGCTCAATATACTATAGACTCATGTAATATTGCTATGGAAGATAGATATACCATTGGAAAAGAACTATTTGAGTTGGGGGAGATCTTTACAGCTTATGAAATCCCTTATTTTAATGATCACTCAATAATTTATAATGCTAATGAAAAAAAGTGGCATTTATATGGGATTGTAAACCCCCATAATGTGTTCATTCACTTAACAGCCGATTCTTTAAATCAGCGAGAATGGAAAAGAGAAAAAGACTTTTCAACTGACGGGTCAGCTATTTGGGCACCACATATAATTTTTCATGAAGGTGTGTATCATATGTTTTATACTCAAATTGGTGTTCCAAGAGAATTACACCATGTAGTATCATTGGATTTATATAATTGGACCACATCAGAAACTCCAATTCTGGCGCAGAAAAATGAATTTTCGGAAAATTTGAAAAACAAAGACCCTATGGTGTTTTGGGATGAAAAGGAAGCGCAATGGATCATGTATTACAGTGTTATGAAAGATGAAAAACATTGGGTGGTAGGCTATAGCACAAGTAAAGATTTAAGAGAATGGACAAAAATGAAGATTTGTTTTGATGAACATACTACATCACCGGCCGTAGAATCTCCCTTTGTTGTTAAAAGAGGGAAGTACTACTATCTTTTTTTGTCAGCAAGGCCCTGGGAAATTGGAGGGGAAGATGTTTTTAGAAGCACCACACCCTATAAGTGGGATGCAAAAGATCATGTTCAACGGGTTAATCCATGGCATGCAGCAGAGCTTGTAGAGGATTTGGATGGGCAGTGGTATATGACGCTTTCAACCGGGAGACAATGTAGAGACTTTAGAATAGCACCATTATATTGGAATGATGAATTAGATGAAGAAATCCAAGGTTCCAATTCTAAAAAATAAATAGATGATCATGAGAAATTTATACAGGTTTTTAATTTTATTATTTGTTGTAGGGTGTACTGGGGTAAAAAATACAAATACTAAGGAAATTGAAATTGTAGATCATGATTATAAACTAATAATTAATCCGGAATCATTTCAATTCAGATTTGAAAATAAAGAAGGGAACATTGTAGTGCCTCAAAATAAAAACACAGGGCTTCTTTTGAATGGTAAACCGATAGTTCAAACAAATATCCTGAAAGCGTCTGATTCCGAGAAGAGTTTTATAGTGTCCAATGAGAATGGCGAAAATGCTGAAGTGGAAATTGTTTTTCAGGGAGGTATTGCCCGGTTTACAGTAAACTTCAAACAGGAAAAAGATGGAGACATAGCGCTACAATTAGGAGGTATGCCGGTAGCGCATGGTCTGGGTGATGTAGCTGCTTTTGAAGAATCATTTAATATAGTTGAAAATGCCAAAAACACTTATGTTATTAAAAATGATGGCGGTGGTAGACGGTGGGTAAGTACATTTTCAATTTTTCCGCAAAATAATTTTGCAGGAGTATTTTTCGATAAAGGAAAAAAAACGGTCATTATTGATAAGAATCAATATGGCATGAATCTAACCAAAGCAAATAATGCAACATTTTATTATTTTCTTGGAAACCCTAAAACGATGTATTCCAATTATAAAAAGGTAAGGGAGGCACATGGTTATAAAAGTGTAAAGCCAAAGTTCAGGTTGTTTGAACTAGGCTGGGAATCATGGGATGCTTTGGGGTGGAATACAAATCAGGTTACGGTACAGGACATACTTCAGAAGTTTCATGATAATAACTACCCTATCCGTTGGGTAGTTACCGGTTCCGGGTTTTGGGATGAGGGTGGTACAACAACCAGTTTTGGAAGATGGGGTGAGAAATTCTCGGATGCTACTACATTTAAATCATGGATGAATAAAAATGATATGGCCTGGATGATAGGGTTACGTACTAATCTTATTCCGGAAGGAGGTCCCTATTATCCAAAAACAAAGAAGAGAGATAAAAACTTAAAAGTTAAAACGTTTTATGGCAATGCGTTAACGACCGAAGCAAAGAAAAAAGATATTTTAGTTCGTGATACAAACAATCAAATATTGACAATTACCTCTGATATTTTTCCTATTGTACCTGCTTATTTAATAAATGGTGATGCTATAGGAGCCGCAGCATGGTTTCAAGAACAATATGCCAAATGGGATGTTGATGGTATTAAGGAAGATACTATGATGAATCTTGATACCTTAACAAATATATACAATAAACCCATGCGTGAAATAGCAGATAAAGGGGCAAACGTAATGGCGCGTAATGGAGAGTTTGTTGCCCCGGGAACACTTTTAAGAATTAATGATACCGGTGTTGGTGAGCTGACAAAAAGAATACCAATTAATTATATGCAATATGCTGCCTGTGGATTTCCAAATGTGTATTCAGATGTAGCAGGAGTGCATAATATACACAATATAAGATCTGTAGATGCTAATATTAGGCATGCCTGGTTGCTTTCATTAACATCGGGGTTGGCGGTTGGAGCTTTCCCTGACAAGTGGCCGGAAGAAAAGCAAAAAGTGTTCAAAAAGGCAATTGATTTTCATTATGCAATAGCACCCTATATGTACAGCGAAGCATTAAAAGGCTATGAGTCCGGCTACCCAACTACATTAACTCCTTTAACCATAGCATATTCAAATGATTCTAAGGTCTCAGAACTTAATAATTTTCAATGGATGATAGGAGAATCTATTCTGGCAACGCCATTATTAAAGAACTATCAAACAGGAAAAATGGATGTATACCTTCCTGAAGGTGTTTGGTTTGACTATGAGACCGGGAAAAAATATAACGGGAAGCAAGTGTTGAATGACTATAAAATCCCCTTGGATAAAACACCGGTTTTTATAGGGGGTAAAGGAATCGTTATAGAAAGAACATCTGATAACATGCCCTTAAAAGCAAAAGTTTACCCAGTATCACGATCATCTCAAATCTATAAGTTTATTTACCCGGATAATAAGGGCGTAAATATAATTACCTATAATGGTTGGGGGTCAATTAATACTCTTAAAGTTAAAGATATTACAGATAACAAGGAGATAGCTTATGACTATGATGCTGCCAGTGGTAGTATAAGTTTTGAAATAAGGCCGAATCATAACTATCAAATAGCTGAATAAATAAATCTGGTAACTATGAGAGTACTCTTTTTAGCTTTAATACTACTATTCACAACATGCAAGCAAGCTCAAAACGCGAGTGTTGACAAAAATAAAATTAAAACTCAGTCTATAGATGATTTTTCAAAGCTATTAAAAAGAGTGCCTAAGCAATCAATACTTGCACAAGAAGGATATTATGTATGGGGAGGATCTGTTGTAAAAGGAGATGATGGGTTTTATCATATGTTATATTCCAGGTGGTTAAAAAGCTATGGTTTTGAAGCTTGGGTGACCCACTCAGAAATTGCTCATGCCATATCAAAAACACCAGAAGGCCCTTTCACCTTTGTAGATGTGGCTTTACAAGCAAGAGGAAAAACATATTGGGATGGGTTAACAACTCACAATCCTACAGTTTATAAGTTTGAAGGTAAATATTACCTGTATTATATGGGAACCACAGGTGATGGTAAAGTAATGCCAACGTTAAACTTTATACATAGGAATAACCAAAGAATCGGAGTGGCATGGGCTAATAGTCCTAATGGTCCATGGAATCGTTTTGACAAGCCAGTCATTGATGTTTCGGAAGATCCACAGGCTTATGATGCGTTAATGGTGAGTAATCCTTCCGTAACAAAAATGAAGGATGGCAGAATTTTATTAATATACAAAGCTGTTGCCAGGCATAACCCATTACCTTTTGGAGGTCCGGTAACACATTTGGCATCTGTTTCAGATAATCCGCTCGGAACATTTAAAAAGTTTGAAGCCCCCATTTTTTATAAAGAAGGCGAAAAGTTTCCGGCAGAGGATCCCTATATATGGTATCAGGAGAGTGCAGATCAATATTATGCTATTGTTAAAGATATGGAAGGGGCGTTTACCAATGCAGGAACCTCTTTAGCGCTATTTAAATCAAATGATGGATTTGACTGGCAGCCGGCAGAAAATGCATTGGTTTCTAAAATTCAAATTGAATGGGAAGATGGAACGCTTCAAAAGCTAAACCGTTTAGAGCGTCCACAAATTCTTTTAGAAGATGGAAGTCCAAAGATGTTATACTGTGCAGCTATGTATAATGGAGAAACTGTAAATGTCCATATGTCATTGGTGAACCTGGAAAAGTAAGCAACAACTTTGATAAAGAATTATAAATGATAATAAAAATTACAAATCAATCTATAACTATAACTGCCCTGATAGTACTGGTGCTGTTTTGCAATGTTGTGAGCTCCCAAAACAATTTATCACTTACTGGAAAAGCAATATCTGGTAATGGAAAAAAAGATGTTAGTTCTAAACTTAGTATAGATGGTAACCATAAAACAGGTTGGATGAGTAATGAGACAGATGAGCTTAAGTGGATTTTGGTAACCTTACCGGGAGCAACTGAAGTTGTCAAAGTTGTATTAAATATGGAGAACGGGAAAGGAGAAGCAATAGAAGCTTATGCTGTTCAAACGTTTATTAATGGGTACTATAATGATTTAAAAAAAACTACTGATAACCAGGAGAAAATAATATCAATAGCGTTTAAAAAACCGGTTTTAACTGATAGAATTCGATTAGCGATCCATGATACAGGGCAGGTAAAGGTAAACGAGTTTGAAATTTATGGAGAAGAGTATGTTTCAAAAGATGCTACGCCGGTTAAAAAAATAGTGGTCAATCAAAGTGGGTATAACTTAGAAAAACCAAAACGGTTTACAGCGCCTAAAATACCAGATCATACTACTTTTTACATAAAAAATATAAGAACCTCAAAACCGGAGTTTCAGGGTAAGGTTGTAAATCACATAGGGGACTTTTCAGCGTTTAATCCTTTGACCTCTGATGAATATGAGGTAGTTGTTGATTCATTGGTTTCCTATTCCTTTAGGGTAGCACCTTATTGGCTGGAGCGTGTCACTTATCAGAATATAATAGATTTTATGACAGGAGTCAGGCATTATACCGGTACGACAGATAAAATTAGAAGTCTTTCATGGGCATGGCGAGATGGCGATTTTTTTAATTGGTCCATGCAAACTTTAGTGGCGCAATACCTTTCCAATCCAGAAGCTTATAAACGTTTACCGAATAAAATAGAATATGTACCTAATGACAGTTTTTCAAAAGAATATAACGGTAAGTGGGGAAAATTAGAACCTTATAAAGAGAATGCCCCAGATATTGTAAAATTGATTCATTGGGATGCAGATGTGAAAATTTCACAACAGTTAGACCACGAAATGCAAAAGGCAGAACTGGCGCATTTTCTCTATGCTTTCCAGTATCTAAAAGACTGGTTACCACAACAAAATTTTGATGTTGTTTATAAATATGCGGTAGAGAACTGGGAAAAACCATCAGTATCTAATGGGTCTACAAGGTATGATCAAAGCCCGGAGCACAATTTGTTGGCGTTAAAAACAAAAATGGGAACAACCAAAGGAGAATTGCCTCCGGGGTATTCCGTTATACCTAACTTAATGCTGTATGAAGTTGTTAAAAACCACGGGGGAGAAGACGCTAATAAATATTTTGAAGCTGCATACAACCAAATGGAGTGGATGATTGCTAATTTGGATTGGAGAGATCCGTTGACAACAAAAGGACAACGGATGTCAGAGCATATTACTCTGCGTGCTTTTGCCTATTTCTATCATCAATATCCGGATAAAGCACCAAAAGGACTGGAGCAAAAGGTCAAAGCATGGGCTAAAATTATGATAAACCGCTCAAACAATATGTGGGATTTTAGAAAGTATACTGATGATGGGGATTGGGTTCCTAATGGATGGAATGAAACAGGCAATGTTTTAGGTTTTCCTGCCAGTGCATTAGCAGCAAAAAGCATGATTAAAGATGAGGTTTTAAAGAAAGAGTTAGATAGAATTATATGGTCCCATTTTGATAATGCCTTTGGCAGAAATCCTACAGGACGTCACTTTTCTTATGATGGTCCCAGAGAAATAGAGGGTGTAGATTTAGGATGGTATTCTTTTCATCACGGAGGGGTGGGTTTACTAGAAGAAGTGCCTTTTGTGTTTGATGGCTCACCAAAAACAAATCACTATCCTAACCATCCTGAAATTGGAAACCTAGGATGGACAGAAGGTTGGGTGCAGCACAATACGGCATTTAATGTGAGTATGGCATATTTAGCCCATAGTGATACTAAAATTAGTCTGACACAAAAAGAGAATAAAACCATTGAAATAAGGTTGAAAGTCCCTTTAAATTTTGATGAAGATAAAGTGACAGCATTAGCTATTAAAGTGCTGTCTTCGGGAGGAGATACAGTAATGACTACACTTACTGAAGAAGGTCCTTATTCTAAATATTTAAAGGGAACTGTAGAATATGAATATGAAAAAAGTAGAATAAGAGATAATATTTTACAAATAAAAAAGAATGATACTGTACATGCAAGCTATGGTTTAGGATATTTTGAGAAGAGCACATCAATAATAATGAACAAGGCAATGCCTAAATAAAATAGTATCAGGAACAATATTTAAACTTATAAATTATGAGTAATATAGATTACATAACCATATTGGCTTTTTCCTTACTAATAGTACTGGCTGGCTTGTCCTTTAGAAAAAGAGGCGGTGATATGAAGTCGTATTTTGCGGCAGGGGGTGCTGTGCCATGGTCAATGAGTGGGCTGTCATTGTTTATGAGCTTCTTTTCAGCAGGGACTTTTGTGGTATGGGGGTCTATTGCTTATGAGTTAGGTTGGGTAGCTATTACTATTCAGTTAGGCATGTGCTTAGGAGGCTTTTTGGTTGCATACTTAATCGCTCCAAAATGGCGTAATACAAATAGCCTGACTGCAGCAGAATTTGTAAGGAACAGATTGGGAGACAGAACCCAAAAGTTTTATACCTACTTAATACTTATTCTTTCCCTAGGGTATTCCGGAGCGTTTTTATACCCTGTAGCTAAAATCATTAATGTGTCTACCGGGTTTTCCATCAATGCATGTGTTATAGCTTTAGGGCTACTCATTTTATTGTATACTGTGGTAGGAGGCTTATGGGCTGTAATTATTACTGATGTATTACAATTTGTAATCTTAACAGCTGCAGTATGTATTGTGGTGTATCTGGCTTTACAAGAAGTAGGGGGGCTAAGTGCTTTTATTGATAAAGCTCCTGAGAATTTCTTTGATTGGGCAACTGCCGAATACTCCTGGTGGTTTATCGTGGCCTTTGCTATTTATAATACCATTTTTATTGGAGGTAATTGGGCGTATGTACAACGATATACCAGTGTAAAAGATGCTAAAAGTGCCAAAAAGGTAGGGTTGACTTTTGGGTGGTTATACTTGCTAAGTCCGTTTATTTGGATGCTGCCACCAATGATTTACAAGGTTTTGAATCCAACATTAGGAGGATTGGATAATGAAGGGGCCTATTTATTAGTTTGTAAAGAAGTATTACCGTTGGGTATGCTAGGGCTTATGTTAGGAGGTATGGTATTTGCAACGGCCAGCTCTGTTAATACGACTTTAAACTTAGCAGCCTCAGTTATAACCAATGATATTTTTAAAGTTTTAAAGCCACAGGCAAGTTTAAAACAAACCATGAATGTAGCTAAGCTTTCTACACTTTTATTTGGTTTAGGAACCATTGTGGTTGCATTATTGGTTCCGGCAGCCGGAGGTATTGTGAATATGGTTTTAAGTATAGGAGCTGTCACAGGATGCTCACTATATGGTCCGCCAATATGGGCACTATTTTCTAAAAGACATACAGGGAAATCTATTTTGAGAATCACCCTGTTAAGCCTTGCCATTAATTTAATGTTTAAGTTTTTTGCAGAACCTGTACTAGGTGAAAACTTATCCCGGGCCAATGAAATGCTTTTAGGAGCGATACTGCCTTTTGCTTTATTATTTACATATGAACTGTACGCTAAATTTAAAACGATAGAAGAAAGTGAGGACTATAAAAATTATCAGGAAAGCACGTTATTAAATGCCGGTGAAGAAGAAGAAACCGAAACAGTTGAGCAAAATACATTTGGAATTAAAGTTTTGGCAATGACCCTAATTGCAGTAGGGATTTTAATACTGATTTTAGGAATCATAGCAAAAGACTCCAGTGGAATTGTCTTAATAATGGGAAGTATTGTTTTATTAATGGCATTGATAATTCATCCGGAAATTAAAACAAAATTACCCTTTAGAGTATCAAAAGAATAAGAAATGATCTTTGATTTAACCAAATAAAGAATACGGCCTGATGCGTGGAGCGCTAAGGGTATAAAACCTATTGAAAGTATAATGATTAAAAGTGAATTTAATAGAGTAAGAGCAAACAAACTTGTAACACTTAATACTGACCTTGTTGTAATAGGGGGCGGATTAGCAGGAGTATGTGCAGCCGTGACGGCAGCCAGAGAAAATTTAAAAGTAGTATTAGTGCAGGACAGGCCTGTGTTAGGAGGAAATGCGTCTAGTGAAGTCAGATTGTGGGCTTTAGGAGCTACATCTCATATGGGAAATAATAACAGATGGTCCAGAGAAGGTGGTTTAATCAATGAAATCCTTTTGGATAATTTAAATCGAAATAAAGAAGGGAATCCGCTTCTTTTTGATACTGTTCTTTTAGAAAAAGTATACGAAGAAGACAATATTACTTTGTTGTTAAATACAGCTGTATATGAGACACAAAAATCAAGTGATAAAACTATAAAAAGCGTTATGGCATTTTGTAGTCAAAATTCAACAACATATCGCTTAGAAGCACCTTATTTTTGTGATGCTTCTGGTGATGGTATTGTGGCTTTTCAGTCTGGAGCATCCTTTAGAATGGGGGCAGAGCCCTCAGATGAGTTTGATGAAGGTTTTGCTCCTAATATTGAAGACTATGGTAATTTGTTAGGGCATTCCCTTTATTTCTACACTAAAGATGTAGGTAAACCGGTAAGCTATAAAGCGCCATCATTTGCTATTGATAATGCAGCAGATTTGCCCAGAATTAAAAATTATCAACTTGGAGACCATGGCTGTAAACTTTGGTGGGTAGAGTATGGAGGAAGGCTTGATACTATTCATCAATCTGAAGATATTAAATTTGAATTATGGAAAGTAGTGTATGGGATATGGGACTATATTAAAAATAGCGGAAAATACCCGGAAGCCGAAAGTCTAACATTAGAATGGGTGGGAACTATTCCAGGAAAAAGAGAAAGCCGAAGGTTTGAGGGTGATTTTATGTTATCTCAAAAAGATATTGTAGAGCAAAGAGATTATTATGATCGTGTGGCTTTTGGAGGATGGGCTATGGACTTGCACCCTGCTGATGGAGTATATAGCAAGCATAATTCTTGTACTCAGTGGCATGGTAAGGGGGTGTATTCTATTCCTTTTAGATGCTATTACAGTAAAGATATTGAAAACCTGTTTTTAGCCGGAAGAATTATAAGCGCTTCACATGTTGCTTTTGGCTCATCTCGTGTCATGTTAACCTGTGCTCATGGAGGACAGGTAGTAGGAAAAGCTGCTGCTTTATGCATTAAAAATCATTGGCAACCCCGAAAATTAGCCAGAGAAGAAAACATTCAGCAATTACAATTAACTTTGAATAGAGATGGGCAAGGGATTCCAAGGTTAGCTTTAACTGATGACAAGAACCTTATTGCAAAAGCAAAAATAACAGCTTCATCAGAATTAAAACTTAGTACACTATCTGCTTCCGGAGCATGGAAAACATTAGATACAAATACGGCACAATTATTACCGCTTATAGCTGATCAAACGTATAGTGTAACAATTATGGTTAAAGCTTCAAAAGCAACTACATTATCACTCATATTAAAAAGAAGTAGTTCTAAAAAACACTTTACGCCCGATGTTGATCTGCAGTCAAATGACTTTAAATTAGAAAAAGGAACTCAGGATATTACGTTTACTTTGAATAAACCCTTTGATGAGGATTGTTATGTCTATTTGTGCTTTATGAAAAATGAAGCTGTTCAAATACCATTATCAGATGAACTTTACCCGGGGGTAATGTCGGTTCAACAAAAAGTTAATAAAGCTGTTTCTAATTTTGGAAGGCAGGATCCGCCTGATAATGTTGGGATAGATGCTTTTGACTTCTGGACTCCGGAACGTAAACCCGGAGGTGAAAATATTGCAATGCAAATAATGCCTCCAATACAAAAATTCAGTTTAAAAAACATAATTAATTTAGAGGAGCGGCCAACATCAAACGGAGATGTTAATGCCTGGACTGCCAGTATAGAAGATAAACAGCCTAAAGTAATGTGCAGATGGGAAGCTCCGAAGAAGATTAAAACACTAAGATTATCTTTTGATGCAGATTTTGATAATGCTTTGGAGTCAGTTTTGATGCAACATCCAAATGCAGTAACCCCTTTTGTAGTAAATCATTATGAGGTTTTTGATGGAGATAATAACGCAATCTATAAAAAAGAAAATAATCATCAAGCTGTCAATATTATAAACTTTGAAGAGCCTTTGGTAACAGATACTCTGACTGTGGTTTTTTCTAAACCAGATGATCAAACTCCGGTAATTTTATATGGGTTAGCAGCATACGCTTAGTTAAGTTTTATTAGGTGTGTCGTATAAATATTGAGTGAAAGGGGGCTGATACAGAATGTCGCTTAATTTAATAGTTGTTAGAAATATCCATAAGTTTTTCTAAAAGCAGCAGGAGGAGTACCTTTTACCTTTTTAAAAATTTTGGTTAAGTGATAACGATCAGAAAAACCACATAGGCCTGCAATTTTTTCAATACTGTAATCAGAATACAGTAAAAGGTTTCCGGCCTTTTCAATTCTAATTTTAGCCACATATTTACTGGGGCTTAAACGCATATCCTTTTTAAATAAATTGTAAAGAAAAGTTGAAGAAACTCCCAATACGTCAGCTATTATAGTATCTGTAATTTTATTACCTAAGTTTTTATCAATAAAGTCTATAGCTAAGTAGGTTTTATCGTGTAGAACTTTGGATGGTTTTATCTCTGGAGTAATTTTATTAACCGCAGTAAGGATTAAGCTATAAATAGTAAAGCTGGTATTTAGTGAAAACTCTTTAGGGTTTTCCAATAGCGACTCTATTATTTGAGTGAGCATTTTCTGGTGATCAGAGTTCAAATCGAACGAATAAACTCCCGGTTCAATATTGTCATAATCTGTTCCTAATGTAAAATGTAAAAAGAAATGTAAAATGTTCTGACGTTCCATTTGGATTTTTTCATCCTGTTTGGATTCTATTCTGGAACACTTGAAAAAATAATCAGACTTAGGAATTTGCTTTTGATCAATTATGCCTGTAGAATATGACGTATGCGGAGGGATTAAATAAATTTGATTTGGAACCAAAAAGATCTTTTTCTTATAAACGATATAGGCTCCGGTATTTTTATTCCAGTATAACCTCCAAAAAGGGAAGGACATTTGCTGCCCTTTCCAGATCTCAAACCACCAATACCGGCAACAGAGAATAGTTGGTTTTAACCGATTAAATTTTTGGATATCTAATGAAGGATCTCCACTATTTGATATTTTATTGGTTATAAGCATTTTTTGAAAATATACACAAAATTACGGAAACTTGACATTTCAAAAAACATTACGGTTTCATTACTTTGTAAAATACAGAATGTTTTTTTATCTGATATCTGCAAGAAAGTCTTTTGTATATAAAAGATTTATAAGGTTTAATAAAATTTGAAAGTTAATCTATGAAAATCAAAAAAGAAGATGGGCCTAAATTAATAGAGGCTAGTTTGTTATTACCTTTTATAGCCGTAACATCACTTTTTTTTCTGTGGGGATTTCCTAATGATCTCACAAATCCTATGGTAGAGGTTTTTAAGAATGTATTGAATATTTCAAATGTAAAAGCCTCGTATGTTCAATTGGCATTTTATGGAGGGTATGGAACTATGGCTATACCTGCTGCTTTATTTATTAGAAAATATACATATAAATCAGGAATTATTTTTGGACTTTTTCTGTTTATGATTGGTGCATTTATGATGTACCCTTCCGCTACTCTGGTAAATTATAATCTATTTTTGGTATCCCTTTATATTTTGACATTTGGGTTGGCTTTTTTGGAAACAACAGCTAATCCAATGATTCTGGAATTAGGAGATTCAAGAACGGCAACCCAACGATTAAACCTTTCTCAGGCATTCAATCCTATGGGAGCTCTAACCGGGCAGTTAGTAGCACGTTTTTTTGTTGTAGACAGGTTAGAAACAAAAATAGGGGCAGATAGCGATAAAACTCAAGTTTTATCTGAAGTTCAAAAGCAACAGATTATTGAACATGATTTTAGCATCATCAGTACACCTTACATAATTTTGGGAGCGGTCGTATTAGTTATTATGGTGTTATTTCTCTTTATGAAGATTGATAGCAAAAATAAAACGGTTGAAAAACTAAGCTTAAAGACGACCTTTAGAAAGCTTTTTTCAAATAAAGCATATTACGAAGGTGTTTTAGCTCAATTTTTTTACGTTGCCGCTCAAATTATGGTATGGACCTTTATTTATCAATATGTTACAAACTTGAATGCTTCCAGAGGAGAAGATGAACAGTTAAACGCAGTAGTTTATGTAGCTGCATCAACCATATTGTTCTTAACGGCAAGATGGGTATGTACCTTTTTAATAAGGTATATAGATTCTGCAAAACTGATGCTGATTTTTGCAGTTATGGGTGTGGCATTCTGCTCCGGTGCTATATTAATTAACGGGATTGCAGGTCTATATTGTTTAGTGGGCGTTTCTTTTGCTATGTCTCTTATGTTTCCCACTATTTATGGAATTGCTCTGAAAGGCATGGGAGATGAAGCTAAATTGGGATCTGCCGGACTGATTTTAGGTATTGTTGGAGGAGCTTTAATGCCTCCGTTACAAGGGCGTATTATTGATGTTGGAGGAACCGGACTTAGTGATATTAAAATTTTAGGGTTCATTCCGGAGGTTAATTTTTCGTTTATACTGCCTTTGATTTGTTTGGTTGTAGTTGGTTTATATAGTTATAGATCAATGAAACGAAAAGTTAAGGATGAAAGGGCTTCTGCCGTTTGAGCATCACCGTCTTACTGAAAATTTAAAATAGATTTTAATCATAATATAAAATATAAGAAATGATATGGCAGCTTTAAAATTAAACAATGATATTGACCAAAATACAGGGCTTCCTGTGATTGGGGTATTTGCTACATGTGATCCGAGAATTGATCAGGATTCCCGAACCCGGGCTATTAATATTGTAAAAATGACCGCAAACCAAGTTTCTGGTAAAGTTCTCACCGGGAATAAAGAAAAAATAGCAGTGGTTTATACCGATGTTTTAGTAGATGGAGAAAAACAGGCAGATATAGTAGCTTCACAATTTAAAAGAGCAGGGGTTAATATAATTGTTTGCGTTCCGGATACCTGGGCCTTTCCTCAATTAACTGTCTTATCTTTATTAAGTCATTTTCCCAAGGATACACCTTTTAATTTTACTACTGGGAATAGTGGGCCAAGACCGGGAGTGGTATTTACACATGCCACTAACGGGGCTCTGGCACAATCCGGAAGACTGGTACATATAAATGTTGGAAGTTGGGAAGATACCGGGCTTAACCCGGAAATGACAGACAACACAAAAAATGCTTTAATAGATTGGTGTTATTCAGCTGCAACAATTCAAGGTCTCAAAGGTAAACGCGTGGTAGTTTTTGGTCATGATTCAATGGGGATGGAGACAGCACTACCTCATGTTGGTGCCACGAGAAACCAATTTGGAATAGAAATTACCCGTCTTGATATGAAACTACTGGCGGACCTCTTACAAAAGGAAGCCTATGATAAAGACGAGTTAAAACAACTTAGAGGTTGGCTGGAAGAAGGCTCTGCAGGTATTGAACTTCCAGAAGGAATTGATAATGATAATTTAGACAAAAGTCTGGCTTTATATTTAATTGTCCGGGATTTAATGAAGGACCTGAATGCTGTAGGAGGGGGATTTATGAGTCAATTAGAATGGGGGTCAGATGCAAGAGGTATTCCTTTACCCGTTGCAGATATTATGGAATCGTTATTCAACTCCACATTTGATCACAATGGGCCTAAAGCCGTTATTCCATATGCTACAGAAGCTGATGTTCAGGCGTTATTAACCCAGTTGTTTATGACATGGTTATCGGGAGGCAACCCACCTTTATTTATGGATTTTAGAAAAGTTTGGGCTCCGGAGGAAATTAATGAATTTGCCACAGCAAAAGGAATAGAACTAAATGGGGATACAGCCTGGGAGGAAAAAGGCTTTGTAGATGGTGTTAATTCCGGATCTGCATCCTTTGATTGGGCAGCACTTCCCGGAACACCTCCTAATGAGATATTGAAGAAAATCACGTTCCCCAAAGCGGTAGAGTATTTCTCTTATTTAGGTAATTCGGTTCATTTTATTTCTCCCAGTGGCATTAAAGGAATTGCTGCCCGTTTAGCCTATAGTTCTTTATCAGGAATGTTCTCAATGGTATGGGATGAAACAGAAACGGTACTTCCGCCGGAAAAATTAGCTAAGGCTGTATGTGAAACCGCTAATCCTACCTGGCCGCATACTTTTGTGATGCCCAAATATGCTACTATGGAAGAGTATAAGCATTATGCTCCTGCAAACCATTTTCATATGACCTGGAACCTTAAAAGGTCGCGACTACAGTTTTGGATGGATATGGCAAATGTGCTTTCGGTAACACCATGGGCAGCAAAACCTGTGTTTGAAGAGGGGGTAGATAGGCCTATACCGTTATTGTACGTAATTAATGGAGGAGAAGATCAAGCTAAGATGAAACGTAATAATTAAGGGAGATTTGAAGCTCTCTTATATTTAAAAATAATCTGGTAAATATAGAAAAAATGGAATATACACTTGGACTGGATTTTGGAACGAGCTCAGGTAGAGCCTGTATATTAGATGTCCGTTCAGGACAGGTTATTGCTACAGCTGTTTGTGGTTATGAAGGAGGAACTAATGGAGTTTTTACGGATGACAACAATCCGTTAGTTGCTAGACAATCTCCAATGGGGTATATGAGAGCCTTGGAAATTGCGGTAAAAAGTGCGGTAAGTGATTTTGTTGCCGGTGGATATTCGGTAAATGATATTATTGGAATTGGAGTAGATGCAACCGGTTCTACTCCAATACCGGTAAATGAAAAAATGCAACCGTTAGCATCACTTCCCGAATTTGAGAATAACTTAAATGCTTATGCATGGCTTTGGAAGGATCACACTTCTGTTAAGGAAGCATTAGAGATTACACGACAGGCTAAGGAAAATAGGCCAGAATATATAGCAAAGTGTGGAGGTACGTATTCATCCGAGTGGTTTTGGGCTAAAGTGTGGCACTGCCTAAATATAGATCCGGAAGTATTTTTTGCTGCACATAGCTGGATAGAACAGTCAGATTTTATTCCAGCTACTTTGGCCGGTATTGATGATGTTAAAAAGGTAAAGCGTAATATTTGCGCTGCAGGCCATAAGGCTATGTGTTCTGATATATGGGGTGGGTTGCCCGACAAAGAATTTTTAGCCACATTGAACCCGGCATTGGCAGAGTTAAGAGATAATTTATATGATAAGGCTTATACTTTTGATGAAATTATAGGGTATTTATCAGGGTATTGGGCTGAATTGTTAGGTATTCCAGAGGGGATACCCATTGCAGTAGGAGCCTTGGATGCTCATGTAGGAGCCATAGGTGCAGGTGTAGGAAATGGAAAGTTTGTGAAGATAGTTGGAACCTCTACCTGTGATATTATGGTGTTTCCTCCGGAAAAGTCTCCGGATAATATTACTGGAGTGGCCGGCATTGTTAATGGATCTGTATTACCCGGATATGTTGGTATTGAGGCTGGACAAGCGGCTGTAGGGGACTTGCTTAATTGGTGGGTTCAACATGTATTGAAGCAAGATAGTTCATATCATGATGTACTTACAAAAGCAGCTTCCAGACTTAAAGCCGGTGAAAGTGGATTATTATCACTTGATTGGAATAATGGGAACCGGAATATTTTGAGCGATCAACAATTGTCAGGATTAATAATAGGGCAGACATTAGCAACAGAAGATTATGAAATTTATAGAGCGTTAATAGAGGCAACAGCTTTTGGAGCTTTGAAAATAATTCGTTTAGTTGAAAGTCACGGAGTAGAAATCAATGAAATAATAGTTACCGGAGGTATTGGTCACAAGAATGAAATGTTCATGCAAATTTATGCAGATGTTCTCGGGGTTCCTGTGAAATTAGTTGAAAACCCGCAAACAGTAGCTGTTGGAGCTGCTATAATGGCTGCTATTGCTGTAGAAAAGAAAGCTAAAGGGCATTTAAACACAAATGACATAGTAGAGCAGCTTTCTGTAGTTTCAGAAAAAGTATACACTCCCAACATAAATGAAACGTATATTTATAAGCAACTCTTTGAACTTTATAGTGAGTTACATGATGCTTTTGGGAGGAAAGGCTATTCAGGGAATATCTATGAAATAATGAAAAAACTAATTAAAATCCGCTATAAAGTTATCAGCGAGTAGGTGTAAAATTCACTTTACTTTTTTAAGAAGTCTGGACGTATCAGTAAATTTATTGATTGTAATTTTTGGATTTTCATATAAGTAAACCGTACTGGTTCCTGAAGCTTCTATGGTGATGTTTTCTAATACTTCAAGATAGGCATCACTATTAATTTCACAGATCACATTACAGGTGTTTATTGTAAAGTTTCTACCATCAAACCGGGCATTGTTGTCTAGATCTAAAGTACTGGTATCACTGGAGCCTTCAATAGTCATTGTGGCACGCTGAAAAATAGTAGCTGAGAATTGAGAGGCGTTTATAAGTGCTTCCAGTTTACTGCTTCCACTCAAGGTAGTAGTACAGTTTTTGCTGGTTAAATTGAGCTTTATCCTGGATTTATCATTGCCTTCAAGACTAAAATGATCAGATTTAATGGTTAATCCCACTTTAGAAGCTCCACTGGCTTTTAAGCTAAATACTTTAGGATCCATGGTAGTAAGAGATAATATTTCAGAATTATCTGTAGCTTCAATTCGCTCTAGAAACCGGTCATATTTCACTTTTATATTTAGTCTTTTCTTAGAGGTTATTCTGGCAGTTTTATTAAAGGTGAGTACACTGTCAATAACCTCAAATTTAATAAAATCATGGAGGTTTTCATCTGTTTCTATTTCAACTGAAGGCGTGCTGTTAAAAATGATTTCGATGTTAAAATCTTCATCAAGGGCTATAGTATTAAAAGAAGGAATTTGAGTTTCTACTATAGTGACATTTCTGTTACCTTTTATTTTTTCAAGGTTTTGAGAAAAACCCAAAAAACAGGTAAACAAAAGGCATGTAATAAGGGAAAATACGCTTTTCATTCTTATAATGGTGAATTAATTAATATTACAAACATATATAAAAAAAGCCATTTCAAATTGGTAAAAACTTGAAACGACTTAATTTTCAGTTGGTTGTTGTTTGTTGTATGCCAGGTTTATTTTTGCTTTATGCTTCCTGAAGGGCTATCATTTTTTTCTACTTTTTCAGGATTTCCATAATATTTAATGTCTCCACCACTACTAGCACTCGCCGTCAATTCCTTTGAAGTATTAACAGTAATATCTGCACCACTGCTAGCTTTAACCTGGCTGGATTCGGCCATTAGGTCAGCAGCTTTAATATCACTACCACTTGTAGCTTGCGCAATTAATTTAGAGGTCTCTCCAGATAATCTTAAATCACTCCCACTGGTTGATTTACAATTTAAAGATGTTGTGTTTACGGCAAGCCTCATATCACTTCCGCTGGTGGATTTCAAATCC
Organism: Alterotamlana spongicola; assembly: GCF_035818475.1. Taxonomy (NCBI): domain Bacteria; kingdom Pseudomonadati; phylum Bacteroidota; class Flavobacteriia; order Flavobacteriales; family Flavobacteriaceae; genus Alterotamlana; species Alterotamlana spongicola. The sequence continues at coordinate 115,202 of NZ_JAYMGV010000003.1, forward strand.
AAATGATCAGCTGTAATAGTATTTGTTGAATAAACATCACTGCCACTCGTAGAAATGATACTTGAAATATCTTTAAAGTTTACCATTATCTTTTTTGATGAAGCGTGTCCAATATTTTCTTTTGTGTGAATTTTTAAAACACCGTCTTGAACCTCAGTTAGGATAAGTTCATGTAAGTTTTCGTCAGCTTCCACTGTAATGCTTTCATCATTGCTTTGAGTTAAATAAACATCTAAGCCTTCGGTAGCTTTAATTGTAGAAAAGGGTTGATTAATAGATCTTTCTTCTATAACCACTTTACCATTTCCTTTTACTCCGGGGTTTAGGTTGATGTCAAAATTGCAGGAAAAAAGCGTTAAGCTTAATATGGATGCTACAATGATTTTAATTAATGTTGTCATGATTGTTTGTTTTTTGATGATTTATTGGTGATTCAAATATCTGCTTAATAGTTAATATTTTATAATACAAATATCTGAGTTGTTATTTTTTAATGATGAATTGTTAGTTTTCTGATTTTATTTCAATACCCTCCGAATTGATATTAACCTTTACGTCTTCAGATTCTGCTTTAACGCCTTTACCATCTATCTTTAAATGACCTTCATCAGATTGTATTTCCAGACCGTTATCATCAACCTTTAATTTAGGCGTATTAACTTCTATTTTAAAGTCGTCTTCCGGGCAGTCTAAACATTCTGAATCATCATCCAAAATTTTTAAATAATGATTGGTATCCTTACTGGAAATAATATTACCGCTGTATCTTTTATAGTATAAAAAGTTTTTGGTACTGTTGTTAAAATAAACAATTGTATTTTCCGGAATATAAAGAATGATATCTACTTCCTGATCACTATATTTATTCTCAGGGTTGGTATTGAAGTATGAGTCTAACTGTAATACGTTGTTCTTAATTTCATAATTGTAATTAATGTTTTTGGCACGTTCTAAAGCTTTATCATAATTTCTTCCATCGGCACTTTTTTCAATAGATACTGTGGCAATAGAGTCTGTAGTAGATTTAACTATAATATCAATATTTGAAGAATAGATCATTTTATTGCCATTGTCATCATTGGCTAATTTAAAGTTGTTATATCTATAAAAACTTCTGTTAAACTTGTCGTGATTAACCATTTTAATAGTTAAGGTATCCTTAGCCATGATGGGTAGCTCAGTTTTTTCAATATGACTTTCTTCAAAAGCATGTTCACTAGCTTGTCTTATACCAACAACAACAAGTGCTATTATTGACATTAACCAAAGGCCCAATAATGTGAATTTTGCAATATTACCAATAGACTTTAGATTATTTATTAAGATTTTTAATCCTAAATAGAACAAGAAAAAGAAAGGAATCCCAACGGCGAAAAATACTAAAAGAGATACCAGCCATAGCGGTGTATTACCGGTATTGGCAATTTCAATCATATCTAAACCGGGGATGTGAATAATATCTGCAACTCCTAAAGAAAATAAACCAATTATTAATCCAATTAAAGTTGATGCGCCAATAATAATAAGCAGAACCCCAATGAACTTTGCAAATACTTTGAAGAAAAACATAAATACGTCTCCAATAGCATCAAAAAATGTTCTGGATGATGATTTTATGGAATTGGTCTGTTTTTTTACATCTACTTTTTTTGCGGCATTAGAAACAGAATCTGTTACATTTTTAGCGGCATTTCCAACAGAATCTGTTACATTTTTTGCTACATCAGAAACGCTATCAAAACCGTCTTTTATTTTTTTTTCAATGTTACTAATGTTGACCGGTTCTCCGGTCATCATTATTTTTTCGGCGGTAGTTTTAGCCTCAGGAACTAAAACCCAAAGTAAGATATATAATAAGATACCAGTTCCGGCACCAAATATTAGAAGAATCCAAGCTAATCGAACCCAAATAGCATCAATACCAAAATAATGAGCCAACCCGGAAGACACACCTCCTATGTATGAGTTGTCAGTATCTCTAAATAACTTTCTTGACGTTGATGATTTGCCACTTTTATAAGATTGTTGTGGCTCATCTTCAAAAATTTCGTCATCTACCAAATAATCTTCTGGTTGCCCCATGATAGAGATAACCTCATCTACTTCTTTGATTCGTATAACCTGTTTGTCATTTTCTACACGTTCGTTAAAAAGTTCGGCTATACGTGCTTCAATATCTGCTATAATTTCAGATCGACCCTGTGAGTCTGTAAATGAACGTTTTATAGCCTCAAGATAGCGTTGTAATTTTAGATATGCATCTTCATCTATGTGAAAAAATATACCTGCTAAATTTATGTTGACTGTTTTATTCATTTTTTTGTTGTTTTTTGGCTTGTTACTATGTTAACTGCATTTTGTAATTCATCCCAAGTGGTATTCAATTCTTTTAGAAATAATTTACCTGTTTCGGTTAAACCGTAATATTTTCTTGGAGGGCCAGAGGTAGATTCTTCCCATCTGTAGTTTAAAAGACCTGCATTTTTTAGTCGGGTGAGTAGCGGGTAAATGGTGCCTTCTACCACCAGCAACTTGGCATCTTTCAAGGTGCCTAGGATTTCTGCTACATATGCATCATTATCTTTTAGAACTGATAATATGCAGAACTCCAGAACGCCCTTACGCATTTGCGCTTTTGTGTTTTCTATTTTCATTTGTTGTTTTAAATTTTTTTAGAAGTCAAATGTAATTCGCATTAAACTCTAGATTAAACTTTGGTTTTTTGAGTTGCTCATTTCATAATGTCATTCATTTAATTTTGTGAAACTGTTCATTTTTTGATTGATTTGATTGATGATATTTTAAAGCTGCTACTTTCAATTATTTAAGAAGCATTTATTTTAAAAAATTAATAGTTAAGGGATAATGATAATATTCCCCGTCTCTTGCTTTTAAACTTGCTATTACAATAAAAACAAGCTCAAGAATAAACCCTATAATAGCCAATACACCTAAACCACCACCTATATAAAGCAGAGGAGAAGGTTTGCCAATATTGATATGGAAATCATGAAAGCCATTAAAGTCTATAAAATCAATGCCACTAAATATTTTAAAAATAAAAAACGGAATTGTCAGTGTGCCTAAAATTATAGCATAAAGCAAAATGCTCATTTGAAAATTAATGGCTTGTTTACCATGAGCATCAATAAATTCAGATTTTTCCTTATTGGCAACCCATAAAATAATGGGGCCGATAAAATTTCCGAATGGAATAATAAACCTACTAAAAGTAGATAAATGAATAAAGGTTGCAATGTTTTTGTGGTGATTGTCAAGCATGATTTTTTGATTGATATTAAAACATATAATAGTTTCTTATGCAAATATATGTCTAAAAACAGGTATTATGTTACGCATAGTACTTAATATTAACAAAATTTTAACATTTTAAGATGACTTTTATTTTTATAACTTAGTAGAAATTTAATAGATCTTCGTATGAAACTTACTCCCGGAAAACTAAATAGTTTTATCATATTTAAACTGCCATCTGCTTATTTATGTGGTGTAAGAACAAAGTTTTTAGATGAAGAACAATGTATTGTAACCGTAAGACATAGATGGATAAACCAAAATCCGTTTAAGTCAATGTTTTGGGCAGTTCAGGGTATGGCAGCAGAGTTTTCAACCGGTGCATTGATGATGGCTAAGGTACAAGCATCTGGTAAACGTATATCTATGCTGGTGACTTCTAACCAAGCAAGATTCACTAAAAAAGCTACAGGGAGAATTACTTTTACATGTAAAGATGGAAATAAAGTAGATACTATTTTAAAAAAGGCCATTGACACTGGAGAAGGGCAAACCCTTACAATGCAATCTATAGGTGTAAATGAAGAAGGTGTTGAGGTTTCTGCTTTTAGTTTTGAATGGAGTATTAAAGTTAAAAATTAACTCAGGTTTTTTTGTAACAAAACGTTGTAAGCATTAACAAATAGATAGTTAACCAAATAAACAATTAAAAATGACAGCACACGAGATTGACTATACTATCTATGGAGAAGAAATGCAATATGTGGAGGTAGAACTTGACCCTCAAGAAGGTGTAGTGGCCGAAACAGGAAGTTTTATGATGATGGAAGAAGGTATAAAAATGGAAACTATTTTTGGAGATGGTTCAAAAAATGACTCTGGGTTCTTAGGAAAGATATTAGGTGCCGGGAAGCGTATTCTTACTGGAGAAAGCATGTTTATGACCGTTTATTATAATACCTTGTCGGGTAAGCGCCGTGTGTCTTTTGCTTCACCTTATCCCGGTAAGATCATTCCTATTGACTTAACTAGGTACGGAGGTAAGTTTATTTGTCAAAAAGATGCTTTTCTTTGTGCAGCAAAGGGAGTTAGTATAGGTATTGAATTTTCTAAAAGATTGGGTAGAGGATTTTTTGGTGGAGAAGGTTTTATTATGCAGAAGTTAGAAGGAGATGGTATGGCATTTGTACATGCGGGAGGTACCATGGCAATGAAAGAATTGCAGGCCGGAGAAGTTCTTAGAGTAGATACAGGATGTATTATTGGTTTTGATCATACCGTAGATTATGATATTGAATTTGTTGGGGGTATTAAAAATAGCATTTTTGGAGGCGAAGGTTTATTTTTTGCTAAACTTCGTGGCCCTGGAACAGTGTATATACAATCTTTGCCATTTAGTAGATTAGCGGGTCGTGTATGGGCTGCAGCACCTCAGGGAGGTGGTAAAAATAAGGGAGAAGGAAGTATACTTGGCGGTTTAGGAGATTTACTGGACGGAGATAACAGGTTTTGATATGTTAAATTTGCTATAATTTTAATAAACAATACAATTTTTTATTAAATTTAGGTGTTATTTTAAAAAAGAGCCTATTAAACAAATCTACCTTTTATTTTTAACCTAAAAACCTTAACATAAAACTATGGCAAGAGCAATGCTAGAGTATACCAAAACTGTGCTTAATAAAGTAAGTTTTGATACCACCTTGTTTTGCAAAGAAGTACAAAAGGCCTTACAACGTTTATTGCCTTATGAGATTGAAGAGCTTAAAATTTTTATTCATTCTCTAGTACAGCAAAACCCTGATTTAAATCAATGTTTAATTTATTTAAAACAATAAAGAAAGCGACCAGAAAGGTCGCTTTTTAGTTTATATTATTTAGGTAAAGGGCTAATTATTTTTACATTTTGAAAAGCAATGGCTCCTCTTATAATACCAGAAATCACATCTTGAAGCGCTTCTATAATTTGCATTTTTAATTCGCTTTTATGATAAATAAGACTTACTTCTCTTGCAGGTGAAGGTTCTTTGAAGTAATGTAGGTTTTCCTTCTCCTTATCGTTAATATCTAATGTGTGTAAATAGGGAAGCAAAGTCATACCTAATCCTTCATTGGATAGTTTTATTAGCGTTTCTATACTCCCGCTTTCCAACTGGAATTTGTCATCGGAATGATCTTTTAAAGCTTTACACAGGTTAATAACACCATCTCTAAAGCAATGCCCGTCTTCAAGAAGTAACATATCATTTATATTCAAATCTGAAACCTCAATTTTTTTATTGGTATGCAGCCTGTGGCTTTTTGGGATGTAACTTACAAACGGCTCAAAATAAAGTACACGCTCTTTTATGTTTTCATCTTCAAGCGGGGTTGCAGCAATAGCAGCATCTAAATGCCCATCTTTAATTCTGGCAATAATTTCTTCAGTGGTTAATTCTTCTATTTTAAGCTTTACCTTAGGATGTTTCTTGATAAAGCTTTTTAGAAACATAGGTAGTAAAGTTGGCATAATTGTAGGGATAATACCTAGTTTAAACTCACCGCCTATGAATCCTTTTTGTTGGTCTACAATATCCTGGATTCTATAGGATTCATTTACAATATTCCTAGCTTGGGTTACAATCTTTTTACCTATATCTGTAAGCTCTATAGGTTTTTTACTTCTATCAAAAATCTGAACATCCAACTGATCTTCAAGTTTTTGTATTTGCATACTTAAAGTAGGCTGTGTTACAAAACATTTTTCGGCTGCTTTAGTGAAATTTTGATGCTCAGCAACTGCTAAAACATAATATAATTGTGTAATGGTCATTAGTTATCAATTTAGGTTATAAAAATATAAAAACAATCAATAAAATTTATAGAATTAACAGTTAATTATAAATTAAATTTGTTGTAAGAAAAATATAAAAGAATGACATTAAATAGTATTGGATTAGATATTGTAAAAACTAAGGATTTAGCAAAAGATTTAAATCATCTGTTAGCCAATTTTCAAATTTATTATCAAAATTTGAGAGGTATTCATTGGAACATTAAAGGTAAGGCTTTCTTTGATTTACATACAAAGTTTGAAGAGCTTTACACAGATGCTAATGTTAAAGTTGATGAAATAGCTGAGCGTATTTTAACATTGGGAGAAGTGCCTCTGCATACATTTAACGACTACTCTGAAAATGCGCAAGTACCAGTAGGTAAAGATGTATCGCAGGATGATAAAGCCGTTAGATTAATTGTAGATTCATTGACGGAATTATTAAAAATTGAAAGACAAATCTTGGATAAATCTGGAGATGCTAATGATGAAGGAACTAATTCAATGATGAGTGATTTTATTACAGAACAAGAAAAAACGGTATGGATGATGAAAGCTTGGTTAAGTGAATCCGTCTAATATAAAAATTTAGTTTAGTAGAAATTAGTTAGTTTAGAAAAGGAGCTTATAATAATTATAAGCTCCTTTTTTTATTTATTAAGGTTTATAATAAACCTCTGGATTTAATTTCTAAATATTTATTAATGGTATCTATTGTGAGGCTTTCAGGAGTTGTTAAGATGGAATAAATACCATATTTTTTTAATTCATTTACAATAAGTCGTTTTTCAAACTCAAATTTTTCAGCAATTACTTTGTCATAGACTTGTTGAATGGTTTTTGTGCTATTGGATATAAGGCTGTTTAATTCAGTATTTTTAAAAAAAATAACAACTAAAAGATGATTTTTTGAAATAGCTTTTAAATAGGGAAGCTGCCTTTCTAATCCATCAAGCGTTTCAAAATTGGTATATAATAGTAATAGGCTACGTTGGGTAATATGTGTTTTTATATTGCTATATAATCTACTAAAATCACTTTCATAAAAATCTGTCTTTATATTATATAAAGATTCTAAAATAAGTTGCATTTGAGAACTTCTTCTTTCGGCTACAATCATGTTTTCTACCCGTTTTGAAAACGAGAGCATCCCGGCTTTATCATGTTTTTTTAAAACAATATTACTAATAACCAATGCAGCGTTAATAGCATAATCTAACAGACTTAACTCTTCAAAGGGCATTTTCATAACACGGCCTTTGTCTATAATGGAGTAGACCGATTGTGATTTTTCATCCTGAAATTGATTCACCATCAATTGGTTTTTCTTTGCAGTAGCTTTCCAGTTTATAGTTCTTAAATCATCACCCAAAACATAATCTTTAATTTGTTCAAACTCCATGGAATGCCCAAGTCGCCTTACTTTTTTGAGTCCGTATTCAAAAGAATTTTTATTAATATTTAAAAGCTCAAATTTTTTCAATTGCTTAAAACTTGGATAAGTGGGAACCATAACACCATCATTAAAGGTGAAACGCTTGCTAACAATATTTAAAATAGATGATGCATAAACATTTAAACCACCAAAGTAATACTCACCCCGTTTGGTTGGTTTTAGATCATATTGAACAGTCTTTGACTGACCAGGTGTAATAGTACTTTTAATTTTAAAGTCCCTTATCTGAAATTGTTCAGGTACCTCATCAATAATTTCCAAATGAATAGAAATAGGGTAGTTATTGATAATGTTAAGGGTAATTTTATTTTTATCACCATTGGAAAATTTATCGGGTAATATCCTGATAGCTTCTATTTTATTTTTACCAATAAAAACAATAAGACAATCCAGAGCAAATAACAATAATAGAACCAGTAGGGAAAGTTGGGCAATATTAAATAATATAGGAATGAAATAACTTAAAGCAAACAAAACAACAATGCCTATTCCAGCAAAGAAAAAACGTGGTTGTATGTAGAATGGCTTTAATAGTCTCATATCATAGTTAAAAGTGTTTAGCGTTTTGTTTAGAATGATAAAACTTCCAATAATTAATAATTATCTGGGGATTTCAACGGTTTCAATGATTTGAGTTATAATCTGTTTACTACTAACACCTTCCATTTCACGTTCAGGTGTTACGATAACCCTATGATGTAAAACAGGAACAGCAGCACGTTTTATATCCTCTGGCGTTACAAAATCTCTTCCATTCATAGCCGCAAATGCCTTACTGGCTTTTAAAATGGCAATAGAAGCTCTTGGTGAAGCCCCTAAATATAAAAACTGATTATTTCTTGTTGCAACTATTAGTTGTGCTATATATTTAATTAAATGTTCTTCAACAATGATTTGTGATACTAAATTTTGATATTTAGAAATTTGAGAAGCTGTTAAAAAAGGTGTTATTTCATTGGTTTTTGTTTTCTCCTTTAATTGATGTTCTCTGGAAATGATTTCTATTTCTTCATCAAGGTCCGGATAGTTTACATCAATTTTAAATAAGAATCTATCCAGTTGGGCTTCCGGTAATCTATAAGTACCTTCTTGCTCTACTGGATTTTGTGTTGCCAAAACCATAAAAGGCGTTTCTAAAATAAACTTATTCCCATCTATAGTTATTTGTTGCTCCTCCATAACTTCAAATAAGGCTGCTTGTGTTTTTGCAGGAGCTCTGTTAATCTCATCAATGAGAATCATATTAGAAAAAATAGGGCCTTTTTTGAACTCAAATTCAGAATCTTTTAAATTGAAAACAGATGTTCCCAGAATATCACTGGGCATTAAATCCGGTGTGAATTGAATTCTACTAAAGTCTACATTTAATGACTTAGCTAATAGTTTAGCCGTAATAGTTTTTGCAACTCCCGGAACGCCCTCTATAAGAGCGTGTCCTTTAGCTAAAAGAGAAGCAATTAGCATGTCTACCATATGCTTTTGACCAACAATCACTTTTCCTATTTCAGTTTTGATTCTTTGAACACTTTGTTGTAATTCAGATAAATCGAGTCTGTTTTGAAATTGTAATGCATCATTATTGTCTGCAAGACCATTTTCACTTGACTTATTATCGTGTTCTAATTTAGGCTGTAATTCCTGATGATCTTGGGTTTCTTTATTCTCGTCCATAGTTATTTTGAATAAAATGCTTCAATATGTCTGTTTAGTTTTATTAAGTTATCTTCAAAAAACTCATTTTTGCTTTTTAGCCAATTAATATAATCAACTAATTTTTTTACGTCTTCATGTTTTTTACCGGCTTTTGAAGACAGTTTTTTTATAAAATCTTCATTTAAAACCGTGGTGTCTAAATTAAAATTAGTTCTTATTTTTTCCAGGAAATATGTGATTTTCTTATCGATTAAATTTTTATGATCCTGAGTTTCAAGATATAGATTGGATATTGTTTTTACAAAAGCAACAGTAGTATTTTGCAAAGGTTTAATGGTCTTTATAATGCGTTGTCTTCGTTTAGCATTAAATATCATGAAAAGAATACCGAAAATGATGGCTGTATACCATGCCCATCTGAATGATAATTGTTCTAAGAACCAGCTTAAGTTGGAATTTTTTTCAACACTTTCATCATAACCTGCCTGTATTTTGGTATAGGAATCAAAGTAGATGTCGTTTTCAGGCAAATATGATAATACACCTTCAACATATGTATACCTGTTGTCTTTCAGTATATTATAATTTGTAAAAGCTTTGGGCTCAGAGTGGAGAAGAATTCGACCTTTTCCCCAAGGTATTTTAATATAATTAACGTGTTTATAGTCTATTTTAGAATGCCCCAGAACTTCATGATTTATGGAGTCAAATCTGGAAAAATAATTGTCTCCCACATTTCTATCAATAACAATATCTTTTACATTAATGTGAGTGAGCGACTGATAAGATATGCTATCTTTTTCATTTGCAATATAGCCTATGTCAATATCTAGGGTATCATTGATTTTTTGCGGGTAGTTATAATCAGAAATAAACAGCGTGTTTCCGGAATTGACAAAATTTAGAAGTTCATCTATTGAGTCATTTTCCAGATAGTTAGAATTGCCAATAATTATAAAACTGCCTTGCGCAATATGATCTGCTATACTATCAGTAGAATGAGCTTGTAAATAACTGGCAGGCTGGTGATAGACCGTTTTTATAGTTTGGTCTTTAAATAGAATGGGGAGCTCTTTATAAAGCACACTTACCCCATAAGGTTTATTACTTTTTTCATTAAAAGATTCCTCCCAGTCTACCGTTTTTGTGTTTTTTATGCCAATAGCAATGGCTGCGCTAACAATCAATCCAGTTAAAATGATTAAAACAGGTATGGTCTTTTTCATGGTTTTACCTGTTTTAAAAGTGAGACAAAATTATGCTTAGCTATCCGGTATTTATCTTTATTTAAAGGGAATTTACCATACCAAATATAGTTGTATAAGTAGGAGGTATATGCAAACTCATTATTGAAGACCTTATCATTATCATTTATTTCGTTCAAATATTCGCTGTTTGTTTTGTCGTCCTCAAATTTTATATAATTATTTAAACTTAATGTTTTTAAAACCAGCAAATAATAATACCTAATGGCAAGTCTGTAATCATTATTATTTTCTGCATTTTTAATCAAACGTTGAATGTCGACATTTTCAATATTTTCAGCAGTAATATCCGTATAGGTATTGATGTTTCTGTTTTTATTTGAAGCAAACAAACCATTGCTACCTTCGTTTAGCAATATATAAACTAAATAAATTACTGCTAGAATAATAGCTAAATAGAATAGCCAGCTTAAAGGCCCTAGGTTTATTGAAAAATCTTGGTTGTTATTTTGTTCTTTAACTTTAGTTTTACCGTTTTTATAATCTTCATAGTTGCCAGACCCTGAGGGAGTTTCAGTAACAATACTTATGCCTTCGTAATTATATGTGTTGCTGCGGTATCTGGATTTAAAGCCTTCCTCAAAAGCTCTTATTTTATCGGGTTTTTGAGAGTAGGAAATGCTATATGTACTTTGATAAACACAAAGTACCATAAATAGTATACAGGTCATATGTAATGTGATACCCCTCAAATAGTTGTAGTGTTAAAAATTGGAGTTTGAGTAATTTTTTTTTGAACTCTAAAAGGGTAAATTAAGTAGTAATAGCTTATAAAGCTTAGTGTTATTAAAATAATACCTACAGATAACCAATGTGGCATAATGTTAGAATAGCGGGTAATAAAACCTTCTAAAAAACCAGCTGCAAATGTAAAGGGAAAGGTGCTTATCAATATTTTAATTCCTGTTTTTGCTCCTATTTTAAAAGAGGTATACCTTGAGTGGGTTGCCGGAAACAAAATACTGGCTCCTAAAATTAAACCGGCAGCAGCTTCAATAATAATAGCAAAAATTTCCATGGCCCCGTGTATCCAAATGCCTCTTACACTTTCCCATAAAACTCCTTTTTCGTAAAAAAAATATTGAAAAGAGCCTATCACAATGCAATTGTTGAACATAATATAAAGTGTGCCTATTCCTAAAAAAACACCAAGAACAAAAGCAATAATACCAACCTTCAAATTGTTGATAGTAATGCCTATAAAACTTCCCCAGTTACTCCCATTTTTGTAAACAGCAACAGGATTGCCGGCTTCTATATTTTCAATAGACATATTTACATAATCATCACCTAAGACCGAACGAACAAATTCCCCATCATTGGCAGCAGAAATAGCGCCAATAAAAGTAAAAGCAAAAAAGATAATAAATGCTATATATATAAACGTTTTGTATTGGTAACAGATTAATGGGACCTCTGTTTTCCAGAAACTGATAATTCTGTTAGTATCTTCACGCTTAGTTTTATAAATTTTCTGAAAAGCCTTAGCCGCTAATTGGTTGAGGTAAACTATGATTTTGCTCTTTGGGTAATAGGTTTGGGCGTATGCCAAATCATTAACAAGGTGTATGTACTGCGATGCGAGTTCATCCGGATTTTCAAAATCATTGTCAAAAACAGCTTTTTCAAAACTTAGCCATTTTTCTTTATTTTGTTTGATGAATGCAACTTCCCTCATATATTTGATAAATTAAAATATAATATGTCAGAGTTACAAATTAACACCACTCAAAATGTAAAAATATCGTTTAACGCCTCTGGTGCGGGAGAACGTTTATTGGCATTTATTATTGATATAAGCATTAAAATTGGATATATGCTGGTTTTAAATTGGACTTTTGGAGCTTTTGATAATATGGATCAATGGTCTCAAATTGCTATAAACACAGTGTTAAGTTTTCCTGTAATATTTTATACATTAACCTTAGAGTCTTTTTTACAGGGACAAACTATTGGTAAACGCCTTATGAAAATACGTGTTGTTAAAATAGATGGTTATCAGGCATCCTTTTCAGATTATGTAATACGTTGGTTTTTTAGAGTTGTAGATATCTATATTTTTGGGTTAGGCTTTTTTGTAATGCTCTTTAATAAAAAAACACAGCGTATCGGTGACATGGCAGCCGGAACTGCTGTAATTGGTTTAAAAGACACTGTTAATATTAACCATACTATTTTAGAAAATTTAAAAGAAGGCTATAAACCAACTTATCCTAATGTTATTAAGTTGTCTGATAATGATGCCAGAATAATAAAAGAAACTTTTAACTCTGCTAGAATATCAAAAGATGATAAAACTTTAATTAAGTTAAGAGACAAAATTATTGAAGTGGTGGGGATTAAAAATGTGAAGCAAAGTACAGATATAGAGTTTATTGATGTAATATTGAAAGACTACAATTTTTATACTCAGAATATGTAATTTGCAATACTAATCTTTATTTAGTAAGATCATACTATAAACTAATTAATTGATAGTTAGATTAAATTTTAAGACATAAATTATGTTTTACATTGTAGATATTTTAGGAACCATTGCATTTGCCATTTCCGGTGTTTTGGTGGCTATTAATAAAAGGATGGACTTTTTTGGTATTCTTATTATAGCCTTTGTAACCTCGGTAGGAGGGGGGACGTTACGCGATTTGTTAATTGGTGATACACCGGTAAGTTGGATGAAAGATATGACATATACCTATGTTATTTTTATCTCAGCCGTATTTGCTATTATTTTTAGAAGTAAAATTAATTATTTAAGAACATCGTTATTTTTATTTGATACTATAGGTATTGGATTATATACTTTGGTTGGTATTGAAAAAGGTGTAAATGCGGGCTTGCATCCCATAATTTGTATTGCATTGGGAACAATGACCGCGAGTTTTGGAGGTGTTATTCGTGATATTTTATGTAATGAAATCCCCGTTATTTTTAGAAAGGAAATATATGCAACGGCATGTATTTTAGGGGGAATAACCTATTTTGTGTTGAGTGAGTTTCCTTTAAAAAATAATATAGTTTTTATAATTGCAGGAATCGTGGTTATTATAACAAGGTTATTAGCAGTAAAGTTTAAAATAGCATTACCCAATATTTATACAGATAAAGGAAAGCAAAAGATATGATGTTATTCCCGGATTCAATTTATAATCTCAACATTTCTAATGTAAATATTGCTTAGTGGCCAATCTGCACTATCTGTATCAACTGCGGCAATTTTATCAATTACATGCATGCCTCTTATAACACGACCAAAAATAGTATAGTCGCCATCTAAAAAATGAGCACCTCCTTTTTGTTGAACAATAAAGAATTCAAACGGAGATGCCAGTTTATGTGGGTTGTCAATCTCACTACTGGGCATAGATATTACCCCTCTGTCATGTTTAAATCCCCGTTTAGTATCTGGGGGCAGTAAATATTTACCAATAAAAGCTCGCTTTCTGGCAGTTTTTTTATCATCACTGTTTCCGGCCTGAACCATAAAATTATCAATAACACGGTAAAATTGAGTGTCGTTAAAGTACTTTTGCTTAGTCAGCCAGATAAAATTAGAACGATGAAATTTTGTTTCATTATACAGTAAAATGTCTATAGATCCAAAATCAGTAGTGATGCGAACTTTATTTTCTTTGTGGTGTTTATCATATTCCAGAAAAAAATCCATAGCGTTTTTTGAATTTAACTTAGGAAATTCACGTTCCGGTTCTATTATTGTATCTTTAAAAATTACTTTTTTTACCGGTTTCTCTGCTTTAGTAGCAGGTTGAGCTTTCTTTTGAGTTTTTTTATCTTCACAATTTAGAAATAGAAGTAAAAAACAAACAGTATATTTAAGTTTCATTAATTTATAATTTAAATAGTACCAAAGGTTTTCATAAATGAATTTCGATACATTTTCGCAATCGCTTTCAAAAATAAAAAATATACCGCTTCCTGCTGAAACATCACACTATAAAATGGTACCTCCGTTTCGTAAAGCGCTGTTAAAACAACAAGAAAAGGCTATTGAAAAAGCAAAACATGCTGGGGTTTTAGCACTTTTTTTTCCGGATGATGTTCAACAAACAAAATTTGTACTGATTTTGAGAAAAACGTATAAAGGCGTACATTCTGCACAAGTGGCATTTCCGGGAGGTAAATTGGAAGAACAGGATAAATCTTTGGAAGCAACAGCTTTAAGAGAAACATTTGAAGAAGTAGGGGTTTTAGAAAAAGATGTTCAGGTAATACGTCAATTATCACAAGTATATATACCACCAAGTAATTTTTACGTTCAACCTTTTATGGGAGTAGTTGAAAATACACCACAATTTGTGAAGCAAGACAATGAAGTAGAAACCATTATAGAAGTAGACTTAGATGATTTCTTAAGCGATGACTATTTAATTAATAAAAGAGTAAAAACATCATACAGCGTTGAAGTAGAAGTGCCGGCTTTTAAATTAAACGGACATGTAGTTTGGGGGGCAACGGCAATGATACTGAGCGAGATTAAAGACTTGTTAAAACGCCTTGTTTAGTCCGTAGATTTATTACATTTGCAGCAATCAACTAAATTTGATGTGTGATTTATGGGATGGTTTAAACAAAATCCATTTGGACATTATCTTTTTATAAAAAAATGGCTCATTAGAGTTTTGGGTGCCATGACCCATAGGCGTTTTAGAGGTTTTAATGAGTTACAGATTGAAGGCTCTGAAATTATTAAAGACCTGCCGAATAAAAATGTGCTTTTCATTTCAAATCATCAAACGTATTTTGCTGATGTAGTGGCTATGTTCCATGTGTTCAATGCCAGTTTAAGTGGGCGTGTAGATTCTATTAAAAACGTTGGGTATCTCTGGAATCCAAAGCTTAATATTTATTATGTGGCTGCTAAAGAGACTATGAAAGCGGGTTTATTACCTAAAATTTTGGCCTATGTAGGGTCTGTGAGCATAGAACGGACATGGCGATCAGAAGGAAAAAATGTGAATAGACAGGTAAGAATGAGCGATATATCAAATATAGGAAAGGCACTGGATGACGGTTGGGTAATAACTTTTCCACAGGGAACCACTACACCTTTTAAACCTATTAGAAAAGGAACCGCACATATTATTAAACGCTATAAGCCTATTGTAGTCCCAATTGTAATTGATGGATTTAGACGTTCATTTGATAAGAAAGGACTTAGAATAAAGAAAAAGAATATTCTTCAATCTATGGAAATTAAAGCACCTCTGGAGATTGATTATGATAATGAGACTACCGACGATATTGTTAAAAAGATTGAGTATGCTATAGAACAGCACCCGTCATTTTTAAAAGTAATTTCACAGAAGGAGTTAGAAGCCCAAGAAGCTTTGAATAAAATGAGAGAATGGTAATGTTGGTTAATAACTCCTGACAACTCCCTTTTTAAATAGTTACCAAAATTTATATTTTGCATTTCTTATTATAAGGAATAGTGATGAAAGTCTGTATAGCTGAAAAACCAAGTGTTGCCCGAGAAATTGCTGCTGTTTTAGGAGCCAATTCTAAACGAGATGGATATTACGAAGGTAATGGTTATGCTGTTACGTATACGTTCGGACATTTATGTACTTTAAAAGAACCTAATGATTATAAAGCCTATTGGAAAAGTTGGGATTTAAATAATCTACCCATGCTGCCTGAAAAATTTGAAACTAAAGTTGTTGCTAATTCAGGAATTCAAAAGCAATTTAAAATTGTAAAAAGCTTATTTGACAAAGCTGAAGTTGTTATAAATTGTGGGGATGCAGGACAAGAAGGAGAACTTATTCAACGATGGGTAATGAATGAAGCTAATTACAAAGGCGAAGTACAACGCTTATGGATATCTTCATTAACTACTGAGGCTATAAAAGAAGGATTTGAGAATTTAAAACCGGCAACAGATTACGATAACTTATATTATGCCGGGTTTTCAAGGGCTATAGGAGATTGGTTACTGGGAATGAATGCCACTCGGCTATATACGCTTAAGCATGGCGGATATAAACAGGTACTATCTATAGGTAGGGTGCAAACACCCACATTAGCTATGGTAGTAAATAGGTTCAAAGACATTGAAAATTTTAAACCGCAACCCTATTGGGAGCTTCAAACGCTTTACAGGGATGTGCTTTTTAGTTATGAAGAAGGACGGTTTTTAAAAAAGGAAGATGGGGAGGCTTTGGCCAACAAAGTAAAAGAGAGTGATTTTGAAATTCAATCCATAACAAAGAAGAAAGGGAAAGAGTATGCTCCAAAACTGTTTGATTTAACAGGCTTACAGGTATATTGTAACACTAAATTTGGATTTTCGGCAGATGAAACTTTAAAAATTGTCCAGGCCTTATATGAACAAAAGGTGGTGACTTACCCAAGAGTGGATACCACATTTTTACCAACGGATATTTATCCTAAAGTATCCGGAATTCTTGAGAAACTGATTAGTTATTCAAAATTTACCCAGTCGCTTTTAGGAAAAAAAATAAAAAAATCAGCTAAGGTTTTCAATGATAAAAAAGTTACTGATCATCATGCCATTATTCCAACAGGTATTCAAATTAATTTACCATATAATCAGCAACAGGTTTATGATATTATAACAAGGCGCTTTATTGCTGTATTTTATGATGACTGCCTGGTTTCTAACACTTCGGTTATTGGTAATGCCGCTGAAGTATCCTTTAAAGCTACAGGTAAGGAAATTTTGGAGAAAGGGTGGCGTATTGTGTTTGAAAATCAGGACGCAAAAGAAAAAGAGTCTGGAGTATTACCCCCATTTGAAAAAGGAGAAAAGGGGCCACATGAACCCTCATTTTTAGAAAAGGAAACCAAGCCCCCTAAACAGTTTACAGAAGCCTCTTTGTTAAGGGCTATGGAAACGGCTGGCAAACAGGTTGATGATGATGAATTACGAGATTTAATGAAAGAAAATGGTATAGGAAGACCATCAACACGGGCTAATATTATTGAAACCCTTTTTAAAAGGAAATATATTAAGCGTAATAAAAAACAAGTATTGCCAACGATTACGGGGGTTCAACTTATTGAGACTATTCAGAATAATTTATTAAAGTCTGCTGAACTAACCGGGTCATGGGAAAAGCAATTGAAAGATATAGAGAAAGGAACATTTAGTGCAAGTACTTTTATAAAGAACATGAAACGAATGGTAGATGCATTGGTGTATGAGGTAAGAAGTGAAACAAGGCGAGCTAATATTTCTCACGCAATTACAGTAAAAAACAGGGAAGCTCAAGCTACAAGTAAAAAACAAGCGGGGCTGTTGGCTGAAGGTTGCCCTAAATGCAAAAGCGGTAAGTTGTTAAAAGGTAAAGCAGCTTATGGATGCAGTGCTTATAAATCCGGGTGTGATTTTAAGTTGCCCTTTACTTTTGCAAAGAAAAAAATATCTGAAAAACAATTTATCAGATTGCTTCAAAAAGGAAGTACGGTCAATTTGAAAGGCTTTAAAACAGATTTGGGGAATATTGAAGGTTTACTTCGCTTTGATGAAAACTTTAAGTTAAAACTGGAGCCTAAATTAAGGCCTGTGGAAGTGAAACCAAAAGAAAAAGACTTGATTTGTCCAAAATGCAAACAAGGCACAATAATAAAAGGACAATCAGCTTATGGCTGTAGCGCTTATAAATCGGGTTGTAACTTTAAAGTGACCTTTGATGTTATACGTGAAAAAATAAACGGACAACAACCAACAAGGAGGTTGATTTATGATATTTTAAATGGAAACCTCTAATAATGATACACAGGCATTTTGTTATTTACAAGCCGTATGGTTATTTAAGCCAATTTATGAGTCATGACTCAAAGCAGCAGTCTAAAAAGTTTTTAGGCGAACTGTATAATTTTCCGAAAAATATAATGGCAATTGGCCGCTTGGATGAAAAGTCTGAAGGCCTATTATTACTTACTACTGATGGTAAAACAAGTGATTACATAAATAGCCAAAAAATAGAGAAAGAATATTATGCTCAGGTGGATGGAGATATTCCGGTTGAAGCAATAGAACAACTAAAACAAGGCATAGAAATAGGTTTTGAAGGAAAGAAATATAAAACAAAACCTTGTAAAGCATTTAAATTAGAAAAAAATCTGCAATTACCCGAGCGGTCAAAAAAAATAAGAGATGATAGGCACGGCCCTACATCATGGGTTTCAATAATATTGAGAGAGGGTAAGTTTAGACAAGTGCGTAAAATGACTTCGGCAGTTGGTTTTCCTACATTGAGATTAGTTAGGGTTAGGGTAGGTAAAATACAATTAAATGATATGTTACCCGGAGAGGTTATTGAAGTAGATACCTTTTCTTAGACTTCCAGTTTCTTCAGCTCATTATAATTGCGGTTCAGGCGTTTTAAAAGAATACCGTAAATCAACCAGTAAAACAATAATAAAAAGCCTATTGTAGCTATCAGGATTAAAACTATAACAATGATGATGGCTGAATAAAATTTAAAAACTTCTCCGTTTGCAGTTGCTAATTGTAGCTTATCTGAAAAACCAGGATCGTGATTTAGGGCATAGAAAGAACCGATAAATGCTCCAATAATCAAAGATGCAAGGTTAAAAATGACATAGTATTTTACAGTTCTTCTGGTTTTTAGAATGTTTTCCATTAATTGTTTAGAACTGTCTGTAACTGAAATTCTTTTGTAATTTCTATAAAATAAATAAAAGAAGTAAATTAAAACGGCATAACTAATAATGGAAATGGGAATTAATACGTTATTAATATCCAGTTCCTTTATTTTATTAGAATAAGACGTTCCTTTCAATAAAAAGGCAATGCCAAACCAAAAGGCAAATTCTAAAAGACTGATTATAAAAATCCATTTTACTATAGAAGATGACTTCTTTAAAATCATCTTATAAATTTCATTATAAGTCAATTTTGGATATTTATCGCCGTTTCTATCCCAATCTTTTTTTAATAAATCTAATTCATCCATAACTGTTACGGATTTAGTATGGTTTTTAGCTTAGTTTTGATCCTGTTCATTTTCACCCTGGCATTCACTTCGCTAATTCCCAATGTTTCACTAATTTCTCTATAATCCTTGTCTTCTAAATATAAAAAAACAAGAGCCTTTTCAATATCATTTAATTGATGTACAGCTTTGTATAGTACCTTTAATTGTTGTTCTTCAGTATCATCATAATCCTCTGATTTAATTTTAAACTCAACACCATTAAAATCTTGTGTATTAATAGTTCGCTTAGATTTCCTGTATAGTGTAATAGCAGTATTTAATCCTACTCTATACATCCAGGTACTAAACTTGGCATCTCCTCTAAATTTAGGGTATGCTTTCCAAAGTTGAATTGTAATTTCTTGAAATAAATCATTATGAGCATCATAATTATTAGTGTACAACCTGCATACTTTGTGTACAATATTTTGATGCTTTTCCAGCAATTCAACAAAACTATGTTCCAGTTCTTTATTCAATGTGATGGTTTGGTTATAGTGTAAGTAGTTTAATCTTTTAAAATGTTACAGGTATTTATAATAATTATTTGCAAGTTCAAAGAATGCAATCAGGAACAATCAAATATATCTGGTTTTTATGAGAATAGACTTAGGGAAACAAAGTAATTTTAAAAATAGTGTTACATCTGGTGGCTTAAATCTATCAATCAGATACATTTTACAATTTTAATGACTTAGTCTTTGTTTAAGAGTATGAAACTATCAATCCATCATAGATAATTTACAGTTCAGTAATTATTAGTTTTTCTCATCGATTTTCTAATGCAAGTTTGTTGCATCAAACAAACATTTAAGAAGCATATTTTAAAAACCATGAAAAAACTAACCATTATTATTATTATAGCATTAATTGGTTCTCAAATTTTAGCACAGTCAACATTAAATGGTAGAGTATTTAATTCAAAAAAAGAACCCATTGTAGGAGCCAATATTTATTTAGAAGGGACCTATGATGGTGGTACCACAAATGAAAAAGGAGAGTTTGCATTTAAGACCACAGAAACCGGAACCCAAACGTTGGTTGTTTCTTATATGTCTTACGAAACTTTTACCATGATAGGAGATGTAGCTTATATGAAGGATTTATTAGTTACACTTAAAGAAGATGTAAATACCTTGGATGCCGTTGTGCTTTCTGCAGGAACATTTTCAGCAGGAGACAATAGTAAGGTGAATGCTTTAAAGCCTTTAGATGTAGTAACAACGGCCAGTGCTTTGGGCGATTTTGTTGGAGCATTGCAAACGCTTCCTGGAACCACAACTGTAGCAGAAGATGGCAGGCTGTTTGTCCGTGGTGGAGATGCTGAAGAGACTCAGATATTTATTGATGGTATCCGGGTTTTTACTCCATATACACCTACAACCAATAATGCTCCAACCCGGGGGAGGTATTCCCCTTTTCTATTTGACGGTATTACTTTTTCCACAGGAGGATATTCTGCAGAATATGGCCAGGCCCTATCAAGTGTTTTGCTTTTAAATACCATAGATGAACCTGATCAGGAAAAAACAGATATAGGCATTATGAGTGTGGGGGCAACTTTGGGAAATACCCAAAAATGGGATAAAAGCTCGATTAGTGTTAATGCATCATACATAAATTTAGCGCCTTATAATGCTATTTTTCCTAACCGGAATAACTGGATAAAACCTTTTGAGACAGCTTCAGGAGAAACGGTGTTTAGAAAAAGAACCAATGCAGGTTTATTTAAATTATATGGCGCATTTGATGCAACAAACTTTGAATTAACACAGGAAGATATTAATAACCCGGAGGGGGTGTATTTTAAATTGAACAATAATAATTTTTATTTGAATGGATCATATAACGGTGTTTTAAATGATACCTGGACATTTTTTGGAGGAATTAGCTATACTTATGCAAAAAACAACCTGAATGTTATTGAAAGTGATATTAATGGTACAGAAAACTCTTTGCATACTAAGCTTAAGTTTAAAAACAGAATAAGTAATAGGTTTAAGCTTTATTTTGGTGCTGAATATTTTGTAACTGATTTTGCCGAAAAATATAATGATGAAACTATTATTGATGCTACATATGGTTTTAACAATAACATAGCTGCTGCTTATGCTGAAGCTGATATTTTTATCTCTAAGAGCCTGGCATTTAAATCAGGAATAAGAGGAGAATATAGCGAGTTATTTAAAGAATTTATGATAGCACCCAGGGTATCACTTGCATATAAAATATCAGATAAAAGTCAATTGTCATTAGCCTATGGCAATTTTCATCAAAACCCACCTAGTAATGTTTTAAAATTCGATCAAGACTTAAAAGCTCAAAATACATCACATTATATTTTCAACTATCAGCATAATGCAGATGGGAAAATTTTTAGAGCAGAAGCCTATTATAAAAAATACAGGGATTTAATAAAATATAGCGATGATTTTCCTGATTTCAATAGCGATTTTAGTAATGATGGTTACGGATTCGCAAAAGGAATTGATTTCTTTTGGAGAGATAGTAAGAGCATTAAAAACTTTGATTATTGGTTGAGTTATTCGTTTTTAGATACCAAGCGTGATTACAAGAATTATGACATGGAAGCACAGCCTAATTTTGTTAATACACATAACGTATCAGTAGTTGGTAAATACTGGATTGATAAATGGCGTAGTCAAATGGGGTTGAGTTATGGTTTTGCTTCTGGAAGAACTTATACTAATCCTAATAAACCAGGATTTTTAAATGAAAAAACAAAAGCATTTAACAGTTTCAGTTTAAATTGGGCTTATTTAATAAGTCCGCAAAAAATACTGTATGCCTCAGTGAACAATGTATTAGGGTTTAGAAATGTTAATGGCTATCAGTATTCAGATACACCAGATATAAATGGAGTTTTTAATAGACGCGTTTTACAACCTGCAGTAGACCAATTCTTTTTTGTTGGATTCTTTTGGACCATTAGTGAGGATAAAAAGAGCAATCAGCTTGATAATTTATAAGAAAATTGATTAACAACTATTATAATGGACTTTGTCAGCTTTTTTTCAAAAAAACAGAAATGGATTGTATTATTTTGATTTCCCGGAATTGCTTACAAAAGAGATGTATTCACTATTTGGAGCCCATGAATTAACATTAATAGTG
This sequence comes from Alterotamlana spongicola, assembly GCF_035818475.1. Taxonomy (NCBI): domain Bacteria; kingdom Pseudomonadati; phylum Bacteroidota; class Flavobacteriia; order Flavobacteriales; family Flavobacteriaceae; genus Alterotamlana; species Alterotamlana spongicola. Next base: position 137,768 of record NZ_JAYMGV010000003.1, read on the forward strand.
CCTTGCCCGCCATATAAATAGGCAAGGACTCTTGGAGCTCCTCCTGAAACTGGCATTAAGCGTAACATAACTTGTTTAAATGAAGGATGGGAGTTCAACTTAATATCTGGCATAAAAGAGATAAATGCAATCCATTTACCGTCAGGAGATATATGTGGAAACCAGTCGTTGTATTCATCAAAAGTTAATTGTTCCTTGTTACTTCCATCTGGTTTCATTCTCCAAAGTTGCATTGTGCCTCCGTTTTTTGAGCCATTATAATAAATGTATTTTCCATCAGGAGCGTATTCGCAACCATCTACATGTTCATATTTTTTGCTGCTTGTTAATTTTATTTCTTTACCTTTTTTTATTGATTTTTTATAAATATTATAACCAGCAACCCCTTTTCTTTTAGCTACATAGACTAACTCTTTATTATTTGGAGACCAACCATGTAAATATGAAGGAGCTTCTGTTATGGGGTTCGGTTCTCCTCCTTCTAAGGGTAAAACAAAAATTCTAGACCCTTTACCGTCATCATGACTTATGCCAAGCATTTTACCATCAAATGAAATACAATGATCATTGTTAAGGTTATTGGCCGAACCGGTATTTATTTTTTTAATAGCTCCGCCTTCTTTTGGAATTGTATAAAGTGATCCGTCCATGTTGAAAAGCAAATTTTTACCATTAGGCATCCAGTTTGGAGCTTCAAAACGGCTGTCTTTTTCATAAATTATTTTACGCTTTCCATTAAATATATTCATAGTTTCCATTCTGCATCCAAGCCAACCTTGCTTTTTGGGGTTGTATGTGTCATCAACCGGTTGATCTATGCGAACATTCCAAACTTTAGCACTCTCAATTGTATTTTCGTCATGAGAACAAATAACAATACCGACAAGAGCTTCGTCTGGCATAAATTTTAATTCTTTAGAACTTATTTCTTCAAAAGGTTCTCCTGATTGAGCAGCACGGACTATAAATTTGTTACCCCGACGTTCTAATTGAATAACCTGATAAAACCGTTTTGGTGCCGATATATTATCAAAAGGAGTTTGCATATCAGCGCCCTTTCTTTCTCGCCACTGACCAGCCGTAAGCCCGTCACCATGAAGAAATCCACCAACCATAACAGCATTGTCAGCTTCAGAAGCTCGAGCCATCCATCCAATTTTACGGTGTATTTCATTTAGTCCACTAAATTCAAAATTTGCTGTAACAATAAAGTTTCCTTTTAATTTATTATACAAATAGTGAAACTCATCCCGGTGCCCCCAAATGTTGTACCCGGAACCTTTAATAGTGTAGGTTTGGGTATTGCTATTATAGATCCCGGAACCCGCATTTTTAGGGTGACCTATATCTGTATGATATTGAAAAATTCCAATGGAATCTTCTTGAGCGCGTGTTCCATATGATAAACAAAAAAAGAGAAAAGGAAATACAAATTTGGTCATATTACAGGTTTGGTTTTTACGACTTTACATATCAATAGGATACTATACTTGTTACATACTTATTAAGCAACAAAAACGAAGATACAAAAAGAAGAACACAATAGACCGGCCTTGTAATTAGGGTTAAAATATGGAATTATTAGAATAATCTGTTTTTATTATGATATGATAAATATCATAGTTATTAAGTTGATAATATGATAATTTTATACTAATAAATTACTGAAGTTTTTCTTTTAAAATTAACTATCATGGAAACTAAAAAGAACCCCAATTTAGAGGTGGGGAGAAATAGCAGTATCTACTTTGCTATCGGGTTAAACTTAATGTTACTCTTTTCTTGGCAGGTTTTAGAATATAAATCTTATGAACAGGAAGAAGTTGAAATAGGTATTGTTGATATGGAAAGTGAGTTTGAAGAAGAAATACCAATAATTAATGCCAATGTGCCACCACCACCTCCACCGCCGGCTGTTGTAAGTGAAAGTGTTCAAGTAGTTGAGGATACAGAAGAGATTGAAGAAACGGTAATAGAAAGTACAGAGATTACTCAGGAAACTGCTATAGCAGAGCCTGTTGAGGTTAGTGATATTATTGTTGAAGAAGTAGAAGAAGATGTTCAAGTTGCTTTTGCGGTAATAGAAGATGTACCTGTTTTTCCCGGATGTGAAGGCTTGTCTAAAAGGCAGACCAAGGAATGTTTTCAGAAAAAAATGCAGGAACATGTTATCAAGCATTTTACTTACCCGGAAATGGCATTGGATATGGGGATTCAAGGACGCGTATCTGTAGTGTTTTTTATTGATTCAAAAGGTAATATAACAGGTATACGTTCCAGAGGGCCGGATAAAATTCTGGAAGAAGAAGCAGAGCGTATAATAGGCAAATTGCCTAAAATGAAACCTGGTAAACAACGAGGTAAACCGGTAAAAGTAGCTTATGCTATACCTATATTCTTTAAATATCAAGAGGGGTAAACGGTAGTTAGTAATAGGTTAATTTCAATGTAGTAAAGACGATCTGAATTTTAATTCAGATCGTTTTTTTAGTTTTATAAACCTAAGAAAAACGTTTCATCTTGCTAAATCTACAATTCGGTAAATCCTTTTTTTAAAAAAAGGACTTCAGGATGATATTTGCCTTGTATTTAATTATTAAAAAACACAACCATGAAACACTTAATCATCATTACAACACTATTAACCTTCGGAATTGTTAATGCACAGACCAGCTATGAGAAAGGCATGCAAAAAGCATTTCAACTATGGCAATCCAATGAACAGGTTGAAGCATCAAATCTTTTTGAACGTATAGCAAATGCCGAAACAGATAATTGGTTGCCACCGTATTATGCCGCTCAAATTAATATTATTTCAAGTTTTGGAGAAAAAGATAAAGAAAAACTAACAGCACAACTTAATAAAGCTCAGGATTTAATCAATGATGCTACAGCAATTTCAAAGGATAACCCTGAAATATTGGTGCTTCAAGCCCTATTGCATACGGCTTGGGTAGCTTTTGATGGTGCTACATATGGTATGACATTATCGGGTAAAGTAGCACAGTTATATGCTAAAGCATCACAGATAGCACCGGAGAATCCACGAGTAGTATATTGCAAAGCAGAGTGGGATATGGGATCGGCTTCTTATTTTGGCCAAGATACCACACCATTTTGTAAAGATTTAGAACGTGCCATGGATCTTTTTGCTAAATTTAAACCAGAAACGCCTTTTCATCCTAACTGGGGTAAGGAGCGTGCAGAAATGATTTTAAAATCATGCAATAAGAAATAATTAATTAACTGGAATTAGAAATGAAAAAATCTGTTAGAAATATATTAATAGCCTTCATAATTGGTATTATAGTTTTTATAATAGGGAGCTTTCTTTCTAACGGATTTCAATTTGAGAGTACAGAAAGTTTATTGATTACTCTGGCGTTCTATCAGTTGTATTCCTTTGTTTTGGGGTATTCCAATATGTATTTTTTTGATTATCTGGAATGTCGTCAATGGAAAAAAAATGATACGTTCAAACGAATCATTATTGGTGTGTTTGGCTGTATAATTATAACATTAATAGGCTTATTTGTGTTGAGGGCATCAACATCAATGTTCTATCATGGTAACTCTTTTGAATATTTTTTGGCGAACGAAAAATTTGGAAGTTATCAATTTGGTCTTTGGGTAACTCTGGTTATTGTTAGCATTTTTTATGCTATATATTTTTACAACAGATACCAACAAAACAGAATAAAAGAACAGAAGGTTATTGCCGGTACGGCAAGTGCTAAGTTTGATGCTTTAAAAAACCAGTTAGACCCTCATTTTTTATTTAATAGTTTAAATGTATTGACAAGTTTAATAGAAGAGAATCCGGATAATGCTCAAAAATTTACAACCGGCTTGTCTAAAGTATATCGCTATGTTTTAGAGCAAAAAAATAAAGAATTGGTTACTGTTGATGAAGAGTTGCAATTTGCTAAAACCTACATGTCTTTGTTAAAAATGAGATTTGAAGACAGTATAGTATTTACTATGCCAGAGCGCGCGCTAAACCCGGAAAGTAAAGTTGTACCCTTATCACTACAATTGCTTTTAGAAAATGCAGTAAAGCATAATATGGTGACATCAAGTAAGCCTCTTCATATTAAAATTTATGAAGACCAAGGTAACTTGATTGTTGAAAATACTTTGCAACCTAAGCAAATTGTAAAAAAGAGTAGCGGTGTAGGTTTGAACAATATCATGCAGCGCTATAATTTATTAACCAATAGAAAAATAAAAATAAACAAAGAATCAAATAAGTTTTTGGTAGCCATACCCATACTTACAAAACAAATATCAGTTATGAGGCCACAATCATCAAATCAAATGGACGATAATTATTTGCGTGCACGTAACCACGTAGAAGAACTAAAAGGCTTTTATTACAGCCTGGTATCATACTTTTTAGTCATTCCATTCCTAATCTTTATAAATTATAAAACCTATTGGAGCTTTCAATGGTTTTGGTTTCCCATGTTTGGTTGGGGACTAGGGCTAGCTATTCAAGCTTTTAGGGTCTTTTTTAGTAATAAAGCTTTTGGAAGTAGTTGGGAAAAGCGTAAGATAGAAGAATTTATGAGAGAAGAAGAACAGGCAAATCGTTGGAATTAAAAAAGGAATAAAATGAACCGTTTAGATAATAAAAATACATCTGATAACTTTAATAGAGAAGATGCTTATATAAGAGCTCAAAAACGACTTAAGGAGCTCAAAGGATTTTATTGGCATGCGTTCTGGTATGCCGTAGTTAACATCTTTATTTTTATCATGATAGCTTCAAATACAAGTGGCAATATCTGGAATATTGGCACACTTTCCACACCATTATTCTGGGGTATTGGGCTAGGTTTTCACGCTCTAAGCGTGTTTTGCAGAAACCGCTTTTTTAGCAAATCATGGGAAGATAGAAAAATTCGTGAATTCATGGAAAAGGAAGAAGGTAAAACCGATAAACGTAGATTTGAATAATATGAAAACTCAAGAAGAATTAGACAAAAGCTATATAAGAGCGAAGGAAAAAGTACGACATATTAAAGTTTTTTATGTTCACTTGGTGGGATATATCATTGTGGTACTGCTTCTATTATACAATTTATATATCATTGACGAAAACAATGAGTATGCCGATTTCTTTACCTGGTTTAACTCAATAATAATATTAGCATGGACCGTTTTTATTTTTTTACATGGAAGGTTTGCTTTAAAAGGTAAACAGTTCTTTAAGAAAACATGGGAAGAGAGAAAATTGAAAGCATATATGGATAAACAAGAAAAGAAATGGGAATAGTACTATTTAGTTGACTCTTTTGTAAAAGGACCAGAGAATATCAACAATACCCTGTTATCAATAAAAAATAATCATTAAGAATGAACGTAATTATAATAGAAGATGAAAAGCCATCAGCAAGACGTTTACAACGTATGCTTAAAAGCTTAAACTTAAATGCTGATACCATGTTACATTCTGTTGAAGAATCCATTAAATGGTTTCAAAACAATCAGCATCCGGATTTAATTTTTTTAGATATTCAACTCAGTGATGGTTTGTCTTTTGAGATCTTTGAAGCTATTGCTATAAAATCAGCTATAATTTTTACAACAGCTTATGATGAATACGCACTTCAGGCCTTTAAATTAAATAGCATTGATTATTTGTTAAAGCCAATAGATGATAATGAATTATCAGTGGCAGTAAAAAAATATCAAAACCTTATACCTCAACAGCAGGCAGTAACTTTAGATTTTAATGATATTAAAAAACTTCTTATAAATCCAATTGACCGAGAATATAAAAAACGCTTTTCTGTAAGGGTAGGGCAGCATTTAAAACTTATAAACATTGATGAGATAGAATGTGTTTACAGTGAAAATAAAGGAACTTATATTCACACTACAGAAGGAAGAAATTACCTGTTGGACACCACTCTGGAGCATCTTGAAGATGAATTAGAACCGGATACTTTTTTTAGGATAAGTCGAAAATTCTTTGTGAATATCAACGCTATCAAAGATATGGTAAGTTATACCAATTCGCGTTTACAAATAAAATTAAAATCGTATAGGGGGCAAGACGTTATTGTGGCTAGAGAGCGGGTTAAGGATTTTAAAGCTTGGTTGGAATAAAAGATATGAACATCATTTCTTTATCTTCATTCCTCAATTCTATTTTCATCAAAAGCAGATGGTAATAACTTAGGAATAAATTTAACTACTAAAGGTAATAGTAATGCACCTCCAGGTAACAAAAAAATAGCAAGACTAGGTATAGATTTAAATATGTCTAGCAATTGATCCTGTACCTTTTTTTGTTCTTCTTTTGTTAGGTCCCTTACGGTGGATTGTGTTATAAGAACCATGAGCTCCTTACTGTCTTTTATTTCTTTGTACAAACGTTTGCTATTTCTGGTAATTAGTTTGTGTACCATTTTACTGGAATTATTGTAAAAGCTTTGTACAATATTTTTAGAGCTTAAAAGTGCAATATTGTCTTTGTTAACGGTATAGAATTTATTGACGGTTTTAATAGACTGATGTATCCGTGTAATATCTAATTGTAAATCGTGTCCCAGTTTTTCTAAAAATTGTTGCTCTTCTACATCAATCATCTGATCACTCCATGTGGCCATACATGCTAAATCCAAAATATAATATTTCTCCTGACTGTTTTTTATAAGCTTTATTGCCTTTTTATAATCCAGATTGTTAGAACTATGATAGCGTAAAGAAGACTCAAACAACTTTATCAAACTATCATCATACTGATTTTTATTTTCTTTGGAATTAAGTACATCAAGTGTAATGGCTACAATTGAGGCTTCAAGGTTTTTTAAGTAATCTATACTAATAGATTCGTTTTTGAGGTACTCATCATAAGCTAAAACGTCTACATATAGCAGAGCATTTATGACAAAATAATTGAAGTTTTTTGTGAGTACATTGGCATCAATCTGAATGCGTTTATGTATTATTTTTTCAAGTTGCTCGTTTGATTTTGTACCCCCTAATAGTTCTTGAAAAAAAGAGGTTTTAATTTCATTGATATCCGTGTAGAAGTTAATAACACTTTCTGTAAATGAGGTCTTAATTTTAGACTTTGAGTAGTTGTAAAATAATGATAAAATAAAATTGGTTTTACAAAGCTCTTCTTCAGTAAAATCACTTTTTGGAAATATTTGGGCAGCAATATTTAAATTACTTCCATAAATAAATCCACAGGCTCTTAAGGTGTCATAAAACGCCTCATTACGATATTCCAAAAACCCGTTGTTTTTTGGGAGCTCCTTGAGTAGTTTTTTTATCCAACCTGCTGATGATGGGTTCATTATTTATAAGTAATCAATGAAGTGTAAATGTAACAGTTTATAAGATTAGTTTGCAAATATTCCTATGAATTAAACATTTTCTAATAGTATTTAATGCCAGGCAAATCAGTAACTATTTGTTTGCATGTAATTAAAATGTATAGGCTCTTAATATAAATAGACGTTAATTATGGTCTAAAGGAAGCTCCAATCAATGGCCCAAAAACATTAACATTGGTATCTAAACTTTCAGAAGAAGAGACGTCGCTTCTTTTATAGTTAAAATTTCTAAACCCTGCATTTATAGTGATTAGTTTTGAAACTTTAAACATATTTAAGTAAAGAAAATCATAAGTGAATTTTGAAGAGTTACCAATACCAAAACCACCGATGTCCATAGACACATTTAACGAGAATTTATTGCTAATATGAAGGTCTGCCTTAGCTCCCAACATTAAATCCCACCAATCAGTTAATTGATTTAAAGTACCATTAAGCAAAATATTGTCATTATGAGAGAGCGAATAATTTAAAAAGAGATCATTTTTCCAATATTTAGCTCCAAAATCAATAATTAAACGCCACCCTTTTAAAACTTCATTTTCTTTAAAATGGAAGTTTTCATAAACGTTATAACCTAAATTGAAGGCAAAAATACGTTGAATGATTTCTAAATCTATTTTTAATCCGGCATTGGATGTTTTGTCTCCCAAATTAGCCCAGGTACCGTCAAAAAACAAATGAAAACGTTTAAACCTGGTATGAGCAGCTAATTGAAACCCGGCATTAGTGATGGAATTTAAATCATTAAAAGATTGTCTTATTTGCGTTCCGCCAACATCAGTTGAGTTAAAAGCAAAAAGCCCATAAGGGGTTATACTGAAATCCCAATCACTTTTTTTATTAATATTCTTTTTGAGTTCAGGTACTTGAGCATTAACCAGACATGTTACGCTTAGAATAAAAGAAAACGTGAGTTTTATAATTAAAAAAGAAAGCTTTATTTCTCTCATTCTTAATGCGTAGTATGTTAGGTGTTAATTTTTACGTAAGTAGGTGTTAATTTCAATAGCAACATCTTCCCATGTTTTGCTTACGCCATCTGGCCCTTTATGTAAATCAAAACAAGCCTTATTAAGAGATTCTAGAGCACCTAATGCGTTCCAATCCTTAAGGTTCATAGTACCGGTCATAGAAATTCGCCTTTCATCAGTTATTAAAATTTTCAATGGCAAATCGTGAGTAACACCATTCATGGTTAGAGATGCTACTACAGAGTTACCGTTATGTTTTATGGTACCTTTTATAAACTCAGTATCTAGCATAGCCCCGAAAAAAGAAGCTTTTATTTTTGCATCTCTACCTTCATCTTTAGTAAATAAATTGCTAATAGGTATTGAAAAGGCTAGGTTATTAAGAGCTTCTTGTATAGTTGCCCCTTCCTTGTTCTCAAATTTTATAACAGAAAACTCACCTCCAACAGCTAATTTTTCTGTGGTCTTGTAAGCGGTCCATTTTACTGAGGTTGCTTCAGGCTTTACAACAAATTTTTCTATTGAAGTGTCTTCAGCGGGTGCTTCTGTTTTAGTTTCTTTTTTTTCGTTTTTACAAGATGTTAAACCTATTGTTAATGCAATTAATATAATGCTAAGTTTTTTCATTTTTTTTTGCTTTTTTTGGTTAATCGAAGTTAAGGCATTAATAAATCAATTGCAAATATCTCCCATGACATATGTCATATTTTAAAATGCCTTTAAGTCATAATTTTGAACTATAAATGTTAGGTATGTCAAATTCGTTAATCAATAAGTATAATATTGCTGGTCCACGGTATACCAGTTACCCAACGGTACCGTATTGGGACAGTACTACGTTTTCTTTGGAGAAATGGAAACGGTCTCTGATACAGTCATTTAAGGAAAGCAATTCTAAAGAGGGAATAAGCCTGTATATTCATTTGCCTTTTTGTGAAAGTTTATGCACGTTTTGTGGTTGTAACAAACGTATTACCAAACAACATAGTGTGGAGTCTCCATATATCAATGCTGTTTTAAAGGAGTGGAGCTTATATGTAGAGTTGTTTGAAGAAAAACCTCTTATCAAAGAGTTGCATCTTGGAGGGGGAACACCTACCTTTTTTAGCCCTGAGAATTTGGAAATGTTGATAAATGGTATATTAAGGGATGCTGTGAGAGCAGAAGATTGTGAATTCAGTTTTGAAGGACATCCAAATAATACAACAAGAGCACATTTACAAGCACTTTACAATGTTGGGTTTAGAAGAGTAAGTTATGGTGTTCAGGATTATAATGAAACCGTACAAAAAGCTATTCATAGAATTCAACCTTTTGAAAATGTGAAGCGGGCAACAGAGCTGGCCAGAGAAATAGGATATACCTCTGTAGGGCATGACATTATTTTTGGGTTGCCATTTCAAACCTTAGAACATGTAGAAGAAACTATTTTAAAAACAAAAGAATTATTGCCTGATAGGCTAGCGTTTTATAGTTATGCACACGTACCATGGATAAAGGGGAATGGGCAGCGTGGATTTAAAGAATCTGATTTGCCATCAGCAGCATTAAAAAGAAAACAATATGAATTAGGAAAGCAATTGCTAGCTGAAGTTGGGTATGAAGAAATTGGAATGGATCATTTTGCGTTAGTAACAGATTCTCTTCATGAATCTATGATCAGTGGGAAGCTACACAGGAATTTTATGGGGTATACTGCTTCAAAGACTCAGGCTATGATTGGCCTTGGGGTTTCTTCTATTAGTGATAGTTGGTATGGGTTTGCACAAAATGTTAAGAAAATTGAAGATTATTACGAGTTGCTGGAAACCAGTAGAATTCCGGTTTATAGGGGGCATATTCTGTCTAAGGAAGACTTAATTATAAGAAAACACATTTTGAATTTGATGTGTCAATTTAAAACATCATGGTCTCCTGATAATCTTTATTTTAAAGAGCTTCCGGATGCTCTGATAGAGTTGCAGGAAATGGAAAATGACGGATTACTTTCTATAGGAGATAGTAGTGTTGAAGTTACAGAAAAGGGACGGCCATTTGTTAGAAATATCTGTATGGCTTTTGATGTTTTATTGCAAAGAAAACAACCGGATACCAAGTTGTTTTCAATGACGGTGTAAATTGAATAAGAACATTGATTGTATTGATGAAACTGTTCAAGTTGTTATTCCTGAGAGATCAGAACCAAAACTAAAAAATCATGAAAAAAATAATTGTACCAATTGATTTTTCTGAACATTCAGAATACGCTCTTAAAACAGCGGCTAAATTGTCTAAAAAGTATCATACCGAATTACTTGCTCTACATATGTTAGAAATGTCAGATATCATGTTATCTGCTTCAGACGGACTTCAAAATCAAAAGGCTGTGTATTTTCTTCAACTTGCAGAGAAAAAATTTAAAGATTTCCTAAAGAAAGACTATTTAGAAGGTGTTCATGTTACTCCAATTATTAAACATTTTAAAGTGTTTAGTGAGGTTAACGATGTGGCCTTAAAAAATGATGCAGACCTTATTATTATGGGGTCTCATGGTACTAGTGGATTAAAGGAGCTCTTTGTGGGGTCTAATACAGAACGCGTAGTGCGTAATGCAGAAATACCTGTTTTGGTAGTTAAAAATGATTTATTGAATGTGAATTTTGACGTTGTTACTTTAGCTTGCGATTTTTCTGAAGAGAATATTAGATCGTACTTAAATGCAATGAGTTTATTTAATAAAATGGATTCTAAAGTTTATATGGTTTACGTGAACTTACCTAATGATAAATTTAAGAGTTCGTTAGAAATTGAAAAAAAGGTGGTTAATTTTTTTGCAAAAGCTGATGGAAACTTAGATAAAATGGACGATGTTCATTATGTATCTGATTATACTGTTGAAGATGGCGTTTTGAATTTTTCTAATAAAACAGGAGCAGATTTGATAGCGGTACCAACTCATGGTAAAAAAGGACTTGCACATTTCTTTGAAGGTAGTATAGGGGAGGATGTAGCTAATCATTCTACATTACCGGTAATAACATTTAAAATATAACTTGTTTATGTGGTTGTAAGCTGTTATTGATTAACTCAAATTAAAAGACTGTCTGAAAATGATTTGATCTAGTCATACAGAACACCACTTTTCAGACAGTCTTTTATTTATAGTGCAGATGCTGCCAAAACATTAAATAGATTGGCTTTAGTTTTAAAAGCGCTGTTCTCAATGTCAATGGCTTTAAGTTTTGCATCTATAAGTTTTGATTCACGAGAGTTAACCAAGAATAAAGAACTTTCCCCTAAAAAGAACTTGCGTTCCTCAGCAGAAAGCATTTTAGAATAATCATCAACTATAGTATTAGTGACATTGGTTTGCAATACATAAGAGTCTAGTTCCTGGTTGATGGCATTAATTTTATTTTTCAATGTTACTCTTGTTGACTGAATTTCAAACTCTGTGTCCTGAATTTTAAGTTTGGCCAGTTTTAAATCAGCGCGTTCTTTTCTGAGAAATAGCGGGACACTAATATTCACCCCGCTTTTATAAGCCGAGGTACTGAATGATCTGGAGATTTCAGGCGTTTGAGACAAAAAGTTATATTGAAGATCAACCCTGGGTAAAAGGTTATTTAGTTTTAAGCGCTTTTCAATATTCAGACTTTGAAACTTATAATCTAATGATTGTAATTTTGGATGTTCTTCTAAATTTAAATTTTCAATATCTAATGCTGATGTGTTCAATGTATTATCTATAGTTTCAAAGGTGTATATGTTTGGAATGATACCTTCTTGTATTTCTATTGGTGTATTCTCATTTAACCATAAGTAATTTGATAATTCTAAAGAGGTTTTAATAAATTTTATACGTGATTTTTCCAGGTTTAACTTTCTGTTGTTTAGAGCAATTCTTGCTTCCAAAGTATCAATGGCGGGTTTATCTCCTACTTCATAGCCTTTTTTAATACCATCAAAACGTACTTGGGCATTGTTTAAAAAATCTTCATAAACGCGCTTTTCATTATAAGTTTTCAACCAATTAAAATAGGTAAGTGTGGCCTGGTAAAGAATATTGTTTACTAATAACTGTCTGTCATTTTTAGCCTGGTTTACAAAAAGCTTTGCTTGTTTAAGCATAGCCATTCGTTTATTGGTTAAAAAACCACGGGCTACTGATACGGAAACACCAACACTGTATAGCCCATCTTCAGGAACACTGGATTCGGGGTTAAGGAAATCTCCGGTGTTTTCTTCAAAATTTCCTTTGAGCTCTATACCATACCATGTTGGTATTTTAAAAGCAGCATTGAGTTTATCATAATATTCAGTGTTTTTGAATTTTTTTCTGTCGTAGTCTACCTCAATTTTTGGGTCGAATGCACCTCTGGCTTTCATTAATTTAGCTTCACTTTCGTTGATAACCAAATTGGCTTGTTTTACTATGGGATGAAACGATTTAACATAGCCCAAATATTCTGATAAGCTAATTACAAAGGTACTATCTTGTGCAAACAGGAACGAACTTGTTAGCAACAGGATATTTAATAGAAAAGTTCTCATTTTTTATCTTTTTTTGAAACTTTAGAGTCAGTGCCATCTGGCTGATAATAATTAGGTGGAAAGCTATTAATTTGTCGCCATAATTCAAACCAAATAGGAACATCTTCTAATAGAGCAATAGTTTTTGCTCCTGAACCAATACGAATAGCTTCAGGCCATTTATGATCAGTCTCATCTGGAGCTAAAAGTATACGATAGCGCCCATTATTACTAATAAAGTTTTCTATAGCAACTACCTTAGCACCATAGGTTCCATATGATGCATTTGGCCATCCGCTAAAAACAATCGCCGGCCATCCATCAAATTGCACACGTACTTTTTCCCCTATATGTAGCAAAGGTAAATCAATTGGACGTACATAGGTTTCAACAGCCAGCTCATATTGTGAAGGCATTATCCCTACCAATTCTTCGCCTTCTTTAAACGTTACACCAATACCTCCGGTAAGTACTTTATTAATATACCCACTTTGAGGAGCGGTTACGTAAAGCAAATCATTACGCATCTTATAGTTGGTAGCTGCATTTTCAAGTTTGGTAACCTGTGCTTTAGCATCATAACCACTTGATTGTGCAGTATACATGTCACTTTGGGCTTTTGATATTTTATCAGTATAAGTAGCTTTTATTCTTGATAGTTCCAATTGAGCATTTAAAACCTCATTTTGACTGGCTATATATTTATTTTCCTGTGAAATTAGCTTAGCCTGAGTTTCTTGAAGTTTTAACCGTTTTTCTTCTACATCTTTAACAGCCTTTAAACCTTCCTCCTGAAGTGTTTTAATTCTATTAAATTGTCGCTCAGCAATAGTTATGTTAGTTTTTGCAGCTTCTAAATCAATACTGTCGCTCTTTACTTTCAAGTGTGATTGAAGCAGCTTGTTTTCCGTTTGTTTTAATTTTAATTGTTGCTCGTTTTTTAAAGCAGAAACCTGCCTGTTTAAAGCTTGAACTTTGCCTTCGTAAGCATTAACAGAAGAAGATTTGGCTTCAATCTGCTGATTGGTTCTTTCAACTAGCTTATCATCAAAGTAATCACTTTTTATTTCGGAGATCCTAAGAATAGTATCTCCCTTTTTTACAAAATCACCTTCCTGGACATACCAATCTTCAATACGTCCCGGGATTTGAGACATAATATGTTGTGGTCTTTGATTTGGCTTTAATGTAGTTACTAAACCCTTACCGGTTATATTTTGAGTCCAGGGTAAGAATAATACAATAAACATGACTATGGCAAAAGCAAGCAAAAACCTGTTAAAGAATTTATAATAGGTTTTATCCATGATATTTTTACCGGACTTGTATTTGGATAAGTCTATGGTTTTATTCAGTTGGTTATGTGATATATTTAGCATAACTTCTCTTTTTAATTTTTAATTCTACCGTTTTCCAGGGTTATAATCTCACTACATTTATCTGACCAGGTATTATTACTACTTACTACAATTAGAGCCCATGGTCTATCTTTATGGGTTAAGTAGTCAACAATAGAGTTGGTCTCTTTCTCATTAAACCGGTCCAGAGCATCTTCCAGAATAAGTACTTTTGGAGATTTTAAAATGGCTCGAGCCAGTACAATTTTTTTAGATAAGGTATATGACATTTGCTTGCCATCAGGATAAAGTATAGTGTTCAAGCCATGGGGTTGATCTTTTATAAAGTTTTTAAGTCCAACCTGGCTAAGTACCTCATGAATGTCTTCATCTGAAACGTGGGAGTTTCCAAAAGTCAAATTATCTTTTATGCTACCTTCAAAAGGTGTTTCATCAGATAATGATAGTCCCAATTGCGATCTGTAGAAGTTTAAATGCAAACTGCTAATGGACATATCATTAACATATAAATTTCCTGAAGTAGCTTGAATAACTCCGGATATAAGGCGAAGTAAAGTTGATTTTCCGGAACCACTTTCCCCTTTTACTAAAATTCTGCTTTTAGGATCTATATTTAATGAAATATCTTTTAAAATATGTTTGTCCCTGTTTGATACTTCATAGGTTACATGATTTAATTCAATATGAATACCTTTACTAAATACAGGTTCTTCACCTTCTTGACTTTCAAGGTCTTTATCAATTATTTGGCCTATTTTTTCTAATGAAGTTAAACTGTCATAAAACGGTTCTAAACCTAGAATAAGTTTTTCAACTGAAGCAATGACTAAAAGAATGATAATTTCTGCTGCAACAAACTGACCAATATTCATTTCTTGATTTAATACTAAGGCTCCACCAATTAATAGTAAACTTGCAGTCACAATAACCTTGAATGTTATCATTTGAGAGTACTGAAGTATTAAAACTTTAAAATGACTTTCCCTGGCTTTTAGGTAGCCGTTTACCAAATCGTCATTTTTATCAATACCTAGATTTGTACTTCCGGATAGTTTAAAACTAATAACAGTACGCGCTATTTCCTGAATCCAATGGGCAACTTTATATTTGTTTTTAGATTCTTTTAAACTTGTTTCAAGCCCTTGTTGTGCTGTAAATTTAAAGACCACGGAAATAAGTAATAGCAACAGGAGACCAAATACTATAAAAAATGGATGATAAAACGAAAGGAGAATTAATGCAAATACAATTTGAAGCATTGCAGTTGGTACATCAATTAGTATTTTAGCTAAACTTTTCTGAATAGTTAGAGTGTCAAAAAACCTGTTTGCTAATTCTGGTGGGTAGTAATTGCGTAACTCAGACATTTTAATTTTAGGGAATCTGTAACTGAAATCAAAAGACGCCCTGGTAAAAATACGTTGTTGTACTGTTTCAATAATTCGCAATTGCATGAGCTGAAGCGCTCCTGAGAATGCAACTCCAACAGTTACAAGAATGACCAGTATTACCCATGAAGTTGAAACCTGAGCACCTTGTATTAAGTTTATAATGGCCTGAATACCTAATGGTAGAGATAATGAAATAATACCAGAAAAAATAGCATAGTAGAAAATCTGTAAAATGTCTTTTTTCTCTAATTGTAGTAAACCTAGTAAGCGTTGCCATGGGGTTTTTGTAGATTTTACCATAATTAAATTTTTAATGTATTTAAGGTTAAATTAATAAAGAAATCTGATGGTTGAACGTCTGTATTACAATCTGTCATTGAAGCAAAATGATCCTTTAAAAAGTGCTGATGTAAACTCCCTTCAATTATTGTACTTGCTAATGATGAAGCAAAGGCATATTTTGGAGTTGTTTCTGTAATAATGTCCCGTAATCTGGAAACCACTCTTTTGTAAATTACAAAATAACCATCTTTGTTTTCCTGATCTACTTCTTTGGTTAGAAAGGATTTTGAGTTTTCATTAATAATAATGCTATTCAAAACCACTTCATTAATATGAGAAAATTTAGAGTCTTCTTTGGTAGTTCTGCAAAGAATTTCAATAGCTTTTACCAATTTTTCTTTATTATCATGTATGCTGTGGGTTTCAAGCACCATTTGATACTCGATCCATGCCCAATACCATGAAGACAAATACAAAAGTAATTTATGCTTGTTTTCAAAATAACGGTACACAGAACTTTCATTAGACCCTATTTTAATACCTAGTTTTTTAAAGGTAAAAGCGTCAAACCCAATCTCATTTATTAATAAAATGCTGTGTTGTACTATGCGTTTCCCTAAAGCAGAAGACTCCGGGTCTTTTACATAGATTTTATCAGGCACAGCAATCTTTAAATTTGAAAGTAGATTATGCATAACTGGAAGTTTTGTTTGCGAATATAATAGTAATACTATTAATTTTAGGTGTAAATGTATTAATTTGATAAAAGTTTAACACTTGCTACGTTGTAAAACATCATTCAAGTGTTTAACGATCTCTAAAGGCAGTCAATATTATTGGAAACAGGGTCAAAAACCGGGGCAGGAGAGAGGTAGGGAATTCCTAAGCCTAATCCACGAATAATAAATAAAATACCAATAAGTACTATAAAAGCGGGTATGATTTTTTGAATACGTTGTCTTATTGTCCCTTTTAAAAAATGACTAAAATAAATGGCAGTGGTCATAAGTGGAATAGTACCCAAGCCAAAAACAGCCATATATAAACTACCGCTTATTGCATTTCCTCTGGCTATAGCAGCAAAGACCGCCATATATACTAAGCCACAAGGTAAAAAACCATTTAAAAAACCAATAGTAAGGAAGGTGTCTAAGGTTTTTTTCTTCATGGCACTACCTAGAGCAGATTTAACTTTTGAAATAACCCTATAAATAGGTTTTGAGGCATTATACTTATTAAATATTTTTTGGGGAATAATAACAATTAAAATCAAAACGATTCCAATTAGAATAGAAAGCTGTTGTTGAAACCCAAAAAGATAAAGACTTTTTCCTATGAGTCCAAAAATTAAGCCTATAATACTATAGGATAAAAGCCTTCCAAAGTGGTAAGTCACAATTTGTGAGACTTTTTTAAGGTTGTTTGATTGATCTACAGGAAGCATAAAAGCAATAGGTCCGCACATGCCTACACAGTGAAAACTACCCAATATTCCTAATATAAATGCAGAAACAAGCATATTAATACGTTATGGGCTCTTTAAATAAATAAGATTTTCCCTTATATTGCCAATCTATTTTAATGTTCCAACGACCATCTACCAAACGTTTGTCAGGTATGAGCAAATAAGGATTAGACAATGAAATAGCAGTTTCAAAGTCCAGTTGTTTGTTAGATGGTCTATATAGGAACACTTTACCGGTAATATTTTTATAATCCAGTGATTCAGGGAATTTAATTGTTAACCCCTGGTCTGACTTCTTATAACTTATATTTTCTTTTAAGATTTTAGCATTGTTTAGTTTGTCAATATCTTCTTGATAAGCTAACTCTTCGGCATAATAGTCTTCAGTAACTAACTCGTGCTCAAAGTCTTTGTCTACATTCATAGTAATAACAAAGTACATGATAAAAGAAATAAATCCAATAAATGCCAACACAATTCCGGTACCCCAATTTATTTTCATCGTTTATTTTTTTATTCTGAATATTCCAGAGTTTTATTATTAAAGTTATTTAAAACTTCTAGGGCCTAAAAAATTAGCCGTAGTAGTTTCTATTAATTTATCACCTTCATAAACACCAATCTCTATTTTGTTTCTATCTCCGGATAATAACGAATTATTAATTTCCACAAATAAAGTACCTTCTGCTAAATCCTGGCTTGGCACCACAAAATTATTGCTGGTGGCCACTAATTTTAAAGTACCCTTATGAGATATTAGCTTTAACGTTACATTTTCAATATCCCTTGATGTTTTATTTACCAGTTTATAGGTAAATACATTGCTTATTATATTATTCTCTTTATGTTCGTATAGTTGCCCAGGTAGTCTCAAAACATTGGCTTCCACATCATTTCTTAAAAATAACATTCCGGTTAACAGACCAATCATTATGCTTAAAACGGCTATATAGCCTTTCATTCTCGCTGTTAATTTAAAGGGTGTTTTCTTTTCTATATTTTCTTCACTAGCGTAACGTATTAACCCTTTTGGTAAATTAATACTTTCCATTATATGATCACATTCATCAATGCATGCTGTACAGTTTACACATTCTAATTGGGTGCCGTTTCTAATGTCAATTCCTGTAGGGCAGACATGAACACACTGCATGCAGTCAATACAATCTCCATGACCCAAGGCATTTCTGTCTTCATTTTTTCTGAATTTTTTTCTGCCGTTTTCACCTTCACCACGTTTGTGATCATAAGCAACAACTATAGATTTAGTATCCAATAGAACACCTTGCAACCTTCCATAAGGACAGGCAATAACACAAACTTGTTCTCTAAACCAGCCAAATACAAAATAAAATACAGCAGTAAAGATGGTTAGAGATATAAGTGTGCTAAGATGTTTGGAAGGGCCATCAGTAATATATTGAATGAGTTTATCACTGCTTATCAAATAGGCTAAAAACACATTGGCGATAATAAAAGAAATGATGGCAAAAATTATAAATTTTAATCCTCTTTTTCTTATTTTTTCAGCATCCCATTTTTGCCTTGCCAGTTTACGTTGTTTGTTTCTGTCTCCTTCAATCCAATATTCAATTCTACGGAAAACCATTTCCATAAAAATGGTTTGCGGACAAATCCATCCACAAAATATTCTGCCAAAAGCAACAGTGAAAAGGGTGATAAATATCACACCTATCAGCATTGAAATAACAAATAAATGAAAGTCTTGCGGCCAAAATGGAAATCCAAAAATATTGAAACGGCGTTCCAATACATTGAACATTAAAAACTGATTGCCGTTTACTTTAATAAAGGGCGACAAAATAAGAATAGCCAGTAATATGTAGCTTACCAGCTTACGATTTTTGTAAAACTTCCCACTTGGCTTTTTAGGAAATACCCAGGCCCGTTTTCCATCTTCAGTAATTGTACCAATAGAATCTCTGAATATTTCGTTTTCCGGGGTTTCCAAAGCTTTTTTTATTTAAGGCCTCAAAAAGTCATGTGATAACTTTCTGAGGTCTATCCTTAATTTAGTTTGTAGTTGTTTGTATTGAATCCGTTACGGTTTCAGCAGGCGTCTCAACACTCTCATCAATCACTAGATCGCCTTCTGGAGCTTTAGGATTTGCAGGGGTAGTACCTTGAAATGTTAACACATAACTAGATACTTGTGCAATCTCTAAAGGTTTTAATTGTGTTTTCCAGGCAATCATACCCTTACCGGAACGGCCACCTTCAGATACGGTTTTAAATACACTCTTTATATCACCACCTAATATCCAGTGTTTGTCTGTTAAATTTGGCCCAATTCCACCACCACCATCAGCCATATGACAGGCTACACAGTTAGTGTCAAAAATAGATTTACCTGCACTTAAATCAGAGGCCTCGGTTAATTGTGTTACCGTATTAACATCTACTAAATCTTTAGCTGTTTTTTTGTAGGCCTCAATAGCTATTTTTGCTTCGGCTAATTCTGTTTCTAATTCGTCTATTTGAGACGGGCCGCTAAATACATGGTACCTCAATAGGTATACAGCACCAAAAATTATCGTAATGTAAAAACCATAAAGCCACCAAGGCGGTAAGTTGTTATCCAACTCCTTTATGCCATCGTAATTGTGATCTAAAATGATTTCACCTTCTTCTTCAATAGGTTTCTGTCCTAAAAGTTTGGTATAAGTTTCTTTTAACCAGGTAAATTTTACCGAACTTTCTTTTTCAGCTAAAAAGCGTGCTTTGGCCGCTTCATCTAATTTGTGAAGCATCACGTTTTCTAAAGCTCCAATTATAGCTTCAATCGCAATTAAGATAAGAAGCACCAATAGCAAGAATAGCATGACCATGGGGTATTCTACAAATGCCGGTTTTTCTCCAGAATCGATAAAGAATTCTACGGCTCCGAAAATGATAAAAAATACGATTGGAACTCGAATCCAGGATGGAACTAAATTTCTCATAATATGTCGTCGTTTTGGTGGTTGTCTAATGGAATATTACTAACGGTTTTTATATAGTCTTTTTTAGCGGTAAATACCCACCAAAACAGTGCTACAAAAAAGATAAAAAAGATAAGTAAGGAGATAATAGGGTATATTTCTATACCCGAAATGGTCTCCATATGATTTTTTATGTATTTCAACATGCTATTTTGTTTTGATGGTTATTGTGCTGAATTAACTTTAATGTCGGTTCCTAACCGCTGCAAATAAGCTATAAGAGCAACAATCTCTCTATCCTTCATTTCAATAAAATCCTCGCCATTTTCGGCAGCTGATTTTTTATCGGCTTCATAGGCACTTACAAAATCAGGGTCAGAATATAAATTCTTCTCAATTTGAGCTCCTTGCTCATCCATGCTTTGTTGTGCATTGGTTATATCCTCATCAGAATATGGTACGCCCAAAGTAACCATGGCTTCCATTTTGGCTTCGGTTTGTGATTTGTCCAATTCACTTCCTTTTCCTGTGATTAACCAAGGATAACGCGGCATGATTGAACCGGATGATGTACTTTGTGGGTCATACATATGATTAAAGTGCCAATTATCTGAGTACTTTTGACCTAAACGATGTAAGTCCGGACCGGTACGTTTACTACCCCATAAGAACGGGTGGTCATAAACATATTCTCCTGCTTTTGAATATTCTCCATAACGTTCAACCTCATGCCTGAATGGACGTATCATTTGAGAATGACATCCCACACAACCTTCACGAATGTAAATGTCTCTACCTTCCAACTCTAAAGGAGTATATGGTTTTACACTGGCAATAGTAGGAATATTTGATTTTACCATAATGGTCGGTACTATTTGAATAACGCCTCCAATTAAAATGGCTATAGTAGCTAAAATAGTTAACTGAACAGGTCTTCTTTCTAACCAGGTATGCCAACCTTCATTAGCAGTACGTTTGTTAGTTACTTTTTCTAATGCAGGTGCTTCAGCAAGTTCATCTTCAACCTTACTACCTTGCTTAATGGTTACAACAACATTGTACACCAGAATTAACATCCCTACAATATATAAAGTACCTCCAATAGCACGCATCCAGTACATTGGGATAATCTCAGTAACGGTTTCTAAGAAGTTACCATAAACTAAGGTCCCATCCGGATTAAATTGCTGCCACATGGAATATTGTGTAAATCCGGCAACATACATAGGTAATGCATATATAATAATACCTAAAGTCCCTAGCCAGAAATGTAAGTTGGCCAAAGCTAATGAGAAAAGTTTTGTTTTAAATAACCTTGGTACTAAATAGTATATCATACCAAATGCCATAAATCCATTCCAGGCCAGAGCACCAACATGCACGTGAGCAATAATCCAATCGGTAAAATGAGCTACGGCGTTTACATTTTTTAATGACAGTGTTGGGCCTTCAAAAGTAGCCATACCATATCCGGTAATAGCGACCACCATGAATTTTAAAACGGGGTCAACACGTACTTTGTCCCAGGCTCCGCGCAAGGTTAAAAGCCCGTTTATCATACCTCCCCAAGACGGCATTAATAGCATTACTGAGAAAGCAACACCTAAGTTTTGGGCCCATTCCGGTAGGGCTGTATATAATAAATGGTGAGGGCCTGCCCAGATATAGATAAAGATCAATGACCAAAAGTGTACTATAGACAGTCTGTAAGAATAAACAGGCCTGTTAGCTGCTTTTGGTACAAAATAGTACATTAAACCTAGGAACGGTGTAGTTAAAAAGAAAGCCACTGCATTATGCCCGTACCACCATTGTACCAAAGCATCTTGAACTCCAGCATATACCGAATAGCTTTTTAATGCACTAACAGGTAACTCTAAACTGTTAAATATGTGAAGTACTGCTACAGTAATAAATGTGGCAATGTAAAACCAAATGGCTACATACAGATGACGTTGTCTACGTTTTAAAATCGTCCAAATCATATTTACACCAAAAACCACCCAAATTAGTGCTATGGCGATATCAATGGGCCATTCCAATTCAGCATATTCTTTTGATGTGGTGATTCCTAATGGCAGAGTAATAGCTGCGGCTACAATAATAAGCTGCCATCCCCAAAAGTTAATGTTACTTAAAAGGTCACTTGCCATACGTGTTTTTAATAAACGCTGAAGCGAATAATAAACACCGGCAAACATGGCATTCCCTACAAAAGCAAAAATTACTGCGTT
Source organism: Alterotamlana spongicola (assembly GCF_035818475.1). Classification (NCBI taxonomy): domain Bacteria; kingdom Pseudomonadati; phylum Bacteroidota; class Flavobacteriia; order Flavobacteriales; family Flavobacteriaceae; genus Alterotamlana; species Alterotamlana spongicola. Next base: position 160,278 of record NZ_JAYMGV010000003.1, read on the forward strand.
AGTATGTAGTGGCCTTAATCTACCAAAGCTAAGCCATGAAATACCATCAGTAAGATTTGGGAATAGAAACATAAAAGCAAGCAATAAGCCTACTGCCATTCCTACTATTCCAAAAATTATTGTTGCATAGAGGAACTTAGTAACGATTTTGTTATCGTAATGAAACTGTTGCATTTCCATAATGTAATGATTAATCTTTTTTGGTTAGTATTGTTTTTTTTGGTTTATTTTTTACAAGTTCATCTTCAAAAAGCATACGAACAGAAGGGGTGTAGCTATCATCAAATTGTCCGCTTTTTACGGCAACTATAAAAGCTATAAAAAAGCCAATAGCAACTATAATGCTAATAGCCAGTAATATATATATAACACTCATACCTAATTGAAGTTACGAATCAAAATTACTTTCAAACCGTTTTCTAAAATATGACATTTATCATATTTTATCAAGCTTATTTTAATTTTCTACCCAAAATATTTGTTGCTATTGTAGTAAATATTACAATACTAATAGAGCTTAAGGGCATTAATATGGCAGCAATAACCGGGGCCAATTGACCAGTTACTGCAAAATATAATCCAATACAATTATATATTAATGATAATATAAAACTCCATTTTATAATTTTGATGGCTGATTTTGATGCTCTTATAAAGCTGTATAGCTGATTAAATTTTGAAGCATCAAGAATGGCATCACAAGCAGGCGAAAATATATTTACATTTTCTGAAATTGCAACCCCAACATTACTTTGTGCCAAAGCACCGGCATCATTTAATCCGTCTCCTATCATTAAAACTTTGGCTCCTGAATTTTGATGATGTTTAATGTATTCTAATTTATCTTCGGGCTTTTGATTAAAAAACAATTTAGCTTTTGCAGGAAGTAATTTGGTTAAGTTTTCTTGTTCTCCGGCATTATCACCAGACAAAATGGCCAAATCATAATTCTTTTTTAATTGATTGAAAAGTTTCGAAAGGCCTTCCCTGTATTGGTTGTAAAAGGTGAATTTTCCTTTATATTGATTATTGGTGCTTATATGAACAGCAGTATTTAAGACAGCGGTCTCAGATGAAAATCCCACAAAGGGCGCAGAACCAATTTTAATTGAATCCTGATTGTGCTGAGCTTCAATACCTTTACCAACATGCTCCTCGTAATTATCTAAAGTAACAATATCATGTTTGTTTAATATAGCATATAATGACCTGCTTAAAGGGTGGTTTGAGTTTCTTAGAGTGCTTTTTAATAAATTTTCCTCTTTCTGAGATAAATGAGTTCCCCTATATTCTATACTGGTTTCTTTATTGGAAGTAATAGTTCCGGTTTTGTCAAAAATAATGGTATTAATTGCTGCAAGTTGTTCAATGACTGTGGCATTTTTTGCATAGAATTTTAACTTTCCAAAAATTCGTAATAAGTTACCAAAAGTAAATGGAGCTGCTAGTGCAATAGCACAAGGACATGCAATAATAAGGACTGCCGTAAATACATTAAGGGCTTTTGAGCTATCAACAACAAGCCAGTAGGCAGTTGCTATTAAAGCTATACTCAAAATAGCAATAGTGAAACGTTTACTTATGGCATTGGTGATATTAGTGAAACCATCTTCTTTATTTTTATTGAAAACATCATTACTCCATAGTTGCGTTAAATAACTCTGTTCCACAGTTTTTAAGACATCAACTTCAATGCTGCCATAAAGTTGTTTGCCTCCGGCAAATAATTTATCACCTGATTTTTTAGAAACGGCTTCAGACTCTCCGGTTACAAAACTGTAATCTATTCTGGCGTGACCTTTAATAAGAATACAATCTACAGGAATAAGTTCTTCATTTCTGATGAGTAATCGGTCTCCCTTTTTAATATCATATACCTGAATGGATTCTTCGTTTTCTTCAGGAGTGATCTTTGTAATTCCAATAGGGAAATAAGATTTATAATCCCTTTCAAAAGAAAGAAAGCTATATGTTTTTTGTTGAAAGAATTTACCCAGTAACAAAAAGAAAATTAATCCCGAAAGGCTATCAAAAAAACCAGTTCCAATATTAAAAACAATTTCAGCAGTACTTCTTAAAAATAAAACCGAAGCCCCTAATGCAATGGGAACGTCTATATTTAAAAGGCCTGATTTTAAACCTTTATATGCAGAAATAAAATAATCCTGAGCGCAATAAAAAATTACGGGTAATGAAAAGGAGAACATTAACCATCTAAATACCGGAGCATATTTTTCAATCCAGAAACCACTGACCTGAAAATACTCGGGAAAAGATAAAAACATAATGTTTCCAAAGGCAAATCCGGCAACACCTAATTTATAGATAAGAGATCTGTCTATATTTTTTTTGCCAACGCTGTAATCATCTAAACTAATAAAAGGTTCATAGCCTATTTTGCTTAATAATATAACCAGAGTTTTTAAAGAAAGACTTTCACTGTTATAAGAGATTCTAACGGTTTTCTTACCAAAGTTTACAACAGAAGATGAAACAGAGGCATTTAATTTATTTAAGTTCTCCAATATCCATATACAAGAACTGCAATGAATGTGGGGAATATAAAGTGTTACAATTTGGGTTTTATCGTCATTGAATTCTAATAAACTTTCAATAATTTTTTCATTATCTAAAAAATTGTATTTGCCTTCAACCTCTTTAGGTGTAGCTCCGGGAGCTTTTTGTAAATCGTAATAACAGGTTAAATCGTTTATAGAAAATATCTCATAAACGGTTTTACAACCATTACAACAAAACGATTTGTCATCATAGATAATTCCAGACTCAGAAGCATCTAGTCCACAGTGGAAACATGACGGATGTTCCATAAAAAATTTGCTCATTTATACCTAATACAAAAGTGAAAAGTTAATGATTATTTTAATATGATATATGTCATGTTTTATTTATTTTTACAGTACTCAAACATATGACCATGGGCAAGTGCGAACAATGTATAATTAAGCAATTTAACTCTTTGAAGGCTCTCACAAAAGAAGAGCTAGTACGAATTTCTGGATGTAAAACGTCTAAAAAAATTAAAAAGGGAGAAGTTATTTTTGAAGAAGGTGAAGTATTGAATGGAGTGTATTGCGTTAGAGATGGTATATGCAAGTTGTCCAAATTAAGTGAAAATGGTAAAGACCAAATTGTAAAGATGGTAGTTAAAGGGCAGTTGTTGGGACAACGTTCATTAATAAGTGAAGAAAGCTCAAATTTACAAGCCACAGCTTTAAATGATATGGAAGTTTGCTTTATTCCTAAAAGTGAGATATTTGCTGATTTACATAACAACCCTAAATTTTCTTTTGAAGTATTGCAGGACATGGCTCATGATTTAAGAGATTCAGATGATATTATTGTTAATATGGCTCAAAAATCGGTGCGTCAGCGTTTAGCAGAAACTCTGGTTTACATTCATAAAAATTTTGGAACTAACCCGGATGGGACATTGAGTGTACTTTTATCACGTGAAGATTATGCTAATATTGTGGGTACGGCTACAGAATCAGCTATTAGAGTACTTTCACAATTTAAAAAAGAAGGTTTTATATCAACAGTAGGTAAGTATATCAAGATTGAAGATTTAGCCAGTTTGAAACGTGTTGAATAGTCAGTATTGGTAAATCTTCTTTATCTATAGATAATTCCAATTATAGCTTCTTAATTTTTCTGTAAAAAATATAGTATTTTTATAAAGCTATGATACATAATAAATCACTTAGAAAAGGTTTTGTATTCTCGCAGTATGAAGCGCCATATCAATCTCCCTTTGATAAGATTTTTGAAGTTTTTAAAGAACTAATAACCTATACTTCGGGTGATTTTGATGAAGCTATAGAATGGTTGCGCGAACTGGATAAAGAATACGTCTTAACTACTACTGATTATACCATTGAGGATTTTATTGAAGACCTTAAAAAGAAAGGGTATATACAAGAAGACATTGATCCGGATGGTAAAGGCAATATAGCTATCACCGCTAAAACCGAAAGAGCGATAAGACAGCAGGCCTTAAACTACATCTTTGGTAAGATTAAACGTAGCGGGCAAGGCAATCACAAAAGTAAAAGTCCCGGTATTGGGGATGAACATACAGGCAATTTTAGAGATTATCAGTTTGGAGATGCTTTAGATAAAGTGTCTATGACCGAGAGTTTAAAGAATGCCCAGATTAGTCATGGTATTAGTGATTTTACCTTATCTGAGGATAATTTGGTGGTTGAAGAAACCTTACATAAAGCACAAATGAGTACAGTGCTTATGATTGATATAAGTCATAGTATGATTCTATATGGAGAAGATAGAATTACACCGGCCAAAAAAGTGGCTATGGCTTTAGCAGAACTAATAACTACAAGATACCCAAAAGATACTTTAGATATTTTGGTATTTGGCAATGATGCCTGGCAAATAGAAATTAAAGACTTGCCCTATTTGAAAGTAGGGCCTTACCATACAAATACTGTAGCAGGTTTACAATTGGCTATGGATTTATTAAGACGAAAGAAGAATACCAATAAGCAAATCTTTATGATTACAGATGGAAAACCCAGTTGTTTGCGTTTACCGGATGGTCAGTATTATAAAAACAGTATGGGGCTGGATGCTCATATTGTAAATAAATGCTATGCTATGGCACAGCAGGCAAGGCGATTACATATTCCTATAACTACTTTTATGATTGCACAAGATAGTTACTTAATGCAGTTTGTGAGGGAGTTTACCTATGCCAATCAGGGAAAGGCATTTTATACAGGACTTAAAGGCTTGGGAGAAATGATCTTTGAGGATTATGAAACAAATAGAAAAAAAAGAATTAAGGGGTAGTTTAAAATTTAAATAATTAATATGGATATAGAACACATTAAAACTTTAGGTGAACTTAAAAAAGCCGGATACAAATCCAAATCCATAAAAGATGAATTAAGGCATAATTTAATTCAAAAAATAAAAAATAAGGAAACTACTTTTGAAGGAGTACACGGTTACGAAAATACTGTTATTCCGGAGTTAGAACGTGCTATTTTATCACGTCATAATATTAACCTGTTAGGGTTACGCGGACAAGCAAAAACACGTTTAGCACGTTTGATGCTAAATTTGTTGGATAAGTATATTCCTTGTGTTAAAGGCTCAGAAGTTAATGACGACCCACTTAATCCTATTTCAAGGTTTGCTGTAGAATTAATACATGATAAAGGTGATGATACACCAATATCCTGGTTACACAGAAATGAGCGTTTTGCTGAAAAGCTGGCAACTCCCGATGTAACTGTGGCAGATATTATTGGAGATGTTGACCCTATAAAAGCGGCAAATTTAAGATTAAGTTATGCTGATGACCGAGTGATTCATTACGGTATGATTCCAAGAGCAAACCGCTGTATTTTTGTTATTAATGAATTACCGGACTTGCAGGCCAGAATCCAAGTGGCACTATTTAATATTTTGCAGGAAGGAGATATTCAAATACGGGGGTTTAAGCTAAGATTACCTTTGGATATTCAATTTTTGTTTACCGCCAACCCAGAAGATTACACCAATAGAGGGAGTATAGTAACCCCTTTAAAAGATAGGATAGGCTCACAGATTTTAACACACTACCCAAAAAACATTGAAACGGCCAGATTGATTACAGAGCAGGAAGCCCGTATAGTTGAAAACCAAAATTCATCTGTAATAGTTCCTGATCTTGCCAGGGATTTACTAGAACAGATTGTTTTTGAGGCCCGTAAGAGTGAATTTATAGATGCCAAAAGCGGTGTGAGTGCCCGTTTAAGTATTACAGCTTTAGAAAACTTGTTAAGTACGGCAGAACGGCGTGCTTTAATTGCTAGCGATGGACAAACTGTAGTAAGATTATCTGATTTTGTTGGAGTTATTCCGGCAATTACAGGTAAGGTCGAGTTGGTTTATGAAGGAGAGCAAGAAGGGGCGGCTGTGGTAGCTTATAATTTAATAGGAGAAGCTGTTAAAAGTCTTTTTTCTGAGTTTTTCCCAAAGATTGAAAAACTACAAAAGCATGATGAAGAAAGTCCATATGACAATATTGTCTCATGGTTTTTTAATTTAAAAGAAGGCTTTGAGTTATTAGATGATTTAAGAGACGACTCATATAAAACATTGCTAAACTCAATTGCTCCGCTTGATGATCTATTAGAAACCTACCAACCTAATTTACCAAAACATGAGTGCTATTTTGTAAAGGAGTTTGTGCTTTGGGCTTTGGTAGAATTTAAACAATTAAGTAAACATAGATTTGTAGAGGGCCTACAATTTAAAGATCCATATGGAAGTTTTATAAGTGATATTTAATAACTGTCTCTGCTTTTAATATTGTTGGCACATAGTTCTATAATTTGATCGATGCGCTTTTTTCTGGTGTCCTCTCGCTTTGCGCTAAATAACCATGATAAATATCCTTTTCTGTACCCTTTGGAAAAGTCCTGATAGTTTTCAAAGGCGTGTGGGTTTTTATCAAAAGCTACTTGAAGGTCTTTTGGTATCACACCATTTTCAACATCATCCATGGCGCTCCAGGTACCAGTTTTTTTGGCAATATTAACCATTTCTAGTCCCGACTCATGCAGTAATCCGTTTGTCGTTAATTCTTTTATGTATTTTTTATTTAAAGCACTCCAGGTGCTTTTAGGATTTCTTTTGCAAAAATATTGTCGACGCTTACCATTACCCAGACTCTTTACTGTAGAATCAATCCACCCAAAGCAAAGTGCTACTTTTACGGCTTCCTCCCAACGCATTGTTGGAATATTCATTTCCAGTTTATAAAAAATCAAATAAACACCTTTTGCTGTATTATGATTGTGAAGTAACCAATCATACCAGTCTGTATCGCGTTCAAAATGTATTTCGGGTAGATCCTTTAACATTTATAGTTTTTTAGTAGCTATATAAAAGTCATTATCAACTTCAAATGACAATATTGCTGATTCTGTTGTTAGTACATGTTGCTCAGCTTTAGGGAACAGCCATTGCTCTTTATTGTTAATCTTTACCTGTATCGGCATATCAAATTTATCAACAATATTTACCCATCTGTATTTTAGTGTTTTGCCCTCAATGGAATATTCCAGAGTTGGAATACGGATATCTCTTAGATACTGGTTAAAGAACTCGGTTAGGTCAATACCAGTTTGTGTACTGATATAATCTTCAATTTGCTGTGTGGTAACCGTTTGATGGTAAAATGTTCTGTTGAGTCCGCGTAAAATTTGACGCCATTTTTCATCATCTTCAATAAGCTGTCTTAATGTATGAAGCATGTTAGCTCCTTTGTAATACATATCTGAAGACCCTTCATTGTTTACATTGTAACGGCCTATTATTGGCCTATCGTTCAAAATACCTTGCCGGGTTCCTATAATATATGCCGCTGCCGCTTCTTTCCCATAATAATAATCCAAAAATAAACTTTCAGAATAAGCTGTAAAACTCTCATGAATCCACATATCAGCAATATCTTTATTGGTAATATTATTGGCAAACCATTCGTGTCCGGCCTCATGAATAATAATAAAATCAAATTTTAAGCCCCAGCCTGTTCCTGATAAATCACTGCCTAGGTACCCGTTTTTAAATTTGTTTCCGTAAGTCACAGAGCTTTGGTGTTCCATGCCCAAATAAGGTACTTCAACCAGTTTAAAACTATCTGCATAAAACGGGTATTGACCAAACCAATGCTCAAAAGCCTTCATCATTTTTGGAGCTTGTTTAAATTGTTTTTTGGCTTTTTCAAGATTATCTTTCAAAACATAATAGTCCATATCAAGATTTCCCCCCATGCCATCGTACACCTCTGAAAAGTTAACATAATCTCCAATATTAATATTTACTCCATAATTGTTTATAGGGTTGCTTACAAACCAACTGTAAGTTTTGGTATCACCAAATTGTTCTACGCTTCTAAGTCTACCATTAGAAACGTTTATTAATTTTCTGGGAACATTAACACTTATAAGCATACTGTCAACTTCATCATACATATGGTCTTTACAAGGCCACCAGACACTGGCTCCTAAACCTTGACAAGAGGATGCTACAAAATGCTTCCCGTTAATATCTTTTTTCCAGGAAATACCACCATCCCATGGTGCATTAACAGCTTCTCTTGGATGGCCTTCATAAAATACTTCAATCTCATGAATATCATTTAAATTTTGATTGTCCTTCAGGTTGATGAAATGTGCATTTCCATCGTGGGTAATTTTTAATTCTTTACCATTTTGAATCACCTTGGTCATTTGTAATGGTGGTTGCAAATCTATCTGCATCACAGAATCCTGTTTCAATACTTTATAGTGAATCGTATTTTTACCGGAGATGAATTTTTCATCCGGATTGACTTTAATATCCAGATGATAATACGTTAGATCCCACCACTCACGCTCTGGGGTTATGCTCCCTCTTAAAGTATCCTGTTTTGTGAAATTATTCTTTTCTGATAACAGGCCCTGAGCCTGAATAGAATGCATAGAAAGTATTAAAATTAAAGTAGCTAAACAAAGGCGATAAATCATTATAACAGTTTTTTCAAAATTAAGTAAAAAGATTTTCTAGGGTGTTAATTTTATTAAAAAAGAAAATGAATTTGAACTGTTGAAATATCCATTGCTTAGCATATTCATACCTGTTTTATGAATTGATCAGGTACGTCATGATTACGTCTTTTGGTTGCTTTTGGTAAGAATCATTTTATTGAATGTCTCAGTTTATAGATAAAAGCAGTTTTTATTAGGTCAAAAGGCAGATGTTTTGTGAATGGTTAGTTGATACTATTGAAGTAGTCAAAGTGTACTGTGTTTTTATGCGAAACGTAAAAATTGAAGTAGTTTTAAAGTTGGTAAATTATGCTTAAAAAAGACAATCAAAGTCTTCTTTAAAAAGAAACAATTATTATGCTATTAAAGGGATTATTGAGTTTTAAAACAAAAAAGCAATTATGCAGAGTTATATTTTTTTTCAGTTTTGCAACTACATTGTTTAGTCATGCAATTACACCACCGGAAGTAGGCCCTGATGGTGTATTGAGTTTTACAAGTGAAAGCGGTGTAACAGACATTGTAGTAGTAACTATAAATGGATCCAATTATGATGTGTCTATTACCAGTGATGGAATTGAAAGCAATCACAGTTACCCAATAAGTTCTGTTGTACAGTTTAGATACATGAATATGGAAATGGGAGTGGATATGTTAAATACTTCAGCTGCCCCAAATTTATACAGAGAGATGTCACACCATGATGAGTACGCTCCTAAGGTATCAGAGATGGCAGATATGTTTGATTTGGTGAGATATAAATACATAATAGTAAAGTCTGTTGCCAATGGAGACTGGAGCTCAGGGAGCACCTGGGATACCGGAACTGTTCCGGAAGCCGGAGCGCGAGTGCTAATTAATAAAGGCCATGTTGTAACGGTAGACAGCGAAATAGCTAATGCTGTAAGAACTGTTAGAATTGATGGAGGTTTGAAGTTCTCTACTACACAAAATTCATCACTTAAAGTAGATACAATGGTGGGCATGATGGGGAGTACATTTGAAATGGGAAGTACTTCAAATCCAATACCCGAGGGAATTACAGCAAAATTAATAATAGAAAATATTGGGGACTTTGTTAATAGTAATGAAAACGACCCGGATTATGACCCGTCTCACTTAGGCTTGGGGGTCATTCTACATGGCAGTACCAAAATTCATGGAATGAAGCGAACGGGGTATGCTACATTTAAAGAAGCATTAATAGGAAACCATTATATTAAGTTAGACCAAACACCGTTAGACTGGAAAGTGGGAGACAAAATTGCTATAGCCGGTACTACCAGAGATGGGAAAGGTGATGAAGCAAGAATTATTACAGGGATAGGAGGTAATACAGTATCTTTTCAAAGACCTTTAGAGAAAAATCATGTGATACCTAACCACACAAAAGTAGGATTAGAGCTTAAATTACATGTTATAAACCTAACTAGAAATGCTATAATAACAACACAAGAAGGGAGTTTTAGGTATGAAATGGACGGGAGCGAACTAAAGTCAAGAGGCCATATCATGTTTATGCATACTAACAATGTGGATATTCATTATGCCGGGTTTTATGAATTAGGACGTACCAATAAATTGGGAAGCATGGTAAATATGAAGCGAGATGCTACTACGGGAGCTGTTACCCGATTAGCACATAATCCTATAGCACGCTACCCTTGTCATTTTCATAGGACCGGAGCAGATGGAACGTCTTTTGGTGTTGTAGAAGGATCGGCTGTAGATGGTTCTCCTGGATGGGGCTTTGTTAACCATAGAGGTGCAGCCTATATAAATAACAATGTAGCCTATAATGTAAACGGAGCTTCTTTTATTGCAGAAGTTGGTAATGAAATAGGGACTTTTTACAATAATATATCTATTCGTACTTTAGGAGACGGAAAAGAAAATAATACGGCAGAACCAAACTTTGGAGCCGGACAAAACTATTTATCTAACGGAAATCAGGTCTTTGAAAATAATATTAATGAGTTTGGCTCGGCAGGTGACGGATTTTGGTTTCATTCTCACACGGTTCATTTTAAGGATAATGTAGCTTCAGGTTTTACAGGGAACGGGTTTAATTTTTGGAATCAAGCTTTAGATGGCGTAGACCGGGACCCTACCAAAGCGAGCAATAATGAAACCAATGAAGATTTTGGGTCGGGAACAGGATTGTTAATGCAGAAAAATCAAGCCTATGGCGGTAATATTGCTTTTTCACAGAATTTTGGTTCACAGGCTTCCGGAAGTGGCGGTAGAGGGTTTCATCGTATAGAAGATTTTGTTGGATATCAGGTAAATACAGGGATTAGACGTAAATATACTAAACATACTGAATATAGACGATTAGTATTGATAGGAGATTTGGAGGACCCTATAGGGAATGCGGCTTATGATACTCATGAAAATGGTAGGTCGCAACAATTTATTGACGCCCATGTTGAAGGTTTTATTAGAGGCTTTAAGGCAGAAAAAAGGCAATACACACATATTATAAAAGGAGGATATTTTAATAATGTATTTAATATAACTCTAGGGTTTAGACATGACAGAGACCAATCTAATTATTACATAAACAATACCTTTGGAGATTTATCAGAAGAGGCTTTAAATAAAGTAAAAGGGAAACTACCGGGTTTTGACGGTATACAAATTGACTATTTAGGGCTTAATGATGTAAGAGGGGGAGATGTAGTCTCAGAAGAGGACGAGTCAGCAGGAGACGGATCAAATACAGAAGGTAAACCATCTGATATGGTGGTTTCTCATGACGGCGAAAACTACAAGGTGTTTTTAAAGACAGAGCAGCACCCGGATAGCATACCGCCTGTTGATTTGGTAGCCAATTCAAATAAAACCAACCGACAACGTTTTTTAGAAGGTAAAGTGTCTTCGGTATTTTCTGCTGAGTTTTATGATCCCGAAATTGTTTTTGAACCATCACTGCCAAATGTGAATTATAATAATATTGTTTTAGGACCGGTAGAACATGTTAACAATGCAAAAGGAGAACCTGTCAGAGACGTTATTATTAAAAGACCCGAAGACGTTACCGTTGCAATAGATCATGGTGGAATTGAGTTTTTATCATCTAATATCTTTGAACGAGTTTTAGATAATAACACGCCGGTAATCAGTGTAGTTGAAAACTCAGATACAAATATTGTAAGCACCGTGACTTCACCGGATAAATCTAAAGTAACTATTACCCCCCTGGCATTAGGGACCTCTACAATAATTTTTCAGACAGATACCGAAGGCGAAGTAACCTTTGATGTTACTGTAGTTCCGTCAGTTCCCTTACCGATAGCTGTAGGTGATGCATTTGATATAGAATTTGACGAAGCCATAAGTTTAGATGTATTAAAAAATGATACAGGAGAAAATGCAATTAACGGATTTGAAATAACCATAGTTTCACAACCTTCTAACGGAAGCTTGTTCATTAATTCAGATAATACAATTGCCTATACGCCAAATACAGGGGCTAGTGGCCCAGATAGTTTTAGTTATACCATTACAGATAGTGTGGAGAAAACGTCAACGCCGGCAACAGTAACTTTAAATGTTATTTCAGAGGCTCCGGATTATACAGTGACTGTTTTGGAAGGTGAAACTATTACTATTGATGTAGCACGAACAATAGCATCAAATACGCCAGCAACTTATGGTTCAGTGAGTTTTAATAACACGGTATTGACTTATGTGCAAAACGGCACAGGGCATAGTGGAACAGATGCATTTACATATGATGTTAACGGGCAAACAGGAACAATAACTATTTTAATAGATAACTTAACTACCATAACAAATACCCCACCGGTGGTTAACGCTGGAGAACCAATTGTTGTCATTGATCGTGATGATACCAATGCAGAACCTGTTACTTTAGACGGTTCATTAAGTTACGATTTAGAAGGCTCAATTACTAGCTATCATTGGGACGTTAATGGACTGTCGTCATCAGCAATATCACCTACATTTAATTTACCGGTAGGCACCTATACCGCTTCCTTAACTTGTACAGATAATGAAGGAAAAAGTTCATTGTCTTTTGTAGATGTGACCGTTCAGCCAAATCCCGGGATTTTCTTTAAAAAGAAAATTATTTCAGATTCAGACAATAGAGCTACACAATCATCCAAAGAAGCACTGGATGGCGATACAGATACCAGGTGGCAATCCAAGAAAAGTGTGGATTTGGTAGAGGATACTCAAAATATTGTTATTAACATGGAACGTTTTTACAATATTGAAAGTATAACTTTTAACCTGGGAACTTATGCCAAAGGAAGGATTAGGGAATTTAAGGTGCATACCTCTGTTGATTTAGATAAAAACATATGGAAAGAAGTCGCGCATTTTGGAGATGGCATTTCAGCATTAAGCCAATTTCAAACCGTTAATTTTAGTACACCGGAAAAAGTACTTTTTGTACGCTTTGAAGGAATAGGTTGGGCAGAGACAGACGATTTTAGAATATTTGAGGTTACTGGTTCAGGGGTGCAATTAGCTAATGAATTGCCTGTGGCAAATGCAGGCATTGACTTAATAGTATATGATCAGGATGATTCAGGAATAGAAGATGGTATGGCTACACTTAATTTAGATGGCAGTCAAAGTGAAGACCCGGATTTAAGGGAATTGACTTATGTTTGGGAAGACACAATGGGTAATACATACTATGGTATAAATCCGGAAATAACCCTTCCGTTGGGAACTCATAATTTCGTGTTGACAGTCACAGATTTAGATGGAGCAACAGCAACTGATAATCTTAAAGTTGAAGTTGTTTCTGGTGAGAAAAATATAGCTCTTTATAAGGACGTTATTACATCTGGTGGAACTCCCGGTTCATCTGATACAAACTTTAATGATGGAATAGATTCGACTATTTATAATAATGCCGGAACCTTGCCACAATTTGTAGGTGTAGATCTTGGTCAGGTGTTTGCTTTAGATCGTGTAGAAATAGAGTGGGATACTGATTATGGAGTAGATTATTCTATACAAAAATCTAATGATGGTATTAACTGGACAAATGTAAAAACAATAACTTCTAATTCTGAAGTATCAAATACCATTGATCTTTCCGGTATGTTGGCACGTTATGTAAGAGTATCTGTAACAAATAGTATAGGAGCATCTTTTGGAATAAAAGAATTTGAAGTTTATAAAGTATTAACTACAAGTCAAATACCAATTGCTAAAGCCGGATTAGATTTTACGGTTTCTGATTTAAACAAGAATGGATTTGAAACTATAACTTTAAATGGTTCATTAAGTTCAGATAATGATGGAACCATAATGAAATATGCATGGAGCATACCGGGATATGCAACCCAGGAAGGTATAGAAACCACTTTAAATGTGCCTTTGGGAACAACAACAATAACATTAACGGTTACTGATAATGATGGAAACACAGCAACAGACAGTATTGATGTAACGGTAGTTGATGATAATGTTAATATTGCAATTAAGAATATGCTGTTGTATGATTTTGAATCAGGGGTTTTAGATGACAGCATTAATAATTTACGGACCACAACTTTTGCTATTGTAGATAATCCTGATGTTGATTTGATTAACCCAAGTACTAAAGTGTTAAAAGTTGATTTAGAGGGAGATGCCGATAACGGAGGAAATAGAGAACTTAAATGGGTTGGTATTGAAATGTCTTTTAATGGAGGGCTGTTTAAACCAAATCTTCGGTATCTGCATGTAAAAATGCGAGCTAGTTATGTGGCGCCTAATAGTGTAAGGGTTTCTAATGGAAGTCAGGCAAATTATAATTCAGATTTAGAAACTAATGCAGCAGCAGATACCTGGGAAGATGTTGTGTTTGATTTAAAGTCTGATACCTGGGATGCCCAGAAATTGATATTGCGTTTAGAAGAAGTGTCGGCGCCCTGGGACGCAGAAATCGTATATTTAGATGATATTTATCTGTCAAATGACCCAAGCCCGTACAATGGCGTGACTAATATAGCACCTATTGCCATGACCTCAGACTATATAGCTACAGATAATGATGGCAATGGTATGGAAACATTAAGTTTAGATGGGTCATCAAGTACCGATTCAGATAGTACAATTCTTGGGTATAAATGGTTGATTTCCGGGCTTGGTCAATATAGTTCAGCAGCCCCGGTATTTGATGTAGATATTTCAGTAGGGGTATATAACGGAACATTGGTTGTTACTGATATTAATGGAGCAGAAGGAACCACAACATTTACAATTACAGTAAATCCTGATCCCAATAATGTAAACCCGATTGCAAATGCAGGTGTAGACCAATATATAGCTACAGCCACTGGTATAGCAAATATTAGTTTAGATGGGGCATTAAGTACAGACCCGGATGGCGTAGTAGTTGGGTATATCTGGGATATTCCAAATGTAGGAATCTTAAACGGAGTGTATGTAAATGCTGATCTTCCATTAGGAGCTACTACAGTAGATTTAACAGTAATTGATGATAAAGGGGCCAGGCATACAGATTCGGTTGTTATTACCGTTCTTGATGAAAATAATTTGCCAGCCACTAATATACACCCAATTGCTAATGCCGGTGGACATATTATAAGGGAGGATACTGATGGTTCAGGTTTTGAAGAGGTAGCTCTTGATGGTTCGGCAAGTTATGATGTTGACGGAACAATTATGTCATATAGTTGGGATATTCCAGGGGTACCCGGATCACCTTTTACAGGTATAACACCAACTGTTACTTTGCCTAAAGGGAGTTATAATGCCACAATAACAGTGACTGATAACCTGGGATTAACAAGCTCATCCCAGTTCAATATAATAGTTGAAAGTACCTTAGGTGTCAATGAGGTTGATGACAGTTCTAAGGATTATATGTTGTACCCAAATCCAGCAAATGAAAAGGTGTTTATAAGACATTTAAAAGAAGAAAAGGAGATAACTATCTATAGTATATTGGGAGAATTAATTATGAACACTAAAATAAGTGATGGTGAAAGTGTAAATGTGTCTAATTTGAATTCTGGAGTTTATGTCTTAAAGATAAATAACGGAAATAACACGGTCATTAAAAGATTTATAAAAGAATAGTAATTAATAGTTTGTTTATTGTTGAAAATTAGATTTTCAAGTGTTTTGTAAAAAGCCTTCAACTTAATTTTGAAGGCTTTTTTATGATAAACTATTTCTTCAATTAGATTTAATAGAAGTGGAATTATCTCATAATAGCATTAGGAAATGTGACAATACTTTCAAAACCATTTTCTCCGACAGATGCTATTCCAAAGAAGTAATTATCAATAACAATACCTTCCAGTAAATACTCTGAAACATCTCCAACATAACGACTATGATCCCACGTGGGAGAAGTGGTATCTCTCCAATAGATTTTATAGCCTTTAGCACCTTTTACCTTGTCCCATTTAAATCTTACTGATGGTTCTACAATGCCTCCAATAGCAACGTTTTTTGGCTTGGGTGGGGCAGAAGCTAAACTGGCTAAATTAATGGCATTAACTGCTGTTAGTTTTTTTGCGTACTCAAAATTAACATGTTCAATCACATCTCCATATTTAATACCATTTTCTTCACGAATATCTTGATGCTGTTGTGTGTAATTTTCATGAGCTTCCATGATTCTGATACCAGCAAAACCTAAATCATTGAAAGGGCGATGATGACCACCACGACCAAACCGGTCTAATCTGTAAATCATCATTGGGTTCATTTCAGGCATATAAGTTTTGGTTGTTTTATGAATGTATCGGGCCAATTGTCGGGAAATACCATCTACTTCACCACCATAAAACCGTCTACGCTCTCTTTGCTTTTCAGATTCGGTAGGAGGGGTAGGCTCAGAGAAAATTCTAAAGCTTCTGTTATCAATAACACCGTCAACTCCTTTTATATTTCCAATCATGTCATTGTTTAATACACCTATAATATCCCAGCCTTTGTCTTGGGCGTATTTTGCCAAACCGGCACCACCAAATAGGCCTTGTTCTTCACCAGATAGCCCAACATAAATAATACTACTTTTAAATTGATATTTACTTAAAACCCGAGCAGCTTCAATGGTACCTGCCATTCCGGATGCATTATCATTTGCACCGGGAGCATCGGTTGTATAATCCATAGTATCACTGGCGCGAGAATCAATGTCTCCACTCATGATAATATACCTATTAGGGTATTCTGTACCTTTTTGAATGGCCACAACATTTACAACCCAGGCATCATGAGGAACCCGACTATTACCTTCTTTGGTTACAAAATCTTTTTGGTAAAATACTTCTAAGCAGTTATTGCAGGCCTTTGATATATTTTCGAATTCAGATTTAATCCAGCGTCTTGCAGCTCCTATACCTCTGGTCTTGGAAATGGTATCGCTAAATGTATTTCTGGTACCAAAATTAACAAGTGTCTGGATATCCGAGTGTATGCGTTCAGTAGATACATTATCAATAATATCATAGATTTTTTCTGAAGTTTGTGTAAATGCAGAATTTAAAAAACAAAGTGCAGCAAAAGTTAAAAGTAATTTCATTTTTTTCCTTAAAAATAGTGAAAATAAAAACGCCTCGAAATTTATTTCGAGGCGCTTATAAAAATTGAGTTAGTCACTCTATGTATTGGGTTAAACCGTATTAAAAACAATACTTATTTTCTTTGATGACTTCTTCTGCTATAATATTCCTTAATTCTATAATATTAGGCATATTCACATATTTTATATAACGTTTTAAACCCATAAGCATCATACGTTGCTCATCTCCTGTAGAGAAAGAAATTATAGAATGCTTTCCTGCGGTTTCAATAACATCAATAGCATGAAATAGGTTTAATTTGGCCATAGCTATTTGTTCTTTTACCTTATCTTCCCCTTCTCTTTTAGCCATTTTTTCTGCACGAAGTATGGCTGATTCAGCCAGGTAAATTTGTATTAAAATATCGGATGCCGCTAACATGAGTTGCTGTTGCTCTTCAATTTTTTCACCATATTTTTGAAGTGCAGCTCCTGCCACCATTAAAAATAATTTTTTTAGATTTTTTACAATATTCTTTTCTTCTGAAAACAACTCGGAGTAATCTGGTACGTCAAATGATGGAATACCAACTAACTCATCTTTAACAGCCATAGCAGGTGTTAGTACATCTACATGTCCTTTCATAGCTTTTTTGATAAGCATGCCTATTGAAAGCATTCTGTTTATTTCGTTGGTACCTTCATATATTCTGGAAATCCTTGCGTCTCTCCAGGCTGACTCTATAGGAGTCTCTTCAGAGAAGCCCATTCCTCCATAAATTTGAATACCTTCATCTGTACACTTTTGAATAAATTCAGAAACTGCCACTTTAAGAATAGAACATTCAATAGCATATTCTTCAACACCTTTTAATTCGGCTTCCTGATGGGTGTCTTTTCCGTTGTGTCGCCTAAGCTCGATACGGTCCTCAATATTTTTGGCTGCTCTATAACAGGCGGCTTCACCTACCCAACAATTGGTTGTCATTTCTGCTATTTTTTGACGAATAGCACCAAAACTGGAAATGGGAGTTTTAAATTGAATACGTTCATTGGCATATTTCACAGACTCAGATATTGTACGTCTTTGAGCATCAAGACAGGCAGCGGCTAATTTTATTCTGCCTACATTGAGAGCATTCATAGCAATTTTAAATCCATTCCCTCTTGTAGATAACATATTTTCAACGGGAACAACAGTGTCGTTAAAAAAGACTTGCCTTGTTGATGATGAGCGGATACCCAATTTGTGTTCTTCTTCACCCATGGTAATACCATTAGGGTTTTCGGGATCATACTCTACGATAAATCCTGTAATATTTTTGTCATCTTCAATACGTGCAAAAACGATCATGACATGGCAAAAACCGGCATTTGAGATCCACATCTTTTGTCCCGTAATACTGTAAGTTTTCCCATCTTCAGATAAAACCGCTTTTGTTTTTCCCGAGTTTGCATCACTACCGGCACTAGGTTCTGTTAAACAATATGAGCCAAACCATTCTCCTGAAGCTAATTTGGGGACATATTTTTGTTTTTGCGCTTCTGTACCGTATAGCGTAATTGGCATTGTACCAATACCTGTATGAGCGCCAAAAGCTGTACTAAACGAACCTGTAGCTCCTGAGATAAAATCACACACTAGCATGGTGTCAACAAAACCCATTCCCATGCCTCCATATTCTTCAGGGACAGAGACACTAAGAAACCCCAGTTCTGCTGCCTTTTGCATACAAGCTTCAGTAAAAGCAAAGTCCTTTTTTTCAAATCTTGCTTTATTTGCCCAAAGCTCCCTGTCTACAAATTCACTTACAGCTTCTTTCATCATAAGCTGATCTTCATTGAAATCTTCAGGAGTAAAAATGTCTTCACAATTGACCTCTTTTACCAAGAACTGACCTCCGCGTAAAATATCTTTTTCCATTGCTTTATGTTATTTTTTAATTTAAAAATTCAAAGACTCCACAGGCGCCCTGCCCTGTTCCAACGCACATAGTAACGGCTCCATATTTTCCTTTCATATCTCTTTTTCGCATTTCGTCAAATAGCTGAACAGAAAGTTTGGCTCCGGTACATCCTAGCGGATGACCCAGTGCAATGGCTCCGCCGTTAACATTTACGAAATCGGGGTTTAGGCCTAATTCCCTGATTACGGCGATTGATTGCGATGCAAAGGCTTCGTTAAGTTCGATCAATTCCAAATCATCCTGTTTTAATCCAGCTAATTTTAATGCTTTAGGAATGGCTTTTACCGGGCCAATCCCCATAATTCTGGGTTCAACGCCGGCAGCGGCATAATTCACTAATCTGGCTATAGGTTCAAGATTTAACTCTTTAACCATATCTTCACTCATTACCATTACAAAAGCAGCACCATCACTCATTTGCGATGAATTACCTGCTGTTACGCTTCCGCCTTGAGCAAATACCGGCCTAAGTTTTGCTAAAACCTCTAAGCTTGTTCCTGCTCTTGGGCCTTCATCCTTTGTTACGGTATAAGATTTTGTTGCCTTTTTACCATTATGATCTACGTAAATTTGTTCTATTTCAATAGGAACAATTTGATCCTGAAAACGATTCTCGGCCTGGGCTTTTAAAGCTTTCATATGCGAATTATATGCAAATTCATCCTGATCTTCACGAGATACTTTAAATTGATTGGCTACAGCTTCGGCTGTATTACCCATGCCCCAATAATAGTCTTCATGTCCGGCTTTTACAATATCATAATTTAGTTCTGGTTTAAATCCGGTCATTGGTACAGCGCTCATACTTTCGGCACCGCCGGCTATGATACAGTCTGCCATACCCGATTGAATTTTTGCAGTGGCAATACCTATAGTTTCAATCCCGGAAGAACAGAACCTATTTACTGTAACACCAGGAACTTCCACCGAGTTTAATCCCATTAAGGAAATTAAGCGGGCCATGTTTAAGCCCTGAGATCCTTCCGGCATAGCATTACCAACTATAACATCGTCAATACGCGCTTTATCCAAACCGGGCAGTTCTTTCATCATATGCTGAATAGTTTCAGCTGCTAACTCATCGGTTCTCTTAAAACGAAAAACGCCTTTTGGAGCTTTACCTACAGCAGTTCTGTATGCTTTTACTATATATGCTTGTTTCATCTTTATATGCTTTTGGGCTATTAGCTTTTGGCTTCTAGCATCTAAATACTTTAATTTTAACTACCGATAGTAAATATCTGGCAGTTTAGTCATTTTAATTACGCAATGGTTTTCCGGTTTTCAACATATGTTGGATACGTTCTAAGGTTTTACGTTCGGTACATAAACTTAAAAAAGCTTCACGCTCTAAGTCTAACAAATATTGTTCTGTTACCAGAGTTGGTTCAGACAAATCACCACCGGCCATCACATAGGCCAGTTTGTTTGCTATTTTTTGATCATGTTCACTTATATAATTAGCGGCTTCCATAGAATCTGTACCTACTAAGAACATACCTAAGGCTTGTTTGCCAAGTACTTTTACATCTTTGCGTTTTACAGGCATGGTATAACCGGTATCAGCCATCAGTTTTGCATAGGTTTTTGCGGTTGCTATCTGTCTGTCTTTATTAACAACTACAGTATCTTTTCCTTTTTGAAGTACCCCCATATCAAATGCTTCATAAGCTGAGGTTGCTACTTTAGCCATGCCAATAGTTAAGAAGTATTCCTGTAATATGTTAAGTTCTACATCTCCTTTTCTAAATGTATCTGATGCTCTCAGGGCCATTTCTTTTGAACCGGCACCCCCGGGAATGACACCTACACCAAATTCTACTAAACCTATATATGTTTCTGCGGCAGCTACAACTTTGTCTGCGTGCATAGAAAGCTCACAAGCACCACCCAAGGCCATGCCATGCGGAGCTGAAACTGTTGGAATGGATGAATACCGCATACGCATCATGGTATCCTGAAAATATTTTATAGCAGCATTGAGTTCATCATATTCCTGCTCCACAGCCATCATAAAGATCATACCGATATTTGCACCAACAGAAAAATTGGGCCCCTGATTACCAATGACTAATCCCTCAAAATCTTTTTCAGCAATATCTACTGCTTTATTTAGCCCAGCCAACACATCTCCTCCAATGGTATTCATTTTAGATTGGAATTCACAATTTAAAATGCCATCTCCGAGGTCTTCTATAACCACTCCGGAATTTTTAAACACGGCATTAGACGTTCTGATATTATCTAAAATAATGAAGGCATCCTGACCTGGAATTTTTTCTTGGGATTTTGACGAAATATTATAAAAATAAGTTGCACCTTCATGAACAGTATAAAAAGAAGCGTTGCCTGATGTAATCATATCCTTAACCCATGATGCCTCTTTTATACCTTCAGCTTTTATTAGCTCTAAACCTTTTTCAACACCAATGGCATCCCAGATCTGAAACGGACCATGTTCCCAACCAAAACCCGCCTTCATGGCATCATCAATTTTATATAGTTCATCTGAAATTTCAGGGATTCTATGGGACACATATGCAAATAATGCCGCGAAAGATTTTCTGTAGAATTCACCGGCTTTATCTTTTCCTGAAATTAATACTTTAAAACGGTCAATAACCTTATCGATAGATTTAGTCAACTCTAAAGTTGCAAATTTTGCTTTTTTAGAAGGGCTGTATTCTAAAGTATTTAAGTTCAAGGCCAGAATTTCTTTTTTACCCTCATTAGAGATCTGTTTTTTATAAAAGCCCTGTCTTGTTTTGCTGCCAAACCATTTCTTTTCAACCATGGTATTGATGAAATCGGGGAGTTTGAACAATTCTAAACGTTCATCATTTTTGCAGTTATCAGCAATGCCATTGGCCACATGTACAAGTGTATCTAAACCAACTACATCTACAGTTCTAAAGGTTGCAGATTTAGGTCTTCCAATAACCGGACCTGTTAATTTATCAACTTCTTCAACAGTTAATCCCATAGTTTTTACAGTATGGAATAAACTCATAATACTGAAAATTCCAATTCTGTTTCCAATAAAAGCAGGTGTGTCTTTGGCAATCACAGATGTTTTTCCAAGAAATTGTTCACCATAGCCATTTAAAAACTCCAGAATAGAAGCATCAGTCTTTGGTCCGGGAATAATTTCAAACAGGTTTAAGTAACGTGCCGGATTGAAAAAATGTGTGCCGCAGAAATGTTTCTGAAAATCTTCACTGCGTCCCTCACTCATAAATTTTATGGGAATACCTGAAGTGTTACTGGTAATTAGTGTTCCGGGAGTCCTATATTTTTCAAGCGTCTCAAAAACTTGCTTCTTTATATCCAGCCTTTCAACAACAACTTCCATGATCCAGTCAGCATTGGCCACTTTTGAAATATCATCTTCCAGATTTCCTGTTGTGATCCTATGGGCAAATTTTTGATGATAAATAGGAGACGGTTTTGATTTTAAGGATGTTGCCAAGGCATCATTTACCAGTCTGTTGCGTACCACCTTATCTTTTAAAGTCAAGCCTTTAGCTTTTTCTTTATCGTTAAGTTCTCTTGGAATGATGTCTAATAGTAATACATCAACACCAATATTAGCAAAATGGCATGCAATACCACTTCCCATTATTCCAGAGCCTATAATAGCTACTTTTTTAATTCTTCTTTTGCTCATCTTTAATATTACTAATCGTTTTGATTGTATATTTTTTTATTAGAAATCATATCATTAATAACTTCAGCTACGTCATAGAAATGATTTAATTGCTCTTCCGTTACATTTTTCCTAATGGCCTCATTAAATGTTAAAACCCGTTCTCTGGAAAGGTCTCTTTTTCCACGGCCAAATTCCGTTAAAGAAATGATAACACCTCTTCCGTCATCTGGATTAGGCTTCCGTTCTATTAAGCCTCTTTCTTCCATGGTTTTTAATATTCTTGATAGGCTGGTAGCTTCCATTCCCATCTTAGGGCCTAAAGCAGTAGACGGTGTGCCTTTTTCAGGATCAATACTTAGTAAAGTAAAACCCGTTGCCATAGTGCTCTCAAATTTTGCTGCCTCTTCATTATACATCTTTTGAACTGAGAGCCATGTTGTTCGAAGGATGTAATCAATGGTTTTGTCTTTCATATCTTAAGGTTGGTCTTACCAAAGATATGAAATTTTATTATGCGTGCATAATAAATATATTGAAAAATTACTAAACTTTAATATTAATGCGACATATGAAAAATTGTCTTACAAAAAATCATGGCCTGTATATATTTTCTATTAAAGTATGGTATTTTTCTTTTATTATACTACGCCTCATTTTCATAGTAGGTGTGAGGTGGCCTGAGTCTATGGACCAGATTTCAGGGGTTAATTTAAACAATTTAATTTGCTCCCATTTACCAAATTTATTATTGCATTTGTCTACTTCTTTCTGAATTCTGTTTAGAACAATTTCAGAGTTCACAATAGCCTCATGAGAGTTTTCAATAGGGTGATGCTTGCGTTCAATCCATTCATTAATAAATTCAAAGTTTGGTTGAATTAAAGCAGCAGGCATTTTTTCTCCTTCTCCAATAACCATGATTTGTTCTATAAATCTGGATTGTTTTAATTCGTTTTCAAGCAGGGTAGGGATAATATATTTTCCTCCGGAGGTTTTGAACATTTCCTTTTTACGTCCGGTAATTTTTAAAAATCCGTCAGCATCTACTTCGCCTTTATCTCCGGTATGAAAATATTCTCCAGTCATAACACTGGCAGTTTTCTCAGGGTCTTTATAATAACCAAGCATGACATTGGGGCCCTTGATTAAAATTTCACCGTCATCGGCAATTTTAACCTCAACATTATCTATAGGTTTACCTACGGTACCTACTTTGAACATGTTGTTGCTATACTCTCCAACTGATACTACCGGAGACGTTTCGGTTAGGCCATATCCTTCCATGATATGCATACCGGCAGCACAAAAGATTCGTGATAATCTTGGTTGTAAAGCTGCGCTTCCAGATACCATTGTAAATAGTTCCCCACCTAATGCAGCTCTCCATTTGCTAAAAATAAGTTTGCTGGCAATACTTAATTTAAATTCGTACCAAGCTCCATTTTGCTTGTAAGGCTCCCATTGTTCACCTAAGCTTACAGCCCAATAGAATAACGCTTTCTTTATCCCGGATAATTCTTCAGCTTTGGTCATAATTTTGTCATACACTTTTTCAAGAAGCCGGGGGACAACACTCATAAGATTAGGTTTGATCTCTTTTGCATTATCACCAATTTTATCAAGACCTTCTGCAAAATAAATTGAAGTACCGGAATGTTGATAGACATATATCAATAAACGTTCAAATATATGGCAGATAGGTAAAAAGCTTAAAACTCTTGTTTCTCCGTCTTTCAGGGGAACTCTTGGAACACTGTCTAATGCATTGCTGGTAATATTCCAATGGGAAAGCATAACACCTTTGGGTTTACCCGTAGTTCCCGAAGTATATATTATGGTTGCTAAATCATTTGGTTGAACGTCATTTTTTCTGTTTTCTACTTCATTTTGGTTAGAGGTATCTTTGCCTAAATCTAATAGTTCAGAATAATGTTTACACCCATCTATATGATCAAATGAATAGACCTCTTTTAACTTGGTATTAGCTTTAACATTATTTATTTTTTCCAAAACCTCTTCATCAGACACAAAACAATACATAGATTCACTATGATTAAGTATATATTCATAGTCTTTAGCAGAAATGGTAGGGTATATAGGAATATTTTGTGCACCTACTTGTAGTACTCCAATATCCATAATGTTCCATTCTGTTCTATTGGTAGATGAAATAACAGCAATTTTATCATCCTTTTTAACGCCTAATCTTAATAAAGCTCTACTTATAGCATTAGCTTTATCAATATAATCCTGAGTAGAGGTTTTAACCCATTTACCATCATATTTGGTAACTAATGCTGCGTCATTAGGTTTGTTTTCAAGCTGGTAATATGGAAAGTCAAAAAGTCGTGTTATCTCTGTCATCTGTTGTTTTTATAAAGTCTACTATTGCAAAGTATGAAAATAAATAGTCTTTTCAAATACACTTAACAAGAAGAAATACCTAAAATGCTATTCTGCAATAACAATTTATTTAATTTCCTGTTAGAAAGTAAGATGAAAATCAAAACAAATTAAACGATTTATAGCGCTGTTATTTTTGTATGAAATTAAGGAGATCTTTTTAAAAGTCAAATCTGCTTAGTTTGCTATGGATTTAAATATTGGGTTAGAGTAACCTTGAAGAATTTTTGTATGATTTTAAGAGTTTTTATGAAAACTGCATCATTTTATATTCAAGAGCATGACTTATTTTAATAAATGTTAATGTTCTTTACTTTTTTTAATATAAATAAATTAAAAGTGTAAAGAATTCATTTTTATAAGCGATTAATTCAAACGTTTTCGTAAAACCAATTCCTTGAAAACCTTTTTTACACGTGGGTTTACTGACTTTTGTCATCTTTATATTTTGTTCTTGTATTTACCTTTGATAGTGTAAACAGACACGATTTTTTCAAAATATTAATACATAAAACAATGGAAGTAAAACAATTTAAAAACGGAATTTGGACAGAACAGGTCAATGTTAGGGATTTTGTAATTAATAATATTACGCCTTACCACGGAGCACATGATTTTTTAGTTGGGCCAAGTAAGAGAACCCAAAAATTGTGGGACGTTTGTAAAGTTGCTACCAAAGAAGAGCGACAAAATAATGGTGTACGTTCTGTAGATACAGAAACCATTTCAACAGTCAGTGCTTTTGCTGCCGGGTATATTGATAGAGAAAACGAAGTTATTGTTGGTTTACAAACCGATGAATTATTAAAACGGGCCATGAAACCTTTTGGAGGGTTTAAAGTGGTTCAGAAAGCATTAGCAGAACAAGGTGTAAAACCTAATGATGCTTTAACCGAATTGTTTTCTAAATATGTAAAGACACATAACGATGGTGTTTTTGATGCTTATACGGCAGAGATTAGAAAGTTTCGTTCTCTGGGCTTTTTAACCGGTTTACCGGATAATTATGCAAGAGGAAGGATTATAGGAGATTATCGTCGTGTAGCACTTTATGGTATAGATTTTCTAATAGAATCTAAACAAAAGGACTTAGCTAATATTACGGGGCCGATGACAGAGTCTGTAATTAGATTGAGAGAAGAAGTGTCCGAGCAAATTAAAGCATTAAAAGAAATGCTTGAATTGGGAGCAACGTATGGCTTAGAGCTTGGTCGTCCTGCAGAAACAGCTCATGAAGCGGTGCAATGGACCTATATGGCATATTTAGCTGCTGTTAAAGAACAAGACGGTGCAGCTATGTCCTTAGGAAATACTTCAACTTTTCTGGATATTTATATTGAAAATGACTTGCAAGAAGGCCTTATCACTGAAGAGGATGCTCAAGAATATATTGACCAGTTTGTGATGAAATTAAGAATGGTACGTCACTTAAGAATGGGGGCTTATGACGAAATATTTGCCGGAGACCCTACATGGGTTACTGAAGCTATTGGTGGCATGTTTGAAGATGGAAGAACAAAGGTAACCAAAACGTCTTTCCGTTTCTTAAATACCTTATATAACCTTGGGCCTTCACCTGAACCCAATATGACGGTATTGTGGTCTAAAGATTTACCTGAGAATTTCAAAAAATTCTGTTCTAAAGTAGCTATTGATACGTCTTCAATTCAGTTTGAAAATGATAACCTTATGAGAGCACAGCGTGGTTCTGATGATTATGGTATAGCTTGCTGTGTGTCTTATCAAAGTTTAGGGAAATCTATTCAGTTCTTTGGTGCCCGTACTAACTTAGCTAAAACCTTGTTATTGGCTATTAATGGCGGACGTTGTGAAAATACAGGGAAGCAAATGGTTGAGGGTATTGAGGCTTGCACATGTGATGTTTTAGATTTTGATAAGGTCATGGCTAACTTTAAAATTGCCATGAAAGAAGTGGCCAGAGTATATAATGACTCTATGAACATTATTCATTACATGCATGACAGGTATTATTATGAAAAAGCGCAAATGGCTTTAATAGATACAAATCCGGATATCAATATTGCCTATGGTATTGCTGGTTTATCTATTGTTGCAGATTCTCTTTCTGCAATTAAGTATGCTAAAGTTAAACCAATTAGAAATGAAGAAGGATTGACTGTAGATTTTATAATAGAAGGGGAGTTCCCTAAATATGGTAATGACGATGATAGCGTAGATCTTTTAGCTGCTAATGCCGTAGCTGACTTTAATGACGAATTGAAAAAATTGTCGGTTTATAAGGATGCTGAACCAACCATGTCTGTATTAACCATTACATCTAATGTGTCTTATGGAAAGAAAACCGGAGCTACGCCTGATGGCAGAGCAAGTGGCATTCCATTTGCGCCCGGTGCAAACCCAATGCATGGGCGTGATTGTAATGGAGCTATAGCATCATTAAACTCGGTTGCTAAAATTGATTATAAAGATTCTTTAGACGGGATTTCAAATACATTTTCAATAGTGCCTAAATCATTAGGTGCAGATGACTCTGATAGAATTGAGAATTTAGCAACTATAATTGATGGATACTTTATTAAAAAGGCACAACACTTAAATGTAAATGTGCTTGATAAGGAAACTTTATTGGATGCTATGGAGCACCCGGAAGAGTACCCTCAATTAACCATACGTGTTTCTGGTTACGCAGTTAATTTTGTAAGATTAACAAAAGAACAGCAACTGGAAGTGATTACGCGTTCTTTTCATGAATCCATGTAATTATTAATATTTTGATGCATCTGAAAAAGGAGTTTAAAACTTCTTTTTCGGGTGCTTATTTAAAACATTTGAATTATTAAAACTCAGGACAACATATTGAATGTACATTCTATCGAGTCGTTTGGAACGCATGACGGCCCGGGCGTAAGAATGGTTGTTTTTTTACAGGGCTGTAAATTAAAATGCTTGTATTGCCATAAC
The DNA here is from genome assembly GCF_035818475.1 of Alterotamlana spongicola. Lineage (NCBI taxonomy): Bacteria > Pseudomonadati > Bacteroidota > Flavobacteriia > Flavobacteriales > Flavobacteriaceae > Alterotamlana > Alterotamlana spongicola. Next base: position 188,310 of record NZ_JAYMGV010000003.1, read on the forward strand.
CCGGATACTATTGATACAGCGGGAGGAAAGGCCTATCGTATTGATGAGCTTGTAAATATGGCGGTAAAAATGAAGCCCTACTTTGGAAAAAAAGGAGGAGTAACGGTATCTGGAGGCGAGCCCTTATTACAATCAAGGTCATTAGTGCCATTTTTTAAAAAACTTAAAGAAGCAGATATACATACCAATATTGACACCAATGGCAGGGTTCTCAATCATTTTACCGAAGAGTTACTGGATGAATATGCTGATTTGGTTATGCTGGACATTAAGCATATGACTGAGGCCGGATATAACTATATCACTGGCCGAAAAAATAAAGAGACCACATTCAAATTTGCAAAACACAGAGAGGCCTCAGGTAAAAAAATGTGGTTACGTTATGTACTGATACCTGAAATCACCAATACACCAGAGTTATTGCATGACATGGGAAGGTACTTTAAAGATTACAAAACCATTGAAAAAATTGAACTTCAACCATATCACAAGCTAGGTGTTCATAAGTGGGATGCTTTAGGTTGGGAATACCAATTAAAAGATGCCCGGGAGAATACAAAAGAAGACATAAATGCGGCGGTTGAGATCCTTAAAAATTATTTCAAAGAGGTGAAAGTAAACTAGGACGAGCCACTAAAAAAGGGCATTTAAATGAACAAATTACAACTGACAATTAAAAAACTATAAAAACCAAACAGATGAACACACAAAAGCTTAAAAACCGATGGCTTATAGCGGCATCGGCAGTAGGAATACATATTTCAATAGGGTCTGTTTATGCCTATTCGGTAATGACAAATCCGGTTAAAGATGTATTTGATGTAGATGGAAGTGTTATTAAATGGGCATTTAAAATTGCTATTTTGTTATTAGGGCTCTCAGCAGCATTTTTAGGCCGCTGGGTTGAAAGGGTAGGCCCAAAAGTCAGCGGAACAACGGCAGGGATATTTTATGGCATAGGTATTTTAGGATCCGGGTTAGCGGTACAATTAGAATCGTTGACCTTATTTTACTTATGTTATGGAGTTATTGGCGGTATTGGTTTGGGACTTGGTTATATAACACCGGTAAGTACGTTGGTAAAATGGTTTCCGGACAGACGTGGATTAGCCACAGGAATGGCCATTATGGGGTTTGGTTTTGCTGCTTTGATTTTTGGACCGGTTATGCAATCGTTGTTTGAAACTGTAGGGGTGTCCAATGCCTTTTACATTTTAGGTGTTATTTATATGATCTTAATTTTATCTTCAGCCAGGTATATAGAAAGACCACCAGAAGGGTATATGCCTGAGGGGTTTAAGCCCGGAGAAGGAAAAACAATTAAAGCTGATATGGCTAATATTGATGCTAATGCAGCCTTAAAAACAACGCGTTTTTATTATATCTGGGTGATGATGTTTATCAATATAGCTTGTGGAATCGCTATTATTTCTGCAGCGAGTCCAATGATGCAGGAAAAACTAAACTACACACCAATGCAAGCGGCCACTATAGTTGGTTTAATTGGGGTTTTTAATGGTTTAGGTAGGATAATATGGTCCAGTCTTTCGGATTATCTGGGTAGAGCTAATACCTATATTATCTTTTTTGGTTTCCAAATACTGGCATTTTTCTTTCTGCCACAAATTACCATGGAGCTGGTGTTTTTAATTGTTCTATTTACAGTTATAACCATGTATGGCGGTGGATTTGCCACCCTACCGGCGTTTTTAGGAGATCTGTTTGGAACCAAGCAATTAGGCGCTATACACGGTATGGTGCTTGCAGCTTGGGGATTGGCAGGTGTTGTGGGGCCAACAATTTATGATGTAGTAAAAAATGCAACAGGTTCTTTAGATATAACCTTGAAGGTTTTTGCCGGATTATTTGTTGTAGCATTAATGGTTTCGTTGTTGATGAAACGTTCAGTAACTAAAGCTTATCGAGAAATAAATAAAGAGTTAAAGTTTGCCTAAACTTTGGAGTTGATTAGTCAGAAAAGGCACTTTACATAGAAGAGCGATGTAAGGTGTCTTTTTTTTATGGGCAGGTTCTAAAAAAAGAGACTGTCTAAAAAGTGTCATTCTGAATGATAATGAAGAATCTTCTAAGGTAATAGTGTGCTGATTTTAAGTATAATAAGATTCTTCGCTTCGCTCTGAATGACAAAATAAATCACATTTTAGACAGCCTTTTTAAAAATATATCATTTAAATGTTTATCTATTTTTCTAACCAAAGTCTGGCATTCACAAAAGCTTCCAGCCAGGGGGAAACTTCATCGTTACGTCCTTCCGGATAATTGGCCCAATTCCATTGGAATGTAGAGCGCTCAATATGCGGCATGGTCACTAAATGCCTACCTGTTTTATCACACATCATAGCCATATTAAAATCTGACCCATTTGGATTATGAGGATAAGCTTCATAACCATACTTAGCAACAATATGATATTGATCTTCGGTATATGGTAAATTGAATTTACCTTCTCCATGAGAAATCCAAACCCCTAAAGTAGCACCGGCAAGTGTAGAAAGCATTACTGAATTATTTTCCTGAATTTTAACAGAGGTAAACGAACTCTCATGCTTATGGGAATCATTATGGAGCATTTTACCATGAATTTCATGATCCGGGTTAATTTCCTCTAATTCCATAAATAACTGGCATCCGTTGCAGATACCAACAGATAATGTGTCTGCCCTGTTAAAGAAATTCTGAATGGCTTTATTCGCTTTTTCGTTGTATTTAATCGCACCTGCCCAACCTTTGGCAGAGCCTAAAACATCAGAGTTACTAAAACCACCAACGGCCCCTAAGAACTGAATATCCTCTAAGGTTTCACGACCCGAAATTAAATCGGTCATATGCACATCTTTAACATCAAAACCGGCTAAGTACATAGCATTTGCCATTTCGCGTTCAGAGTTGCTTCCTTTTTCACGTAGAATAGCCGCTTTAGGTCGCTTACCGTCATTACGAGGCGCTTGCGACGAAGTAATCTCATCACTTAAATAAGATTGCTTCGTTCCACTCGCAATGACATCAGCTAGTTTACCGGTAAAATGTTCTGGGAAGTTATATTGTAAAGGTTGATTTTTATAATTATTGAATCGGTCTTCAGCCAAACCATTAGCCGTTTGTTTTTGATCCAATAAATACGATGTTTTGTACCAAACGTCACGTAAACGTGAAACCGTCATGGTAAATACTTCTGCTTGATTAATCACGCTTAAATTGTCGCTTTCAGTAACTTTTCCAATATTGACGAAATCAACTTTAGCATCAGATAATACGGTTTCAATAGAAGCGTCTTTTGCTTGAATCACTATACCTGCATTTTCAGCAAATAATATTTTAAGTGTATCTTTTTCATTTAAAGCCGATAGGTCTAATTCAGCTCCAACATTGTTGTCCGCAAAACACAATTCTAAAAGCGTCGTAATTAATCCACCGGAAGCGACATCATGTCCCGCAACAATTTGTTCATTTCTGATTAAATCCTGAATGGTATTGAAAACTGTTTTAACATACCCTGCATCTTTAACATTAGGGGTATCATTTCCTATTTTGTTTAAGACTTGGGCGAATGAGCTTCCGCCTAATTTAAAATCATCTTGAGATAAGTTGATGTAATAAATGTCACCACCATTGTTATTAAAAACCGGCTCAACAACTTTAGAAATATCGTTACAATTGGCTGCTGCCGAAATAATAACTGTACCCGGAGAAATCACATCCTCATTAGGATATTTCTGTTTCATTGAAAGGGAATCTTTCCCTGTTGGTACATTGATTCCTAAATCAATGGCAAATTCTGAAATGGCTTCAACAGCTTCATATAAACGGGCATCTTCACCTTCATTTTTACAAGGCCACATCCAGTTGGCTGATAGGGATACATTTTTCAATCCGTCTTTTAAAGGCGCCCAAACTATATTCGTTAAAGCTTCGGTGATTGAGTTTCTACTTCCGGCCACAGGATTAATCAATCCAGAAATAGGCGAGTGTCCAATAGAAGTGGCAATACCTTCTTTTCCTTTATAATCAAGAGCCATCACACCAACGTTGTTTAATGGCAATTGTAAAGGACCGGCACATTGTTGTTTAGCCACTTTACCACCTACACAACGGTCTACCTTGTTTGTTAACCAATCTTTACAGGCAACAGCTTCAAGCTGTAATACCTGGTCCAGATACTTGTAAAAATCATCAGCGTTATATGAAACATCGGCATAATTTCTTTCAACCGTATGATCTGTCATGATGGTTTTTGGCGAACCGCCAAACATATCTTCCATAGCTAAATCCATAGGCTTATTGCCCTTAGTTTTAGATTGGAATGTAAATCTATCATCGCCAGTAACATCACCAACGGTATACATTGGAGAACGCTCACGGTCAGCAATTTTATGTAACGTTTCTATATGGTCTTCGCCAATAACCAATCCCATACGTTCCTGAGATTCGTTACCAATAATTTCTTTGTCAGATAGGGTAGGGTCACCAACCGGTAAAGCATCCAAATCTATTTTTCCGCCAGTGTCTTCAACCAGTTCAGACAGACAGTTTAAGTGTCCCCCAGCGCCATGGTCATGAATAGAAACAATAAAATTCTCTTCACTTTCCACCATACCACGAACCGCATTAGCAGCGCGTTTTTGCATTTCCGGGTTAGAACGCTGTACCGCATTTAACTCGATACCCGAAGCAAACTCACCTGTATCAGCCGAAGATACCGCAGCACCTCCCATTCCAATACGGTAATTTTCACCACCAAGAATCACTATTTTATCACCAGTTTTTGGTGTGTCTTTTAAGGCCTGGTCGTTTTTACCATAACCAATACCCCCTGCTTGCATAATGACTTTATCAAAACCTAGTTTACGAACTAAATTAACGTCATTACGAGGAGATTTTGACGAAGTAATCTCTTTTTCATTATGAGATTCTTCGCTTGCGTTCTGAATGACATCATTGTTTTCATCATGCTCGAAGGTTAATACGGAACCACAGATAAGTGGTTGCCCAAATTTATTTCCAAAATCCGAAGCTCCGTTAGAGGCTTTGATCAAAATATCCATTGGAGTTTGGTATAACCAATCGCGTGCTGCTACCCCGTTTTCCCAGGGGCGGTTTTCTTCCAATCTAGAATACGAGGTCATATAAACCGCGGTTCCCGCTAAAGGAAGCGAACCCTTTCCACCTGCTAACCTATCTCTAATCTCACCTCCTGAACCGGTAGCCGCACCATTAAAAGGCTCAACGGTTGTTGGGAAGTTGTGTGTTTCCGCTTTAAGCGAAATTACAGATTCAAAATCTTCAGTTGTGTAATAATCAGGAATATCAGCACGTTTTGGTGCAAATTGTTCCACTTTGGGGCCTTTTATAAAGGCTACATTATCTTTATAAGCCGAAACAATATCGTTGGGATTTTGCTTCGATGTTTCTTTAATCAACTTAAATAATGAGGTGGGTTTTTCCTCACCATCAATCACAAAAGTGCCGTTAAAAATTTTATGTCTACAGTGTTCACTATTCACTTGCGAAAACCCAAACACTTCAGAGTCGGTCAACGGGCGACCAATCTTCTTAGAAACACCTTCCAAATATGCCACCTCTTCATCGCTTAAAGACAAACCTTCCTGCACATTGTAAGCGGCAATATCTTCAATATCTAAAATAGGTTCCGGTTCTATATCAATGGTAAACGATTCCTGATTCAATCCGTTAAACTTCTCAGAAATCATCGGGTCAAAAGCTGCAAAATCTTCAGTAACCGCATCGAATTCCTCAATTCTAATAATGTCTGGAATACCCATGTTTTGGGTAATCTCAACGGCATTGGTACTCCAGGGTGTAATCATGGCGGCACGTGGGCCAACAAAAAAAGCATCCAATGATGCTTGTTCTATTTTAGGCTGGTTGCCAAATAACCATGTTAATTTTGAAATGGTTTCTGTTGATAATTCTTTTGTTGTTTGAACAGCAAAAACTTTGCTATTTGTGTTTCCAAAGAAATGAATCATTATGTATCTATTTGTGTGTGTTTAAAGAAAGTGCAAAAATACACATTTTTAACCATTCAGAAGGGCTTTTTTTATCAAAGCACTAGCTCTTATTAACAGTATTTTCAACAAGACTATTTTAAGCGTTACCCCGTTTGGTAACCTTGGCTCTTGAAGCCTCCAAACGATGTCGGACTTTCAAAACGTCATTGCGAAGGAGGAACGACTGTGGCAATCTGCCAATACTTAGTTTAAAACGAAATGTAAAGCGTTCTATTTTTTTCTCAAGGCTTTTAGTATTCTGTCTTCATTAATTACAATGTCTCGGAATAAAACGTGTGGAAATTCCGAGTATTTAGATGTCTTGAATGCTTCTGAAATATTAGATAGAGTAGAAGCTGTTATAAGCGATAAATTCATTTCTGTGTCCATTTCGCAATCTGTTACAAAATCATCACTGAACTCTGGCGCAACTAAAAGAATTTTTACAATTCGTAAATCGTTTTTGAGAGCTAAATTTTGATATGATTTTAATTGTCTTGAAACTGAACTGAATTTATTGTAACCTCTTTCTTTACTTGTTTTACATTCAACAATAATAATTTCGTTATTTCCTAAATTTAAAAGAATATCCATCATATCCTTTTTGGTATTCAATTTCTTTTTAAAAGTGTCATCTACATTAAATCCTAAATCTTTAAAAATTACTTTGGTCAAACCCTCAAATTTGATTCCAAGTTCACTTTCCTTAACAGTAATTCCATTTTCTTTCAATAAATTCAGATTTCGGTAAGCAACATTCGCATAATTTTCTAAATACAAATTCTCAACATCTTTGTAGTGTTCAAGAGTGTTTAAAATATCATCTCCACGTTGTTTAATTCCATTTTCTTTGATGAATTTAGTCAAATCCTTTTTTTCAATTAAATCTAAAATGTCCCTTGGTTTGATATTATAATCAAGTAAAAAGTTAGCTTTGAGCACAAACTCGTCTTGTAACTCAAATTGGTTTTTCATCTGTACATTTAGTTTTGGTAAAGACAAATTTAATTCGGTTAATAATTTATCAAAACCATCTAAAGAAATTCCAACTTTTTCGTCTCGTTCAACATTTTCAAAGTGTTGAATTAAGCTACTAATTTTGTCGTCTAATGTACTTCCTTTTAAATTTTTGAGACTTAAACCTTTTTCACAAAGTTCGTTTAAAGTCTTTTTCTTTTCGGTCAATGTACTTCCCGATTTGTAAATATTGTCTAAAAGTAAGTTTGTAAAAGATACACCTTCTTTTATAATTTCCTCAATTTTTTGAGAATATGATAATTTCCTGTCAATGTTATGTTCTCTTGCGATTTGATTTATTATTGGCTCTCTTAAAAGTTTTAGAGTTCTTCTGTAAAATTTTTCTCCAACTTCTTTTTCTCGTAGTTTACGTAACATTCTAACCATTTCATCAGCAACGTAAATTGTATTTTCTTTATTGGAATAGAAAATTACACCAATGTTTTTTAGTCCTTTTATAACATCTTGAATGTCCGTTTTTATGATTGGTAAAATTGAATAGTTTATCAATTTTACTTCTTCTTGTGAAAGGCCAAGTTGCTTTGAAAGTGTTAATATTATTGATAGTTCGTCTGATGTTATTTTTGCTTCTCTGTTGTTGTTAATATCATTATGATAAGCTGTATGCAGACACGCTTTGTATATTTTGTAATCTCTTTTTCGTGAAGCACTTAATTCAGATTTATCGTTTTCAAAATCTGCATTTAGAGACTTCATTTTTCCTTTTATGTGTTTGATTTCGTTTTCGTATAATCTTGAAAACCAATCTTGTTTCATTATGCAATTTCCATCACGAATGATAATATCGATTAGAATGTCTAGTTGTGATGTTATTTCTTGAAATTCACATTTTATATGTTCTTGAAATTCGTTTACAGTTAGTGAAAAAACTTTTGAGATATTTTGATTGTCAACCGATTTTAACCCTTTGTCTGAGGAACTTAAAATCTTTTGGATTTCTTTGTCGTTCTTTGGGTTTCTAGATATGATATTGTCGATTATTTTTATAAACGAGTTTTTTTCGATTGAGCCAAGTTTATCTAATATCTTTTCTAATTTCATGAAATTTAATTTTTAGTTCTGTTGTTTCTGATAGCTTGTGGGCAACTTTTGGAACATGAAATCGTTTTAATGATTTATATCCGACGTTAAACGAAGTTAGTTTATTTTTCTGACAAATTCAAGATTTTATGTTTCTTAAAATTGAAACCACTGAACCATAATAAGAACGCCCAAATACAGGTTATAGGGGCTGAGAAAGATAAATACCATTGGTATAGCACAGGCTAATAAGGTGATGCATCTATCTGCTATGGCTTATAACCTGAAGAAGTACCTAAAATTCACTGCAAAAACCGTGAAAAGCGATGCCAAAGGTATGCATCATTTTATTTTTCAACTAAAAGCTCTAATATCAATTAAAATAAGACCATTGACGACCTTGAATATGTTAAATAAACTAGACTTCTTTAAAGATCAAGACCCCTTAAAAAGGCGCTTTTGAACTAAAATCTGATTTTATTAGTGCTTTGTGCAACGATTACCAATGTTAGCAATAGACTTTTTATTCATTTTTCAAAAACTTATTTATTCGTTCACCGATTTCTTGAATTGTTATGAGGACGGCTTCGTTTTTTATTCGATTTGCTGCTTCATTGTCGTTCAATTCGTTTTCTTGCCTTTTTGATTGATATTCTTTAGTGACAATTATTGAGAACGGAATAAGTCCAGTTCTAACATCTAAAATTATTAATTGAGTTGTAGCGAAAGCTTTGATGTCAGATTTTGCGAACAGTTTATATTTTGAGTACAAATCACTATTGATAGAGTATATTACAACAATATCAGATTGTGTTCTAACTGCCGCTTCTCTAATACTTGTAAAAGTCGGATTTGTTGATATTAGTAAATCAGGGATTTTTGAAATTTTTTGGACTCTTTCCGATTGCTTAAATTTTGTGGTAAACAAGTCCAAGTATTCTTGTTGTGATTTTAAATACTCTTCATCGTTCCAATAATAAATTCTTCGATTATGGGTGCTTTCAAGTTTTACGAGTGAAACTCTTAAATTTTTTGGTAGAGAATAACTTCCATCAAGTATTTTTTGGATGTTTTCTTCTGATATTGTAGAAGTTTTATCATTAAACAATGATTGTGTTATAGGTTTTTCAGGTTCATAATAACCGTGTGCTGAAATTCCTTGAGTTGATTGTCCAATTTGTCCACTCGCACAAGAAGAAAGAACAATTAGAATGATAAGGTAAAATGTGTGTTTCATTATGTTTTTTGTCTTAGTTTGTTGCTAACTTTTGGAACATGAAATCGTTATTAATGATTTATATCCGACGTTAAACGAAGTTAGTTTGTTTTTCTAACAAATTCAAGATTTTATGTTTCTTAAAATTGAAACCACTGAACCATAATAAGAACGCCCAAATACAGGTTATAGGGGCTGAGAAAGATAAATACCATTGGTATAGCTCAGGCAAACAAGGTGATGCATCTATCTGCTATGGCTTATAACCTTAAAAAATACTTGAAATTCATTGCAAAAACAGTGAAAAGTGATGCCCACAGTAGGGCATTTTATTTTGCAACTAAAAGGGCTATTTATACCTCAAATAAGATTTTTAACACGCTTCAATATTTAAAAAGAAATAGGTCTCTTTGAAAACAAAAGCCCCCTTAGAAAGGAGCCTTGAGTTAAGATTTATTGTTTTTAGAGCCTTGTGCAACGATTACCGGTGTTGGAACTGTTATTTTATTTATAGTCAAAAGATTCATTTAAGAACCTATTCACTATTTCGTTAAATATTTTAGGCTTTGTTTTTGGTGCTATATGAGTTGCTCCAGGCATAATACAAAGTTGACCTTTAGAAAGCTTTTCAAATATTTCGACAGAATGCTCGTTTTTGATAATATCTCTATCACCCGCTATAATTAGAACAGAAGCATCAATTTTTTTAAGGTCATTGTGACTTATATTGGGTTGATTGAGCAACAAGCCATAGTGTTGTAATTTTAATTTCCAATTTCTAGAAGTGTCGCCTTTGACAAGCATTTCTGTTGCATGCCTTTGCGATTCCATTACACGATTAGGAGCCCAACTATGTACTGCAGTGGTGTCTGGTCGCAAATTTGCAGCCATAGCAATGATTTTCTTGATTTTAGATTGTTTACTAATTCCCATTTTTAGAGCTATTATTCCTCCATCACTCCAACCTAAAACATTAATGGAATCTAATTTTAAGTAGCTGACTAATTCATCCCAATCTTTTGTGATTTGTGTATATGTCAATGAATCTGTTTTTAGTTCAGATTTCCCATGACCTCGATTGTCCGCAATAATTACTCGATATTTAGATTTAAAAAAGTCAATTTGATTTTCCATTAATTTAATGTCTGCTCCATTTCCATGAATAAGTAGTAATGGTTCCCCATGTCCATATTCCTCGTAATATATTTTTGCACCATTTAATTCTACATATTTTCCAACTGTATCATTGTCACCGTATGGTTTTAATTCGTTTTGAGAATTTATAAAACAAAATTGAAGTAATAAGGTGAAAACAATTATTTGATTTTTGAAAGAATTTTTCATTTTAGGTTTTAATTACGCCCAACTTTTGGGACATGAAATCGTTTAAATGATTTATATCCAACGTTAAACGAAGTTAGTTTATTTTTCTGACAAATTCAAGATTTTATATTTCTTAAAATAGAAACCACCGAACCATAATAAGAACGCCCAAACAAATTCAAATGCACCAACAAATAATACAGTTGATAAATATCTATCCGGGCAGAGGTATTAACATCAAAAGGGGAATAAGATTCATAAGCCTTATAAAACGCATGGCCAAAACCGCCAAACAATTTGGTCATAGCAATATCTACTTCACTGTGTCCGTAATACACGGATGGGTCAATGAGGTATGGCGTTCCATCTTTTGAAATCAAATAATTACCGCTCCATAAGTCGCCATGAAGTAAGGATGGTTTTATGTTTTGAAATAGAGATTCTAAGTAATTTTTAATCTGTTGCTCTGATGGGCATTCAGCATCAGATAGCAAATCTTTTTGTTTTGCCAGTTTCAGTTGAGGTAATAAACGCTCATCTGTATAAAAATCACCCCAAGTTTTATGTACAGTATTACTTTGTGGTAAACTGCCAATATAATTGTCTGTATCTAATCCAAAGTTCTCCGAAATACATTGATGTAAAGCCGCCAATTGTTTGCCCAAAACTTTAAAATCTTCTGCTGTAGCTTGTTTAGATTCTATAAATTCCATCAACAAAAAAGCGGAGTTTTCAAAACTATCAAAAGCTATGACTTTGGGTGTTTTTATGGTGTTGGTTTTAGCAATGAGGTCCAAACCATAAGCTTCGGTTTGAAACATGTTTAATGCACTGGCACTATTCAGTTTTAAAAAATAGGCGTTGTTTGAAGTGTCAATTTTAAAGGCTTGTGAGATATCTCCACCACTAACCGGTGATACGTTGGTAATGGTTTTGTTTAAGAGATTTGAGAGGTGTGATTTTAGATTGTTAGTCATAACTTCACAGTTTATAATCTCTTTCGTTTATAACAACTCTGCACGATCTGATTATAAAACACCTCTGTTTTAATATGCTCAAACTCTAATGACTTAGGTAACACATCAAATAGCGGAATACCATCACCTAAAACAATAGGAATGGTGGTTAAGCATAATTCATCAATTAAATCTTGTTTTAAAAAATTCTGGACCACTTTACCGCCATCAATATATAGGTTGTTAAATCCTTTTTTGTGAATGGTGTCTAAAACCTTGTTTTCATCACCTTGAATTAAAGTAACCTTATCTTCAAGATTTTTTGGAACGGTTTTTAAAGACCTACTTAAAACAAACACCTGTTTTTTATACGGCCACTCCATATCAAAACCCAAAACAGTTTCAAACGAAGTTCGCCCCATCACAATAGCCTCAACCTCATTCATAAGGTTATTATACCCCATGTCTAGCTGGTCCGGATTTGGAATCATGTCTAACCAATCCAGTTCACCATTTTTTCCGGCTATATAGTTGTCAATACTTTTTCCTAGGAATACAATGTTTTTTGGTTTCATATATAGGCATGCTTTTGCCAACCTGAATTGTTATATTGAGCACGGTCTGAATGCCGTTTCAGGTGCTCTTATAAAAGTAAAAATTAATTGTGAGATTCTTACGTAATCTCGAAAGTTTTCGAGAGTCTACTCAGAATGACATAGTAATAGGGTTTAAGCTTTGCGTTCTAAAAGCGCCATATAAAACCCATCATAACCAGACTCGTGAGCCAATACTTTTTTGTCTTTTACAAACGTAAACTCTGCTCCTGATTCTGACTTTAAAAAAGCCTGTACTTGGTTTTGATTTTCAGACGGCAACACAGAACAAGTGGCATACACCAATTTGCCGCCAGATTTTACCATTTTAGAGTATTGTTGTAATACCTCTTGCTGGGTGACTCTTATACGGTCTATAAATTCCGGCTCTAGTTTCCATTTGGCATCCGGGTTTCTACGTAACACACCTAAACCGGAACAGGGTGCATCAATTAAGACACGGTCTGCTTTATTGTGTAATTTTTTAATAGGTTTGGTAGAATCAATAACTTTTAAATCTACATTATGAACACCGTTACGCCTGGCTCTAATCTTAAGTTTTTTAAGCTTGCTTTCGTAGATGTCCATGGCAACTATTTGCCCTTTATTTTGCATCAGAGATGCGATATGCAATGTTTTTCCACCAGCACCGGCACAGGTATCTACAACTTTCATACCCGGTTTTACATCCAGAAAATCAGCAACTAATTGTGAGGAGGCATCCTGTACTTCAAATAATCCATTTTTAAAGGCCTCTGTGACAAATACATTGGCCCGTTTTGTAAGTTTTAATGCAGATGGATAGCCTTTGATGAATTCGGTTTCTATGTCTAAGTCAAAAAGAATGTTTTGCAATTTCTCTTTGGTTGTTTTTAGGGTGTTGACTCTTAAAATCACATCTGCCTGCTGGTTTTGCATGGCTATTTCTTTAGTCCATTTGCTTTCTCCCAATTCTTTTAAACCAATTTCATCAATCCAATCCGGAATAGATTCTCTAAAGGTTCTGATTTTTGAGAGTTCATCAAACCGGCCTTTTATTTTTCGGGTAGGTGTACCTTCAAAATATTTCCAGTCGGGTAGCTTTATACCTTTGAGCGTTGCCCAAACCGCAAACATACGCCATAAGTTATCACGATTGTAGGGCGCTTTTACTTCTGCAATTTCTGCATACAGGCGTTTCCAACGTACAATATCGTATGTGGTTTCAGCTACGAAGCCACGGTCACGAGCTCCCCAACGTTTATCGCGCTTTAATAATTGTTGAATGACTTTATCGGCGTATTGTTCTTCGTTGAAGACTTGTGTTAATCCGTCTATTACGGCAAAGCAAAGGTTTCGGTGTAATCGCATGATGATTTATTGAGGGTGCAAAGGTACGTTTAAATTGTTTAATTGTGATTTAGTTTATGGTGTTAGAACTATTTTTTGCTATTGTTGTTTTTTATTCTTTAAATTACCGTGCATTTACCAGTATGGATTTATTTTGAAGTTGAGCTCCGGCCCAAGCTGATGGTTGCGTTAAGGATTGCAGCGGAAAACCCACAGCGAGGTAGGAGCGAGGATTTAAAGCGGAAAGCCTGACCGATAGGGAACGCCCAAATAAAAAATATTTTTTAAAGCACAAGTTTTTGTTTTTTTAATCATCTAAACTTGTACAAGTTTAATTTACGTATTTGACGGAAAATGAATTTATAGCAGGATTGAGGACCCATAACGCCAATGCGTATGGAAAGCTTCTGGACGATTTTCAGCAGAAAGTGTTTGCTACCTGTATCTCATTTGTGCCCAATAAGGAAGACGCCGAGGATATTGCTCAGGAAGTATTTGTGGAGGTGTTTAATTCTATTAATAAGTTTAAAGGAAACTCTAAACTGTCTACCTGGATTTACAGAATTACGACTAATAAATGTTTGGAATTTATTAGAAAGCGTAACACCAAAAAACGATTTGCTTTTTTACAATCTATTATGGGACATGACATTCCGGTTGATAAAACCAGTTATTTCACGGAGGTTAATCACCCGGGAATTATTCTTGAGAACAAAGAGCAAAGTGAAACACTGTTTTATGCGATTAATCAATTACCAGAATCTCAAAGAGTAGTTTTCACACTACATAAAGTGGATGGTAAAAGCTATCAGGATATCAGTGAGATTACTGAAAAGAGCGTGTCTTCTGTAGAATCTTTAATGTTCAGGGCTAAGAAAAATTTACAAAAGCTTTTGGAGCATTTTTATAAAAATGAAATAAACAGTTGAGTATGATAGTAATGGGGAAAACGCACATAAAAAGTGTATTATATTTTAACGCTAAGAAAATAAAAATAAAAAAACGAGAAATAACGCAAGTTTTTAAAACATATTGCATCTAAAATATCTAGTATGGAATCAAATAGTAATGTATACGATAGAATTGATGATACGTTCAAAGCTTTGGAACGTATTGAACAGGTTAATGTATCGCCTTTTTTTAAGGATAAAACTATGCAACGCTTATTCTCTGAGCGGGAAGAACAACAAACAGCCTGGTCTTGGTTTACACCTAAATTGCAATTGGCCACACTGGTATGTGTTGTAATTTTAAATATCATTGCATTTACCAGGCTACAAAACTCCACTTATGATGATAATGTAAGCGAGTTTGCGCAGTCCTATGGTTTGTCAGGCAGCGAAACTTCTTTATTAAAATAGTTATGAAAAAGCATTCACTCTTATATATTCTGCTCATTTTTCTGGTGATAGTTAATGTTTTTTTTCTGTACAACTATTTAGGGAATGGTAACAATAGGTCAAAAGGCCCTCAGCCACCCGGAGATTTCCTGGTTAAAGAACTTGGGTTTAGTGCATCGCAGTTAGAGGAGTTTAGAGGTATAAACCAAAAACATCATCATAGAATGAGAAGTATATCTGAGGATATTAGAGAACTGAAAGATGCTTTGTTTAATGGATTGTCTGATGTTACGGATAACGAATTTGTAATTGATTCTATCACTACTTTAATTGGAAAAAAGGAAAAAGAAAAAGATTTAGAAACCTTTAATCATTTTAGGCACATTCAGGAGTTGTGTAATGAGAAGCAAAAGGAAAAGTTTAATGACATAGTTAAAGATGCGCTTCGTAAAGGAATAAGAGAACAAAGGCCTCCGCACGAAAGACATGACGGACACAGGCCACCGCCACCACTAAAAAACAGAGAAGGCCATAGGCCCCAACCAAAACATTAAAAGGGATAATGTTTTTGAGGCGCTCAATTTTAGAGCGCCTCTTTTTTTTACTTTTTTAACAAAAAGTATCACAAGTTTTGGGCGACAAGTGCATCTAAAAACACATAACAATATGATAAAATCATATACGCTTAAAATTAGACCATATGAAATATTTAGTAGTTACAATAATTATAATGTGTATGAGCTGCAATACTAACAAAACTATTGTACAGCATAGCCATAGTCATGCTAATGATAGTTTGCATAGCCATAACAACTATTTTGGTGCCTATGCCTTAAAAGACACTAATTTTGGTACCAATACAGTCGTTATTATAGAGGGAGACATACGTACTATGATCACTAACGCATTGCCAAACCACAAGACGGGCCAATTTCCGGGTAAAGGGAATCCCAATACCATTTCAGCTCAAAACAGAACCTATTCATTTCCGGTAAATCCAAAGTATACCGGTAAACCTAAATGGGTTAGAGAACCGGGGGTGGCTTTAAATGGTGTGAAGTTTGAACCGGGAACAGCTGAGGTTGTTGAATGTGACACCGGTGAAAATTATCGTGTTGAAGCATTTCCGGATGAAATTAATTTGGGGTTAGATTTTAATAACGCCCATGTGCAGCCTACAGGAGCATATCATTATCACGGTTCACCTACATCGGTTATTGAAAATTTTGATACCGGAGCGGATTTAGTACATATTGGGTTTGCTCATGATGGATTTCCAATGTATTATTCAAAAAGCGGTGCTTATAAGTCTAGTTATAAATTAATAGATGGTACCAGGGAAGGGGAAGATTGTATTTATGAGACCAGAAGGCGGGTTCGTGATATTTCAGTAGGCGGACATCATGATGGCACTTATACTTCAGACTTTGAATATATTGAAGGGGCTGGAGATTTAGATGAATGTAATGGAATTACTATTAATGGGAAGTACATGTACCTGGTTACTTATGAATTTCCATATGTAAGTCGTTGTTTAATGGGAGAGGTATTACATGATGAACAACGTGGTTCTCATAGAGGTGCACAACAAAGAAGAGGAAAGAAAAGACCACCCAGGATGGGTGAACGGTTTTAATGAATGGATACGAAAGAATGATGAAGCGTTTAGCAAAAAACACCTGAGTGGAATGCGGGTGTTCTTAAAAATGAATAAAATTTTATTCCAGAGCACAAGTTTTTTGTTTGAGAGTCATCTAAATATTAAAATCAAACACCTATGGAAGTTAAACGAAAGAAATTAATGGTTATCCTAACTGTTGCTATAGTTGCGATAATTATTTTGAATATTTTTATTGTATGTGTGTTCTGTTGCGGGAACAATGATGTGCTTAAGGAGCAGGTAACAGTTGGTGTGAAAAAGTAAAAAAAAAGAAATTGTATGAAAAAGTTTTTAAAAAAAGTACTACTTATATTTGGCCTTTTACCAATGGTAGTATTTACAGGTATTGGATGTGAAAATAGTGATGACAACTCAGTTATTGAAGACGAGGAAACTACAGTTCCCGAGGTCACTGATTATGATATTAGCAGTATTTTATCAAAATTTGAAGGAACCGGCTTGTCTTATGCCGTTAATGCGAATACTGTAACTTTTACAACTAAAGATCTACCTGATCATTCCAGTCCGTATTGGCCGGTAAGTAACCCGCTTTATGAGGCATATAATGGGACCAATCCAAATTGGAATCAAAACCCTAATGAGATCAGTGAGCAAAATATTGTATTTACTATTAGTTTAAACCCGTCTGAAGCAGCTAATAAGCAAGCTACCGGATTAGGGCCTATTGGAATTTCTAGAAATGGTGTTGTATTTTATAATCAATATGCAGGCCCTGACCAGCCATTAACCAATGAAATTGATTCCTTTGATCAATGGTTGGGGCACCCTCAGCGTATCGGACAATATCATTATCATATTGAACCCACATATTTAACACAGCAATTTGGTGAAGATGCTTTTTTGGGCTTATTGGCTGATGGTTTTCCGGTTTATGGTCCATTGGAAGACGGCGAAATTATTACCTCATCAGATTTGGATGCCTATCATGGGCACACTACAGTTACCCCTGATTTTCCTGAAGGCATATATCATTATCACATTACTGCTGATGATCCTTATATAAATGGGAACGGCTATTTTGGGACGCCCGGAAATATAAGTAACTGATGACTAAAAACTTTAAATATATAATCCTTTTAGTTGGTTTTTGTTATGCCTGTAAACCTGTGATAGAGCATGAACTGGTTAATACTGATGAGCGATTAAAGCTAGTCAACGGCGTTATGTTTTTTAATGAAGCTATTTTTAACGGGAATATTTTGTCTTATTATAAAAATGGAGTTTTAAAGTCTGATGTTCAATATATAGACGGGAGGAAGCATGGTTATGAAAAGCAATGGCATACTGATGCGTCATTAAGAGAAGAACGATATTATAAAAATGGTTTTAAATCCGGTATTCATAAAGGATGGTGGAGGGATAAAACACTTAAATTTGAATATCATTTTAATGAAAAAGGCGAATATGAGGGAAGGGTAAGAGAATGGTATAAAACCGGGCAATTGTTTAGAGATTTTAATTATGTTTCAGGAAAAGAAGTTGGGCGTCAACGCCTATGGAAGGTTGATGGAACTATAAAGGCCAATTATGAAGTTGTAAACCAGGAGCGTTTTGGTTTGATTGGATTAAAGAAATGTTATACCGTAACTGTGAATTCTGATGAAGTTAACTAAAAAACAGTATTATTCGAAACTTGAATTTTATCAAGGAATTTGGGGTTTTCTCAAAGCTTCCCTGAGAGATCTGTTAAAATTAGGGGTGAGTTTTTTACTTCTTTTGGTGTTTGCTCTGATGTCTTGCAAATCTAAGGCAGATAAACCCTCAGAGGTTACAAAATTACCTTATTTTAATTCTGCTGATTTTACTCCGGAATGGAATACTCCCAGGCATAAAATTCCCGAGTTTTCTTTTACCAATCAAAATGGAATGGAGACTAATACTAAAACTTATGAAGGTAAAATTTATGTAGCCGATTTCTTTTTTACCAGTTGCCCTGGTATTTGCCCAAAACTTACTAAGAATATGGGGGTTATTCAAGAAGCCTATAAGAACGACAACGATATTTTACTGCTATCACATACGGTAATGCCCTGGAAAGATTCAGTTCCGCTATTAAAAGAATATGCTGTAAAGCATCGTGTTTTAGATGAAAAATGGAACTTGGTTACTGGAGATAAGGACCAACTCTATCATATAGC
The DNA here is from genome assembly GCF_035818475.1 of Alterotamlana spongicola. Taxonomy (NCBI): domain Bacteria; kingdom Pseudomonadati; phylum Bacteroidota; class Flavobacteriia; order Flavobacteriales; family Flavobacteriaceae; genus Alterotamlana; species Alterotamlana spongicola. Next base: position 206,973 of record NZ_JAYMGV010000003.1, read on the forward strand.
ACGTCATGGATATTTTGCAGATGAAGATTTTACAAAGACACAGGATGAAAGTGACTTTATACATACTGAAAATCTGGTGCTAGTTGATAAAAAAGGATATATACGAGGCGTTTATAACGGTACCTTGGAAATTGATATAGAACGATTAAAAAGGCATATAGGTATTTTAAGAAAAGAGACCTAATTTGATTGATGTTTTTTTATTAAAGCTTCGTGATTGTTTCACGAGGCTTTTTTATTTTTATGAAAATTTAAGTTTATGAAGACATTTTGGCTTTTGTTACTTTTTATCCCCTTTTTCTTTTCATGCGGAAAAGGGAAAAGGGTTAGATCAAAGGAGATACATACCGTGGAAATTGAAAATATTTTGGAAGACTCTTTCCTTAGTATCAGAGCTATAGCATTATATAATAACGAGGTGTTATGCTTTGCAGCCAATAATAACACCATTGGTAAAGTGGATTTAAGGTCTGGTGAACGGGTAATAGGGCAGCAAAAATATGATTCATTAGACATCCAATTTAGGTCAATAGCATTTTCTTCTTCTAATTTCTATGCTTTAAGTGTTAGTAACCCGGCATTAATTTTTAATAATCATAAAGCATTGGTTTATCAGGAAAACCATTCCAAAGTATTTTATGATTCTATGGATTTTTGGAATGACCAGGAAGGAATAGCTATTGGTGACCCAACTGATGATTGTATGAGTATTATTATTACCAGGGATGGCGGGAATACCTGGAATAAACTATCATGTGATGTATTGCCAAAGGCTTTAGAAGGAGAAGCGGCATTTGCCGCCAGTGATACTAATATTGCTATTGTTGGACACCATACATGGGTAGCAACAGGGGGGAAGGCCAGTAGAGTTCTATATTCTCCGGACAAAGGTAAAACCTGGGAGGTTTTTGACACTCCAATAGTTCAGGGTAAAGCAACCACAGGCATATACTCCATTGATTTTTATGATGAATATAACGGATTTGCTATTGGTGGTGATTATACCAGGCCAGATGATAATGCTGCAAATAAAATGAGAACAACTGATGGCGGGAAAACCTGGGAGTTAGTTGCTCAAAACGAATCTCCAGGGTACAGGAGCTGTATACAGTTTATTCCCAATAGTGAAGGGGAAAAATTAATAGCTGTTGGGTTTAAAGGTATAGATTATAGTAATAATTCAGGGAGTTCTTGGAAGCCTTTAAGTGATGAAGGGTTTTATACCATTCGGTTTTTAAATGATTCTGTGGCTTATGCGGCAGGCAAAGGTAGAATAGCTAAGCTAACATTTAGAGAAGAATAAAGAGAAAGATATTAGCCCCCTTTATGGCCTCCACTTCTATGGTTTTTTCTTTTGTACTCTTCAAACATTTTCTTTTTAAAATCTTCTTCTACAACCTTTAAGAGTACTGTTTTTTTTGTTGAAATAACTTGTGGAAGTTTGTTGTGAAAATCCATTTTTAATTGATGCAATCTGTTTTCAGCGCTATTAAGCCTATCCATCAATTCTTTGGCTTTAGCATCACTTAGCGTATTCATATTGTCTCTGGTTTCTTTGCGAATAGCCCTTATTTCTTTGTATCTGATCTTTGAAACTTCCTTTTCATATTCATTATAAATAGGCCAAAATTGCTGAGCCTCTTTTTCAGATAAATCTAATGCTTCAGTTATAAATGATATTTTCAGGGCTTTTATTCGTTCCCTGTTTTTTTGGGCAATACTATTCAATGTGAAAAATAATAATAGCATTAAGGGGAGTAGTTTTTTCATTTTCAAATTTTTTTATTCAAGCATCAGCGTTTCAATATCTGCATGTTCTATTAAATATTCTTCAATGTTCTCTTCTTCTAAACTATGCTCTATAAAATCTTCGTCATTAAGTTGCTCATCAGTTAATAATGATGCAATTTCATAAGAACTCATGTTTTCATCTATTAAATAGTTTTCAACCGATTCTGTATCTAAGTTATTAAAAGAAGGTTGTTTTTCAAAAATAGAAAGGTTAAATAATAATAAAACAGCTGCAGCAATGCTTGAAATATAAATCACAGTTTTTTTGTTAACTAATGATATTACCTTGGTTTTCTGGTTTATCGATACTTTATTTATAATAGTTTCTTCAACAGTTTTAAAATAACCCTCCGGGGTTTTAAATCCTGAATTTATACTTTCAAGTTGAGTTTTGCCCTCTAATTTATTTAGTAATTTGTCATCAAAAGATTCAAGATAACCATCAGGTAAATTAAAACCTGTGGACTTTATATCATTTAATTTTATATTTTTCATCTTCATCCTTTTTTAATACTTATTTGACTAAAATAATTTTCAAAGGTTTAATTATTAGTTAAATAGGCTTCTATTTTTTTTATTGCAATATGGTATGAGGCTTTTAAAGCACCTTCTGAGGTATTTAATATTTCAGACATATCTTTATACTTAATATCTTCAAAATATTTCATATTAAAAACCAATTGTTGTTTTTCCGGTAATGTTGCTATAGCCTGTTGTAATTTTAATTGAATAGCATTGCCTTCAAAATAGACATCAGAAGTTAAATTATTTATTGCTAATTGTTGAACTTCTTCGTTTGTAACCTGTAACCTTTTTGCTTTTTTATTAATAAATGTAATAGATTCATTAGTCGCTATTCTATACATCCAAGAAAATAACTTACTGTCTCCTTTAAAGTTATTAATGTTTTTATGAATTTTGATAAAGGTGTTTTGTAACACATCATCAGTATCGTCATGAGATTTAACTATATTACGAATATGCCAATACAAGCGCTCCTTATAAAGTGTTAATAGCACCTTAAAAGCATGTTCTCTTTGATCTTTGGATTTTAATTGTTCTAATAGTTGCGCTTCGTCTATCACAAACAATAATTTAGATTTAGACTAATAAATATAGTAAAAGTTTAAGCGAATAGTTTAGAGTGAATTAGAGTTTTTGTAAAAAGCTGACATCTAGTGTTTTAAAATAATTAAAATCGACTAAAGGTAAATAAATACGATAAAATGCATTTTTTTCTTGTCAAAACGATTTTTATGTTATATGTTTGTATCAGAAACCTACTTAAAATGTTAGTCGTCCCCAAGTCTAACATCAACTAAAAAAAGGATAGAAACCCAAATCTCTATCCTTTTTTATATGTATAAGCTTTTGATTTTATTCAAAACTCTGCATTTCCACAAGTTTTTGATAAACTCCTTTTTTTGTCAGAAGTTCTTTATGCTTACCTCGTTCAACTATTTCTCCATGGTTCAATACTACAATTTCATCAGCATTTTGAATAGTTGAAAGTCTATGGGCAATGACTATAGACGTTCTGTTTTTCATCATGTTTTCTAAAGCGATCTGAACAAGACGTTCACTTTCAGTATCTAATGCAGAGGTCGCTTCATCTAAAACCATGATTGGGGGGCTTTTAAGTACAGCGCGTGCAATGCTTAAACGTTGTTTTTGACCACCGGAAAGTTTATTTCCGGAATCACCTATATTGGTTTCTATACCTTTTGGAAGCTCTTTTACAAACTCCCAGGCATTGGCTATTTTCAATGCTTCAATTATTTCTTCATCTCCGGCCTTATCATTACCTAATTTCAGGTTGTTCTTTATACTGTCATTAAACAGAATGGCGTCTTGTGTTACTATACCAAGTTGCTTTCTAAGGGAACTGGTAGAAAGCTCTTTAATATTAATGCCATCAATAAGTATTTCGCCTTCATTAACATCATAAAAACGAGTGATTAGGTTTGCTATAGTAGATTTTCCACTACCTGACTGCCCTACAAGGGCCACTGTTTTTCCTTTTGGAATGGTAAGAGAAAAATCTTTTAGGACATAATCATTTTCATATTTAAAATAAATATTTTTGAATTCTATTTTAGAATCAAAACCTTCTTTTGAAATAGCATTGTCTTTATCTTTTAATAAATTTTCGGCATCAACTATTTCTTGAATACGCTCTGCTGCAGCATTACCTTGTTTAATGTTATAAAGCCCTCTGGATATAGCTTTTGCAGGAACCATGATGTTATAAGCCAGCCCCATATAGGCAATAAAAGAAGCACCGTCAAGAGACTGGTCAACTAATACTAATTGCCCACCATACCAAAGCAAAATTGAAATCACTAAAATTCCCATAAACTCACTGGTTGGCGAAGCCAGGTTTTGGCGGTTTAGCAGTTTATTAGAAAAATGGTAAGAGCGATTAGCGGATTCTTTAAACTTATCTTTAAATTTTTCTTCAGCATTAAAACCTTTTATAATCCTTAATCCGGTTAGTGTTTCTTCTAAAATAGAAAGTATAGTGCCTTGTTCTTGTTGAACTCTTTCAGATTTTCTTTTTAAACTTTTACCAATTTTGGAGATGATAATTCCGGATAGCGGAATAAAAACAAAAACAAAAAGTGTGAGCTTAGTACTAATAATAAGCATCATCACAATGGTAAAAATAATCATTAAGGGTTCTCTGGCAATCAATTCCAGAACAGGTAACATAGAGTATTGTAACGTGCTAACATCATTGGTAACCCTTGAAATAATATCGCCCTTTTTTTGTTCGGAAAAAAAGGATAACGGGAGTTCAATGGTTTTTTTATAAACAGCATTTCTCAAATCTTTAACCACTCCATTTCTTAAGAAAACCATAAAATAATTAGCTAAATATCCAAATATGTTTTTTAATAAAAACAGGGAAATAATTAAGCCTACAACAAGTAATAGGGCTTTTTGCGGATCATTTTCAGCATAGAGGCTAACCTGGTATTCCAAATAGTCTTTTCCGTAATCCTTTAAATTTGAAATGCCCTCATAAATGGGTTTAGTTATGGGCGCTGCACTAGCTGCTTTTGGTTTGAATAATATATCCAACATAGGAATTAATGCTACAAAAGACAAAGCCCCAAATAAAGCAAAGAACACATTAGAAATAATGTGTCCTATAGCGTATCTTTTATAAGGTTTGGCGTACCTTAAAATGTTAAAAAAGTGATTATTCATTAAACCAGGTTCATATCTTTTAAAATAGCTTCAGCCTTTTCATCAAGTTGTGCTTCGGTGTTTTTAAAGTCACTTATTGAATTTAAGGGTGTATTTACAGTTACATAGAATTTTATCTTTGGTTCTGTACCGCTGGGTCTTAATGCTACCTTGCTTCCATCTTCAATATAATAAATAATAACGTTAGACTTTGGAATATCAATGGGTATTTCTTCTCCGGTAACCATGTTTTTTGCTACCGATAAATCATAATCTTCAATCTTTACTACTTTGGAACCGTTTACGGTTTTAAGCGGATTTTCACGAGCGTCAATCATCATTTGCTTTATTTCTTGAGCCCCTTCAATACCTTTTTTGGTCAAAGAAATCAATTTTTCCTTATAGCAGCCGTGCTCAGCATAAAGTTTTATAAGCTCTTCATAAAATGAGCTGCCTTCAGATTTTGCAATTGCAGCAATTTCACAAGCCAATAAAGTTGAGGTTACCGCATCTTTGTCTCTTACAAAATCGCCTACCATATACCCAAAGCTCTCTTCACCTCCTCCAATAAAATCTAATTCGTTATAGTCTTTGATAAGTTTAGCAATCCATTTAAACCCTGTTAAAACAACTTTGTTGTCTACATTATATGATGCAGCAAGTTTGTTAAGCATAGGAGTAGAAACTATGGTTGTGGCAATAAATTCGCTACCTTTTATTTTACCTTCGGACTTCCACTTTTTTAACAAGAAATCAGTCATCATAACCATGGTCTGGTTTCCGTTAAGTAATTGTAGCTTATTTTCAGAATTTCTAACCGCAACTCCTAATCTATCACAATCCGGATCAGTACCTATAACAATATCAGCATTAACTTTGTCAGCTAGTTCCAAAGCCATTTTAAGCGCAGCAGGTTCTTCCGGGTTTGGTGATTCTACAGTAGGAAAATCACCATCAGGAGCTTCCTGTTCTTTTACTATATGAACATTTTTATATCCGGCACGTTTTAAGGTTTCCGGAACTGCAGTAATTGAAGTTCCGTGAAGTGATGTAAAAACGATGTTTAGATTGTCTTTTGCCTCTTGTGTAGCACCTACACACCCATTAGTAACTGAAGCATTAATGAATACATCATCTATATCTTTTCCTATATAATGGATCAAACCCTCATTAGCTTCAAATTTAATATTTGCATAATCAACAGCATTAATAACATTTATTACACCGTTGTCATGTGGAGGAACTAATTGTCCACCGTCTTGCCAATATACTTTATAGCCGTTATATTCAGGAGGGTTGTGTGAAGCTGTTAACACAATTCCACAATGACAGTTCAAATGCTTTACGGCAAAAGATAATTCAGGAGTAGGACGCAAATCTTCAAATAGATAAACTTCAATACCATTAGCAGAAAAAACATCAGCAACAACCTTTGCTAAGGTTTTACTATTATGTCTGCAATCATAGGCAATAACAGCTTTTGGTGTTTCATCCGGGAATGATTGGTGTAAATAATCACTTAGTCCCTGAGTACTTTTACCAAGAGTATATTTATTAATTCTATTGGTACCAACTCCCATAATACCACGCATCCCTCCGGTACCAAATTCTAAATCTTTATAAAAGCTCTCTTGAATGTCTTTTGGGTTATTTGCTATACTGTCTTTAATGGTAGCTTGAGTTTCCTCATCAAAAACAGGTGTTAACCACGAATTTATTCTATCTAAAATTTTTGGCTCAATGTATATCATAATCTTATTAATATCTTCAATGCAAAAGTAAGCAATTAGCTAATTATATGGACTTTTTTTTATACTGCAAACGAATGAAATAAGCTCAAACGTTTTAGTCGGGCATTTAAATTTTAATCTAAATTCAGTTTATCTTTGACCAGATATCGTTTTTTGTCCTGTTTATTTCTCAGGATAATTTCTCCCAAAAATCCGGCAATAAAAAACTGAGAGCCAATGATCATTGTAGAAAGTGCAATATAGAATTGAGGGCGTTGTGTTATTAACCGACCTCCTGGATTTAAGAAAAGTTTATCAGCTCCCAAATAAATTGCAAAAGAGAAACCTATGGTAAACATGATGAATCCTAAAGCACCAAACAGATGCATTGGACGCCTGCCAAAGCGAGATAAAAACCAAATAGTGATCAGGTCCAGAAACCCATGAATAAACCGATCCATTCCAAACTTAGTTTCTCCATATTTCCTGGCTTGATGTTGTACCACTTTTTCGCCAATTTTTGTAAAACCGGCATTCTTGGATAATACAGGAATATAGCGATGCATTTCTCCGTTAACATCTATATGCTTTACAACTTCAAGATTGTAAGCTTTTAGTCCGCAATTGAAATCATTCAATTTGACACCGGAAGTTTTTCTTGCTGCCCAGTTAAATAATTTTGAAGGTAAATTTTTAGAGATAACAGAATCATAGCGTTTCTTTTTCCACCCGGAAACCAGATCAAACCCATCAGATTTAATCATAGAATAAAGTTCCGGTATTTCGTCCGGATTGTCTTGTAAATCAGCATCCATGGTAATAACAACATCGCCTTTTGCCTGAGCAAAACCAGCATGAAGTGCCTGAGATTTTCCAAAGTTTTTAAAAAACCTGATGCCTTTTACATTATTGTTGTTGGTTGATAATTTAGATATAACATCCCAGGAATGGTCAGTGCTACCGTCATCAATAAAAAGGATTTCATATGAAAAATGATTGGATTGCATAACTTTAGCAATCCAATCATGTAATTCGGTTAAAGATTCTTGTTCGTTAAGTAGTGGTATAACTACAGATATATCCATTTAGAATAGTTTCAAAATAATATTCAAAAATACTGAATTTATTCTGCGTCAGGGTCACTTTTTTTCATAATTGCTGCTGCAATTAAACCTATTATTATAAAGAAAACCAGCCCTTGGCCTAACTGAAACAGTTGAGTTTTTATTGAAAATAGGTTTTGTGCTTCGATAGCTTCAACTTGCTCGTCTATCTTATCAGCAGGAGCACCAAAGCCCTCCATCATTGTAACGGTTTTTTCAATTGCCATCTCCTTGATTGCTAAAGCAGCATCAGGATCAATAAAATTGAATAACAAAATACTTACCAAAGAACTAACTACAATACCAACCAATACGGTTATAAAGAACGAGGTAAAAGCACCTTTAAAACTAATAAACCCCTTAGATACTGATTTACATTTTCCAATAACAAAAATGCCTGTAGCAATTATAACAAGAGGGATTACTAAAAGATTAATCCAGAAGTTTACGAGTAAGCTTAAATCAATAGCATATCCCAAAATTGTCCAAAGGGATAAAGCAATTCCCAAATACAGCCCATGATTAGTAGCAATAGACTTTAAAGATTTTTCCATAATATTTATGATTATTTTGTTAGTTGACTTGTTAGTATACTAAATTATTAAAAAGTTACATAAATTGGGTTTGTAGGGTCAAATGTAAAAATAAAATAAATACTAATTGTAGTATAAAACTTCTTTAAAATAAATTATTTCATACATGAGTGTCATAATTTTAAACTTTGTAATTATGAAAAAACTACTTATTGCATTCTTTCTTGGATTATTTCTTAGTATCTCAGTTTATGCTGTTAATGAAGCACCAGACTGTACAAAATCAACTCACGTAGATTTTGTATGGAATGGCGTGTATTGGAATATAGTTGTTTTCGATGTATGGCGTTGTAGATAATAATTTAGTTTTATCAATCCCCTATATTTTAATCGAAAAGAGGGGTTGACAATTTAATTAATATCTGTTTATTTTTACAATAAATTATATAGAATTCATTAGTATCCAAAATGTATCAAAACGTTACATTTGTATTGTAAATAAAAAAACATAAAAAGTATTGTGCATTTATAAAAAATACTTAAATTTGCACTTCCAAAATTGAAAAGAATAAAAAGCATTTAGCGATGAGAAAAGGTATACATCCAGAAAATTATAGAATAGTAGCATTTAAAGATATGTCAAATGACGATGTATTTTTAACAAAGTCTACTGCTGATACTAATGAAACTATTGAAGTTGATGGTGTTGAGTACCCATTAGTTAAGATGGAGATCTCCAGAACATCTCATCCTTACTATACCGGTAAATCTAAATTGGTAGATACTGCTGGTCGTATTGATAAATTCAAAACTAAATACGCTAAGTTTAAAAAATAACTTAACGTTAATAAAAAATAAAAAAGCCTTTCTATATATAGAAAGGCTTTTTTATTTTAAGCTTTTAAGCTACTTTTGAGTCCAAAATTAACTTCTAACCTCTAATTGAACAATGAATTATATCCTTTTTGATGGCCCTTCAAGAAACAGCTTATTGCCATTTACTTTTACAAGACCAGTAGCAGATATACGGGTTGGGATCTTGACCATTAGGGAGAAGTGGGAGGCATATCTGGAATATACCACTACTACAATAACTGAGGAATATTTATCTGAGAAATATCCTATGGTAGAGATGGATGAAAATGTTATGATAAATGCATCATATTTGCCAAATCTAGAGTTGGTGGAAATGATAAAAAATCTAAAAGAAAATCAAGCCATTTTTAAAGAAGAAAATGTGATCGCCTTTTTTACAAAAGAGGCACAAGATGATATTGATTTTGAAAATTATGAAGCCATTGAATTTAATGAAGATATTATTGAAATTGCTAATACCTGGGATATCTTTTCAAAAAATAGGGAAGCTATTCAAGAAGACTTTGCACTTTTAACTAAAGGAAGAACCTCGCAACCTATTCCGGCAAGCAATAATATTATTGGGGCAGAAAATATATTTATTGAAGAAGGAGCTACATTAGAATTTGCAACATTAAATGCTGGAAAAGGCCCAATTTATATTGGTAAAAATGCTGAGATCATGGAAGGTGCTATTATTCGTGGTCCTTTAGCATTATGTGAATATTCTGTTATAAAATTAGGAGCCAAAGTTTATGGGCCAACAACAGTAGGGCCTTATAGTAAAATAGGGGGAGAAGTTAATAATGCCGTATTGTTTGGTTATTCTAATAAAGGCCATGATGGTTACTTAGGGAATTCTGTTATAGGCGAATGGTGTAATTTAGGGGCAGATACTAACACCTCCAATTTAAAAAATAATTATGCAGAAATACGTTTATGGGATTATCTAACTGAAGGGTTTGCGAAAACAGGTCATCAATTTTGTGGCCTAATGATGGGAGATCATTCCAAATGTGGTATCAATACTATGTTTAATACAGGGACTGTTATTGGTGTAAGTGCTAATATTTTTGGTAGCGGTTTTCCTAGAAACTTTATACCAAGTTTTAGTTGGGGAGGTCATAGAGGATTTACAACGTATTTAACAAAAAAAGCGTTTGAAGTGGCCACAATTGTCATGGAGCGGCGAAAGCTGGAATTTACAAGCCAGGATAAAGCTATTTTAGAACACGTTTTTGAAGAAACAAAAAAATACAGACGCGAGTAGTTTCTAAGAACTATTTTGAATAAGATTTCTGTTTACTGTTTTGAATTCTACAATTTAAGACTAGTAGGGAATGTGAATCATGTTAACCATTTGTAATACAGTTTGTTAGTTTGGTATATTAAGGTTTGTTGTTTTAAAGCTTAAAAGGATATTAAACATGGAGTCATGTTTAGAGAAGGTATTTTTTGTATTTTACCTTTAAGTTTTATAAATTACCATCGACCAATCAACCAACTTAACCGTGCCCCTAACTAGTTATATTCAAAAGATTCTTAAAAGTAGAAAGCAGTTCGGAATACTTTTTTTTACCATACTTACCATAGATATTCTGGTTAAAGAATGCTGCCCAGTTTTTCCTTATCGGTATATTTCAAAGCCTCCGGTATTATTACTTTTAATATTGTACTATTATTCCAATCAATCAGAAGTGAAAAGGAGTGATTATTTATGGACCGTAATCAGTTTAGTTTGCTTTTTTATGGGTGATATATTAATTATAAATCACATGAATGTTATTTTTTTAAGTGTCAGCTTATTGTTATTTACTTTTGGTAAGCTTTTTTTAAGTTTTAGATTTTCACATAAATCTGACTTTAAAGTTACCAGGTTGATCCCGTTCTCAATTATAATGTTTATCTATACAGTTGGTTTAGTGAGCTTTCTTTATGATGGTTTAAAAAACTTTTTTGTGCCTGTGATTATAAGTTATTTTATATCTCTACTCTTATTTCAATTTACGTTTTTAAGGAAAGATGTAGTCGATAAAGCCAGTTATTTAAATGTGTTTTTTGGTGTTATCATCTATATGATGTCAGAGGGCATCATGGTTATTAAGACTTTTAAAACAGATGTGCCTTTACAGGGTACATTAATTATGCTGTTTTATGGCACAGGCTTATATTTGATAGTATCAGGGATATTATTAGAAAAAAAGATAAAAAAAGTAGTTAGTCCTTTCTAACCCGCCTTAAATCCAGTAAGTTAATGGGGTTAATGCCTAATCCCTTTACATTTTTTCTGGTAAAACGTATAACTTCATCATAATATAAAGGAACCATTAAAGCTTTTTCCATGGCTAAAGCGTCCATGGCAGTATATAGATGTTTTCGTTTTTCAATATCGGTTATCGTAAAGGCTTTATTGTACAAGCTATCAAATTTAGTATTTTTATAATGAAAATAATTAGAACCTTTAGGAGCAAAGTTTTTACTATAAAATATAGAAAGGTAGTTTTCTGCATCTAAGTAATCTGCAATCCATGAACTTCTAAACATATCTACTTTCCCGTTAGAACGGGCTGAACGTAAAGAAGCTTCTGGCATTACATCAATATTGATGGTTAATCCGGTTTTTTCAAGTTCTCGTTGTATAAATTCGCAAAAACTAAGATAATTACTTGTAGTCACTAAGGAGATCTCAGGTGTTGTTATACCAGTTTCTTTTTTAAACTGCTCAACGAGTTGCTTTGCTTTTTTAGGTTGGTAGGTAAAACCAATAGATTTATTGTGCCCGGGTAAGCCTAGAGGGATAAAACCACCGTTGGCTGGGCTACCAATACCATTGCGTAAGTAAGTGATCATTTTTTTTCGATCAAACCCATAATTAATAGCCTTTCTAATATAAGGTGACTGTATTTCCGGTGTTTCAGAATCAAGATAAAACCCAAGGTATTCAGTGTTTAAATATGGGCCTCTAATCATATTAACTTGTGAAGTATATTTATTTCTAAGATCACCAGTAGCTGTTAGTAATTCATCTTTATACGATGCATCTAAGCTGTTAAGAAAATCAAGATTGCCCTGAACGAATTGTAAAAACTCACTTTGTTTATCCGGCAAAAACGTAAGTGCTACTGCCTCCAGATAAGGTAAGGGGGTGCCTAGTTCGTCTTTCTCAAAATAATTATGGTTCTTTCTTAAAACCAGTTTAATGTTTTCCTCCCAACGTTTAAATTTAAAAGGCCCCGTGCCAACAGGGTGCGACCTAAATTCAGAACCGTAAAAATCCACAACTTCTTTAGGAACAACTGAGCAGTATTTCATTGTCAATAACCCAATAAAGGCAGGGAAGGCTTGTTTTAGTTTTAATTCAAATATAGTGTCATTTATGGCGTAAAAACGGTCTACTTTATTTAAGACCCAACTTCCGGGTGCAGCAATTTTTTTATTTCTTAAACGGTTTAAGCTGTATTCAAAATCTTTAGCACTTACTGTTCTTGTAGAGTCTTTCTCAAACAATTGGTGTTTGTGAAAATAGACATCATTACGTAAATTAAATCGATAGGTTATACCATCATCTGAAATAGTCCAATTTTTTGCAATACAGGGTAAAATATTTAATTGCTCATCTAATTGAACCAACCCGTTAAATAATTGATTACAAATACTATTATCCTGTAATGTTCTTGAAAAAGCAGGATCTAAGGTGTTGATATTAGCATATTCATTATATCTGAAAACAAGGTGATCTTTATTTGGTTCTGAATTATTTCCGCATGAAAAAAATAGAAATGTTATACAACTGATTGATAAATAGTAAATTATTTGTCTTGAATTAGGTTTTATCATATAATTTATTAGTTGTAAATTTGCAGACTTTTAGTCAGAAGTAAATATAATGAGATTTCCATGGTCATGGAAACAAATGTAATAAATGAATAAAAAAGTTGCTTTTTATACCTTAGGCTGTAAATTGAATTTTTCAGAAACGTCTACAATTGCCAGAAATTTTAAGAATGAAGGTTTTGATAGGGTAGATTTCTCAGAAAAGGCAGATATATATGTTATCAATACCTGCTCGGTTACTGAAAATGCAGATAAGCGGTTTAAAACAATTGTTAAGCAAGCTCAAAAGTCTAACTCTCAAGCCTTTGTTGTGGCAGTTGGTTGTTATGCGCAATTAAAACCTCAGGAACTGGCTGATATTAACGGAGTAGATTTAGTACTTGGTGCTACTGAAAAATTTAAGATTACAGACTATCTCAATGACCTTACAAAAAATGATTTTGGTGAAGTGCATTCTTGTGAAATTGAAGATGCCGATTTTTATGTAGGTTCCTATTCCATTGGTGATAGAACACGTGCTTTTTTAAAAGTACAGGATGGCTGTGATTATAAATGTACGTATTGTACAATTCCTTTGGCCAGAGGTATTTCTCGTAGTGATACAATGGCCAATGTTTTGAAAAATGCTCAAGAGATTTCAAAACAAAATATTAAAGAAATTGTATTGACCGGAGTTAATATTGGGGATTATGGAAAAGGGGAATTTGGTAATAAAAAGCATGAGCATACCTTTTTAGATTTAGTTACCCAATTAGATAAAGTAGATGGTATTGAACGTTTACGTATCTCTTCAATTGAACCCAATTTATTAAAAAATGAAACCATTGATTTAGTTTCAAATTCAAGAGCATTTGTCCCCCATTTTCATATACCACTACAGTCTGGGAGTAATGAAATCCTTAAAAAAATGAAGCGTCGTTATATGCGGGAATTGTATGTTGACAGGGTTTCAAAAATAAAGGAAGTGATGCCGCATGCTTGTATTGGCGTTGATGTTATTGTTGGCTTTCCAGGAGAGACAGATGCACATTTTTTAGAAACCTATAACTTTTTGACAAACTTAGATATTTCATATTTACACGTATTTACTTATTCTGAACGAGATAATACTGAAGCTGTTCAAATGAAAGGTGTTGTGCCAAATAATGTAAGAAGCAAACGTAGTAAAATGCTTAGGGGCTTGTCTGTTAAAAAGCGTCGCGCGTTTTACGAAAGTCAACTAAAAACGACCAGAACAGTGTTATTTGAAAGCGAAAATAAAGAAGGTTATATCCATGGTTTCACTGAAAATTATGTAAAAGTAAAAACCCCCTGGAACCCTGAGTTGGTGAACACACTGCATCAAGTGGAGCTTACAGAAATTGATGATGATGGTTTAGTAAGGTTTGAATTTTTAGAGGTTTTTTCAGGCTAGTTTTAATTTTTTTCTACAGTACACCCTGATTTTTACCCATTTGGCTTTTTTTTTATGTGAACGTAAATGGCCTTTATACATTTGGAGTATTAATAGTCATGCCCCAATATGAATAAATTAATCTTAAACTTAGGTATTGCGCTCATACTGGTTTGTGTAGCCAGTTGTTCTTCTGATGATGTGCAAAATGAAAACGACTCTAATATACAAGGTGTATGGAAGTTAAGTGCGTGGAATATTGTTGGCGGTTTTGATATGAATAATGATGGGGTAGTGCATACTAACCTTTTAAACGAAATTGACTGTACTAAAAATGAAACGTTGCTTTTTGAACCTAATGGAATTGTATCTTTGAATACGACCTTTAGTCCGGATATAGAAATAGCTTTATTAGACGAAGAAACAAATACATATAGCTTTGATGTAACTTGTGATACAGAAGGTATTATTAGTTTGGCAACTTCATATAAAGTCAATGGAAATCATGTTGAAATAGGAGAAATTGATGCGCTTATTGAAGGAAACCAAATTTCTATTGTTTTTGAAAAGAGCCTAGAAATATATAATTCAGATTTAACCCAGATTATTGAGACTAAGGATTTAACTTTGGTTTATGTAAAACAATAGCTAAAAAATAAACAATAAAAAAACTGAAGCTTTCGCTTCAGTTTTTTTATTGTTTATTTAATTTAAATTCTTACACCTACAGGAAGCATACGTTTGTATTTTCTATTGCTGCGAACAAATTTAGCAATTTCGGGGCTGGTAGGTACAACACTTAAATTACGTTCTTCAATTTGTTCAAAAACAAGAGATAAAAAATCTTTTTTAAAATCTTCATCATTGATGCTTTCCGGAATAACTAATTTGGTTAAAAAAATCTTTCGCTCTTGTAGTGAGTATTCAATTTTTGCCAATTGATCGTCAATCTTAATTTCATATTGACGTAAAAAATCATTGTCAATTAATTCTGCAGCTTCAACCATCTTGTATTGTTTTATTTCTTAGGAATATAAAATAGTGAACACTATTTCTCTAACTTTGTGCAAAAGTACAAAAAATAATCGTTAACTAAAAGTAAATTTAATGTTAATGCCTTATGGATCAGGAATTAATACATGTTTATTTCATGCCCGGAATGGCTGCAAGCCCTAAAATATTTGAGTATATCAAATTACCTAAAGATCAATTTAAAGCCCATTTTTTAGAATGGATAGTTCCTTTAGAAAATGAGTCATTAAGTGCTTATGCTATTAGAATGTCAAAGCATGTCAAATATGAAAATGTTGTATTGTTAGGGGTGTCCTTTGGCGGGGTTTTAGTACAGGAGATGAGTAAGTATATTAAGGTTAGAAAGCTAATTATAGTATCTAGCATAAAAAGTATGCATGAAATGCCAAAACGAATGTTATTGGCTAAGTCTACAAGCGCATATAAAATAGTACCGACACCTCTGGCAAGTAAAATTGATATTCTTGAAAAATATGCATTTGGTAAACAAATGACTAAACGCATTGAACTCTATAAAAAATATCTGTCCGTAAATAATAGTAAATATTTAAGCTGGGCAATTAAAGAGATGGTTTGTTGGAACCAGAAATTACCTCATCCAAAAATTGTTCATATCCATGGAGATAATGATTCCGTTTTTCCAATTAAGAATATCTCAAATTGTATAATTATTCCAAATGGATCGCATATCATGATTATTAATAAATATAAATGGTTTAATACCAATTTACCTGGTATAATCTTAGCAGATTAAGTGAAAAATTTTTACCTTTAGATCAAACTTATTAAAGATGAAGATAATACAGAAATCACTGGCGTTTGTGGGATTATTAAGTTTATGCGCGTTATTTATTTATGCCCTTCAAGACGCTCCAACCGATGAAAATTTTGAAACTAAGCTTATAAATGATTATAATGTTTATGCGCTTCAAATACCAGACAATTTAAATTTTGCAGGAGAAGCAATGCCTCTAAAGAATCCTGACATTCATGAGCGTATGGACAGGGAATTGTTGGTTAATACTTATTGGCAGTCTAATGGGTTGTTAATGTTTAAACGTGCAAAGAAGTACTTTCCGGTAATAGAACCGATATTAGCAAAGCATGGCATACCTGATGACTTTAAGTATTTAGCGGTAATTGAAAGTGGGTTAACCAATGCAGTTTCTCCGGCAGGAGCCAGAGGCGTATGGCAAATTATGCCATCTACCGGAAAAGAAAGCGGGTTAGAAGTTAACAAAAACGTTGATGAGCGCTATAATCTTGAAAAAGCAACAGAAGTAGCCTGTAAGTATCTTTTAAAGTCTAAAAAACAATTAGGCTCATGGACACTTGCAGCAGCGGCATATAATGCAGGAAATGCAGGTGTTTCAAGACGTTTGAAAGAACAAAAAGTCTCAGGGTATTATGATTTATTGCTAGGTGAAGAAACTGGTAGATATGTATTTAGAATTGTTGCTCTAAAAGAGATTCTTTCAAACCCCAATAAATATGGATTTAATTTTAGAGATAAAGATTTATACAATAAGGTTCCAACATTTAAAGTTGAGGTAGATACTGCGGTAGCAGACTTTTCAAAGTTTGCGCAAAAATTCGGTATTAATTACAAAATACTTAAATTACATAACCCTTGGTTACGCGAACCACATCTTAATAATAAATCCAGAAAGTTATATCACATTGAAATTCCTAAAGAAGGATATTATAGATAATAATAATAATCAAAGGAGATCGTAATATAATAATCAGCCAGTTTATCCTCTTCTTTTCTGAGCTCTTATTGATCCCCCAGTTCCATAATGTTGGTTAGGCATTTGGGCGCGCTTCATGTTTTGTTTCATCATTTTTATTTGATCTGTCAACATGCCCTGCTTGTCAAGTTTAGTGGCTTCTGTAAGTAGTTTTTGAGCTTCTTGCTTTCTTCGTTTAGAAAAAGCTATCCCCGCCAAGTTCAGTTTTGCCATGGCTAAATCATGGTCCATAGACAATCCTAAAGCAATAGCTTTCTTGAAATATTTCTCTGCTTCATTCATATTACTTTGAGATACCATAATACCGTGCAAATAGTTGTAATACCCTTGCTGCTTTTTTACTAGTGCAGATTCGGGGTTTTTAATCTTATCTAACCATTTTTTAGCACCATTAAAATCTTGTTTACGCAATCTTAAGAATGCTAAAAGGATAAATTCATTTTTAAAATAAAGGAATATAAAGATTAATGATAATAAAGTAAACATAATACCATTACCTATATAACCTTCAATAAATTGATAAACAGCATAAGCAATAATGCCTGCAGCGATGATTAGTTTTATTGTTTTGTTGAACATGATGCTTAATTTCGAATAAAAAAGTGATGCTATTTCAGTACAGAATGAACACTTTAGTTGTTTTAAGACTGCAAAGAAACTAAATTTTTATGAAAAAAAGTGTACGTGGATTTAACAAAAATAAAGTGCTACCCTAAATAAATAAAGGTCTGAGGTATTTTTGTAGGCTAAAAAAAATAATTAAAATATTTTTTAAAAAATGATTTGCAAAGTTCTAAAGGCTTCGTATATTTGCCCTCGGTTTTTAAGAAAGCCAATTGCATTAAAAATTACAATTTCAGATTTAAAGATATAAGACAATGAGTAAAAGAACATTTCAGCCTTCTAAAAGAAAGAGAAGAAACAAGCACGGTTTCAGAGAAAGAATGGCTTCTGCTAATGGTAGAAAGGTACTAGCTCGTAGAAGAGCAAAAGGAAGAAAAAAATTGTCTGTATCATCTGAAACTAGACATAAAAAATAATGATTAACAATTTGTTGATAATATAAAGGTGTTACTTAAGTGTAACGCCTTTTTTTATATCTACTGATTACTATTTTTGTAACAAATAAAAATACAATATATAACAATAAGAAGATGCCGAAAAACGAAAAACTAAAGTCTATTTTAATTATTGGATCAGGTCCTATTATAATAGGGCAAGCATGTGAATTTGATTATTCCGGTTCTCAATCTCTAAGGTCATTGAGGGAAGATGGAATTGAAACTATTTTAATCAATTCTAATCCGGCAACTATTATGACAGATCCTTCTATGGCAGATCATGTTTATTTGTTACCATTGAATACAAAATCCATTATTGAAATTTTAAAAGAACATCCTCAAATTGATGCCGTATTACCTACAATGGGAGGGCAGACAGCTTTAAATTTATGTATTGAGGCTGATGAAAAAGGTATTTGGAAGGATTTTGGGGTTGAATTGATAGGCGTTGACATTAATGCAATCAATATAACAGAAGATAGAGAACAGTTTAGAGAATTAATGGGGAAGATAGGAGTAGCTATGGCTCCACAGGCAACAGCGACATCGTTTTTAAAAGGAAAAGAGATTGCTCAAGAGTTTGGTTTTCCATTATGTATTCGTTCTTCTTTTACTTTAGGAGGAGCCGGTGCAGCCATTGTTTATGAAGAAGAGGACTTTGATAAATTACTACGTCGCGGATTAGAAATATCACCTATTCATGAGGTTATGATTGATAAGGCGATGATGGGGTGGAAAGAGTATGAGCTAGAACTACTTCGCGATAAAAATGATAACGTTGTTATAATTTGTTCTATAGAGAATATGGATCCTATGGGGATTCATACAGGAGACTCTATAACTGTTGCGCCTGCTATGACATTAAGTGATAGGACCTATCAAAAGATGCGTGATATGGCTATTAAAATGATGCGAAGTATAGGTGATTTTGAAGGTGGTTGTAATGTGCAGTTTGCTGTAAGCCCTGATGAAAAGGAAGACATCATAGCTATAGAAATTAACCCACGTGTATCACGCTCTTCGGCATTGGCAAGTAAAGCAACAGGGTATCCAATTGCTAAAATAGCAACTAAGCTTGCCATTGGCTATACTCTTGATGAACTAGATAACCAGATAACTAAATCTACCTCAGCTTTATTTGAGCCAACTTTAGATTATGTTATTGTTAAAATTCCACGTTGGAATTTTGACAAGTTTGAAGGCTCAGACAGAACGCTAGGGTTACAAATGAAAGCTGTTGGTGAGGTTATGGGAATAGGACGTTCTTTCCAGGAAGCTTTGCATAAAGCAACACAATCTTTAGAAATTAAGCGTAATGGTTTAGGAGCTGACGGTAAAGGTTATAGGGATTATAATCAGATTATTGAAAAATTGACGCATGCAAGTTGGGATAGAGTCTTTGTAATTTATGACGCTATTGCCATGGGTATTCCATTGAGTCAGATTTATGATATCACAAAAATTGATATGTGGTATTTAAAGCAATATGAAGAATTGTTTCACCTTGAAAAAGAAATCTCAAACTATACCATTGAAACTTTAGATAAAGATTTACTTCTTGAAGCAAAACAAAAAGGGTATGGAGATCGTCAGATAGCCCATATGTTGGGTTGTTTGGAGAGTCAGGTGTATAATAAAAGGGATGAATTTAATATTCAACGTGTATTTAAATTAGTTGATACCTGTGCTGCAGAGTTTACAGCTAAAACACCTTACTATTATTCTACTTTTGAAAATGTAGTTGAGAAAGCTAATGGTGAAACATATACCCATAATGAAAGTATTGTAAGTGATAAAAAGAAAATAGTTGTACTTGGTTCCGGACCAAATAGAATAGGGCAGGGTATTGAGTTTGATTACTGTTGTGTTCATGGTGTTTTAGCCGCTGCTGAATGTGGTTATGAGACCATTATGATTAACTGTAACCCTGAAACAGTTTCTACAGATTTTGATACTGCTGATAAATTATATTTTGAACCTGTTTTCTGGGAACATATCTATGACATTATCCGCCATGAAAAGCCTGAAGGTGTTATTGTACAATTAGGTGGACAGACCGCATTGAAATTAGCAGAAAAGCTAACTAAATACGGAATTAAAATTATAGGAACCAGCTTTGAGTCTTTAGATTTAGCTGAAGATAGAGGTAGTTTTTCTAAGTTATTAAAAGAAAATAACATTCCTTATCCAGACTTTGGAGTTGCTGAAAATGCTGATGAAGCCTTGGAATTAGCAGATGAATTAAACTTCCCAATATTGGTTAGACCATCTTATGTTTTAGGTGGGCAGGGAATGAAAATTGTTATTAATAAAGAAGAATTAGTGGAACATGTTGTGGATCTGCTAAGAAAAATCCCTAATAATAAACTCTTATTAGACCATTATTTAGATGGCGCCATAGAAGCAGAAGCTGATGCTATTTGTGATGCTGATGGAAATGTGTATATCATAGGTATTATGGAACATATAGAACCATGTGGTGTTCATTCCGGAGATTCCAATGCTACTTTACCGGCCTTTAATTTAGGAGACTTGGTGATGCAACAAATTATAGATCATACACATACCATAGCTAGAGCATTGAATACTGTGGGATTAATAAATATTCAGTTTGCCATTAAAGATGATACGGTATACATTATTGAAGCTAATCCAAGAGCTTCCAGAACGGTACCTTTTATTGCTAAAGCATATAAAGAGCCTTACGTAAATTATGCAACTAAAGTCATGTTGAGAGAAAAGAAGGTAACAGATTTTGATTTTAAACCTCAATTAGATGGTTATGCCATAAAACAACCTGTATTCTCTTTTAATAAGTTTCCTAATGTAGACAAGCGTTTAGGTCCGGAAATGAAAAGTACTGGAGAGAGTATCTTGTTTATAGATAGTTTAAAGGATGATGCCTTTTATGACTTATATTCCAGACGAAAAATGTATTTAAGTAAATAAAATTATTTTAATGAGATTTTAAAAGCCGCTTTTAAGCGGCTTTTTTTATTTTTTTATCAAAGTAAAGTTAAATGAAACGTTAATATCCTGAGCAATTTTATTACTTACAATTTTTGGTATTTTGATATCAAAATCAGATGCTAATACTTTGAATTCTCCTGATAAAGAGATGGTGTCGTTACTTTTTTCTATTTTTATTAATAAATCTTTCAATGGTTTTGTTTTCCCATGAAAGTTTAGTTCACCATCCATTTTAAATTCGGATACTGTATGTAGCTTATTTAAAGAAAATGAAGTGATATTACCTTTAAATGTTGCTTTGGGATAAGAATCAGACTCGGCATAATTTTCATTAAAATGTTCTTCCATCAGTGCATTTTTAAAATGAAATCCTTTAACAAAAACTAAAGCTGCAAATTGACCATTGTCTGTATTTATAATAGCAGTTGCAGATTTATTTGCAGCCTTAACCTCTTCAAATGAGGGTACTGATGCTTCAAATGAAACATGACCGGTTTTTGTTAAGTATTTATTTTGGGATGTAAGGTTAAAGCCCCAAAATAAAAGGATTATAAAAAGCACATTAATTTTCGAGTAATCCATCATCTTTCCATTGTTCGATTTTTTGTCGCAATTCCAGTTCAATTTGACCGTCCGGAGGCATAGGGTTTGAAGAACTATTTACCCGTGCAATAATTCTATCCACTCTGCTACTTACTCCGGTAAACGTTGTTAATGAAAATGGAGCACCTTGTGAAGGGGGATTACCATGGCATCTTGTACAATTGTTACTCATAATACTACTAATATCATCATCATAAGTAACTTTATCCGTTGGATCCGGATCGGGGTCAGGAGGTGTAACATCATCAGGACTACTGCTCGAACAGCTAAAAAGGAATATCGAAATTCCAATCAGGTAAAATAAATGTTTAGTTTTCATAGCTTTATGTTTAGTTTAATTGAATCATTTAAAATCGTCTGCTCAGATTAAAACCGAAGAAAATATCTCCATTATCCCAACTGCCTGAAGCCTGGCCTAAAAAGGAATTGGTGTTCATACCTTCTGCATTGGTAAAATGCATTTGAAATACATGCCCGCCGGTTTCCAAATCTATGCCTATTGAAAGCGGGTTTTTAAAAGGCGAGTTACTTGCCCTATTAACATGCAGTCCGTAATCAGCATTTACAGACCAACGTTTAGTAAGTTTATAGCGTCCTCCAATACCAAGTGCAAATTGCGTGTTGTCTTGTTCGTTTATAATTACAAAATTGTCATGAAATAATGTTGGCGCAAGTTCTAAGGAAAGCTTAGTGCTTATTTTTCTGGATACTAATAATTGAGCAGTATACCCCAAGCGATGTTTAAATTCAAGAAGTGGGTAACTTGCCTTATCCAGTGCTGTATTGATTAAAATGGAATTAAAACCAACAATTGTAAACGGAGAAACATGTTTTTCCTGATTTATTATACGGTATTTTAGTGAGGCTTCGTATATTTTTTGAAATGAGCTTCTGGAAACACCTATATTAATTCCATTTCCAATTCCATAAACAAAGTTTAATCTTGTAACGGCATCATCTAATCCAAAAAAGGTATCAATTCCGTTTTTTAAGCTACCAAACCTATGGGAGACTATAAACGTGAATTCTTTTTTGGCAACGAGTTTAGTAGATTCAAAATTTACAATCTTTAAACCCTTAAAAGCAGCACCGACCTTGCTGTCAGGCAATGAGTCAGAATTAATTTCATTTAATAAATCCTCTTGAGAAAAGAGAAATAATGGAAATAAAAAAATAAAAATATATGTTGGTTTCATATTATATGTTTAATTATTTATGATTATACACTGATCTAGTTTGACCTCTTGTAATAAATCATCATATCCAATGCATCTGCCTTTAACCTTTGTGGAAGTGTTAATGATTATATTAGGAACAGGGTTTTGAAGTAAGCAAAATAATTTGTCATTTAATGTAAGACTATTTCCGTCAATGTGGGATATTATACCGGAAACCTCTATAACTTTATCTAAGTATTTTTTTTCAGATTCTGAGGTATTGCTTGAAAATTGTTGTATTAAAACGCCTGAAGTTAAAACAAATACGGGAGATTCTGTTTTTATATCCCTGTGCTCCTGATATATATACATAATCCCAACAATAGTAAGTAATATCAGGGTGATAAGAATAATTAGCCATAATTTATTCTTATTTCTTGCCATTTGTAATAGGGTGCTTGATAAAATATGTTCTTTATGGTCGTATTAATATTTTAAACCTTACAGTATAAAACAAAATATCTTACATTTAATATACCGGAATTACGTAAACATGATAGTTTTAAAATAAAAAAAAGACTTAGTGTCATTTTTGACTTAAGCCTTTTACGTTTTAAAGTGAAAAGACGCTTACTTTTATTTTGTAAGTTCAATCTTTGCGTTTTGTTTTTTTAGTATTTCCATATGTTCTTCGATTTTAAATTCTGAAGATTTAAATTTTGTAGATCTTTTTTTGGCCTGATCCTGTCTGGCAATACTTCGTGCAAAACGTCTTATACTTTGTTCTGAGTCTAAAATTAAACCGGGAACTGGCGCATTTCTTCCGTTCTCGTCTTTGGCTACCATGGTAAAATAGGAGGAATTACAGTGTTTTACTTTTCCGGTTTGTATATTTTCTGATTCAACTCTAAGGCCAATAACCATTGATGTTCTTCCTGTATAGTTAACAGATGCTTTTAGAGTTACCAATTCTCCAACTTCTATAGGGTTTAAAAAATCCACACGATTTACCGAAGCTGTTACACAATAATGGTTTGAATGTTTTGAAGCGCAGGCAAATGCAATTTGATCCATTAAATTTAAAATATGTCCGCCGTGTATTTTACCACTAAAATTTGAGTGTGACGGAAGCATGAGTTGTGTAATAGCAACCTGCGACTCTTTTGTGTGTTTATGCATGTGTTCTTAAAATTATTCGTTCTTATTCCTGATATTTTTCAACTTTAGTAATAAAGTATTTTGTATCCCCCAGCCAAAAGAGTGTTTTATAGCGTTCGTAGTAATGTAATTTTACAAACTGACCTTGAAATTTATTAAGGTCTTCTATAACTTGGGTTTCTTTATCTTCAACAGAGAAGATAAAAAACTGGGATTCTGAAACACCCTGACTAATTTCGCCTTCCAAAGTTTTGAAAAACACGCCTTTCCTGCTAAATTTAATGAGTTTTCCTGCTCTTACCCCTTCACTGTAATGTGCAAAATAAATAAAACAGAAATATCCGGCTAATACAAGAAAAATGCCAATACCTAGTTTAATAAGTATTTTCATAGTAATACTAATTTTAACTTTCATCCTCCTCGGCACGTCTAATAATGGATTCCGGGAGAGACTTTTTTGCTTTGGCTCCCATTTTCTTAAGTTTTTCAACACTGGTTATAAGGTTGCCCCTGCCATCAACCAACTTATTCATAGCAGATGAGTAATCATTTTTAGCAGCATCAATTTTTTTACCAACCCCGGTTAGGTCGGTAACCAACCCTTCAAATTTATCATAAAGCGCTCCTGCCTGCCTTGCTATTTCAATAGCATTACGCTGTTGTTTTTCATTATTCCACATACTGTCAATAGTACGTAAAGTAGCTAAAAGAGTGGAAGGTGTAACTATAACAATATTTTTTTCAAAAGCTTTGTTGTAAATAGAATTATCTTCATTGACTACTACTGCAAATGCTGGTTCTATGGGGATGAACATTAAAACAAAATCTGGAGATGCTATATCATATAAATCCTGATAGTTTTTCTCTGAGAGCTGATCAACATGCTTTTTTATAGAATTGACATGTGCTTTTAAATATGGTGCTTTATCTTCTTCATTAGCGTTTACCAACCGTTCATAATCTGTTAAAGATACCTTTGAGTCTATTATCATTTTCTTACCATCTGGTAAATGCAAAACAACATCAGGTAAAACTCTTGAACCATTATTCAGAGTAAAGCTTTGCTGAACAAAATATTCTCTGTCTTTTTCAAGGCCTGATTTTTCTAAAACACGTTCTAAAACTAATTCCCCCCAATTTCCCTGCATTTTGCTATCGCCTTTAAGCGCCCTGGCCAGGTTGGTGGCTTCTTTGGTCATTTGTTGGTTCAAATCTTTTAGTCCGAGTAGTTGTTCTTTTAAAGCAGAATGCATACTAATACTTTCTTTCTGTGAAGCTTCAACCTTCTTTTCAAACCCTTGTATTTTTTCTTGAAGCGGATTTAATATATTCTTGATATTCTCTTTGTTCTGTTCTGTGAACTTATTTGATTTCTCCTCCAAAATTTTGCTGGCCAAAAGTTCAAAATCTTTTCGTAATTGTTCCTGGCGTTCTTCTAACTCGGCTTCACGTTTTGTATTAAGCTGTTCAAGGTTTTCATATTCAGTACTTTTTTGAACGAGTTCTATATTCAGAGCTTCTCTTTCATCTCTTAATCTATCACGTTCATTTTCTATATTAGAAATAGAATTTTTTAATTCAGCTATGGTATTAGCTAATTGATTTTGACGCTCTTCTAAAGTACTTTTTTCACTTTTATTTTTTAATTTATTAATGAGCATGCCAAAGTACCCTCCAATACCTGTGGCTATTAAGATAGAGATAATAAGAATTATACTGTCATTCATTTAAAAAAAGAAATATATTCAAATATAATTTTTTTAGTTCGAACTTTAAACCGAGGTCATAGAAGATTTATATTTGGAAAGTTGTTTTTCTACATTCTTATTTTTTAACCCTAAAACTTCCGGTTTTCTCATCAAAAGCAATTAAATCTTTGGGAAATAAAGTATCAAAAGTACCTTTAGAAATCAAATGGCAAGGCTCATCTGAAACCACAGTATTATTTCCCATGACAATCATTTTATCACAAAGTTGGATGGCTAGATCTATTTCGTGTGATGAGAATAAAATGGTTTTATTGGTTTCTTTGGCTAGCTTTTGAAGTAGTTTTAAAATATATGCTTTGTGATACATGTCCAAATGCGTTGTAGGCTCGTCAAGAATGATCAAATCGGTATCTTGAGCCAAAGCGCGGGCAATCATTACTTTTTGAAGTTGACCATCACTTAATTCAAAACACTTTTTGTTTTTTAATGCTTCAATGTTTACTTGAGAAAGTGCCCGGTTTACTATTTCAATATCTGTTTTTGAAAAATTACCAATCCAATTGGTGTAAGGCTGTCTGCCTAATGCTACAAGTTCAAATACCGTCAGGTTTTTTGAAGATAAAGGTTCGGTTAGAACCAAGCTTAATACCTTAGCTAATTCTAGATTTGAATAGGCTTCCAGTATTTTGTTATTAATTGATATTTTTCCACTTAGCTTAGGTTGTACTTTTGTCAACGAACGTAGTAAAGTTGACTTTCCTATACCGTTGGCACCTACCAATCCGACAAGCTCACCTTTAAGAAGTTCAATATTAATATTAGAACCGATAACTCTGGTGTTCTTTTTTGAGGCATATCCAATGGATAAATCTTCTGTTTTAAGAACGATATGTTTGTTTTTTAAACTCACTGATTTGTTGAAGTCTATTCGATTAAAAGCGGTATTTTATGTTCTGTTCCATTAAGTTTGAAATGAATCATTTCTTGGGTATGCTCTAGAATTTCTCTTTTTCCATAATCAAATTCTTTATGATGATTAGGACAAAGTAATAGTATATTATCTAATGTTTCATGCCCCTTTTTATTTTTAGGTTTTATGTGTGCAGCTTCAATGTATAATGTTCCATCTTTTTTCTTAATTGATGTTGAACATATTTGACATTTAAACTTTCGTAAAAGTTTTATTTGTGCAATAGTTTTATTATTCCTTTTAAATGATTTACTGTTTATTGTTACTATTTCTGGATCAGTAGGTTTTAAACTTTTTAATTCTTTTATTATTTGTTTCCTGTTTTTTTCTTCTAAATTGAGAGCTTTTATAATTTCATTCTGTTCATAAATATCAATATCTTCAATGGATAACGAAGAATATTTAGTGTATATCTCTCTCATTTTATGCATTTTTACATTTTGGATATTTTCATAATATTCAATATGTGTCTGTAATGCAATTAAGGCATTGGAAAGACCATTTAAGCCATAATCTTTAAAGATATTATCAAAGAAATATTCCATTGAAAATGCATTCAAAGTTCTAGTAAACTTTTTGCCTTCAATTAGACATCTGAAGTTATTAATATAATCAGCAGCTGAATTTGAATTCATTTTGTTATCACCAACAATCAAACTTTTTGCCTCTTTAAGAGACAAACTATTTTCGTAGACTTTCTTTGAAAGTTGATAAGCTAGCGGTATTAGCTCTTTTGGGATTTTCATTTTTATATTTTTTCTAATTAAAACATCATTTTTCGTTTTCTTACCAATAACCAAATAACAACCGGTGCGCCTATTAATGAGGTAATAGCATTAATGGGTAAGGTATAGTCACTTGACGGAAGTTGGGCAATACTGTCACAAATCAGCATGATTATGGCACCAAATAAAAACACCGCAGGTAGTAAGATCTTATGGTTTGATGTACTAAATACCTGACGTGTAATATGGGGTATGGCAAGTCCTATAAATGCAATAGGTCCGGCAAAAGCAGTAATGGTTCCGGCCAATAAACTTGTTGATATTATTATTAGTAACCTGCTTTGTTTGATATTTAACCCTAAGCTTTTTGCATAATTTTCGCCTAACAACAAAGAATTTAAAGGTTTTATGGCTGTTAAGCTTAATAGAATACCCATCAGGTAAAGTATAAAAAGTATAAGCAATTCGTTCCATGATAAATTCCCCAGGCTTCCAAAGCCCCAAAAGAAATACTGTTGTAATTCTTCTGCGGAGCTGAAATAGGAAAGTACGTTTACAACTGCCGCAGAAATACTGCCAAACATAAGCCCTATGATCAAAATAGCCATGGCGTCTCTTACCTTTGTTGATACTATTAAAACGGTAAGAAGTACTAAAAAGCTCCCAAGAGTAGCAGCAATTACAAGGCTCCATTTTGAAGCTAAAATCCCTACTAATACACCCCCAAATAATGAAGCGCCCATAGTAACCATAGCAACACCTAAACTGGCCCCGGATGTTATACCGAGAACAAAAGGACCAGCCAATGGGTTTCTAAATAAGGTTTGCATCATGAGTCCTGAAATTCCTAAGCCGGAACCTACAATTATTGCCGTAAAAGCTTTAGGTAATCTGTAATCCACAATAATATGTTGCCATGAGGTATTATCAATTGTGCCAAATATACTGTTGAATATGACTTTATTTGGTATAGATATGGAACCTAAGCTAATATTGACAAAAAAACAGATAACCAGCAGTAGAGCCAGTAAAATAAATGAAATGGTATATCTATTAGAAAATTGCAATTATTCTAAACGTTTAAAAAAGAAGTTCTTATAATCAGTCAATAACCCCGGATGTGCTATATTAATGATATCTTTTAAAATAATATCTGGCCTTAACGGCCCTAATTCATAATAAAGCAAGCCACCTTCTGGTCCAACTTTATTAGTATAAGTATAGATTTGATTGGTTTTAAAAGCATCAAAGTAACTATAACCTTTATGTTGATTTGTCATTTGTGTTTTATTTTCAAAAGAGCCTGCACCAATCCATAATTCAGCTTTATGGGCTTTTTCCAATACATTTTCAAAATTTAATTGAAGGCTTCCGTTGGCTTTATTAGCTTTCCAAAGATAATCTGTATTGGCATCTTCTAAATATTTAGCAACAAAACTTTTTCCTCCGGGAACATTCCAGACATCTTTAAACATTGAGCCTGAAAATACTATAGGTCTTTCATTGACCTTTAGGGCCATTTGTTTAGCCTTTTGATAATTGGATTCAATAGTGTTAAAGATACTATCTGCTTTGTCTTGTTTGTCAAAAAAAGCAGCTATGAATTTTATCCACTCGGCACGACCCAAAGGGTGTTGTTCTGTCCATGCCCCGTCTAAAACAACCGGAATTCCAAATTTTTCTATCTGATTTAAAGTTTTGTCATTACCATTAACCGAAAAACCAATAACCAATTCAGGTTGCAAGTCAAGAAGTTGTTCCATGTTAATCTCTAAATCATTATTTAAATCTTTGATTTCACCTTTATCAATCCGAGCTCTCGTTTTTTTAGAGGAAATAAACTTTGTACTGGGAAACCCTACTAATTTAGTATCCACTTCCAGATATTCTAATGCAGGAATATTGGTGGTAGACATGGCAACAATCTTTTCGATAGGGAGTTGAATAATAATATCACTTTCAGTATTATACTTGGGGGGAGTTTGCCCTTTGTTCACCAAAAGATAACGATACACGTCCTGGCTTCCAGGCCAGGGAGAGGTCACTATAATTTCCTTATAGCCATCATAGTATTGTATTGAAAAGCCTTTAGCATATTTTATAGATTCCTGTTTGGTAATAGTTTCAGTTAAAGTAGAAGATTGATTTTTTTTCTCTTTACAGGAAATTAAAAAAAGCAGACTAAAAGAAAATACAATTATCTGGCGCATGTTATAAAATTGAATTCCAAAGGTCTTTATTTTTTTTGTAATACCGTATACTTAAGATTACTTTTGAGTAATAAAATTAAATTCGAAATGAGATTTATGTGTTCCTGGAGTGGAGGGAAAGATAGTTGTTACGCTTTATATAAAGCTATGCAGACAGGATATAAACCCACGGTACTTTTAAATGTAATGAATGAGTTTGGAGATAGATCAAGGTCACATGGTATTCCAAAGGAAGTATTACAGGCGCAAGCCGATGCCTTAAACCTTCCTATTCATTTTTTTAGCAGTACCTGGGCAGCCTATGAGGCTAATTACATAAAACATTTAAATCACCTTACAGGGCAATATCCTATTACGCATGCTGTTTTTGGAGATATAGATATTGAATCCCACAGGGTATGGGAAGAAAAGGTATCTCATGCAGCCAACCTTGAAGCTGTTTTACCATTATGGCAAGGTAACCGAAGACAACTGGTTTTAGAGATGATTGATGCCGGTATAGAAGCTATAATTGTGTCTTGCAATTCAGATCTGGGACCAGATTTTTTAGGAAAAACAATTAACGTAGAATTGGTGGAAATACTGGAAAACATGGGGATAGATGCCTGTGGTGAAAACGGGGAGTTCCATACCTTAGTAGTTAATGCGCCTTTTTTTAAGAATAGGGTTCAGGTAGAGATAAAAAATAAAGAGACATCAAGCAATTATCATTTTGCAAACTTGACTCTTAAAGATTGATTTCTGTAATAAGTTTTAGTTTCCCATTGGTCTTTTTAAGATGAAAAGCGTCACCATAATTCACTTTGATTTTGAACGAGTCTTTTAAGTGAATATTCATAATTGATGCTAAAATAACTCTAATGGGGCCTGCATGCGACACTATAATAAGATTTTGATTATTTGTAGAATGAATAATTTCTTCTAAATATGATGTTACTCTAGAAGCCAATTGCATATAGGATTCACCATTAGGAACTACAACGTTAACAAAATCTTCCATCCATGGGTTAATCTCATCTTCAGAGATATCATGCCATGCTCTTAATTCCCAATCTCCAAAATCTAGTTCTTTAAGTCGGTTATCAAAAACTACAGTTTTACTAAATGCTTTAGCCAAAAGAGCACATCGTTTTAGTGGACTTGAAAAAACCTGGTAATTCTTAAAATTTTGTAATTTACTTTTTACAGCATTAAATTCATCATTGTACGTGGATACTAAGTCCAAATCACTTTGCCCGTAGCAAACCCCTTTTTCTATATCAGGAGTGGTGTGTCTTATCAGATAAATTTCCATAATCCAATAACACTTAAATAAAAAACTACTTCAGTTAGTTGTTGAACCGCACCGGCACAATCTCCTGTTTGCCCTCCTAACCATTTTTTAAATTTAACAGCTAAATACATTTTGGATAAATAGCAGGGGATAAGTACTATAAATATAAAAACCGATTTAAATAAGAATAGAGGCGCTAAACCAAATAGCATACTTACCATAAGCATTGAAAGGGTCATATTTTTTGCAGCAGGTTTTGCCTTACTATCATTAGTATCTCTAACATAAGGGTGGGTGTAAATCAAAGTAGTTGCAATAAATCTACTCAAACTATGGCCTGAAATAAGAATCAGTGGAATGTAGTAATCAGGGACTTCTCTTAATGCCAGAAACTTAATAGACAGTATTAAAAATAAACCTGTAGCTCCATAAGTACCTAACCTAGAATCTTTCATAATGAGAAGTATCTTTTCTTTGGTCCAACCCCCGCCAAGGCCATCGCAAACATCTGCAAAACCGTCTTCATGAAAAGCGCCGGTAATATAAATAGTAGCTACCATGCTTAAGGCTATAGAGATTTCTGTTGAAAAAATAAAGGAGGCTCCATAAAAAACAATCGCTCCTATGCTTCCCACAAGTATACCAACCAGTGAAAAATATTTTGAGCTTTTTGTTAAATATTCAGCATCATGATTTACCCATTTTGGACAAGGAATTCTGGTAAAGAACATGATGGCAGTCAGAAATATTTGAAGTTCTTTTTTCATTTTAATCCAGTTGGTTGTTAGTTGTCAGGTAGTAGTGTTGCGTTTAGCTTTTTAGTATATAGATGTATTTATTTTAAACTTTCATAAATCATAACCCCATACAATTACTCTGTTTCTCCGCTTACCCCGGCACTTTCAAAACTTGCCATGTCATTTAAAAAACTAGTAGCCGCTGTTAGTAATGGTATGGCCAATGCAGCTCCTGTCCCTTCCCCTAAACGTAAGTCTAATGAAAGCAGGGGATTGGCATTTAAAAAGCTTAGCATTTTTTGATGTCCTTGTTCATTAGAATTATGAGCAAACACACAGTTGTCTAAAACACTTGAGTTAATAGCTTGAGCAGCCAAAAGAGCAGCAGTTACAATAAACCCGTCAATGACTATAATCATATTCAATTCAGCTGCTTTTAAAATGGCTCCGCATAGCATAGCAATTTCAAAACCGCCAAAAATGGCTAAAGCGTCTTGAGGAGTTTTAGGAGTATATTTTTCTTTGACATCCGAAAGGATTTGGCTTTTTTTACTAATACCTTCAGAATCTAACCCGGTACCTGAACCAACACAATCTGCAATAGGTGTTTTTGTAAAATGAGCCATAAGAAGTGCTGCCGATGAGGTATTACTAATTCCCATTTCACCAAAACCAATAGTGTTGCATCCCTGATTTTGGGCATCAATAACAATGCTGCCTCCTTTAGTTATTGCATTTTGGCATTGATCTAATGTCATTGCAGGCTCATCCTGATAGTTTTTTGTACCAAAATCAATTTTAGCATTTATGATATTTAAATTAGATTCAAAAGTATGGTTAACACCAGCATCAACAATCTTTAAATCAATAGCATTAACCTTACTAAATACATTAATGGCAGCGCCTCCATTAACAAAATTATAAACCATTTGTGCGGTTACTTCTTGCGGAAATGGATTGACCTCTCCCTTTTTGGCTATACCATGATCTCCTGCAAACACAACTATAGTTGGTTTAGATATTTTTGGTGTTTCTGTACCTTGAATACAGCCTATTTTAAAAGCAAGCTTTTCCAATTTACCCAAAGCTCCCAATGGTTTTGTTTTGGTATCAATTTTATGTTGAAGCGCTTTTTTTAATTCAATGTTCATTATTATCTTTATTTGAGAGTTAATGGGATTCCAGAGACCATCATGGTTGCTTTAGAAGCATGTTTGGCTATATGCTGATTCATCCAACCTTGAAGTTCTGTGAATTTTCTGCCCATTTTGGTTTGTGCATGAACGCCCATGCCTATTTCATTTGAGATGATAATAATTTGGGCTTCAATATTTAGTAGTTTGTTAAACTCTATTTTGGCTAATTCCAGGCTTTTTTCAACATCATAGTTTGTATCCATGTAGAAGTTGGTGAGCCATAAAGTGACACAGTCAATTACAACGACGTCATTAGTTTTAATTACAGAAGCCAGATTTTTTTCTTCTTCATTAGAAGTCCATCTTTCATCTCTGTCTGCTATATGACGATCTATACGTTTTCTATGGTCTTCATCCCAAATACGTGAAGTGGCTACATATTTAGGCGATTGAGAAAACGATAAGGCTAAATTTTGTGCATAACTACTTTTACCGGAGCGTTCCCCTCCTGTGATATAATAAATCATAAGCTGATTTGTACTAAATTGAAGCACAAAGATTGTTCTTTTTTTGAGAAATAACCCAATAAAATAGTTTTGATTATAAAAATAGGTAGTACATTTGCAGCGAATTTTGGTTCTATGCAATTTTAATAATTGAAATGGATTAAAAGGGAATCAAGTGAAAAGATTATAGTTAATCTTCATTCTTGAACTGTTCCCGCAACTGTAAGCTATAAAGCTTCATGTTCAACTTCTAGTCACTGAAGAGATATGCTTTGGGAAGACCAACATGAAGACGCAAGTCAGGAGACCTGCCAAATTCAAAAACAAATAAGTTAAACTTTCGGGATAAAAGTTTGAGTATGTTAATCCATACAATTCTCGAGTAATTAGTCATTAAAATGAACAAAAAAACGTATGTTTTTGGTGCTCTGTGTTTAGGGGTATCTCTGATTGGATTTGCGCAACAGGCAGTAGATTCAACAAAAGTAGAACAACTTGAAGAGGTTGTTGTTACAGATTCACGTTTTAAATTGAAACGTGAAAATTCAGGAAAAACGGTTATTAAAATTTCTCAGCAAGAGATTGAAAGAAACCAGGGAAGAACGGTTGCAGAGTTAATTAATGCCCAGTCGGGTATTGAAATTAATGGTAGCAGAAGTAGCCTTGGTCAAAATATAGGTACTTATGTGCGTGGAGGACGAAACCGTCAAGTACTTGTTATGATTGATGGTGTACAAACTTCAGATCCTACTCAGCTTAATGGTGAATATGATTTAAGGTTATTGAACTTAAGTATGATAGAGTCTATCGAAATCATTAAAGGAGCAGCAAGTACTTTATATGGTAGTGGTGCAGCCACAGCGGTTATAAACATAACCACAAAAAAAGCCAGTTCAAATAAGGTAAGTGGCGTATTTGCTTCAAGTATAGGAACTAATCAGTCTCAAAAAGATCAAAATTATAATTTGGCCGATTTTAATAATAGCGTTGCTTTGGGAGGCACCTTAAACAAGTTCACATATCGTACAGCTTTTAGTCAGCAATTTGCTGATGGTATGTCGGCAGTTATTACAGACACTAATGAGAAAGATGCTTTTTCAAAGTATGGTGTTGATGTCAATTTGGGTTATAAATTTAACCATGCCTTTTCATTCAATGTATTTGGTAATATTACAGATATCAAATCGGATATTGATGGGTATGATGCAAATTTCAGCTTAACGGATACTGATGACAGGTTTACTAACAAACAATCAAGAGTAGGTTTGTCCTCTGAGTTTAAGTATACAAATGGGAGTATACATTTAAATGCGGCTTATTCAGAATATGAAAGAGAATTTATATCCGGTTCTACCACATTATTTGAATCTAAAAATTATGTATTAGATGCTTATAATAAATATGTTTTTAATAAGACCTTTTATGCTATAATTGGTATAAACACTATTGAAAACAAAGGGGTGTTTAGTGAAGAGAAAAGGTTTAACATTATTGACCCCTATGCCAATTTTGTATATGTGTCTGATTTTGGTTTAAACGTTAATGCTGGAGCAAGAATGAATAATCATAGTGAATATGGTTCTCATTTCACGTATAATTTGAACCCCTCTTATGTCATGAAATATGATAATGGATCTTATAGTAAATTGTTTGGGTCTTATAGTACATCATATATAGCTCCCACTTTGTCTCAGTTATTTGGTTTTTACGGACCAAACCCAGATTTAAAACCTGAAGAGAATAAGACTATTGAAGGCGGTGTGGAATATAAAGTGTCTGATAAGTTAAGAGTTAGTGGATTGTACTTTAACAGAGAGGAAAAAAACTTTGTTATTTATGATTTTACCCTTGGTTACCTTAATGCAGCAGATTTGGTAAGAACTCAAGGCGTAGAGGTTGAGGTGAATACGAATCCGGTTAAAGGTTTAAATATAACAGCTAATTACACATTTGTAGAAAACAAAGATGATGCGCCTGTAAGAATTCCAAAGCATAAGGGGAATTTATTGTTAGGGTATGACTTTTCTCAAAAAACGTTTGCGTCTTTGGCATACCAACATACAGGAAAACGATTAGATAATGGAAATGTAACCCTTGATAGCTTTAACCTTTTCAATCTTTATGTAAGTCATACGGCGATGCATAATAAAATTAAATTTTTTGCCGGTATTGATAATCTTTTGAATGAAGATTATTTGGAGATCGCACAGTATACAACCAGAGGCCGGAATGCACGAGTAGGTTTTCAGTTAACACTTTAAAGGCAATGATTTTCTGCCACTTAACCACTTTATTAGATGCCACTTTTTTAGTGGCATTTTTTATGGAATCAAATCACAATACCAAACGCCATATGCATTATCAGAACATACCGAGTCATCAGTGTTTGGGTGGTTATATTCTCTATAAACTTTCTCTCCAATACTAAATTCAATAGGCAATTTAAATATAGGGCCATCAAAGCAGAAAGTATGGAACTCCCCATTTTCACCACAGGGGTCAACGCCGTCCGGTAAATTATCAATAAAATTTTCATCTATTATTGAGCCCACAAAATCTTTTCCAAAGTATTTGGAATTGGCACAAACAATTATGGTTTTAAATCCTAATTCTAAAAACTCCCGGAGTAATGCTTTGGTATCTTTTTTCCAAATGGGAAATACTGCTTTTAAGTCTTGTTTTGCAAGTTGTTCTTCACGATAAATACGTAAATCTTCTAAAAAAATATCTCCAAAGGCACTGTGTGTGAATCCATCCTTCTTTAATCTGGTAACTGTTTCAAGCATTTTTTGCTCATAAACTGCCATACTGGGCATTTCTGGCAATTCAATTAAGCTGGATGTTATTCCTAAAGCCTTGGTTTGGGCAACTAAGAGTTCTTTTCTTAGCCCATGCATAGATACACGATTGTAGTGGCTATTTACAGTGGTAATTAATTCATCTACAGTGTAATTGTTATCTTGTTGTAAATAATATAGGGCTAAAGCCGAATCCTTTCCTGTACTCCAGTTGAAGTAGGTTTTGTATTTACTCAAATGAATTTATGTTTAATACATTAAGAGGAAGCTCTTTATCTTGATACATACCAATTTCAAAATCATCAAAGTCTTCACTGCCATTTGTGATTTCAAGATAATCAGGTTTATGTAAAAAAGATTTAGACGTACCGTCTATGTGTGAAATTGCTGCAGCTAAAAGCGGTTCATTTACATCTCCCAAAATACCAAGATTGTTCACTTTTTCACCAACCACTATATTGGGACTAAGCCCTTCAAAATAATCCGTTTCACCATTAACATTTAATGATTTAAAAATTAGTGGTTGCATGGCGTAGGTGTGACTTGGATTGACACCATCGCGTCTAAAATCAGGAGAGTCATATAGTGTAGTTGATGCCTGGTACTTTCCAGCCGTAGTTGTTCCTATTTGAATCACCTCAATATAAGGCCTTAGAGAGTTTATTACCAGCTCACTGGCAGATGCACTTCTACCTGTTGTTAAAATATAAGCTTTAGATAAATTTAAACTGTTTAATGGAGCACCATCATTGTTATTTACAAACCTGTTGATAAGCAATTCAGGGTCTTCATTTTCTAAGGCTTCCTGAAATTCATCATTCCATTCTTCGGTGCTAAAGATTTCTCCGGTAAACTGGCCTGTTATCAAACCGGCTAAAAGAATGGCCGTTTTTACCGACCCTCCGGGGTTGTATCTTAAGTCCAATACCAATTCATTTGCTCCTGCATTTTTAAATGTTCCAAAAGCACTATTAAGTTCTGAGTTAAATTGATCAGTTCCGGTAAAACCGTTGTACATTAAATAGGCAATTTTTTTTCCGCTAACAGATAAAACGTCATTAACTAAAATAGGATTTTTAGTATACTGAGCCTTAGTTAAGGAAATGCTCTGAGTGGTTGGTTCAACAAAATCATCATCTGTATCAGGCGTACCATTATCGTTATAAGTACCAATATTAATTGTGTAATTATTTTGATTAACGAGCTGCGATACATTACTGCTTGTCAGTTGTGTTCCATCAATGCCATAAAAGATATCGCCTCGTTTTACTCCATTTGCTTCAGCACTGGTATTGGGAAGCACATGAGTAACAACCCCATAACGGTCACTGCCAGATGAAGCAAACCTGAATAGTTGAAACTCCATACCATTACTTACTGATATACCTTTAAAAAATTCTTCCAGAGCAATATAATCATCAACTATCCAGCTGAATCTATCTACAGCCTTTCTTTTGTATATAAGATTTTCAAATAGCTCTTCAGGGGAACTGAAACTATTTAAATAATCTGTGTATTCATTGCTGCTATTAGAAAACCGGTCGTTAGCCAGGTCAGGAACATCATCTTTATATAAATAAAAACGATTCATACCTCTCCATACAAAGTCATTTATTTGCTCAGTAGTAATTGGGGTATCGTCATTATCTTCAAAACAACCAATAGCAGAAAAGGAAATTAAAACAAGTAAAACTATTTGGGGTATACGTTTCATTTTCTAGGTTATAAGCTAATTATTTTATTCCATTGTTTTTAACTCAAAAAACATACCTTTCCCTAGAGGTGTGAAGTCTTTAGAATCGGTAATAGGTTCTATATCTATACCTTTTACAGACTTAGATATTTCTCCAAATTTTGTGGTTCCTCCTGTAATAAGGGATAATGCTTTAGCTAAAAAGGGTTCGTTCATATCTCCTAAAACACCCAAATTAACGATATTTTCTCCTTGTGCTATAGATCCTGAACTAGTTTGATAGGTAATAATGTGATTTGGTACTAAACCGTCATAATAATCAGATACACCATTTACATTTGTAAGCTTTACAGTTAATGGTTGTATAGCATATGAATGATTCGGATTGACATTGTCTTTAGTGAAATTAGGAGAGTCATACAAAGTGAAAGAACCATGAAATTTCCCTGTTGTATTAGTGCCAATATGCACCACTTCTATGTAAGGAGTAAGGCAATTGATTATTAACTCACTAGCAGAAGCTGAGGCACTAGTAGTAAGCACATAAACTTTATTTAGATTAAGGTTTGTTAATGATGAACCATCAGTTAATGTATTTCTAAACTTATCAACTAAAAAATCCGGCCTATTGACTTCGTAATATTCTTGAATTCTAGAATTATACTCATTCTTATAAAATATTTGCCCTTCAAATTGACCAGTTATCATACCAGCTAATGATACAGCTGTGGCAACAGATCCACCTGGGTTATATCTTAAATCTAAAACCAATTCTGAAACCCCTTCAGCTTTCAATTGAGTAAAGGCGTCATTTAATCCGGTTTCAAAATTCCTAATGAATTGATTATACATTAAATACCCTACTTTAACTCCGTTAGTTTCAATAACGTTATTTATATGTATGGGGCTTTCAGTAAAATCTGTTTTTGTAAGGGCTACGGTTTTCCCGTTAGAAGCAATAGTACTATTTGTTATGGATGCCATGCCTAGAGTATATGAATCATTAGCGCCAAACAAAAGATCAGTATAATTATTGATAGTTAATTGTTGACTATCAACGGTTAAGAAGAAATCACCTCTTTTTATATCTTTTGAGGCAGCATCTGAGTTGTTAGCTACATATCTTACGTATCCAAAAATATCATCAGACCCACTGAGTCTTACCAGTCTAAAATCCAGACCATTGGTTTTTGATGTGCCCTGAAAAGAGTTTTCAAGTTCAACATAATCATCTACTAAAAAACTAAATTTATCTACTTCATCTTTTTTATACAGCAAAGCATCAAATATATCCTCAGGAGCATTATAGGAGTTTAAGAAAGTATAGAATTCATCTTGAGTAGAAAATTTATCATCTGCTAAATTTGGAACATCATCTTGCCATAAATAATAAAAGTTAAGCCCTGACCAAACAAAGTCATTAACCTCGTTTTCAAGGGTAACCGGTACGTTTGGTTCTTCTACATTGGTATCATCATTATTGCTACAACTGGTGTATAAGGATAAAAATAGTATATAAACAAACAGGAATGAGATGGTTTTTAAATTCTTCATAGGGTCTTATTTTTATAAGTAGTCTGTTAAACCGTAAATTTACTTACATTATTGTGTAATAAAAAATTTTTGTAACAAAAGAGATAATCGTTCGTCGTAATTTCAAATAGCAATAATTAAGCCATTTTTAACCAAACCAAAAGTAATGACTCAAATAGAGTTTTTGAATATTGTAACACCTTTTAAAGATAAAGTGTTTCGTTTAGCAAAACGATTGTTGGTATCTACAGAAGAAGCTGAAGACGCCACACAAGAAGTCCTTATAAAGCTGTGGAATAATAAGGCTAAAATTCAGGAGTATAAAAACGTTGAGGCGTTTTCAATGACTATGACTAAGAATTATTGTTTTGATAAATTAAAGTCTAAGCAGGCCCAAAATTTAAAAATTGTTCATAGTAATTATGAAGACAAGCAAACGGCTTTACAAAAACAGGTTGAATTAAATGATAGTGTTAACTGGGTAGAACGCATCATTGAAGATTTACCAGAACAACAAAGAATGATTATTCAACTAAGAGATATAGAAGAATATGATTTTGATGAGATAGCAAAAATGTTGGACATGAACAATACGGCAGTACGTGTTGCCTTATCAAGAGCAAGAAAGACAATAAGAGAAAAATTAACTAATACACATAATTATGGTATTAAATAATATAGAAAAGTTACTTGAAAAGTACGAGAACGGTGAAACTACATTGAAAGAAGAGCAAGTGTTGAAAAACTATTTTTCCAGCGATACTATAGCTCCACATTTAGAAGTGTATAAACCCTTGTTTGCGTATTTTTTGGGAAACCGTCAAGAACAATTTACTAAAGACGTTCCATTAAAAACTAAGCGAAATTTTAATTACAAATGGATTTCTGTCGCAGCAGTAGCAGTTCTTATGTTAGGATTTTATTTTAGTACCTCGCCTACTAAAAGTGAATTAGGTACTTATGAAGATCCGCAATTAGCTTTTAATGAATTTTCAAAATCTATGGAATTGATTTCTCAAAAATTCAATAAAGGCACTTCAACCGTTGGATATTTAAATGAGGTAAACAAAGGTACTTCAACCTTAGGGTATCTTAATGAGATTGAAAACACAACAAGTATAATTTTTAAAAACTAAAAACAATGAATATTTTAAATAAATTAAATAGCAAATCAATGAAGAATAGATTAATAGTATTGGTAATGGCCATTATGTTGTTACCGTTTACAGGAATGGCTCAAAAAGATATTTTTGAAAAATATAATGATAATGCCGATGTTACTTATGTTTCCATTAAACCAAAAATGTTTCAAATGATAGCAAAAATGGGGATTAATGTTGATGATGAAGAGGCACAGGCTTATATGGACATGATTAAGAGTATTACTAGCTTTAAAACTATTGTAACAGATAATAAGTCCATATCTTCAGATATTTCAAAATGGGTGTCTTCCCGTTCAAGTTCTTTAGAAGAGTTAATGCAGGTTAAAGATGATGGTACCGATGTGAAGTTTTATGTGAAAGAAGGTAAAGATGCTGATCATGTAAAGGAACTTTTAATATTTGTAAACGGTGTTGACAAGGCTATGAAAGGAAAAGGCGTTGAAATTAATGGAGAAAACAGAAAGATTGAAACCGTAGTTGTTTCTCTTACAGGAAACATTGACTTAAATGAGATTTCTAAACTTACCGATAAGATGAATATCCCAGGCGGTAAACACCTTGAAAAGAATAAATAAACCAGACATCAATCATGCAACGAACAATCAAATATTTTCTATTATCATTATTTACCACAGTTATATTAGTTAGCTGTGGTAATGGTGAAAGTTTACAACGTTATTATGTAGATCATCAGGAAGCTAAAAACTTTATTTCCCAGGATTTACCTTTATCTATGATAGAGATTGATAAATCTCAGTTTACAGAAGCACAGAAAGAGGCCTATGAATCTGTAAATAAATTGAATTTTTTGGGATATAAAGTAAATGATAATAATGTTGAAGAGTATAATGCTGAATTAGCAAAAGTTAAAACTATTTTAAGTAATAGTAAATATAATGACCTGATGCAATTTAGTGACAGAGGAAACAAAATCAGTGTTAAATATATTGGAACTGATGATGAAGCCGATGAGGTCATTCTTTTTGGAAGCTCAAAAGAAACAGGGTTTGGTGTTGTTAGGGTGTTAGGTAATGATATGAGCCCTGACAAAATGGTAACTTTAATAGAAGTTTTGCAAAAAGCAAATATCCAAAGCGATCAAATAGAAAATGTGATGAATTTCTTTAAGTAATTAGAGCATGATGTTAATATCAAAAAAAGCTTCCCATTGGGAAGCTTTTTTTATTTATCATTTTGTTCGTATGGCTTTTCTTTAGGCTTAGGCTTCAGACTAAAAATATTAATCACAATAGTGAAAAATATAATGGTCAGTATAGTTAAAACAACAAAGTTCTCCAGAATATTTAATATTCCAAATATAAAAATACCAGCAACCATAAAGCCGCTTAATATTAATATCTGTTTGTCGTTTAACATAAAATAAATCTAAATCCCGGTATAATTACTAGGAGTAATACGTTTTAATTCGTCTTTTATTGTGTTAGAAACCTCTAAGGTATCAATAAAATTAGAAATAGAGTCCTGATTTATTTTAGAATTGGTTCTGGTCAACCCTTTTAAAGCTTCATAAGGATTAGGATAACCTTCACGTCTTAATATGGTTTGAATGGCTTCAGCAACTACAGCCCAATTATTTTCCAGGTCTTCAGCAAACTTACTTTCATTCAATAATAATTTGTTCAATCCTTTTAAAGTAGATTTAAAACCAATTATAGTATGGCCAAAAGGTACACCAACATTTCGTAAAACAGTACTATCTGTTAGATCGCGTTGTAATCTGGAGATAGGTAATTTTGCAGAAAGGTGTTCAAAAACAGCGTTGGCAATTCCTAAATTCCCTTCAGAGTTTTCAAAATCTATAGGATTAACTTTATGTGGCATTGCAGAACTACCCACTTCTCCGGCTTTGATTTTTTGCTTAAAATAATCCATAGACACATAGGTCCAGATATCTCTGTCTAAATCAATAATTATGGTGTTGATACGTTTTAAAGTATCAAACAATGCAGCCATGTGGTCATAATGCTCAATTTGTGTAGTTGGGAACGAATGGTATAAACCTAATTTTTCCTGAACAAATTGTCCGCCGAAAGCTTTCCAGTCTATATTAGGGTAAGCCACATGATGTGCATTAAAATTACCGGTAGCTCCACCAAATTTAGCAGCACTTGGTATATCATTCAATAAATTAAACTGTTCTTCAAGACGGGTTACAAAAACTTCAATTTCTTTACCAAGCCTTGTAGGAGAGGCCGGCTGACCATGAGTTCTTGCAAGCATTGAAATAGCTGCCCAGTCTTTAGATAACGCTTTTAATTTATTTAGGAGTACTAAATATTCAGGAACATAAACGTCATTCATAGCGTCCTTAATACTTAAAGGTATGGCTGTATTATTTATGTCTTGAGAGGTTAATCCAAAATGAATAAACTCTTTGTATTCAGATAATCCTAAAGCATCAAATTTTTCCTTTATAAAGTATTCAACGGCCTTTACATCATGATTTGTTACAGATTCAATGTTTTTTATGGCCTGGGCATCCTCAGTAGAAAAATCTTTATAGATGGCTCTTAAGTTATCAAAAATAGTGCTGTCAACAGATTCAAGCTGTGGTAA
This sequence comes from Alterotamlana spongicola, assembly GCF_035818475.1. Taxonomy (NCBI): domain Bacteria; kingdom Pseudomonadati; phylum Bacteroidota; class Flavobacteriia; order Flavobacteriales; family Flavobacteriaceae; genus Alterotamlana; species Alterotamlana spongicola. The sequence continues at coordinate 250,166 of NZ_JAYMGV010000003.1, forward strand.
CGGGATTTCGCATAGTGCAATAAAATACTCTATTTCTACTAAAACACGATATTTTATTAAGGCTTCTTCCGAAAAATAAGGAGCTAATTCACTGGCTTTACTTCTATAACGTCCATCAATTGGCGAGATGGCATTTAATGCTGATAATGACATATTTTATGTAAATTTTTTGAAAATGCAAAGATAGTTTTTTCGTCTGAAGGCAGAGGAAAGAAAGGATAAGTTTTTTGCAACTTATTTTTTCTTTATGTTCTTTAAAATATGTCTGGCTCTTGCTTTAAACCCTGAGCTTTGCATTTGAAAATCACGTTCTAAAATAAGTGCTAATTCCGGGTGGATCCAATCAAAATCCTGCCCAAATAAGAACAAAGTATGCATTGAATAGGCTTTAGGCGCTATTTTTTCATCATTGATCATGTAGTCAAAGCAGGTTTCAATGATACGCTCTTTATGCATATGGGTTAACGCTTTTTGTATGGTATTTTTAGTTTTTGAATAATAGGCTTTGGCTAAAAGCTCACAAATTTTGGCAACTGGCCTGACCGCAGAATCTAAATGTACTTTATGCATGTGTTTAGTAAATATATCTAAATAGGGAACAATACTTTCAATATTATTACTGCACATAAATTCAAAAACCCAGGTGGCACGTGGTGATGCTTTATCATCAACTCTGAAAAGAATTTCTAAAAGTTTAGGAACTAAATTTGGATTATTTGCAATTAAGTTAGCGTAGTATAAACGCTTTTCACGTGAATGATTTACGTTGCTTAATTCTTTATAGAGTGTCTCTGTAGTCAAATGAATTTTAGTATTTTTAGAATCTAAAATTACTAAAATGAAGATAATAAAAAAGATACTTTGGTTTATATTACTAGTATTTTTGATCGCTCAATTTTTTAGACCTGATAAAAATGCGGGAGATTTAGCTTCTATAGAACCGTTTTTAAGTGAGACTAACCCACCTGAAGATGTCAAAAGAATTTTAAAGGAAACTTGCTATGATTGTCATAGTGATGTAACCAGATACCCATGGTATAATACTATAACACCAGTAAATTATTGGTTGTCCGGTCATATTAAACATGGAAAAGAGCATTTTAATGTGTCTAACTGGAAAGGCAATTCTATAAAAAGAAAAGATCATAAATTTGAAGAACTCATTGAAATGGTTGAAGAAAAAAGCATGCCCTTGAAGTCTTATACCTGGACACATGCTGAAGCAAACTTGACCGAAAGTCAAATTAAAGCTGTTATAGATTGGGCTAATTTGGTTAGACTAAAATATGGCTTGCAACCAAAGCCTGAATAAGAAACTACATTTGTATTTATAATAATTATTATCTGGTTTGTGGCAAAAAAGAAAGTATTAATTATTGGTTACGTATGGCCGGAACCTAAAAGTTCTGCAGCCGGAAGCAGGATGCTACAATTGATTGAAGCCTTTCAATCTGAAGGTAGTGAAATTACTTTTGCCAGTCCATGTGCTAAAAGTGATAATGCTTTTAATTTGAACCACATTGGGGTTTCTCAAAAAGCTATAGCATTAAATGATTCTGATTTTGATGTTTTTGTTCAAAAACTAAACCCTGATATTGTGATGTTTGATCGTTTTATGATGGAAGAACAATTTGGATGGCGTATAGCTGAGCATTGCCCCACCGCTATTAGAATTTTAGATACAGAGGATTTACATTGTTTACGTAAAGGAAGACATCAGGCTTTTAAAAATCAGAAGGCTTTTGATAAAACCTATTTGTTCAGTACTATAGCTAAACGTGAAATAGCAAGTATATACAGATGTGATTTAAGTTTGATCATATCTGAAGCAGAAATGGAGGTTCTTACAGATCAGTTTAAGGTTGACAAATCACTTTTATTGTATTTGCCATTTATGTTAGAAGGAATTTCTAATAATGTTATACAGTTTGAAGAACGTCAACATTTTATAAGTATTGGTAATTTTTTACACGCCCCTAATTATAATGCGGTATTATATCTAAAGGAAGTTATTTGGCCTCTAATTAGAAAGCAACTGCCTAAAGTAGAATTACATATTTATGGGGCTTATACATCTCAAAAAGTAAATCAGTTACATAATGAAAAGGAAGGGTTTCTGGTTAAAGGATTTGCAGATGATGTTAACCAAGTGATGCAACAAGCCAAAGTTTGCTTGGCCCCGATACGTTTTGGTGCCGGATTAAAAGGTAAGCTGATTGATGCTATGCAGAATGGAACACCTTGTGTAACAACATCTATTGGAGCTGAGGGAATGTATGGAAATTTACCGGCTAATGGTTTTATTGAAGATAAACCTAAGAACTTAGCAGAAAAGGCAGTGCAATTATATCAAGATGAAAAGCTATGGAATACATTTCAACAAAATGGGTTTCATATTATAAATAGTCGTTTTAATGAAAAAGGACATCAGGAAAAGCTTTTAAAAAGTGTTCAATATATTAAGGAACAGCTCCACGATATACGATTAAACAATTTTACCGGGCAAATGTTACAACATCATACAATGCAAAGTACAAAGTATATGAGTAAATGGATAGAGGCGAAAAATAAAGATTGAAAAGTTATTTATGTAACAACCCAATCAACTGTTTTACACCAATAGTAGCAGGCTCAGTAATAACTGTCAAATGCGGTTTTTTAGATACTTGTGGATTGGGGTCAATAAAATAAATAGGCGTATCTTCAGGAACATAGTGCATTAATCCGGCTGCGGGATATACTTGCATGGATGTACCTATAATAACCAAAATATCTGCTGTTTCACAAATACTTACAGCTTTTTCAATCATAGGGACATCTTCTCCAAACCAAACAATATGGGGCCTTAATTGCGCTCCTTTTTTACAGGTATCTCCTAAAACTAAATCCGTTTTCCATTCTTGGATATCGCTTTCATCTGTCGTGCTTCTTACTTTTAGCAATTCTCCGTGTAAATGAATCACATTTGTACTTCCCGCTCTTTCATGTAAATCATCCACATTTTGTGTGACAATAGTTACTTTAAAATCGTTTTCCAATTTAGTTAAAGCATAATGTGCTTGGTTGGGCATAACTTCAAAAAGTTGTTTTCGTCTTTGGTTATAAAAATCTAAAACAAGTTCAGGGTTTGCAGCAAAACCTTGAGGAGTAGCCACCTCCATAACATCATGACCTTCCCATAAGCCATCAGCATCTCTAAAGGTTTTAATGCCACTTTCAGCACTTATGCCTGCTCCTGTAAGTACTACAATGTGTTTCATGTAATAAAGATACTAACTTTATGTCATTGCAAGGAGATACGATGTGGCAATCTGTTTCAATTTATATTCAATTTAAAAAAAGATTACTTTGTCATTTGTACTTTATTTCTCGCAATGACAAAAACTTTCTTAATTTTGAAATATGATCGATCTAAAACTTCTTGAACACCTAGAAACTTATCTTACAGAACAACGTAAAAATAAGTTTGCTAAAGTATTATCACAGCGCACCAAACATTTTACGGTAGCCACAGAAGATGTTTATCAGCTGCATAATACCAGTGCAGTAATAAGGAGTTGTGACGTATTTGGAATCCAGGAAATAAATATTGTTGAAGAACAAAACACCAAGCGTATTGACAGAGAAATAGCTATGGGTGCACAAAAATGGGTGGATTTAAACCGTTATCATACGGTAAAAGGCTGCATTACGGATTTAAAACAAAAAGGTTACCAGATCGTTGCTACCACACCACATACCAATGATTGTGAATTACATGACTTTGATGTGACCAAAAAATCCTGTTTTTTCTTTGGAAGGGAAACAGAAGGCCTGTCTGAAGAGGTTTTAAATTCAGCCGACAGTTTTTTAAAAATCCCGATGTGTGGTTTTACCGAAAGTTTAAATATTTCTGTTTCGGCAGCTATCATATTACAACATGTAACTACAAAGTTGAAACAAACTAATGTGTTGTGGCAACTCTCTGAAAAAGAGGTGAATGCAAAGCGTTTAGATTGGTGTAAAAAAACAATTAAGAGCTATGATGAGATTGTAGAACGGTTTTATGAAGGAAAAAAATAATTATATTTATAGAACAATATAAATTTTATAGCCATGATTTTTCTTTATATCGTTTTAATCCTTATTGGACTATTTATTATTTTGCTACTGGTGGCGCCAAGAAAGTATGATGTTAATCGAAGTGTACTTATAGATAAACCTTTGCCGGAAGTTTTTCAATATATAAAGCTCATCAAAAATCAAAATGAATGGTCCCCTTGGAAAAAGAAGGATCCGCAGATGAAACAAGAGTATCAGGGCACGGATGGGGAGGTTGGTTTTTTGTCTAAATGGGAGGGTAATAAAGATGTAGGTACTGGAGAACAAGAGCTGACCCGAATAGTAGAAAATGAGATCATTGAATCCCAACTAAGGTTCTTCAAGCCATGGAAATCACAGTCAGAAGCTTACTTGAAAGTAGAAGAAGCAGATTTAGGAAAGACTAAAGTAATTTGGGGCTTTTCAGGCGAAAGTAAGCCACCAACAAATGTGTTCTTTTTGTTTTTTAACATGGATAAAACTGTTGGAAAAGATTTTGAAGAAGGGCTTTCCAGCCTAAAGACAATTTTAGAAAATTAAGCGTTATGGAAACAAATATGGTAGGCTGGTTTGAAATTCCAGTATCAGATATGGACAGGGCCAAAACATTTTATGAAACGGTTTTTAAAGTGGATATTGCCATTCATAATTTGGGAGGTTTGTTAATGGGATGGTTTCCGTTTACAGAAGGAAAAGAAGGTGCAGCGGGCACTCTGATTAAACAAGAATCTTATATCCCAAGCAAAGAAGGAGTTCTCATTTATTTTATTAGTGACAATGTACAAAATGAATTGGATAGGGTGGAAGATGCCGGAGGGCAAATATACCAGCCCAAAACACAGATTTCTCCGGAATATGGTTATATGGGTGTGTTTATAGATAGTGAAGGCAACAGAATAGCATTACATTCTAAAGCATAAAAAAAGGAAAACAAATGTTATTTTCCTTTTTTCTTGATTTTTTATTTTAATTAAATCTTTCTACTTCTGCCTCTGCTAAGTAGTTTATATTCTTCATAGCATTCGCTAATGGCATCAAGGATTTGTAGGTCATTGGCACTTTGAACAAAGCCTTTTGAATAATTACACTGGTTTACAATTTCATCCAAATCTACACGATCTACCTGAAGTAAAACCATGAGCATTTCTCTATCAAAGCGTGAAGCCAACAAATTTCTTATTTCATCATCCTGCTTCATTTTTTTAAGCTTTTTGAGCTCATTGGGTTTTTTGCCAAACATACGATGTAAAAAATCAGCAGGATTAAAAATAGAACCTATAACCTTGGTTAAGCCAGACTTTTTACTGGATGCCTCATAACCTGTACCTTCCAAACCTGAAATACTATAACGATAATTGTCATTTATTTCCGGTACTTGCTTAATATCTACCTCTAAATATCCTGTTAATTTTAATTGGTTAACAACAACCTCTTCAAGAGCTAAAGCCAACTCTGTAAGCTCAATTTCAGCACTGCCAAACTTTAACCAGTCATTGGTTACTCTTACTTTAATAGATTTGAATCCTAAATAAGAAAGATGAAGTGTATCATTAACTTTTGCAGAAATTGAAAACTCACCTTTGCTGTTTGTGGTAGTACCAATAACTTGGTTTAAATTAACAATATTTACACTTTCAAGCGGCGTGTTATCAGAAGAATTAATAATAACTCCAAACACACTATCTGTCTCTTGAGCTAAGGATATAGCAGAGATAAATAAAAAAGAAATAAGGAGCAGATAGTTCTTCATAGAATTTTTAATACCAATTTTGATATAAAAGTACTAAAGAAATTTTTAGTAATGCTTTAAGGGTTTTTATTTTGACTAAAAATTAACAAAACAAGGCATTTTATCGCCTGGAACGCCTGGGTCTGGAATTTCCAAAATCATTAGAATTAGAACGTCTTGATTTAGATTTTCCTTCAGACCGTCTTCTGTCACTTCTATTTCCATCATTACCTTTTCTATCATTGCGTCTTCCTCCGCCGCGCCCGTCTCTTTTTCCGCCTCCTTTTCGGTCACGTCTTCCACCTCGTCCGCGGTTTTCAGAAACTTCAACGTTTACAAAACGTCCTTCGTGTTTAAAATCAGTAAAATGGGAAAGTACTTTCTCTTTTAGCTCATTTTCTGTATTAAAAAATGAAAAAGCATCTTTTGTCTCTACTTTAAAGATATCATCTCTCTCTAGGTTTAATTGTTCCTTTAAGAAGTCCTTCAACTTCATCCAGTCAAAACCATCTTTTCCGCCAACATTAATGAAATATCGTGTAGAATCACTTTTTCCACCTTTATGGTCACGTTCACTTTCTCTATCACCAGAACTTTCAGAAACATTTAGATTTTTAGCCTTTTTATAATAATTATAAAAGCGTGTAAACTCAACGGAGAAGAATTTTTTAATTAATTCATCTTTACTGGTATCCTCAAACAACGCATTAATACTTGCTAAGTACTTGTCAATTTCATGGTTGATTTCTGTATTATGAATTTTATTGGCAAGGGACATTAATTGTACCTCACAAATTTCCATACCATCAGGAATATCCTTTTTCTCAAATTGGCGTTTAATAATGCGTTCAATACTTTTTATTTTTCGCACTTCACTTTTTGAGACAATAACCATGGAAACTCCTGTTTTTCCTGCACGTCCGGTACGCCCGGAGCGATGGGTGTAAGTTTCAATTTCATCCGGTAATTGATAGTTTATGACATGGGTAACATCATCTACATCAATACCACGAGCAGCAACATCAGTAGCCACCAACATTTGAATCTGGTTTTTTCTAAAAGCATTCATAACCAAATCACGCTGATTCTGGCTTAAATCACCATGTAATGCACCGGCATTATAGCCATCTTCAATAAGTTGTTCAGCAACCTTTTGAGTATCACGTTTTGTTCTACAAAACACTACAGAGAAAATATCCGGATTAGCATCAGCCAGGCGTTTTAAGGCCTGATAACGATCTCTGGCATTTACCAAATAGTATTCATGAGAAACGTTGGTTGTACTTTCATTTTTGCGTCCTACTGTAATCTCCTGAGGGTTATGCATGAAATTCTTAGCAATAGCAGCCACCTCTCTGGGCATAGTGGCAGAAAATAACCAGGTATTTTTATCAATAGGGGTATGTGATAAAATATCAGTGATATCTTCCTTAAAGCCCATGTTCAACATTTCATCAGCTTCATCCAATACGGAATATTCAATCTTAGAGATATCTACCAAACGTCGGCTAATCATATCTTTCATACGTCCGGGAGTAGCGACAATAATTTGTGCCCCGCGTTTTATTTCACGAGCCTGATCCGTAATACTGGACCCACCGTAAACAGCAACCACATTAAGCCCTTTACAGTATTTACCGTACAATTTCATTTCGTTGGTAATCTGTAAACAAAGCTCTCTGGTTGGAGATAATATTAAACCTTGTGTAGTTCTGCTATTAACATCTATCTTCTCTAACATAGGAAAACCAAACGCTGCCGTTTTACCGGTTCCCGTTTGTGCTAAAGCAACTAAATCGGTTTCTGATTCTAATAAAATAGGGATTGCCTTTTCTTGTACTTCACTTGGTTTTTCAAAACCTAAATCAGTAATAGCTTGTAAAAGATCTTCATTAAGACCTAAATCGTGGAATGTGCTCATTCTTGTATTATGTATGCGATTATATTATGTAGTGTTACATAAAGAAGTGCATCGACATACTTAACCTTAAACTTCTAGTAACACATCCTCACCCTGAGGAATTTATACTCATAATTCTGAGTTTCAAGCGGCAAAGATACACTATTTTTATTTGTCATTCAGAGTGTAGCAAAGAATAGCTAAAATAGAGGCCCTAAATCCTTTTTATTTGGGCGTTTCCCTGTGGGTCGGGCTTTTGCTACTCGCTCTTTTCAAGGAGCTCAAACAAGCCGCTCAATCCCTAACGCATTGACATTTAGGGAGGTTGTATAAGGAATCACAACAGTGGTAAATACTTTTATTCTATTCGAAAGGCTATAGAATTTAGGTATAGCCTATTTTCTCAAATTTTTAATCCTATTCAAAAGAGTAGGATGCGAATAATGCATAAATACATAAGCGGGATGCGGAGTTAGATTACTCAAACTGTTTTTAGAGAGCTTTTTTAACGATGTAATTAATGGCTCGGCTTTATACGTGTTTTTGGCATAGTCATCAGCCTGATATTCAAACTTTCTGGAAAATACATTCATAATCAAACCTGTAACTTCAGAGATGGGAGAATATAATAGCCCGAAAGCAATTAGTCCAATATGAAAACTTGGTTGTTCAACTCCCAAAGCATTTGATAATAAAGGATTTGAAATAAATAAAGATAAAATATAAAGCGTCAATCCAGTTAATAAAATAGAAGCAAATAAATTAAAAATAATATGCTTTTTTTTATAATGTCCCACTTCATGGGCTAAAACGGCAACAATTTCATCTACCTCTAAATCGTTAATCAAAGTGTCATATAGTGTAACACGCTTTTCGTTTCCAAATCCTGAAAAATAAGCATTAGCTTTTGTGCTGCGTTTAGAACCGTCAATAACAAATATTTTGTTGAGTTTAAACCCGACTGTTTTGGCATAAGCCGAAATATTATCTCTAAGGTCTCCGGCTTCTAAAGGGCTTTGCTTATTAAATAATGGAACAATAAGTCTTGAGTAGAACATATTCATAAATAAAGTAAAAACCGCAACCAATGCCCAGGCATACAGCCAAAAGCTTGTGCCGGTAACTTGATAAAACCAAATAATCAGGGCTAAAATACCACCACCAAGAATAGCCATCATAAGCCAGCTTTTAACCTTATCCAAAAAGAAGATCTTTTTTGTTGTTTTGTTAAATCCAAATTTTTCCTCAATAACAAAGGTGCTGTAATAGGAGAAGGGGGTGGTCAAAATATCGCTACCAATCATAATAATACCAAAGAATATTAACGCGACTATAACAGGGTTTTCACTAAAGGTTCTGGCCATATTGTCAACAAATTCAAAGCCATCAAAAAATAAGAAGCCCAAAGTCAATACAATTGAAAACGTTGAAGTTAATAATCCGAACTTATACTTTGTAGCCTTATAACTTTGAGACCTCTTGTATTCAGTAGCATCATACACATCTTTGAGGTCTTCCGGAAGCTCATCATTAAAATGTTTTGCGTTTAAGGCGTCCAGAATCTTGTCAACTAAAAAGTTAAGTATGATAATGCCTATAATGATATAAAAAAGGGTACTTGCTGTCATATTTAGTTTTCTATTGTCATTGCGAGGAGCTTTTAAGCAACGAGGCAATCTGTTTAATTTTACATTTAATCTAAGAGATTCTTCGCTGCGCCCTGAATGACATGTTATTCAAAATTACGCTGTCTTTTCGCTTCAAAAATAAGAATTCCCGCGGCAACAGATACATTCATAGAGTCTATTTCACCCTGCATGGGAATAATAATGTTTTGATTGGCATTTTCCTGCCACTCATTACTAAGTCCGGTAGCTTCAGTTCCTACAACAATAGCAGTAGGTTTAGTAAAATCCTGGGTGTGATAGTTTACTGAGGCTTGTAAGGCAGCGCAGTAAATGTTAATGCTATTGGTTTTTAAAAAATCAATAATTGCTGTAGTACTTCCTGAGGCTATTTGATTGGTAAACACACAACCTACACTAGACCTGATAATGTTAGGATTATACAAATCGGTTTTAGGGTTAGCAATAATAACGGCATCTACATTTGCGGCATCTGCAGTTCTTAAAATAGCACCAATATTACCTGGTTTTTCAGGAGCTTCGGCAATAAGGATTAACGGATTGGTGGTCTCAAAATTTAAATGGTCTAATGACAGGTTTTTAGACTTAGCTACGGCTAAAATACCTTCGGTAGTGTCACGGTAGGCTAATTTTTGATATACTTCTTTAGAGATTTCTATGAGGTTTATTTGCTGATCTGTTAATTGCTTTACTGCTTTAGCAGGGAATAAATCGGGGTAAAATAAAATGTTTTGCAGCTCATATCCGCCTTTTAAAGCTAATGAAATTTCACGCTGCCCTTCAATTAAAAACTGCCCGGATTTCCTTCTCTCACGCGACTTATCCCGTAATTGTATAAGTTGTCGAATAAATGAATTTTGAGTGCTGGTTATTAATGTTGTAGGCAATTTTTGACTAGTTTTGTTTGTGCAAATTTAGCATAAAAATGAAAAAACGATCCTTATTTCCTTGTTATTCATTTTCATAATTATCAAAGGGTATAAATGATAGTGTTTTTTATTGTAATATATTTATGTTATAAACGACAAAAGCATTTAATCAATTAAATATATCATGAAAAATATTCTACTTTTAGTAATTGCTATATCACTTACTTCCTGTAAGAACAATAAAAAAGAATCCATAGATTATTCAAAAGAAAACTTGGAGATTACAACAAGCATTTATCCGGAAAATATTTCAAAAGTATTTGAAGCTCATGGCGGTGTAGAGAACTGGAATAAAATGCAGTCATTGACATTCACAATACCAAATCCCAATGGAGGAGAAGTGACTACTACAGATTTAAAGTACAGAAAGTCATTGATTGATATGCCAAACCATATTTTGGGTTTTAACGGAAAGGATATTTGGTTAAAAGACAAGGATACAACACAGTACAAAGGAAACCCTAAATTTTATTACAACCTGATGTTTTATTTTTATGCCATGCCTTTTGTTTTGGCAGATGATGGTATTATTTATGAAGAGGCAGAACCTTTAGTATTTGAAGACAAATCCTATCCCGGAATAAAAATAGCTTATGAAAGCGGTATTGGGGAGTCTCCGGATGATGAATATATCCTTTATTATGACCCCGATACTTATCAAATGTCATGGTTGGCTTATACAGTGACTTACTTTTCAAAAGAAAAGAGTAAAGATTTTCGTTTTATTCAATATGGTAATTGGCAAGAGGTAGATGGGTTATTATTACCGGAGACCATATCCTGGTATAATGTGGAGAATAACCTGCCCACAACTTTGAGAAACAATGTGCAGTTTACTAATATTAAGCTTTCTAAAGAAAAACCTGATGCTACACGCTTTGAGGTTCCTGAAAACGCAAGAATTATTAAATAATAAACATTTGCTACCTTTTTTTTGACCATTTGTGATAGTTATTAGAATTGTTAATGGCGATATTTGTTTATCACTAAATAACACATCTATATTTCATGAAGGTTAAAAGAAGACTTAGAAAGTTTATAGTCGCAATATTTTTTGCGACTACAATTCTGGCTTGCAAAAGTAATACAGAGGCAGAAAACAATAAGGCCGTTTCAACTACTCAAAAACCCAACATAATTTACATTATGTCTGATGACCACACCTCCCAGGCATTTGGTATTTATGGAAGCAGATTAGCAGGTTTAAATCCAACACCCGCTTTAGATGAAATGGCCAAAGAGGGCATTATTTTTGACAACTGTTTTGTTACAAACTCAATTTGTACACCCAGCAGAGCCACTATAATTAGTGGGCAGTATAGCCAGGCTAATGGTGTGTTGGATTTAGAAGGTACAGTAGAAACCAAAAATCAATACTTGCCTGATGAAATAAAAAAATTGGGTTATCAAACGGCGGTTGTTGGAAAATGGCATTTAACACATCAACCAAATTTTGACTATTATAATATTTTTACACAGCATCATCAGCAAGGGTCTTATTATGATCCTTACTTAACCGAGTCCGGTATGCATTATGAGCCGTTTAACGAAAGGGCTAACTATGAAGGCAAACAACATAAAGGGCATAGCTCTGATGTTATTACTGATATTACTTTAGATTGGTTAAAAAACAAAAGAGATAAAAACAAACCTTTCTTTTTAATGCACCAGTTCAAAGCTCCTCATGATGATTTTGAATATGCCGAGCGTTATAGAGACTATCTTGAAGACACATTTATTCCAGAACCGGAAAGTTTGTACAAATATGGTAATCACGGATCTGTAGCTACAAGGGGAGAGCATGATGCTTTAATTCATGATATAGGATCATCTGTATCTAAAAGAAATACCATAAGACATATGGGGATGCGTTTATGGAGTAAGAAATATACTAAAAGGAATAATCCCGATTTTGACCCTAAACAAGTAGAGCAATTAGAAGGTGATGCTTATACCAGTAAGACCTATCAGGAGTACTTAAAAAGATATTTAAGATGTGTGAAAGGTGTTGACGATAATATAGCCAGATTGGTGAAATTTTTGAAAGAAGAAGGATTATATGACAATACCATTATAGTATATACAGGCGATCAGGGCTTTATGTTAGGTGAGCACGATTATATTGATAAAAGGTGGATGTATGATGAATCCATGCGTATGCCTTTCTTTGTGAGATACCCTGAAACCATTAAAGCGGGAACCCGTACAGATGCTATAATTAACAATACAGATTTTGCGCCTACTTTAATAGAACTGGCAGGAGGAAAGGCTCCGGATTATATGCAGGGTAATAGCTTTAAGCAGATACTTGAAACCGGAAAAGAACCGGAAGGTTGGCAACAAGCTACCTATTACCGATATTGGATGCATATGGCTCATGCCCATGCAAATCCTGCTCATTTTGGAATTCGTACAAAACAGCATAAACTCATTTTTTATTATGGGAAGTATTGGGTGGATACAGATAATTCTGATAATGAGTGGAATAAGAAAAGTTGGGGAAATAGATTTACATGGCATACACCAGTGGCATGGGAATTTTATGATTTAACAAAAGACCCTAAAGAAATGAATAATGCCTATAATGATCCTCAATATAAATCGATCATAGCTGATCTGAAAACCCAATTAAAAGCAAAACGAGAAGCACTGAATGAAGATGATAATGATAAGTTCCCACATATTCAAAAAGTAATTGATGAACATTGGAATGATTAAAAATGTTATTAAGGCAAAGCAAAAAAGCGTCCGGAATAAAACCCAGACACTTTTTTAATGTTAAAAATAAATGATTCAATTAAGATTGAGTAAAGTACTCAATTCGCCTCATGACCTGCTGATTTTCTGAAACCTGCTTTTTTAGCTTTTCAGGAATAATATTAAACGTATAGGATCTGTTTATACCATCTTTCATCAATACCATAGAATTAAGTATTAATAAGGCTTCTGCGCCGTCGGTAACCGTATATAATGCTTTGGTCATTGTGTTAACCGGATTTTGAATCCCTGTTAAACCTAAAAACTCAGCAGCACGCACTCTATTAATTTGTTCTGTATCTGTTTGAGCAATAGACTTTATTGTTTCATTAAAAATACTGGCTCGCTCACCAAAATTACTACATGTTATTAAAGTCCAGTAACGCGCCCAGGCATCATTAGAACTTAGCCCTTTTTTAATGTTGTCTTTTACGTTTTCAAATTCCTGCAAAGAAAGATTAGCAATATCAATATACTTTTTAATGTCAGATTTGTGCTTTTGACCAAAATCTACCGGGTTGTCAAAAGCATTTTTTATCAAATAAAATTCCGGATAAAAAGAAAGATCAGGCATACTTTCCACTCTGGCATTAAGTTTGTCACGCAATCCTTTTAAAACAGGAGCAAATTCAGGGTTATTAGCTAAATTGTTGGTTTCATACGGATCAGCTTCAATATCATAGAGCGCTTCAGGTTGTTTAACCTGAAAGAATTGAGACTGAACAGCATTTAGCTTCCTTTCTTTAAACAACTGCTTCCATTCCTTATAGCCTAATTGCTTGTATCTGTATTGATTCATTAAACCATCATAATTAAATGTTTGATAATTTCTTACGTATTTGTATTTCCCTTTCCTAAGGGCTCTAACCATATCGTATTTTTCATCAAATCTATCAGCATAGCTAAACGTTTCATCTCTTGCAGAAACAGCTTTGTTTGTAATATTGTGCCCTAAAAAAGGTTTCCCATCTATATTTTCAGGGATAGTAACTCCGGCTAAATTTAAAACCGTAGGCCCAAAATCTATAAAGCTCACAAAACCTTCGGATTTAGACCCTGGTTTTTCATCTACTAAACCTTTATAATTGGGAGGAATATAGACTACCAAAGGGATATGAACCCCCATTTCGTTAATGTAGCCTTTACTTCCGGGCAACACCCCACCGTGGTCTCCAAAATAAAAAATGAATGTATTTTCTAAAAGGCCGTCTTTTTTAAGTTGATTGAGAACCTCACCAACTTCTGTATCCATTTCTTTAATTTTGTCATGATAATAGGCATTGGTGTATTTAAATAGGGGTGTTTGCGGATGGTTAGGTAGAACAAAACAAGAGTCAGGATCAGTTTTTGTACCTTTTTTCATGTCCACTTCGGTAAAATGGAGTTTTCCTTCATGAGTCGTTCCAATATTGAATACATGGAAGAATGGTTGGTCTTCTTTTCGATTTCTCCAATTGGCTTTTTTTGAAGAGTCATCCCAGACACTATCAGATTTTATGATATTATAGTCTTCTTTAGCATTATTAGTAGTGTAATACCCTGCTTTTCTAAGATAATAAGGAAACATTTCTATACCATTTGGCATAGGCACTTTCTGTAGTTTTCTGTGATAATGTGTTGCCAATCTGGGGCCATATGAACCAGAAATTAAGGTTGATCTGGCCGCACTACATACTGCTGCGTTTGAAAAGGCATGTGAGTAGATAACACCATTCTCAGCCAGCTTTTCTATGTTAGGCGTTTTGGCACCGTGTTCATCAAACAGGTCCATATAATGTTTTGAATTATCTTCAGAAGTAATCCATACAATATTAGGAGGAGGTAGTGTCGTCGTCGTTTGGGAAGTACAGGAATAATTAAATTGTAATATAATGGTAAATAATATCAGAATAAGTCTTGATGTCATTTAAGGTGTGTTGTTTGGTTTACAATTTATAAAATTAAGCATTAATCTTCGTGGCAGTTACATTAATCCAGATAAAACTTTTAACGGCGGAGTTAGTTATATTGGAAAGAATTAGCACAGTGAGTTATTAATTGGTATATTTAATAGGCTATTTTTTGATAACTAAAAATACAGGAAAAATACTTAAATAAACTAAGCTGGTAGATATGTACTCGTAATCCTTTGTTATTGACGAAAAAATAATATTTGATTGGGGGTAACAGAGGGCTATAGCACTATGAATATATTGAGGGAATTAAACAACTTATCTTAAAAAATCACTTTGGGTATGACCTCATTAATCTCAATAGCATAAGCAAAAACATTATAAATGTACTTTATAGAGTGCAGAAATAAAAAGGCTAAAAGAACAGGGCTTCCTAAAGTTTTAAGATATACCAATGATAGCCACCCGGGTGACGGGCATAAAATTTTAGTAATTGTATAATTAATACAATTTAGTTTACTTTCCTGTATTAGGTCAAAAGAATAATCATATGTTACATTATTCCCTTTGTTTACCATATATTAGTAACTTGATAAAGAGTAATTTCACAATAAAAAAACACAAAGCCATTTAAGATTAATATGAATAATTTATTCAATACTTTTTTGAAATACGGTTCCTTTATATGCATAATTCATTTAATGACTGGTATATATGCTCAAGAAAAGCCTAATATAATTTTTCTTTTATCAGATGATCAAACAAGTATAGCAACAGGCTGTTATGGTAATAATCAGGTAGTCACACCTAATATGGATTTATTGGCTCAGGAAGGGATCATGTTTAAAAATCATTATAACACTACAGCTATATGTATGGCTAGCAGAGCAACAATTATGACCGGGATGTATGAATATAAAACAGGTTGTAACTTTATGCATGGGCCGCTTAAACCAGAAAAATTTCAGCAATCATATCCTGTTATTTTAAGGAATGCTGGGTATTTTACCGGTTTTGCAGGTAAATTTGGATTTGCCGTAACAGAAGGTCAGGATTGGAGTGAAAGGAACATGAGTGTTATTCCAAAAGCGGCATTTGATGTTTGGGGTGGTGGCCCGGGACAAACACAATATGAAACTGCAAAAAATAAATCTATTGCGCATTATGCCGAAAAATATCCGCATAGCACCAGAGCTTATGGAGCATGGGCGAATGATTTCATAAAGGAAGCCCAAAAATCAGGGAAGCCGTTTTGTATGTCTATCAGTTTCAAAGCACCACATTTACCATTTACACCAGATAAGTATTTTGATTATGTATATAAAAATAAAACCTATAAAAAGCGACCTAATTATGGTAAAGAAAATGCCAAGTATTTATCACCGCAATCTAAGTCCGGTCGTCAGTATAATGAATATACGTTTTGGAGAGATTCAGAAGAATCCTATCAAGATGCCATTAAAAAATACAATCAGTTAATTCATGGTGTAGATTATGCCTTGGGAATGATTCGTAAATCTTTAAAAGAATTTGGAGTTAGTGATAACACGATTATTATTTTTACCAGTGATAATGGCTATAGTTGCGGAGCTCATAGTTTTGGAGGTAAAGTTTTGCCATATGAAGAAGCGTCTAAATCTCCCCTTATTGTTTATGACCCAAGACTGCCGGAAACTAAAAGAGGTAAAATTATAGAGAGTGTTACCGGAAATATTGATATAGCCCCTACAATTTTTGATTATGCAGGAATTAAGGTTCCAAACCATATGGACGGTGTAAACTTAAGACAAATAGCTAAAAGGTCTAGTGATTATAAAAATAGAGTCATTACATTAACAAACATGTGGGGGAATGATGAGATTCAGGAAATGGCTGTTGTTACCAAAGATTGGAAATACATTTATTGGCAATATGCAGATAAACATATGGAACCAACAGAAGAGCTATTCAATATTAGCAATGACAAGTATGAAATGGAAAATGTTGCAAACAAACGTACTCATGAAAAAGCATTGAAGAAAATGAGAAGTTTGTATGATCAGCAATATAATTATATGATCAAAAACATGACATTGGATAATGATTATGAAAAGTATAAGGTTTTATTTGATAGGAAAGCCAAAGTAACTGATAAAAAAGAATTTTTAACCGGAACCTATAAAGAAAAGGCTAAAAAGAAAAACTTTTAGTAATAGAGTAAAAAATTATATAAATTGCTACAATGAATAAAATTTTTTATGCATTGTTAATTTTTTGTGGTACTAATTTGGTTTACCCACAAAAAATGTTGCCAGAAAGACCTAACATTATTTTAATAATGACTGATGATCAAGGCTGGTTTGATGCCGGTTTTAATGGTAATTCGATTCTTCAAACACCTCATTTGGATGCATTGGCTTCCAAGGGGATCATTTTTGATCGTTTTTATTCGGCTTCAGCAGTATGTTCTCCCACTCGGGCAAGTGTGGTTACGGGTAGAAATCCTTATAGAATGGAAATTCCGGGAGCCAATACGGGGCATTTAAAAACCCAGGAAATAACTATAGCTGAACTTTTAAAAAAAGAAGGGTACGCCACAGGGCATTTTGGAAAGTGGCATTTAGGTATTCATACTAAAAAAGAACCGGATGCCAATCGGGGAGGTAGAGAAAAGCACTTTAAGCATTACAGTATTCCTTCTATGCACGGTTATGATGAATATTTCTGTACGGAATCAAAGGTCCCCACATATGATCCTATGGCCTACCCTGAAGAGTTTAAAAATGGTGAATCAAAAAGGTATGGATGGTCAGCCATTAAAAAAGGTGAGAAAGCAAAAGATTTTAATACAGCTTATTGGGTAGGAGATGAGCAAAAAGCAGAGGGGGAATTATCTGGAGATGACACTAAGCTTATAATGGATAGAGTAGTGTCCTTTATTGAAAGGTCACTTTCTCAAGGCGAGCCTTTTTTTGCTACGGTTTGGACCCATTCACCACACTTACCCGTTGTAACCAGTGATTATTATAAGTCTAAATACCCTGATTTATCTAATAAAGAACAACTGTATTATGGATGCATTACCGCATTAGATGATCAAATAGGAAGACTATGGAAAGAACTGGAGCGTAACGGAACATCTGAAAACACCATGATCTGGTTTTGTAGTGATAATGGGCCTGAGAATGAAACACCGGGAAGTGCAGGGCATTTAAAAGGTAGAAAAAGAAGTTTATATGAAGGTGGGCTACGTACACCGGCATTTGTAGTTTGGGAAAGAGAATTAAAAGGAAAGAAGCGGCTAGATGTCCCCGCATTTACTAGTGATTATTTACCAACGCTTTTAAGTGTTTTAAATATAGATTACCCAGATGACAGGCCTATAGATGGTATTAATTTAATGCCATTTATAAAAAAGACTAAAAAAGAACGGAACAAGCCTATGGGGTTTCGTTTAAAAAATCAAATCTCATGGGTAAATCACAGGTATAAATTGATTACAAAAGATAACGGTAATAATTATGAGCTATATGATATCATAGCAGATGAAGGTGAAGAGAAAAATATAGCGGCTTTTAACTCTAAACGGGTTGAGGAAATGAAGAGTGAATTAAATACCTGGTTAAGCTCTGTGGAGAATAGTTCAAAAGAAAGAGATTATTAATTTTTATTTATGAAAAATAGAATATTAAATGTTGTTGCTTTATTACTTTGTGTGCTATCTAATATAAATGCTCAGACTTCCAAACCCAACATAATTATAATTTATGCAGATGATATGGGGTATGGTGATTTAAATTGTCAGAATCCTAATTCAAAAATACCTACACCAAACTTAGATCAATTGGCAGCAGAAGGGATGCGTTTTACAGACGCCCATAGTTCATCGGGAATTTGTTCTCCAAGTCGCTTTGCATTACTGACAGGAACATACCATTGGCGAAGAACTCATAATATTGTAAACGCCTTTGGTAAACCTATGTTTAACGATTCAGATGTTACTATTCCCGAGTTATTAAAAACCAAAGGATATGTGACAGCGGCCATAGGAAAATGGCATTTAGGTTGGGATTGGAAGTTTAATAGAGAACCTACAGGAGAGGTGTTACAATGGGGAAAGAAACGTAAGTTTTATAAGCCTGAAGATGTAGACTGGACTAATCCGATAAAAGGAGGGCCTTTGGGTCAGGGTTTTGACTATTATTTTGGAGATGGAACCATTAATTTTCCGCCATACGCATGGATAGAAAATGAAAATTTCGTCAAGTTACCCAATACTGATATGGATCCGAATAATGTGGGCTATGGTATAAACGAAGGAAGTTGGGAGTTCCGTCCCGGGCCTAAAGTAAAAGGCTGGAACCCCTATGAGGTATTACCAGCACTTACAAAAAAAACAGTGTCCTATATACAAAAACAAGAAAAGGACAAACCGTTTTTCTTGTATATGGCATTACCATCACCACATGCACCAATCATACCTAATGATGAATTTGTTGATAAATCTAAAGCAGGCCCCTATGGTGACTTCATGTTTCAAACCGATTGGGTTGTAGGCCAGATATTGAAAACACTAAAAGAAAAAGCATTGGACCAAAATACCATTGTAATTTTTAGTGCAGATAACGGACCGGAAAAATATGCTTTTACCAGAGCTGAAAAGTTTGACCATTATAGTATGGGAGATTTTAGGGGGTTAAAAAGAGACGTTTGGGAAGGAGGACATCATGTGCCTTTTATTGTAAAATGGCCAGGACATATTATGGAAGGCACGGTATCAAATGCATTGGTATCTCAAATAGATATTATGTCTACAATTGCGGAAATAACAAATACCCCAGTAAATACAAATGTAGCTCCTGATAGTAAGAGTTTTTTATCGGTTTTGAAAGATAAAAACAAAACAGGATATAGAGATGTTATTGTTCATAACACTTACAAAGACACTTGGGGGATTCGGGAAGGTAAGTGGTTATATATCAATAAAAAAACGGGACAGCATTCAAAGATGCCGGATTCGTTTAAAAAACTTAAAGGGTATAAAGATTTTAATACGGATAATTTACTATTCAACCTTGAAAAAGACCCTGAACAACGTGTGAATTTGTCTCTCCAGCACCCGGATAAAATAGCCAAAATGGAAAAGTTACTTAAACAGGAAATAAATAAAGGGTATTTGATAGATTAAAGAAATTATAAAGCCTCCTTAGGGCTATGCCATTTGTATTTAGTATTGTGGATTGGATGAGAGAAACATGAAAAAACTAATGCTCTAATTAGTAAGTTGGAATTTAATAAGAAAAAAGAAATTAAATATTATGAATGTATTCAAAACTAATAAAAAACTAATGAGTCGATACAGTTTAACCTTATTATTAGTTTTTTTTCTTATTGTTTCCAAGACGTTTTTTGGACAGAATCAGGAACGACCAAATATACTTTGGCTTACCAGTGAAGACAATAGTGCGGATTGGTTAGGTTGTTATGGTAATCCATTTGCTGAAACTCCTAACATTGATCATTTGGCCAGTGAAGGTTTTTTATATACAAATGCCTATGCAAATGCTCCTGTATGTGCAGCTCAAAGGAGTACATGGATTACTGGCATTTTGGCACTCTCCATGGGAACGCACAATATGAGGAGTTTTTATCGCATTCCCCATGATAGTATTAATTATTATCCGGATTTTTTAAATGAACAAGGGTATTATACTGGGAATTACAAAAAAACGGACTACAATATTAGTGGAAGAGATGGAACCGATTGCTGGGATAATTCCAGTTCAGAAGACTGGGAGGCGTTAAAAAATAACCAACCGTTCTTTCAAGTCATTAATCTAGGGAATTCTCACGAAAGTAGAGCTCAAGGCGATGTTGACCACACAAATCATGACCCTAATAAAACCATATTACGCAAATTCCACCCGGACGTACCCGATGTAAGAAAGAACTACGCAAAGTACTATGATGCCTTAAAACAAATGGATGTAGATGTTGGAGCCAAATTAAAAAAACTGGAAGACATGGGGTTGGCAGAAAATACTATTGTTATTTATGTTTCAGATCATGGTGGTGTATTGCCCAGAAGCAAACGGTTTTTATTTGCAAATAGTCTTCACTGCCCTTTAATTGTTAGAATACCAGAGCGCTATAAAGCATTATGGCCGGCTTCCAGATTGGGATCAAAGATAGATAGGATGGTTAGTTTTGCAGATATGCCTAAAACCTGGCTTAGTATTGCCGGAGCTTCCATTCCAAATTATATGCAGGGTAATATTTTTTTAGGTTCAAAAGCAGAAGCTGAAAAAGAATATCATTTCGCCTTTAGAGGGAGAATGGACGAACGGATAGATAATGCCCGGGCACTTTGTGATAAACGCTATCTGTACATTAGAAATTATATGCCTTATGTACCATGGATGCAACATTTAATGTACCTGTGGAAAATGAAAGCGACAAAAGCATGGGCTAAAGAAGTTGAAGAAGGGCGTGCAAATGAATTGCAATCTCGCTTTTTTAAACCTAAGCAATGGACCGAAGAGCTTTACGATATGCAGAACGATCCGGATTGTACAGAAAACTTAATAGCAAAACCAGCCTATCAAAAAGTGGCGTCTACTATGAAGACAGAACTACGAAAGGAACAAATTGAGGTTTATGATAGTGGCTTACTTCCGGAAACAGAAATGGTTCGTTTGGCAGCAGAACATAAAACAACAATTTTTGAAATGGTTCGTAACTCACAATTGTATGATGTTTCAGAATTGTTAAGTGCTGCAGACATAGCTTTAGAACAAAGCCCTGAGAATCTTAACAAACTGCATGAAATGTTGAACAATGAGCATCTGGGGGTGCGTTATTGGGGGTTAATAGGGTGCTTGCTGCTCAATAATGAAGCAGGTGGATTGAAAGTTATTGAAGATGAATCTCATGAAATACAAGCCATGGCAGCATACCTTTTAATTCGTTCAGGAAATAAAGAGTTAGGTTTAGCGATTTTAAAATCTCTAATGGAACAGTCATCATACGCCATGCTGTCCATACTTAATATTGTGGATTGGATGGGAGAATCTGGAAAAGAATTAATGCCTTTGATCAGTAAATTAGAGTTCAGTAAGAAAAATCAAAGCGAGTATAATTATATAATGAGAATGAAGGAGTATTTAATAAACAAGTTTAGTTAAAAACAATTCTATAAAATATTAGTATGATTAAAATGTTGGGAGTAAAAAAATGTATATATAGCAATGGGAGTTATGTTTATAATTACAGTGTGTAATTCTAACGAACATAAAATTGGTGCAAAAGGGAAGAGGTAATTTCCGTTTTTTCTCTCGGAAGAAAAACCAAACCGGTTGTTAAGTGTAGGAGTAAAACTAAATTGGCTATGCGTTTGGCACAAAATGAGTTATTTTACTCTTTAAATATACTAAACTAAAAGGTTTTGAATACTATGTGCAATATTCTAATAAAAATAAAGTTTAAACATCTTCTGGATGGATTCACTTAAATTAGTATTAGAGGCGAAAAGTATACCGGCTTCATTCATAAAAGTTGTATGGGGCTGATTTAGCTGAAGTGGATTTCCAAACATATCAGAGACAGAGGCCCCAATTTCTTTATAGATACAGGCCGTGGCCGCATAATCCCATGTACTGCCTCCTCCGGCAGTGTTTTTTGGAAAAGCAAAGAAACAGGAAGGAACGGTTTCCAGAGCAGAGCAGGCATTCATTACCGCACCATAAGAAGGGGTGGAATTTATTCCATTAGCATATTTACCTTTGACTGTTTTATTGAGTTCTGTTAGTACGTCCGAAAAGCAATCTAATGTCTCAAAGCTTCTGTTGAAATAAAACTGGAGCGGTTTTTTGTTATCTGCAGGAGGTAAATGCCAAGAGACTTCATTCTTATAAGCTCCTTTGTTTATTATAGCATGATATAAGTTTTGTGTTATAGGGTCATAAACAACACCAATTTGAGGTTCACCATTGGCTTTGACCAATGCTATGGAAACGGCGTATCCCGGAACAGATTCGGTAAAAGGTAATGTGCCGTCTAAAGGATCAATACACCAGAAAAAGTCCTTTGTCAATCGGTTTTTTGAGTTGTTGCTTTCTTCAGTTAGTATACCCAAATCGTATTGATCAATACTAGGTTGAAGTATATTTAAGATAAGTTCTTGACTTTTAAAATCAACTTCTGTTACCACTTGGGAGGCCTGACTATTTCCGCTTTCTTTTTTGAGAATGGTTATATGTTGATCCTTATAACTGCTAATTAAAGCTCCGGCAGACTTAGCAGCTTGAATGGCAAGTTTTGAAAGGGAGGTAAGATGATTGGGGTTTAAAGTCATGGTACTTCAATTGGCATAAATTATTGGTAGCGTTTTGGGCTTTTAAGCTGTTGGATAACCGCTCTTGAAAGTCTTTCGCTATAAGAATGTATTTTCCAATGTCCGGGGCTCCAGCCCTTAATGAACCTGTGAAAATCAGTCCAGGCAATAGGGTATAGTTGCCGCCATTCAAACTCTAGCTCATTGTAATTTATAGCTTTGCCATAAACGTTTAATGCATTATACAGTTCGTCAAAATAATAGTCCAAAAGCGCTTTTTCATGTTTTTCACAATCATCTTCATACATACAACTTCCCATAAAATAAGCAACATCTTTCATACCACAACCTCCCCCTATATATTGAAAATCTACGGCAGCAACCCGTTTTTCGTCTTCAGAAAAACAAAAATTGGCCAGTTTGGCATCACCGTGAACAAAGGTTTTGTATTTACATTTGTTTAATGTTTCATCAATTAAGGCCGCAGCATTTTTAAGAGGCAAATCACTTAATGCACCTAGCTCATCGGGTCTGGTATCCAGGTGCCAATATGTACCGGTCTGCCATAAACCTTCAGGGTTCCGTCCCATAAAGCAAGCGTGAAAATGGGCAAGCCACTTCAGGCATAATTTCATATCATGTAAATTGACAGAGGTCTTTCTAATTGGAAAACCGACATCATTTAAATCCTCTAGAAGGATTAGTGATTCATGATTCATATCCTCAATATGAATGCATTCAGGAACATAGCAAAACGTTTTACAGGATGCACTCCAGTTACGGTAAAATGTCATCTCAATGGCATAAGACTTGAGTTTTCTTTGATGAGATAAGTCTGTATTCCAACCTCTGGGATGTTGGCTCGTATTTGGCAACTTAATATGTTTGGCAACAATGCTTTTATATTGTGAGTTTTCAAGATAATATCTAATAATCTTTCCATACCCACTCCAAAGGGATTGAATGATTTCTTGCTTACCAATTCCTGAGGCTTTGGTATGGTTAAGAATTATGCTTTCAATGTGTTTGTCCATTAGAAACATTTAAATTTCCGGGTTTTTACAAATGTAAGCTTACTATTTTAATTTTTGGTATGAATTAGGGGTATGCGAAATCTTCAGTTTAGCAATTAATAAAATAGGTGAAAGTGAGAAAATTTTTAAAATAACGACTTAAAAACTTGTTTTTGAGGGGGTATCAACTTTGTTAAAAACCTTTAATGAGCCCATTTTAATTGGTTTGAATAGCTTTTGACGTAATTAAGAAGTAGTGCGTTTTTAAATCTTTACCAGTAATTTTGCTTTATCACCATAAGATTGAACCCCGATCTGGTTATTTTAAGTTTTAATATTTAGATGAAAAAGATTTTAATAGCACTTTTATTTGTTTGTTTGTTTTTAGGTGTGCAAGTAGCGTTCGCACAAAAGCCTAATATTATTGTTATTGTTGCAGACGACCTGGGAAATGCCGATGTGGGCTATCACAATCAATCTACAGATATCCCTACACCAAATATTGATTTGTTGGCACAAGGAGGCACGCAGTTTTCTGCTGGTTATGTCACCGCTCCGGTTTGTGGGCCTTCAAGAGCAGGATTGTTAACCGGTAGATACCAACAATCTTTTGGGTTTGAGGACAACCCGGGGCCTTTTAGAGCTAACCCCAGTGTTATAACCGGAATTCCTAATGAAATCCCAACGTTTGCGGAGTCCTTAAAGTCTTTAGGTTATGCAACGGGAATGGTAGGTAAATGGCATGTTGGAGGTGATGAACATGATGATTTTTATCCTACAAATAAGGGGTTTGATGAATTTTTTGGTTTTTTGGGAGGCGCTGCAAATTATTTTCCCGAAAATAATGAGGAAAACAAACTAATGAAAAATAATTCACCAGTAGCTTACGAAGGTGAATATCTAACCGATGCTTTTGGAAGGGAAGCCACTGATTTTATTGATCGCAATCAATCACAACCGTTCTTTTTGTACTTGCCTTTTAATGCGGTTCATGGCCCCATTCAGGCTCCCCAGGCAACCATAGATTTGTTTTCTAGTATTACTGATGAAAACCGGCGTAAAATGGTGGCGATGCAATATGAAATGGATGAAAATATTGGCCGGGTTTTACAAAAACTTGAAGATACAGGGTTAACTAATAATACACTTATTTTTTTTGTAAGCGATAATGGCGGTAAACCGGGAAGCAACTATTCCTTAAATACCCCATATTTTGGAGAAAAAGGGCAGTTGTATGAGGGTGGTATAAGGTTGCCATTTTGTATTAAATGGCCAGGTCATGTACCGGCTAATGTAATTTATGACAAACCGGTCAGCACAATAGATTTCTTGCCTACCGCAATAGTAGCCGCAGGAGGAACTATAGATGCCAGCAATGGCTTTCATGGAACTAATCTTATTCCATTTATTGATGGAACCAATAATACCGACCCTCATGAATTTTTATATTGGAAATTAGGAGATAAATGGGCCATTAGAGATGCCAACTGGAAACTGGTATTTAATGATGACTCTTCTACGCCTAAACTTTTTAATATATTAAGTGATAAGGAAGAAGCAATAGATTTATACCTAACAAATTCGGCAGAAGCAACAAGATTGCAAGATAAATTTAATGAATGGAGTACAACACTACCCGGGGTATTATGGGGGTGGAGAACTAGTATAGGTTCTTATGTTAGGCATCACGAATTTACGTTTGATAACATAGCCCTGCCCGGTTTTTTACCATATAAAAGCAATGTAACTGTTGCTATAACTGATAATCCGGATAAATCAGGTGTTAATACCTCCAATAAGGTGCTGAACATAACAAGGCTTAATACTAGTGCGCCAGATGAGGCCGGAGTAACAAACAAAGTATCTCAATTTCAAAGAAAAATGAGATATATGCATATGAAAGTATATAAAGAAAGGTTGAGCCCTGTAAAAATAACCATAGAAAAAGGCGGGGAAACACCAATGACACAATCAAGCATATCAGCCCAAACAAAAATTAACGAGTGGGAAGATTTGGTTTTTGATTTTGACACGTTTTCAGGAGCCGTAAATAGAATTACCATTCATCCCGATTTTGAAGTTGGAGCACTACACACCATGTATGTAGATGATATTATTTTTAGTGATGATCCAACTCCCAGAACCGTTCCTTTTTCAAACACCAGTCCCACTGGGCTTAACGCCCAATCTATTGAAGAAATACGGTTCTCCTTAACCTGGGATAAGCTGGACGGAGCTACGGATTACAATGTGTTTCAAGATGATATACTTATAGCAACGGCAAATACCGAAAAATTAGAAGTAAGTGGTTTAACCAGTAATCAAACCTACACATATACTATACAAGGGATAAGTGCTAATGGCCAGTTAACAAATTTAAGCGCTCCATTGAATGTTACTACTAATACCAGTGACCCCGATATGGTACTGGAAACCTTTGAAAATGAAACTACTCTGGAGTTTGTAAAGAATGGAAACGGTGTAGAAGTAGAAGTTGTAAGTAATAGTAATAAGGCCGGTGAAAATGATAGTAATAAGGTTTTAAAAATAACCATACCCAGCAGTGCACAAGTTTATGCTGGAACTTCTACCGAAGATTTTACACCTTTCAATAATAATTTTAAATACCTGCATTATAAAGTTTTTAAACCCAATACAAGTACTACAAGAGGTAAATTTGAAGATGCATCAAACTCAGCAAGTACCAAGGTGGTTAAGGAAAGTACGGTACCGTATTCTAATTCTGGCAAATGGCAAGATATGGTTTTTGATTTTTCAACTTACACAGGCTTACTCAATAAAATTACTTTTCAGGTAGATTATATTTCATCAAGATCAGGAACTGTTGAAGTGTTTATTGATGATATTTATTTATCAAACGATCCCGCACCTAGTACTGCAGCTTTGTCCGTAGCAGATAATAGATCACCCCAGAATATTGATTTTAAGGTTTTTCCAAACCCTGTAGAGGAGATTTTAAATATATCTTTTAAAGATCATATGCCAATCAGTATTGGTATTTATGATATACAGGGGCGAATGACTAAACAACTGGAGTCAAATAACGATTATAAAATTAGTATTCCGGTCTCTAGCTTAAAAAGTGGGATGTACCTTGTTAAAATAAAGACAACCCGCTTTACAACCTCAAAATTGTTTGTTAAGAAATAAAGCCTTTCTGGGAGTGATCAAAAAATAGGTCATATCGCCCTTTAATGAGCTGGATTTCTGACGTATTGGCTAGGCAATCAATCATCATCATAGAATCTTTTTTCTTCTTGTAATAACTAAAGCTCTTATTGAAAACCAGCTACGATTAGGTTGGAAACAATTTTAATTGATCAGTGGCGCTCTTAATTTGAGTTGTATAATGTTTATATAGTTTGATTTTAAAGATTCTGCTTCTTAAATTTGGAACTCTTATTTTAGCGTTATAGTATGCTTTCAAAGAAACTTAACTGAATAAAATATTAACCCTATAAACCAGATATTTTGATGACCAAAAAAACGATTCTATTTCTATGTTTTGCCATAATCGTAAATTTTTCACAGGCCCAAAACCGTAATCAGTCACAGCCCAATGTGGTTCTTGTATTTATTGATGATGAAGGATATGGCGATGTGGGATGTTACGGAGCCACAGGGTTTGAAACTCCTAATCTGGATCACATGGCCTCTCAAGGTATGAGGTTTACTAATTTTTATGCCGCACAACCGGTTTGTAGTGCATCCAGGGCGGGTATTTTAACAGGATGTTATCCAAATAGGATAGGCTTTTCAGGAGCCTTGTTTCCTCATCATGAGATTGGACTCAATACTAAGGAGTATACCATAGCCGAAATGTTTAAAGATCAGGGCTATGCCACGGCTTGTTTTGGTAAATGGCATTTGGGTTGGCAAAAAGAGTTTTTGCCTTTGCAACATGGTTTTGATGAGTATGTTGGAGTTCCCTATTCAAATGATATGTGGCCGCATAATAACGTTACGGGAGAAAAGTTGCCGGAAGGAAGTAGCCGGGCTGATATGCCGGAATTACCTTTAATAGAAGGTAACCATAAAATTGGAGAAATTACCAGCCTGAAAGATCAGGATAAATTAACAACACTTTATACAGAAAAAGCGGTTGATTTTATAAACAGAAAAGCAGATCAACCATTCTTTTTATATGTCCCGCACACTATGGCTCATATTCCGCTTGGGGTTTCAGATAAATTTAGAGGAAAAAGTAAGCAGGGGATGTATGGTGATGTTATGATGGAGGTAGATTGGTCGGTTGGAGAAATTGTTAAAGCATTGGAAAAGAACGGTGTTGCAGATAATACCATCTTTATTTTTACAACGGACAATGGACCCTGGTTAAATTTTGGAAACCATGGAGGTTCTGCAGGAGGGCTTCGTGAAGGGAAAGCCACCAGTTGGGAAGGCGGACAGCGTGTACCCTTTATTATTCAATGGCCGGAGAACATACCTGCCGGAACCGTATGTAGTAAATTAGCCTGTGCCATAGATTTGCTTCCTACATTAGCTACAGTTACTAAAGGCAAATTATCTGACAATACGATTGATGGTGTTGATATTTCCTCACTTTGGAAAGGTGATTTTAAATCAACTCCAAGAGAAACCATTCTTTATTATTTTGGAAAGAACAATTTAAATGGTGTGCGCAAAGGGAATTGGAAACTGGTATTACCGCATACCTGGAGCTCTTATGATGCCAAACCGGCAAACAATGGTGCAGGAGGCAAAAGAATTAAGAAAACCGTAAAGCAACCAGAATTATATAATATGATGCGTGATCCGGGAGAACAGTACAATGTCATAGCATATTACCCGGAAAAAGTTAAAGAGCTCATGGCTGTTGTAGATCAGGCAAGACAGGAATTAGGAGATCTAAACGTAGGTATAGAAAAAGGAACCGAAAACAGGGAAATAGGTCAACTAAAATAAAATACTTCACTTTAACTTTTATATAAGCAAATTATATGTGATGAATCTGAAAAATACCATTTTTATCGGACTGTTGGTACTAGTGTACAGTATTTCCAATTCCCAAAATATAGCAAAAGCCCAAAAGTTACCTAATGTTATTCTCATCTTAACTGATGACCAAGGTATTGGAGATCTGGGTTGCCATGGTAATCCTTGGCTTAAAACGCCTCACTTGGACAGGTTTTATAAACATGCAGTACGCATGACTGATTTTCATGTGAGTTCAGTATGTACACCAACACGAAGCGCTATTATGACCGGGCGTTACCCCATTAATAATGGAGCCTGGTCAACTTATAAAGGAAGGGACGCGCTATCCGGAAATGCAATGACCATGGCCGATGTTTTTAAGGCTAACGGGTATACTACCGGCATATTTGGTAAATGGCACTTAGGAGACAATTACCCTGTACGTCCTACCGATTGCGGGTTTGATGTAGCCGTTCATCATAAAGCCGGAGGTGTAGGGGAGCTGTCAGACTACTGGGGAAATACTTATTTTGATGACATTTATTGGGTAAATAATCAACCTACACAGTTTAAAGGGTATTGTACAGATGTTTGGTTTCAGGAAGCTATGCGGTTTATTGAAATCAATAAAGAGAAACCGTTTTTTGTATACCTGCCTACCAATGCCCCGCATGGTCCATTATATGTGGCAGAACAGTATGCGGAACCCTATAAATCCCTGGTTGGAAAACAAATCATAAGCGCTGAATTCTACGGGATGATTGCAAACATAGATGAGAACTTTGGAAAGCTAGAAGCTTTTCTTAAAAAGACAAAATTGGCCGATAATACTATTTTGATCTTTATGACTGACAACGGAACACATAATGGCTATAGTGCCAATGGAACATTAGGGCATAATCATGGTTTTAGAGGGCGAAAAGGAGGAAAGCAGGAAGGAAGCCATAGGGTACCGTTTTTTATGCGTTGGAAGGATGGCAAAATATCAGGAGGTAAAGATATTAATGAAGAAGCGGCGCATGTAGATTTGTTACCAACATTAGCTTCATTATGTGGTTTGGATATGCCAAAAGAAAAGAAGATAGACGGAGTGGATCTTTCCGGTTTGTTAACAAAAAAGGAGAAAGCCTTGAAAGACCGAACCATTTTTGTTCATAACCGTCAGGATTGGCGTCCCCCAACAGATGTGGATAAAACATGCATTATTAAAGATGATTGGAGATTGATAGATGGTAAAGGCTTATTTGATATTGAAAAAGACCGCCAGCAACGTCATGATGTATCAAAACAATACCCTGAAGTGGTTTCAGAGCTATTAAAACATAATCAGGTATTTGTAAAGAAAAGCAAAACCAATCTTGAGTATAATGAGTTTCCTGTAAGTGTTATTGGTAATAAAAAGCAAAATGAAGTTATCTTAACCATTCAGCACGCTATAGGTGAGGATAGAGGTATTTGGAAGGCAGAACAAGTAGCGGCAGGTATGAAAAATGTAACAATACCCACGCTATTGAAGTAGAAAAAGAAGGCGTCTATACTATTGAATGCAGGAGATGGCCTAAAGAATGCCCGGGACCGGTTTGGGGAATTCCCGAAAATAACCCTAAAAACTTTTATACCTATAAAACCATAAAACCTCAAAAAGTACGTATCCAAATAGCTAATCAAATACATGAAAAGGTAATTAGCGGAGATGAAGAAGCTATTGTTTTTTCTGTACGACTGTCTAAAGGCAAGACCTTGTTAGTTAATGACTTTATAGAAGGTAAAGAAAAGTATGGAGTCTATTATACCTATATCAGTTATGTCTCCAAAATATAACTGGTATAAAATGTCTTATTTGGAGTATTGTATGATTTACCAAAAATCAGATAATAGTATCTGAGAAATAAAAACACACAAATAAGGTTTTGTTAAGGAACGCTCAATAACGTATGATTTTATGTGAAGTTTTTATTTCTCAAATTGTAGTAACAACTTTATGTAATTATTTCGGTTAGATAAACAATTCCGAAAATCCAACCAACATAGAGTAGCGTGTAAATTAGCGAGTAAACTACTGAAAATCCAATGTCTCCTTTTGTGTCTTTTGATTTATTAAAAACAAATTTCAATGCTCTAAAGAAGACCCAATAAAGCATTGCTGAAATTATAAAAATCGAGAACCAAAAAACAGCTTCCAGTAGAACTAACAAAACAATAAATAATATTGTCATTCCAATCCATAATAGTATCGATAGTATCAGTCCGCCAATTCCATCTCCAACATCAATTTTTGGTAAATCGGGAAACTCTGCTGATTGAGTAAAAATATCTCCGCTTTTAAAATTCTGAAATTTAGGAAAATTATCTATCAGTCCAATTCCGATATATAGTCCGTAAGTCATAAACAAAAATAAGGCTATAGCGATAATTCCTAGTGACAAATACAGGTTTGAAGTCAAACTCCGATTATAATTTATCCCGGTAAAATACACCGTTAGAATTGTAATTCCGATTACGAATAAGGAAACTATAAAAACAGATTTTCCTTTTAAGTAGGTTTGTTTTGCTTTCAATTCAAAGTATTTTTAGCATAAAGGAGGATTTGTTTATAAAAAGTAAGAATTTCAATACTTATAATCATCAGTAGCTATTTTTTTATAAAGGTTTTACTTTATTGCGATCACTGCACTTGAAGGTCCAGTTAAAGGCATTATAGAGGTTTTTGAAAAACCACATTCCTTAGCCCAAGCATCAAAATCTGCTGCGGAAAAATCAAACCCTTCAGGAGTTTCTATGATCATATTTAACGACATCATTAAACCAAAAGCATTTTCTCTTCGCTTATCGTCAATAATATTCTCAATAACAACCAACGCTCCTCCTTGAGATAGAGCGTCATATGCTTTTTTAATTAGCTTTTTTTTGTCTTCTGCTCCCCAGTCGTGAAGAATGTTTCCCATTGTAATTACATCAGCTTTGGGGAGATCTTCGTTTAAAAAGTTGCCTGATTTTGTGGATACTCTATCGCTTAATCCCATCAAATCAATATTTTCTTTAGCAACAGCTTCTACTGGAGGTAAGTCATACGAAACGCAATTCATATGACCATTATTTAAGGCTACTTGGACCGCAAGATACCCTCCTGCGCCTCCTACGTCACAAAGTGTTTTGTAATTGGCAAAGTCAAACGCTTTAGAAAGCATTATGAAATTTCCCATTTGGATACCACCCATAGCTTTTAAAAACTCTCTTAATTTTTGATCATCAGCATATAATGCCTCAAAGATTGGAGCTCCACCACTTTTTGTTTCATTTTGTGGTTTTCCTGTTTTTAATCCTTCTTCAAGGTCATTCCAAAACGGATATAAACGATTATTTGCCATTTCAAGCATTCCACCAACATAGCTTGGTTTATTCTTATCAAGAAATAGGTTGGTATCTTCTGTATTGCTATATATAGAAGTTTCTTTTAGTCCACTTCTTTTAAGAAAACCCAATGCAACTAAAGTGTCTAAGAAATCATAAAGTCCTCTATGGTGTAGTCCTAATTTTTCCTTTATGTTTTGCCCTGACAATTCCCCTTTTGCCAGATGAGTAAACAATCCCATATTTACTGCTGTAAGCAATGTTTTGGATGCCCAAAACCCCATTCCAATTTGCATTATTTTAGAAGGATTGATTTGGTTTGCTGCTATTGTTCCCATTTTTTGTTTTTTAATTATTAAATTGATTTGTCCGTTTTAATTTTTGCTAACGCTTTGTGTATGATTTGTTGCGTTAAAATCCGTAGGATTATCAATGTAGAGATCAAGCAGGATTAAAGATACTAATTTTTTAATTGGAGTAGAACAGTGAAATAATGAATTATAGTCGTTTTTAGGTACTGACTTTACTGTATTCAATTAGTTTTTCAATGTCGTTATCCATTAATAGTTTTTTGAATGCTTTTTGATGATATCTAATTCCAAATTTTGCCATACCTGTTAGTCCTAAATTGGTTGTGTCAATTATCCACTTTTTAAAGTCCAATTCATTTATTGATGCGAATGCTGGACCAAACAGATTTTTATTTCTGTGATGGCAAGATGCACAATGGGTATAAAATAAACTACGTCCTGAATATGGCGTTATTTTATCAGTAAATCCGAATGATTTCGAGTTTAAAGTTGTATCGCTATCCTTGAATCTGATTGATTTGAAAATCTCAAATACAATTTGTTCGTCCAAAATATTTTTGCCCAAAAAATTAAAGCGATTTTTCTTGTAGGCTTCCTCTATGTAAATTCCAAGTGTTCCGTTTCCAACTTCTTTCGGTTTTGTAATAAGAGCTATTTTTCCGTTAATTGTGTCAGTAGCGAATAGCTGCTTTTCTCTATTCTCATAACTCAAGTTATAAGAATACCAGCCATAGTCAAAGGTCAATGAGTCTGTTTCATTGGTAATTCCACCAATATAGCTGTCAATTCCATCAAATTCGATTTTTTTCCAGTATCTCGGAATTTTCATTGAAAACGTACCAAAATTTAAATCACTTGTTGTAGAATTATGAAAATTAGAGCCAAGCGAAAAGTAAATTACTACCGCCAACAATAAAATAATCCCAAAATATACTGTTGCCTTGCTCATTGTTCAAATTGTTGTCAATGGCTAGGATAGTTGTGTGATTAAGCAACTAACTTACTAAAATGGAATGAATCGGAAGAGAATTTTATAGGATTTTCTACAGGAAAATCAAGATTACCATATGATGAGAACTTTGTTTCTAAATTAACTTAAAGATACTTGTTTTTTAACTCAGTTCTTTGTCGTGTGTAGTTTTTTTAATTTTATTAAAGGTCAGTTATTATTCCACTAATTTTAGAAGCTCGCGAGGAACGTCTAATAATTCTTGGTAGCACCAGCTATTTGGACAATCATTATTTAATTCCGAATGTTCTGATATTATTATAGTTATCACATTTCCACCCTGATCAGTTCCAGTGTATATTTCTCCAATCTCAAAAGTCCGTTCAGTTACTCCTACAACACCTCCCACAGTCACCTCAGTTGAATATTCAGTTATAAATTCATATTCCTTATTTCGAGTTTCATCTTCAGAACTACAAGAAATCATTCCTAAAATCAGAACAAAAAAATAAATTCGATTTTTCATAATTATATTTTTTATTTAGATGTTCAAACCTGATTTTGGTTGCGTTAAATTATACATAAGGGTTCATATAACCGTCCGTTACGGGTTAAAAATCATTGTTTTTCGATTTAGAACTGTTGTTAGCAATTCCTCGTGGATTTGGACGTGGTCGAGTCCGCCATAATTGCGGTTATATATTGTTGTATGTAGGCTTTTACCAATCTTTTTCAAAAATAATAATGTTTTCATTTTTTATATATACTAAAATAAAACCTTCCTTTGTATAATAGATAGAGTCTAATAAAATAGTTTTTTCAGTAGCTAATTTAGAAGAGAATCCAAAACCATATTTACCTCTTAATCTTCTAGTCATTAATTTCTTCTGCTCTAAATTATTTAGTAAATGTTCAAATTCAATCGTGTCATTAACTTTAATAGTTCCAGTTTCCCATCCATCGTTTATTCCGCTTAAATAATCTTTATTGATTATTCTACCAGATTTTGGGAATTCAGATTTAGTATAAGATTCAAATAATTGTTTAAGTCTTTTGTCACTGGGTTCGTTACCACTAAATATTGAATTCAGCCAAATGAGATAAATTAGACCAGAGACTATGGGAATCAAGATTATTGCAACAAGAATTTTTCCAAGATTTCTTTTCAAAAATTTCATTTCAAGACTTAGTTTTCATTGCTTACACTATTATTTATTTTGATAAATATAAATATTATTCATACTAAAATCTAAGCAGTGTTTTTATAGAATTATAATAATTGTATAACCTGAGTATGTTTTCTGTAAATTGAATAGAAGAAGTTAAAGGCTAATGTGTAGTATAAACTTCATTTTTTATATCAATTTCTCCTAAGAGTAAATACTGAGTTCTAGCCATAAAAAAAGCTTGATACACTGTATCAAGCTTTTGACTATTGTAGCGAGATCGAGATTTGAACTCGAGACCTCCGGGTTATGAATCCGACGCTCTAACCAACTGAGCTACCTCGCCATAATTTAAGGCTGCAAATATAAAAACAAAATTATTGTAAGCAAACATAACTCGGGTAAATTATTATTAAAAATTATTATCATTCTTATCAATTAATGTATATATTGGACAAAATTAATTTCAAAGTGACTTATGGACGATAAAATTAGATTTGATATTGAATTCCCAATACATGCATCCCCTCAATTACTATATCAATATATATCTACACCATCAGGTTTATCAGAGTGGTTTTCCGATAATGTTAATTCAAGAGGAGAATTGTTTACTTTTATTTGGGACGGTAGTGAAGAACAGGCCAAACTTTTAAACAAAAAGAGTGGTGAGCGTGTTAAATTTAGATGGCTTGAAGATGAAGAGGATGAGCAATCGTATTATTTTGAAATTAGAATTCAGGTTGATGAAATTACAAAGGATGTCTCTTTAATGGTCACTGACTTTGCTGAAGAGGATGAGGTGGAAGAAGCAAAAATGCTTTGGGTAAATCAAATTTCAAGTTTAAAGCAAGTATTAGGCTCTGCTTAATTTAGAATAGTATAATTTAAATTATATTTGCCCCGCTTTCAAAAATCAATGATGGCGGGTTTTTTTATGACAAATTTTAACGGAACACTTTTAGAAAAAGATAGTATTATATCAATACAAAACAGAGGCTATAATTATGGTGACGCCCTTTTTGAAACCATAAGAATTAGTACTGGTAAAATATTATTTTGGGAGGATCATTATTTTAGGTTGATGGCTTCCATGCGAATTATGCGTATGGAGATTCCTATGACTTTTACTATGGAGTTTTTAGAGCGTGAGATTTATAAAACACTTGAAGCAAATGGCTTGACGAGCGCTTCGTCCAGAATTAAATTGATGGTCCATAGAAATGAAGGAGGGTTGTATACTCCTACTACCAATGCTGTAAGTTTTGTTATTACTGTAAAGTCAATACAAGAAGCATTTTATGCCATTAATGACGATTTTTATGAAGTAGACCTGTTTAAGGATTATTATATTTCTCCCAGCTTGTTATCTACTTTAAAAACTAATAATAAGGCGCTTAATGTAGTTGGCGGTATTTATGCCAAAGAGAACGGGTTGAATAATTGTCTGCTCTTAAATACAAACAAACAAGTTGTTGAAGTGCTTAATGGAAACCTCTTTTTAGTTAAAGGCAAAACAATAAAAACGCCTCCGTTAAGTGATGGTTGTTTAAAAGGTGTTATGCGTACGCAACTATTGAATATCCTTAAAACGGATTCTGAGTATGAATTGGAAGAAACTTCTATATCACCATTTGAATTACAAAAGGCTGATGAGCTTTTTATAACCAATGTCATTATGGGAATACAACCTATAAGTAAATACAGGAAAAAAATATTTACTGATCAAGCGGCAAAGTATTTACTTCAGAAATTAAACGTAAAAATAAGATTAAACTAATTGTAGCTGGGGTTTTCAGGGGCATTAGACCAAATACTGTATTCACCTCCAAATTCCAGCATCTTTTCTTTCCAGAAAAATTCATAATCTTTTTCAATAATGTTTTTTTTATAGGTGTTTTCTGAAATGACCCAGGAACTGGATTTTAATTCACTTTCCAGTTGACTTGATGCCCAACCGGAATACCCTAAGAAAAATTTAATATCACTTTCTTTAATGGTGTGGTCTTTAATAAGCTCTGCTACTTTGTTAAAATCCCCACCCCAATAAATCCCTAAGGAAATTTCTATACTGTTAGGTATAAGCTGAGGTATTTTATGTATAAAGTATAAATTGTCTTGTTCTACAGGGCCTCCATTATAAACTTTAAAAGTAGCTTCCAGTTCAGGTATTAAATCATTAATGGTATATTCAAGAGGTTTGTTTAGAATAAAGCCAATAGAACCCTCTTCAGAATGATCAGCAAGTAAAACTATAGAACGGTTAAATGAAACATCACCTATAATTGCAGGTTCGGCAATTAATAAATCTCCTTTTTTTGGGTTAGTCTTAACCATACTTTGAGAAATTAATAACTAAATCTAATATTTATTTGTTAAAAAACCAAAGCTTTAGTCATATTATAAAAAAATGCCTTCACGTTGTGAAGACATTTTATATTATTGTAAAAGAAGTAAATTCTTAGTTTACAGCATTTGATAAATCAGAACCA
The DNA here is from genome assembly GCF_035818475.1 of Alterotamlana spongicola. Classification (NCBI taxonomy): domain Bacteria; kingdom Pseudomonadati; phylum Bacteroidota; class Flavobacteriia; order Flavobacteriales; family Flavobacteriaceae; genus Alterotamlana; species Alterotamlana spongicola. The sequence goes on from NZ_JAYMGV010000003.1 coordinate 287,651, forward strand.
GCTTTAAACTTTACAATGTTTTTAGCTTTGATTTTGATAGTTTCTCCAGTTTGTGGGTTTCTTCCGTCTCTAGCCGCTCTTTTAGATACTGACCAAGATCCGAATCCTACTAAAGAAACTCTGTTACCTTTTTGTAAAGCTCCTTCAATTTCAATTAGCGCACACTCTAAAGCTTTTTTTGCAGCTGCTTTAGTTATTCCTGCGTGTTCTGCCATTGCGTCGATTAAATCTGTTTTGTTCATAATATAAAATTTAATTATTAATAAATTGGTTAAACGTTTTTTGTTAAATCCTCTACAAATTTATACGGATTATGCAATCGTGCAAGTAACAGCAAGGGAAATACATAGTTTTGTTAATAACTTAAAGTATTTGTTAATAAAGGCTGTGTATTTTATCGGATATTTTATGATATCAATGATAATAAGGGTTTAGAGCATTTTAGCATTTGTTTCAAAAGTATATCCGTTTAAAAGTGATTTTATATCCATGGCTCGCTTTCCGGGAAGTTTTATTTCCTTTAGTATTATATAGCCCTCTGATACGGCTATCTTTAAATCCTTTTTGGATGAAATAATGCTACCATTTGAAAGATTGTGACGGCTTAATTCTTTTTCAGCATGATATAATTTAATGTCTAATTCATTTTTACCATTTATCAAAGTACACCAAGCTGCAGGGTAAGGGCTTAACCCTCTAATATGATTGTAGATATTATCTATAGGAGCATCCCAGTTTATTTTGCAATTATCTTTATTGAGTTTATATGCTGTTTTAATATTTTCAGTTTCTCTTTGAGGTACTGTATTAACCGTTCCATTTTCTATTGCAGCAACGGTTGTTAAAACTAACTGACTTCCCATGTGCATTAATTTATCATGAAGGCTGCCCGCATTTTCATCAGGTTCAATAGGTATTTCTTTCTGAAGGATCATGTCTCCGGTATCTATTTTTTCATCAATAAAAAATGTTGAAACTCCGGTTTTGGCCTCCCCATTAATGATTGCCCAATTAATAGGTGCTGCACCACGGTAATTGGGCAATAGTGAGGCATGTAAATTAAAAGTACCGTACTCAGGCATTTGCCATACTACTTTAGGTAACATTCTAAAAGCTACAACAATTTGAAGATTTGCTTTTAGCATTTTCAATTCCTCTAAAAAGTGATTATCCTTTAAATTAGTAGGTTGTAAAATGGTTAAGTCTTGAGATTTGGCGTATTGTTTTACAGCGCTTTCGTTTAACTTTCTCCCGCGCCCGGCAGGCTTATCAGGAGCGGTTATAACACCTACAACATTATACTTGTTTTCAACTAATGCTTTTAGAGTGGTTACAGCAAAATCTGGTGTTCCCATAAATACTATTCGCAATGCTTTCATCTATTTGTACTGTTTGTTTTGTTTTACTTGTTTGAAATACAGTTATTTAAAGCTGTGTTTTTTTACTATTAAATGATCTGTTTACTTATTTTATAAATGACTTAACTTATATGTATTGGTTGATGTTATGCTTATAATTTCATGTTCTAATAACAATTTAAGAACCGTTTTTAATTCTTCTTCAGTACAGTTGAGGTGCTTTACAATAGACCTGGACGATTGATCTCCGCTTTCAAGTAATTTTATAACTTGTTTTTTGATGTGGCCTACATCCTGTGTAGCGTTTTTCTTTTTAGACTCAAGGCAAACAGAGCAAACGCCACAAGGTTTTGCATTTTTTTCACCAAAATAGGAGAGAAGTTGCACGCTTTTACAGATCGAATCATTTTCAATATAGTCAAGCATAGCGCTGACCTGATCTTGTTTTAATTTATTTTGCTGCTCGATTATTGAAGCTATGCGGTTAATGGTTTTGTCATCTTCTCTGGGTTCAATAAATGTGACTTGAGCATCTGTTTTTGCTAAATGTAATGTTATGATTTCATCGTTCTCTAATTGCTGTAACACTTCAATTAAAGTATTTTCACTTACAGAAGCTTTATTTGCAACTTTGCTCACATCAATTTTAGTGACATGATCAAAAATCCCACCATACATTCTTAATATTGACTTAACTACAATACTATAGTTTTGATGCGTGTCTAAATAACCAAATATGGCACTGTTTGATATTATAAATTGAACCGTTATTTTATTCTTAAACTGCTTTGATAAGGTAATTACACTATTTCTATCTAGTAGTAGTAAGGTATTGTAACATAAAACAGATTGAAATTTATAAGTTTTACAAAACGTATTAAAATCAAAATCGAAGGTCAGATATTCACCTTCACCATAAGATATTTGAAAATAGTTACATAATTTTCTGTATACCAATTTTACAAAGTCAACTGTTGGTAAAACATTCAGAAATTGGTTTTTAACCAATAATTCATCATTATTGTTTTTTAGAATAATGGCAAAAGCCTTTTTTCCATTTCGTCCGGCACGGCCAGCTTCCTGAAAATAACTTTCAATACTCTCTGGTAAGTTTAAATGAATAACAGTTTTAACATCCGGTTTATCAATTCCCATACCAAAAGCATTGGTTGCTACCATTACCTGGTTTTGGTTTTGTGACCATGATGTCATATTTGTTTCTTTTTCAATATTTGAAAGCCCGCCATGGTAATATGTTGCAGAAATATTTTTAGATTTTAAAAACTGACAAACCTCTAAAGTAAGCCTTCTGTTTCTTACATAAATTATAGATGAAGCTTTGTGTTTTTTTAAAATGGCCTCAAGTCTGTAATATTTATCATTTTCATGAAAAACCATATATGCCAGATTAGGCCTTAAAAAAGAGTGCTTAAATATTTTTGGCTGAATAAAATCCAATTCCTTAGTAATGTCTGTAACTACCTCTGGTTTAGCCGATGCGGTAAGTGCAACAATATTTACACTTGGTTGTAATTGTCTTAAAAGTGCAATGTTTTTATATGCCGGTCTAAAATCGCTTCCCCATTGTGAGATACAATGCGCCTCGTCAACGGCTATTAAATTGACATGCATTTGTTTGATCCTGCCCTGAACTAATTCTTGTTGTAATCGCTCAGGAGAGAGGTATAGGAATTTATAATTTCCATAAATACAATTATCAAGCATGGTATCTAATTGTTCATAGCTTATCCCGCTGGTTAAGGCCATAGCTTTTATACCCTTATTTTTTAAAGATTCTACCTGATCCTTCATTAAAGCAATTAAAGGCGATATAACAATACAAATACCAGCTTTGGCTAAAGCGGGTATTTGAAAGCATAGTGATTTTCCGCCGCCTGTAGGCAGTAAAACAAAAGTGTCTTCTCCGGCAATAACGGCTTCAATAATATTTTCCTGTTCAGGTCTAAAACTTGTGAAGTTCCAATAACGTTCTAATATGTGTATTGGGTGCCCCATATTACATATTAAGTGTTTTTAAGATGAAGTCAGTACGGTTCTCAACAGTACCAAAAGGTACATCAATAAGCTGATAATTATAGTTTTCATAAGTCTTTACCAGGTATTCATGAATTTTTAAGGCTTGATCAAAGTTTTCATAACGCTCATTATCGCTAGTATAGATAGCTTGCCAGGGTTTTAATATAAAAATGGTATCATATACAGACTCTAAACAGGCATCAACAAACGGTTGCGGATAAGTATCTCCAATATAATCCATATAGGCCAATACATCAGGAATGCCTCTGTCAAAAAATACAGTTTGATTTCCAAACTTTTTAGCGTCAGCAAATTGCTGCTTTCTACCATCTAAAAGGAGCTCACTGAATAATAAGGGCTTGGTTAGAAATAGTTGGTCTATACCTTCCTTTTTGGCTTTTAAAGTGACTTGCCTGGATATTTCTTCAAGACAGTTATAACCTCTCTTAATTAGATCATTAATAAGAGTTGACTTTCCTGTACCGGGGCCACCGGTAATAACTATTCTTTTTGTTCCCAAATTAATGAAATTTGCTGTAAAAATCGGAATTTAACAGCTATAAAAAAAATTGAAAAGCAAACATTAATAACTAAAGATTTTGCAGCATCATATGATTATTAAATCAAAGGTATATCTCATTGATAAAAATGATAAGAAAGAACAGATGAAACCGTATATTTGCAATCTAAAAAATAGCTATGGGTACACCTCCAAATTCAGAAGAATTTTATAAAAAGTTAAGGGCTCAATTATACGATACAGCATTATGGCCCTCAGAGTATTTATATAAATTTATTGTTATTTCAAATAGGGATAAAATACAGCAAATAGAAGACCTTTTTGATAATTTAGGAGCAGTAATTGAAACTAAAGAATCAAAAAATGGTAAATATACCAGTGTGTCTATCAATGTTTCAATGAAAGATCCAGATGCTGTAATAGATAAGTATAAAGAAGTTGCAGAAAAAGTAGAAGGCGTCATAAGTCTTTAGTTTTTTTTTGTATTTTGCCGTTTGGAAACTTCATGTAACAATTTTTAACTCTACATATTTATTTTGATAGATAATTTAGAATACAACACAGAGCGTGAGCATTTAATCATACCAGAATATGGGAGACATATGCAAAAAATGATTAATCATGCCAAGGCCATTGAAAGTAAAGAAGAGCGTAATAAATTGGCTAAGGCTATTATCTCAGTAATGGGAAATATGCAGCCTCATTTAAGGGACGTTCCAGATTTTCAGCATAAACTTTGGGATCAGCTTTTTATTATGTCTAATTTTGAATTAGATGTTGATTCCCCCTATGAAAAACCAACAAAAGAACTTTTTGAGGAAAGGCCAGATCCTTTAAAGTACCCACAAAATTTCCCAAAATACCGTTTCTACGGAAATAATATTAAAACCATGATTGATGTGGCCAATACTTGGGAAGAAGGTGAATTGAAAGAAGCATTAACTTTTACTATAGCAAATCACATGAAGAAGTGCTTTTTGAACTGGAACAAAGATACTGTAGAAGATCCTGTGATTTATGATCACTTATTTGAGCTTTCCGGCGGAAGAATTAATTTAAAAAATTCTGAAGAAGCATTATCAGATGCATCAAGTTTAATGCGATCAAAAAGTAAATTTTCAGGCAGCAAGAAGGGGCATCATAAAAAGAGTTCTAACAGACAAAGAAAACGCTACTAGAAGTTCATGGGAACATTTAAAATTGAAGGAGGACACCAATTAAAAGGTAGTATCCAGCCACAGGGAGCAAAAAACGAAGCCTTACAAATTTTATGCGCTGTTTTATTAACCCCCGAATTAGTTACAATACATAACATACCAGATATTGTTGATGTTAATAAGCTTATTACTTTACTTAAAAAACTTGGAGTAAAAGTTGAAAAGTTAGGAAAGGGAAGCTATACTTTTCAGGCTGATGAGGTTAATTTAAAATACCTGGAATCTGACCAATTTAAAATTGATGGCCGTGGTTTACGTGGTTCCATAATGATTGTAGGGCCGCTTCTGGCACGTTTTGGTAAAGGGTATATCCCAAAGCCTGGTGGAGACAAAATAGGCCGACGCCGTCTAGATACTCATTTTGATGGTTTGATAAAACTGGGAGCTAAGTTTGGCTACAGTAGAGAAGAACAGTTTTATGGTGTTGAAGCTGAAAAATTAAAAGGTACCTATATGTTGCTTGAAGAAGCTTCGGTAACAGGTACGGCAAATATTTTAATGGCCGCTGTTTTAGCCGAAGGACAAACTACTATTTACAATGCTGCCTGTGAACCCTATTTACAACAACTATGTAAGATGCTAAATAGAATGGGGGCTAAGATTAGTGGTGTAGGATCCAATATGCTAATTATTGATGGTGTTAAAAGTTTAGGTGGTACAGACCATACTATGCTTCCTGATATGATTGAAATAGGCAGTTGGATTGGCCTAGCGGCAATGACCAAGAGTGAGCTAACCATTACAAATGTATCCTGGGAGGATTTAGGTATAATTCCGGAAACATTTAGAAAATTAGGAATCACTGTTGAAAGACAAGGAGATAACATCCATATTCCGGCGCATACAGATGGTTATGAAATCCAAAGTTTTATTGATGGTTCCATTTTAACCATTTCTGATGCACCATGGCCAGGATTTACACCAGATTTATTGAGCATTATTTTGGTTGTTGCAACGCAAGCCAGAGGTAGTGTATTGGTACATCAAAAAATGTTTGAAAGTAGATTGTTCTTTGTAGATAAACTAATAGATATGGGAGCAAAAATTATACTTTGTGATCCGCATAGAGCTACTGTAATTGGTCATGATTATAAATCAACATTGAAGGCAACAACAATGACCTCTCCGGATATACGTGCCGGGGTATCATTATTGATCGCAGCACTTTCAGCAAAAGGCACCTCAACTATTCAAAATATTGAGCAAATAGATCGTGGTTATGAAAACATTGATGAGCGTTTACGTGCTATTGGTGCCCGGATTGAAAGGATAGATTAACTTATTTTTGAATTTAGAATAACCCGGAAATCTCGCCATCATCATTAATATCAATGTGTTCTGAGGCAGGGTGCGCAGGTAATCCCGGCATACGCATAATATCACCGGTAATGGGGATTAAAAATCCAGCACCCGTTGCTATTTCAATTTCTCTTACAGTTATTATAAAATCTTTTGGACGCCCTAATAATTTGGGATTGTCTGATAATGATTTTTGAGTTTTTGCAATACAAACAGGAAGATGTTCCAGACCCAATTTTGAGATTTTATTGAGCTGAGCTTTTGCTTTTGAAGTGTAATCTACATGTTCGGCACCATAAATTTCTGTAGCAATGGTTTCTATTTTGTCTTTTACTTTTGAAGCCCATTGGTATAAAGGTTTAAAGTCTGAGGTTTTTGAATTAACAATATCTATAACAGATTGCGCTAATTCAATAGCACCTTCTCCTCCTTTGGCCCAAACATCAGCCAAAGCCACTTTGATATTTTTTGACTTTGCAAAATCTTTAATTAATTGAATTTCTTCATGGCTATCAGTTGTAAATCTATTAATAGCAATTATTGGTGATACATTAAATTTTGTAATGTTTTCCAGGTGCTTTTCTAAATTTGGCAATCCATTTTCTAAAGCTTCCAGGTTAGGAATGGTTAATGACTTTAAATCGGCTCCCCCATGATATTTTAAAGCTCTAATGGTGGTGGTTAATACCACAGCTTTTGGTTTTAATCCGGCACTTTGGCATTTGATATCAAAGAATTTTTCAGCCCCCAGATCAAATCCAAAACCAGCTTCAGTAACCGTATATTCTGAATGTGACATGCCCATTAGCGTGGCAATAACTGAATTGGTGCCTTGAGCAATATTAGCAAATGGGCCACCATGGATTATGGCGGGGTTTCCTTCAATAGTTTGAACCAGGTTTGGTTTAATGGCCTCTTTCAAAAGTACGGTCATGGCGCCTTCTGCCTTCAGGTCTTTAGCATAAACAGGAAGTTTATCATAGGTATACCCTACAAAGATGTTTCCTAATCTGGCTTTTAAATCGGAAAGATTTTCTGCTAAGCACAGAATGGCCATAATCTCTGAGGCAGCTGTAATGTCAAATCCGGTTTCTCTGGGTACCCCCGATGTTGTTCCTCCTAAGCCTACAATGACACGTCTTAATGCACGGTCATTCAAATCTACCACACGTTTCCATCCGATAGTTCTGGGGTCAATACGTAACGAATTGGTTTTACTTTGAATATTGTTGTCAATGATAGCAGCCAGTAGATTGTGCGCTTTTTCAATAGCGGAGAAGTCACCTGTAAAATGAAGGTTTATATCTTCCATTGGTAATACCTGAGAGTATCCGCCTCCGGTAGCCCCACCTTTAATTCCAAACACGGGACCTAATGAGGGTTCTCTTAATACTACCGTAGTTTTTTTGTTTAAGCGGTTTAATGCTTCAGACAGGCCTATGGACATGGTTGTTTTTCCTTCTCCGGCAGGTGTTGGAGAGATAGCCGAAACCAGTATGAGATTACTTTTAGCTGCTACTGTTTTGTCAATAGCGTTTAGCGGTAATTTTGCTTTAAATTTTCCGTACATTTCAATATGTTCCGGGTGGATTCCAAATTTTTGGGCAATTTCTGAAATAGGTTTTAACGTAATGGTCTTTGCGATTTGTAAATCGGTCATATGGCATGATTTTGATCTCTTAAAAATATGAAATTTAAAAACCATTTATGTCATTTTTACCATAAATGTATTTTTGCTTTTAAAAGGGGAAAACGCTTATTTTTTATAAAGGAGATATTTAATAGAACGGGGAGGTATGTTAATTTACCTTTACCATTTCCAGCTTTAGATCTGGGATCTCCATAGCCTTACATTTTGATATACAGGTATACCTGTTGTCACCAAATGTTTTAGTTATAGTCACATTAAAAACTTTTCCAACCAATTTTTGGAAGTCAGGATTAGAGACTTTACTACAAGTTAAGGTGTATTCACAGTCTGATTGCCATGAAATGACACTATAAATCTCTAAACCACTTTTGCTACTCGTTTCTATTTGAGTGGTATCGGTTCTTGTTACTTGCCATTCAGCATATTTAGGAGATGTATATTCAAACTGACCGGTATGAAAATTATGGCATGATTTATTTTGAGCAAAACTGCCGGAGCTCAATGTTATTAAAAGTATGAAAATTAACTTTTTCAAAAAGAAAATTAGTTGGTCGTTATTCCAAATGTAAGAAATAAATTCAAGCAATTTAACATTTAAAATGGTTTCTTTTGTATATTATTCAAAAACAAAAAGCTTTAATTGTTATAACTAAAGCTTTTTGTTTTTAATTTTTTATGATTAATCTACAGGGTATAAAAAAACTGTTCATTAACAATTTTACCGCTATTGACTTCAAAAACACAAACTTCCTCCATTTGTTGTCTGCCCCGATCTTTAAAGGTTACATCAAAGCTCATTTTACTGGTAAAATGGTTATCAGCAACAACAGGATCTGAAATCTCTCCACTATGAAACTCTACAACATTATCAAGCCATTGTTTACTTTTATCCCAGACATTTTGTTTTCCGGCTACAAATTCACCATATGGAACTCCCGGCATTTCTTTACTGGTTACATTGTCGGCATATAACTCATCTATGCATTCTAAGTTTTTACCTTCGCGACACATTTGTGCCCACTTGTTTGCTACGTCTTGTGTACTCATTATTTAGTTGTTATTGATGAGTTATAAAGTTAGCGAAAATTAGAGTATGTAAATCTTAATAAAATGTTATGAACTCCCTTTTTTTGGAGATTTTATCCCAAAGCTTTTTTGTAAACGTCTAAACAGCGTGCTCTGGCAAATTTATGTTCCACTATAGGAGAGGGGTAGGTTAATTCCTGAAAATCAGGCACCCATTTTTTTATATAGTCTAAATTTTTATCAAACTTTTTGATTTGGGTTAAGGGATTAAAGATTCTAAAGTAAGGAGCAGCATCAACACCGCAACCGGCCACCCATTGCCAGTTTCCAATATTACTGGCCATTTCATAATCATGAAGCTTTTTCGCAAAATAGGTTTCTCCCCAACGCCAGTCTATGAGTAAATGTTTGCATAAAAAACTACCAACCAACATTCTAACCCTATTGTGCATATACCCGGTTTGATTTAATTGCCTCATACCGGCATCAACTAAAGGGTAACCTGTTTTGCCCTCACACCAGGCTTTGAATTCATTTTCATTATTCCTCCAAACAATAGTATCATACTTAGGTTTGAAGCTTTTGAATTGTATTTCCGGGTAATGCCACAGAATTTGCATGAAGAATTCACGCCATATGAGTTCCTGCCAGAATATTTCATTTGTTTCTAACACCGCTTTTTTTATAACGCTTCTAATGCTTACAGTTCCAAATCTTAAATGGGGGCCTAATCTTGAAGTGCTATCTTTTGCCGGGAAATTTCTGGTGTCTTCATAGTTTTGAATAAATTCTGGTGTGATTCTATATGGTTTTATATAATGTCTGGATGTTTCAAAGCCTAATTCAGTAAGACTTAAATTAGGAAATGTAAAGTTTGAAATAAAATTGTTGAGTCTGTTTTCAGATGGGAAACTTTGTTGCTCGGTGTTTCTATAGGTTGCTTTCCAGCGTTTCATATATGGTGTGTATATCTGATAAGGGCTTAGATTGTTTTTAGTAATATCATTTTTTTCAAAGATTACCTGGTCTTTATAGCTTTTAAAACCAATGCTGTGTGCTTTTAAAAATTGCACTATATCTAAATCCCTTTTTCTTGCATAAGGTTCATAGTCATGATTAGTATATACTGCTTTAATAGTATTGGCTTTGATTAATTGTTTAAAAATATCTAAAGGATTACCATGATAGATATTAATGCCACCGTTTATTTTGTTTTGGAGTCTGGTGTTTAGTGTTTGAAGTGTCTTATGAATGAAACTGATTCTGGCATCATCCTTTGGAAGACCATCCAGAATATTTGAGTCAAATATAAAAATGGGAAGGACCTTTAATGTCCCTTTTAATGCGTTGTAAAGACCATGGTTGTCTTCCAGTCTCAAGTCTCTTCTAAACCAAAAAATATTGATTGCTATACTCATTATTAATACTTGTCAAATAGTTCTTCCATAAGAGGTTTAGAGCTAAATTTTAAAACTCACTATACCACAATCTATTTCAAATATTTGTCCGAATATAGGCGACGCCTTGTCTGATTTTAACTGTGGCTATACTAGCATGAAAGGGCACACCAAGTTTTGCGGCTACTGCACTGAATAATAAAATAAAGGGCGTAAGTCATTTTTAGTACAGGCAGATAGTATTGGATAGCTTTTATAGCTCCCAAAACATTAATTTCAAAATCATTTTTAAAATTATCGAGACTTAGCCCTGAAATTGGTTTTAAATTAATACTTCCGGGGTAATAAATTAACCCATCAGCAGCATCCAGATTAGGTAAGTCATTTTGAAGTGTATCACAAAAAAAGTGAACTAAATTAGCATATAGCTCTTTAGGAGTTGTTCGACTAATATTTACAACTTTAGAAACTCCAGTTAATTTTTTAAGAATAGCATTTTCTATACCCTTACTACCACCAACTATAATTATTGTTTTCATTTGGTTTCAGGGCGTAATTTAGTTTATGGCCTGCCCTTTAGCCTTTTTTCAATTTTCTGTTTAATAACAGTTAAACGTTTCATCAGATCCATAATTTCGGGATCTTTATTTTCTTTATAAATAGTATTTAAACTTAAAATAAGGTCTTTTACTTCTCTAGAGGATTCAATACGTTCACTGGTTGTTTTAAAGGTGTGTTTGCGTTGCTCAAATTCTAAAGCACGGTCAATAAGCTCCATAGTTTTTTAAATCTTTAATCTGGTTTATTTTGTTGTGAAATTATGGTATACTTTCACAATTTGACAATATAGTAAAATCTATATTATTATTGATTTTTATAAAGAATTATTATGTAAATTTTAATATTTGGCCATTTTTCACGTTGTTTTTTGACATAATATAAAGTTTTAATTTACTAAAGGGCCTTTTAAACGTTTCTCTACTTTTCTTTTAATGATTGTTAAACGTTTCATGATATCCATAATTTTTTCATCCTTCTTTTCTTTATAAATTTGGTTTAAATCTAAAATTAAAGCTTTAGCTTCTCTAGAGATTTTTACACGATCGCTAGTTGATAACGACCTCATTTTTCTTTGTTCAAATTCCAGTGCTCTGTTTATTAAATCCATGGTATTAATTGTTTAAAGTTTTGTAGTTCTGTCACTTTTCAATGCTCTAACTTTCATTATTATAATCATAAATTTTAATTCAAAAGATGTTGTGTGATTTATTAAACTACTTTTTACATCTAAGATTTAATTACCGGCTCATTCAAATATATGAAATGTTTAATTAATGTTTTGAAATATTAAACAAAAAATATCTATTGAACTATAAGTAAGTTCTATTATGCTTTAGAAAGTTTATTGATCATGCCTTTAAAGATGAAGACATGAAAGGGTAATACACTATACCAATAGAGTCTGCCCCAGATCCCACGAGGCCTGAAAGTTGCAGTCTGTTTAAGCTTGTTTTTTTCTATTTTAAACTCTAACCATGCTTCTCCCGGTAATCTCATTTCTGCATAGAGTAACAGTTTTTGTTGAGCCTTATCGGCAAAAATAACACGCCAGAAATCTAAGGCATCGCCGGCGTTTATGTTGGTAGGACTGGTACGTCCTCGTCGCAAGCCAATGCCTCCAAAAAGCTTATCAATGTATCCTCTAATTTGCCATAAAAGTGTTCCGTAGTACCACCCTGTTTTACCTCCAATAGCCCAAATTTTATTGAGAGTTTTTCCGGGGTCTTTGACAAAGGATTCTTTGTAGTCTTTAAAACAGCCAAATTTAGGAACGTTTATGTATTTGTGAAGACCACTACTTTGCAGTCTTCCGCTACTAATTATTGAGTCTTTCCAGCTGGATATGATGCCGTTTTGTTCAATTTTTTCAAAAGCCAATTTTACGGCTTCATCGTATGGTATTGGATTGACTTCCAGTATATCATTTATTTGACTTGGTCTTCCTATAATTTGTACCTTCATGCTATCAACCAATGATATGGCTAACTTATAGGACGTAGAGGTTACAAAATATAACCAATATGAAGATAGCTTGGGCGTCATAACGGGTACTGTTAAAATATAACGTTTAAGACCTCTTACTTTTGCAAATTGCAAGAGCATGCCTTTATATGTTATGATTTCCGGACCAAAAACATCATAAGATGTATTATATAGGGTTTTGTTTCCTGCTGCTCTGTATAAAAATGTTAACATATCTCTTACTGCTATTGGCTGTGTTTTGGTGTTTAACCATTTTGGAGCAATCATAAATGGCAATTTTTCAACCAGGTCCCGTATGATTTCAAATGATGCGCTTCCGGATCCAACAATGATGCCTGTTTTAAATGTGGTAAGGGCATATACATCAGATTTAAGGGTGTTCTCAACCTGTTTTCTGGAGCTTAAATGTTTGGACAATTCTTTTTCATTAGTAATACCACTTAGATAAATTACTTGATTGATTTTAGTAGATTCTATATAGGTTTTAAAATTTACAGCACATTGTTGTTCTAGTGATTTAAAGTCTTTTGATGGACTTGACATAGAGTGAATTAAATAATAAGCGACATCAATGTCTTTTGGGATGTTTTTAAGTGTTTCAGGTTTTAAAAAATCGGCTTCAATAACAAATACTTTATCGTCTTCCGTATAATGACTATCAGCTCTCAACCTATCCCTAACGACACATACCACAGTATGCCCTTCTTTAAGTAATAAAGGAATCAGGCGTTTGCCTATATAACCAGTGGCTCCTGTTACCAGAATAGTCATAATTGTGTTGTATTTTCTTGATATCAGGAAACTAGCCTATTTACCAATACGTTTTATATTTGATAAATATACAAAAATGTTTAATTATTTTAAAAAAATATTAAACAAAATAAATTAAAAATTCTAGCAACAATTATCATCTTTAACCAATTTACAACTGGACACGGCAGTAATAGCCCCTAATATTGGTGCTGTAATATATAGCCATAAGTATTGAAAATTACCTGTAAAGATAGCAGGGGCAATTGAGCGAATGGGATTCATAGAGGCCTTAGTCATTGGACCTGCAAACATAGCTTCTAAAAGAATGACGCCTCCAACAGCGATGGCAGCCATAGTTCCAATTTCTTTACTTCCGGTAGACACATTAATAATAACAACCATTAAGAAGAATGTTAGAATAAATTCCAGAATAGCTGCTTTGTATGATGGAAACCCTTCTGCCGGAGTGGTTTCTCCTAAGAATTGACTGTCTGGAAACAAAAACCACAATAGAAATGCAGCAAAAATACCTCCAATGGCTTGGGCCAGTATATATTTTGGAACGTTTTGCCATGAAAACTTTTTAGCAAATGCAAAGGCAATGGTTACTGCCGGATTGAAGTGAGCTCCGGAAATTTCCCCAAAGGCATAAATCATAGCCATGACTATAAGTCCCCACGTAGCTGCAACACCTACATGGGAGATGGCTCCGTTTGTTATTTCGTTAATGGTCATAGCTCCACAACCACAAAAGATTAATGCAAATGTACCTATGGCTTCTGAAATATATTGTTTCATTATTATATGTGTTTTGCGTTAGGGATTGAACGGTTTGTTTGAGCTCGCTGACAGAGGAGGCAGCGAGTAGTGAAAGCCCGACCCTTGGGTAACGCCCAAATTAATTATGTGGCAAATATACAATGTCTTATTTTAAGCTTTTGTTAACAATAAACGAATTTTGGATATGTAAATTTATGCCAAGTAATTACCTAATTATTAAATCAAAATTAAAATGAAAAAACTACTATTACTTTTTATGGCTTGTGCTACGGTTTATTCTGTTAATGCACAGGTGACTACACCGCAACCAAGTCCTGCTTCCAAACTGGAACAGAAAGTTGGTTTGACCGATATTACCATTGAATATTCCAGACCAGGAGTGAAAGGAAGAAAAATATTTGGAGGTTTGGAACCTTATGACAAAATATGGAGAACCGGAGCAAATAAGAATACTACAATTACATTTAGTACGGATGCAACTGTTGACGGACAAACTTTAAAAGCTGGATCTTACGCCATTTTTACGAAACCGGGAAAAGAGACCTGGGATGTTTATTTTTACTCAGATACCAATAACTGGGGAACGCCTCAAAAATGGGATGATGCCAAAGTTGCTGCTAAAACTACAGTAAAGGCTCATGCTGTTCCTTTTAGTGTTGAAACTATGACTTTAGACATTAATAACATTACTAATAGTACTGCTACTATTGATTTTATTTGGGAGAAAACGTATATAGCGATTCCTTTTTCTGTACCTACAGACGATGCTGTTTTAGCTAGTATTAATAATATTTTGGGAGGGCCTAATGCTAATGATTTTTACGCTTCTGCCGTTTACTATTTACAGGAAGGTAAAGATGTCAAACAAGCTCAGAAGTGGATTGATAAAGCTGTTGAAATGACTTCTGAAAAACCACGTTTTTGGTTTTTAAGACAACAGTCTTTAATTCATGCTAAAGCAGGTAATACTGAAGGTGCTATAACTGCAGCTAAAGCCTCTATGAAGCATGCTGAAAAAGCAGGTAATACAGGATATGTAAAAATGAATGAGGCTTCCTTAAAAGAATGGGGGGCGTTATAAAGATTTAAAAAATTAAATCTCAAATATAAAATAGAAGCGCAACCTGTAGTGTTGCGCTTTTTTAATAGTATAAATTAATAAGGTTTCTAACCTGATCAAGTGTCTGGATGAGTTGCCTGCTAAACTCAAAAGTCATGATATTACTTTCGGTTTTTCTCTGTCGGATAAGTTCATTGAAGTGCATGATTTCATAGTTGTAACCCAAAGTTTTGCAATTGAAGTCTATAACTTCTTCTCCTTTATCCGATGTTATGGTTACTGTGGAAGGTGCTAGAAATCTCGTATTGATTTTTATGGTGCCTCTTTCACAATAAAATATAGCTTCTGTTGGAGTGTCCTCTGTAAGCGTGCTTTTTAAATAAGCTGTAACTTCATCATATTTAAAAATCATATGGCATGAAGCATCAGTACCGTTTTCAAAATATGTGGCTTTTGCCTCTATGTGTTGAGGTGTCCCTAAGGTAGAAAGCGCAGCAAAAATGGGATAGATGCCAATATCCAGCAAACTTCCTCCTCCTAATGATTTATTGAATAATCTGGAATCATTATTGAACGCCCTGTAAAATCCAAAATCAGCTTCAAGTTTTATAACCTTGCCAAGTGTTTTCTTTTTTATTTGATTTAAAACGTATTGGTAATGTGGTAAGAAGTAAGTCCAAAGGGCTTCCATGAGAAGCACATTTTTTTCTTTGGATTTTGCTATCATTTGCGCGACTTCATCAGCGTTCATGGCAAAGGGTTTTTCGCATAAAACAGCAATACCATGTTCTAAACACAATATGGTGTTACTTTTATGCAAAGCATGGGGTGTTGCTATATATACAGCATCAATATTTTTATCTTTAACCAATGCCTCATAGCTGTCAAAAGCTTTTTCTACATTATATTTTAAAGCAAAATCATTAGCTTTTTCTACAGATCTTGAAGCTACTGCATATAGTTGAGCTTCTTTCACAGTCAATAGGTCTGTAGCAAATTTATGGGCAATATTGCCTAAACCAATAATGCCCCAGTTAATGGTTTTACGTGGTGGTTGATTCGTCATTTGAACTTATAAGTTGTAGTAGGCAAGCTATAACAATTACAATAAGACAGCCTACAAAGTTTAGCCATAGAAACGGCAGGTTTATTAGTTCATATTCATTTAAAAAGAATAGCCCTATAACAACAACTTGTGTTATTAGTGCCGCAACAAATACAGCATTTCCTTTCACAAATTTAAAGAAAAATGCAAGTAAAAATATACCCAATACATTGCCATAAAAAATGGAACCAATGATGTTGACCAATTGGATTAAATTTTCAGCAAGATTGGCTATACAGGCTACACCAATAGCCATGATACCCCAGGCAAACGTAAACCACCTTGAGGCTCTTACCATGTCTTCTTCAGACTTTTTACTGGTATTTCGCTTGTAAAGGTCTATGGTTGTTGTTGACCCCAAAGCGTTTAATTCGCTTGCTGTACTAGACATAGCAGCGCTTAAAATAACAGCCAGCAACAAACCAATTAATCCGCGTGGTAAATTGGTGAGTATAAAATGTATAAAAACATAATCTTTATCATTACTTTCTACTTTTATATTTTGGCCATCAGCTGCTTTTTCAATAAGTTCCCGAGCTTCACTTCTTAATTCATCATTGGCCTGATTAGCAAATGATATGTATTTTGAAGCATTATCAGATTCTGAGGTTATAAACGACTCAATGATTTTCTGTTTGTCATTAAAAATCTCTTTTTGCTCTTTTTGGAGTGTTTTATAATCCTCTGCGTATTCTGAATTCAAAACCACCTCTGTGGCAATAGGGTTAAAGTTTACCGGTGCTTCATTGAATTGATAAAATACAAATACCATGACACCAACCAATAGTATAAAGAATTGCATGGGAACTTTTAGAAGACCATTAAAGATCAATCCCAGTTGCATTTCTTTTACTGATTTCCCTGAAAGGTAACGCTGTACCTGGCTTTGATCTGTTCCAAAATAGGAGAGCATTAAAAAGGTTCCTCCTATAATACCACTCCAAAATGTATATCGGTTGTTTAAATCAAAAGAAAAATCCAGAACTTCCATTTTGCCACTGGCACCGGCTATTTCAAGAGCTTTAGTAAATGTGATGTCTTCCGGAAGTTTATCTACTATTAAAAAGAAGGCGACCAGCATTCCAATAAATATAACAACCATTTGATGCTTTTGTGTTACATTAACAGCTCTTGTTCCTCCTGAAACTGTATAAATAATAACAAGGAAACCAATAATAATATTTAACGTTAATAAATCCCAACCCAATACAACCGATAAAATTATGGCCGGAGCAAAAATGGTAATTCCGGCGGCTAATCCGCGTTGTATTAAAAATAATATGGCCGCCAGTGTTCTGGTTTTTAAGTCAAAACGATTTTCTAAAAACTCATAGGCTGTATACACTTTTAACCTGTGATAGAGTGGAATAAAAACCATACAAATAACCACCATGGCTATAGGAAGTCCAAAGTAAAACTGGACAAAGCCCATCCCGTCATTAAAAGCCTGTCCTGGTGTTGATAAAAATGTAATGGCACTGGCTTGTGTTGCCATTACAGATAAACCTATGGTCCACCATTTTGATGTGTTTCCTCCCCTTAAATAATCTTTTACATTTTTACTGCCTCTTGTTTGAAGCGTGCCATAAGTTACTATAGCTATTAGAGTTACGCACAATACCGTCCAATCAATCCAACTTAAAACTTGCATAAACTAAAACGATTTTGTGATAAGATAAAAGATTATAAAGTAAATAGCATTAGCTATTAAAACAATAGTATAAAGCTTAAGCCAGGCCTGTTTAGGTTGTTGTTGATCCTTGCTCATTTTTTAATCGTTTAGTTTAGAGGATTGATTTATATTATCTTTTCCCAGAGATAACATATTGGCGAATAACCTGTAGGCACCTGAAACCCCGGCCGGAAATTCTCTGAAGAAACTTAATCCGGTATATATATAATATCCCTTACCGTGTTTTGCTACAAGTAAGCTACCGTCTTTTGGCGATTCGTTTTTATCATTCATTGATAAAATAGGAGAAAATGCTTCTGACCATTCATCAGGAAAATATAAACCACGTTCCTGAGTCCAGCCTTCAAAATCCTTTGTGGTTATTTTGTTAGGGTAATTTAAAACGGGATGCTCTGGGTTTAAAAAGCGAACTTCTGCATTTTCATTGGTCACTCGGTCTCTGGATAATTTCAAGTCAAAAGGTGCAAGGTTTTCGGCTTTCAAACGGTAACTGGTATTATACTGTACGATCATATTTCCGCCACGGGCTACAAAGTCAAATAATTGCTGTTGTTTAAATTGCAAATCTTCAATAGTGTTATAGGCTCTAATGCCCACAACAACGGCATCAAATCTATTTAAAGTTTCCTGGTTGATTTCTTCTGGTTTTATAATTCTAACATTATAACCCATTTGTTTTAAGCTTTCCGGTACCACATCACCAGCACCCTGAACATAACCAATATTTTCGCCACGCTTTTTTATGTCCAGCCTAACAACTTTACTTTCACTGGGTAATAAAACGGTTTGAAAAGGAATATGCTCATAATCTATTTCTATAAGCTCTTTAGTGTAGTTTTTATCACCAATATGAATTATGGGGCTAATATAGCCTTCACTGCCGGTACTGGGAGGCGTCACTGTGAATACTAGAGTTTGCTCTTCTCCTTTATGCGGAATGGATACGTTTTGTGATTTTGGAAAAACTGACCAATCATTAGGATGGCAAACTTCAACCGAACCTTCTAAATTATCTCGTCCGGCTTTTACTATAACACTAATTTCATGGGGTTTATCGGAATTAAAAATAATTACTTTTTCAGTGATTTTAGCTGAGGCTTCGGGTATAATTTCAAACGGACGGTATAATTCACCTTTATCAGGTTTTGAGAAACGCTGTATTATATTTTTAGTAATTGTAATTGGGACCTTATCAAATAAAAGATTGAAATTTATGTTATAAGTTCGTGGTGTTTCGGGTAAACCAATAAGAGTAATATCTTCTACCTGATACATCCCTAAAGTACCTTTCTTGTTTAACCAATATGGTGTTGTTGGAGCGGCATTACTATTAACTTTAAGCTGTTCTTTAAAAGTAAATTTAGCATTGTTCTTTAGCGTTATATCCTTTGATATACTCAAACCGTTAGTGTTAACAATGTTTTGTAGAACAATAGGAAAATGGCTTCTGTTTAAGACTTCTATATTTACATCAACGGATTCGTTTTGTGTTGCCCAATTGTTTGTTGCAGAAGCTTCTAAATACAAACCGGCACACATTTCAATGATATGTTTAAGCTCTTTTGTTTTTTGTGTTTTCCAGTGCTCATCTTCAATATTTTGAAGCAGTTTGTATGCTTTTAATAATTGCGAAAGATGCTGTGCTGGATCTTTGAAATTAAAATTGTTTTCTATGTCACTTAGAATATTTCCAATAGCCTGTCCGCCTTTAACTCTGTTCCATGTGGTGTCAATACCGGCAAAAATATTCTCATTATCAATAAGTGGTTGGCCTTTAAGAAATTCAATATATTCGTCTTGTGAACCGCGTTGTGATAAACGTCCAAAGCCCTGACATAAATGTTGACTACTGGCTAATGAGGCCAGTTCATTATTAGAAAGTCCTTTTAGTGGGTAGTAGGTGCCTATATTAAAACGTACTAAGTTACTTTTATCAGCCTTTTCAAAGTTTTCCCTACTGCCATAAAACCACCAACCGGTATTAAAAAATATGCGTTTTGGCTGCCATGCATTTGTGCTTTTTAGTTGGTCTGTAAATACAGATTTGTCTCCGGCCAGATCAAAAGCTTCCATACTCAGCATAGCTGAAGTTGTATGATGCCCGTGGGTAGATCCTGGGGTTCTGTGGTCAAATCTATTGATAATAACGTCTGGTTTAAATTTTCTAATGGCCAAAACTACATCACTTAATACCTGATCTTTGTCCCATATTTCCAGAGTTTCATCGGGGTGTTTTGAATACCCAAAATCATTTGCCCTGGTGAATAATTGTTCACCACCATCAACCCGTCTAGCGGCAAGCAGTTCCTGAGTTCTTATTACACCTAATAACTCTCTAATCTCAGGGCCAATAAGATTTTGTCCGCCATCACCACGGGTTAATGATAAATATGTGGTTCTGGCTTTTATGCGATTAGACATATAAGCAATTAAACGCGTGTTCTCATCATCAGGGTGAGCAGCAATATAAAGTACCGAACCCAAAAAGTTTAATTTCTGAATGGATTCGTAAATTTCTGATGATGATGGTGTTTGAGGTTTTTGGGCAATAATATTTGATAGCGTAAAGGCCGCTATCATTAAAAAAAGTAGTTTTTTATTCATGATTTTTTATTAGCTGAAATCAAATATAAATAAAGAAACCAGCAGTAGTACTGGTTTTAATTTTTATTTAACGCTTTGCTAAAACCTATGTTGTGTGATTTTGTAGAGTGCCTGTTCAGTAGCTTTTTTCTATGGCATCTTTTTCAACAAGTGTTACTGCCTTTTGAAGCATCATATTGTTGGGATAAGTCACTAAATCACCATTGTTTAACCTTAGGTGTAGATGAAAAGCTCTAATATCTTCAATTACCGCCTCGACTGGAAAATCTTTATCATGAATGTTTACCTTGTCTCCAACTTTATAGGGAAAAGAAAAGAACATGATAATACCTGAAGTCACATTACTTAATATAGACCAAATGGCAAAAAGGGCAATCCCAAGGATAGCAAAAACTGATGAAAAAATAACTGCCAGTTCTTTGAATTCGGCACCAAAAACAAAAGCTTCTATTAAGAGAGCTACCAG
Source organism: Alterotamlana spongicola (assembly GCF_035818475.1). Taxonomy (NCBI): domain Bacteria; kingdom Pseudomonadati; phylum Bacteroidota; class Flavobacteriia; order Flavobacteriales; family Flavobacteriaceae; genus Alterotamlana; species Alterotamlana spongicola. The sequence continues at coordinate 308,660 of NZ_JAYMGV010000003.1, forward strand.
TATAATAGTGACAGTTACATATCTACAAATAAGCCTTGTTCTGGCTTTATTGATTCCATTTTTTTTAGCCACTTTAGTAATGGTGAAATTGGTGATAAACCTTATTATTAACAAGGATAAAAGAACAAACCCGGTAATGATGAGTTCTTTTCGGTGAATTTCAAAAAACATATGGTTTGAATTAAAATACAGTGCAAAGATACAGTGTAAGTGCTAATTAAGTTAGTTTAAAAGCAGGGTTTCTCTTAAAACCTCATCTTTATTACTATTCTTTTGCCAATATGAAGACTTTATTGTTTTTAACCTGGTGGCTTTAGTTGTTAATTCTTTAGCTTGTGAACCAAAACCACTTTTAAAAGTTTCTTCCCAACTCAAGATATCAAAGGGAAAATCTGGATTGAATGTTATTGATAACCTTCTGTTTAAGTCAGGATAGTTTATAGTATACGTTCCGGCATTTAATGTAGCTTCAGCTTTATAAGCTTTTATAGGGATATGTTTTAATCTGCTAAATTCAAAAGAAGGAATAACTTTTAAACTGCCAGTTGGTAAAGACTTAGGAGCGATACGTAATTGAGTCCACAACTCATTTTCTAAAACAGCCTTTTTTAATTTAAAGGTTTTATCGGCTTCTCCTTCAAAATAGGAATGTAGCATAACTTCAAACTCAGCCCTGTTATTAAGCTGTGTATAGGCATGGCCACACCATTCCTGTATTGAACTTGACACTTTAATGGCATGTCTGTTATTTGAAACCGGGTAAAAAACGCTTTGCATTATAGAATATGGATAAATACCTGTATTAAAATTTTTAGTAGCGTTTAGTTTTAATACCGATATGTTTTTAGAGTTCTGTTGATCTGCTTTTACCTGGGCGTTTGGCAGAAAGTCTTCAGTAACATAAATTAAAACGGCCTGCCCTTCTCTTAGTTCACCATATCTAGCTTGTTCGAGTTTATAAGACGAAATTTCGGCCTCTCCACTGTACCAGTAGGCATTGAATTCCGGGGAAGTTTGAGAAGCTTCAGAAGTTATAGGTGCTGTTGACATGTCTTTTGAATGTACTGCCAAATCTTTGGATGCTGACTGCTCTTTACAGGAGCTAATCAGTAAAACTAAGCCAACAATTAGCCAAAACAGAATTTCGGCCTTTATGATTTTCTTTAATGTTTTAAGTATATCCATACTATAAATTTACAATGTTATACCGTTTTGGCAATAGCATTTAACGTTTTGTAAACAAGATGAGTAGGTAAACCCATGACGTTAAAATAAGAACCTTCAATTTTTGTAACGCCTATTTGGCCTATCCAATCTTGAATACCATAAGCTCCAGCTTTATCAAATGGCTTACAGGTTTTTAAATAATACAGAATTTCTTCATCTGTAAGTTCTTTAAAAGTAACTTTAGTGGTGTTATGAAGTGTTTTTTCATAATTAGAAGTGGTAAAACATACAGAAGAAATAACTTCATGTGTGGCCAAACTTAATGTTTTTAAGATATTAAACGCATCTTGCTCATCAATGGGTTTTCCCAATGCTTTATTGTTATGCCAAACAATAGTGTCACTGGTTATTAAGATATCATTTGGTTTTAATTCGTCTTTAAAAGGTAAGGCCTTTAGTTGAGCGAGGTAATTGCTGATTTCAAAATGTGTTAATCGGGGTGGATATTCTTCTATCACAGGTTTTAGACGAATTTCAAAATCCAATCCCAGGTTTTTGAAAAACTCTTGTCTCCTGGGCGATCCGGATGCCAGTATAATATGATGGTTCTTAAGTTTTTCGTTTAGCATTAGTTAAGGATTACATACTTGTATAAAAGTAATGAAAGCATGCCAAAAAGCATAACTAATTTGTACATACTACTAATATGATGAAACTCTTTTTTTGATTGAGCATTAAAGGTTTTAATGCATATATAAATTAGGGGAGCTATGATCAATAACAAGAAATAGATTACTGCTATTTGCTGTTTATAGAGATTAGAAATCATGTAATAAATGATTCCTGCCAAAGGGATGAAATTTAAAACCGATAGGATATTTTTAGCACGATCTCTACCTAATGCAATTGGTAAGGTGTTCATGCCGGCCTTATAATCACCATCAATATCTTCAATGTCTTTTGCTATTTCACGCAATAGATTTAAAGTGAAGGCAAATATAGCGTAGTCAAGGATGCTCTTAAAGAATACTATTTGGGTTGGCCTATTTGATATTGTCATAACCGGTAATAATTCAAAAAACCCAGCAATAAGTATACTTATGGCAACAAGTAAGGAAACAATAAGGTTACCAATTAAAAATGTTTGTTTTAAATAAGTGGCGTAGATGTACAGTAATGCAGAAACCAGGATAAATATGGTAAAAAAGGAAGGACTCCCAACTCTATGTGATAAATAAAACCCAAGGGCAACTCCTGTCAAGTTTAGACCGATAAATAGGTTGTAAGCCAATTTTTCAGAAATTGCTTTTCCAATAATGATGCGTTCCGGCTTATTGACCAGATCTGTCTCAATATCATTAATATCATTGATAATATTTCCGGCAGCTGCAATGCAAACAGTAGCCATAATTAAAAGAGAAATACCAAAACCGTCTAAACTTGTTACGGCTCCAAAAGGTTCTAAAAATGCATATTTTATCAATAACTGCACTAGGGCAATCATTAAGAGGTTTTTGTAACGGATTAAGATTAAAAATTTCAAAAATTTAGAGTTTAAGAGCAGATGAAAATGCTATTTTAACAATCAAAAACTATCAATCATACTTAGCTCCAAAATTACCACTCCATTTTTCTTGAACTTTCATGACTTGCTCAATAATATCACGTACTGCCCCTTTACCACCATTTTTATGGGAAATATATTTTGAAATGTTCTTTATTTCCGGCACCGCATCTTGGGGGCAACATGGTAAACCAATAGTTTTCATAATTGGATAATCAGGAATATCATCCCCCATGTACAGTACATTCTCAGAGGTAACCCCTTTTTTATTAAAGTAGTCATCAAGCTGCTCAATTTTGTTATGTGCTCCAAGATATATATCTGTTATTCCCAGCCCTTCTAAACGAGCCCTGACACCTTCATTTGAACCTCCGGAAATAATACAAACATTAAACCCTTTATCAACTGCGGTTTTCAATGCATATCCATCTTTAATATTCATGGTTCTCAGCATTTCACCAGATGAGGTCACCAACACAGAGCCATCAGTTAATACACCGTCAACATCAAAAATAAATGTAGTAATATGTTCTAAATATTCTTTATAACTTTTTTCTCCCATGGGTATGCTGTATTGAATCGGTTAGTAATTTATATATCTCGTTATGTTCCTGGTTTTGCAAAAGGCCTAAATGTGCTTTTATGGTTTTTTTGTCATTTCGTTTTGCCGGACCGGTTTGTGCCATGTAAGGCGACATCTCCTGAACTTTTTTTGCGGTTTCCAAAATAAGCGGTTTTAATAAATCAAACTCGGTACTTTCACTTTCAGTAATTTCATGGCCAATGCGGTATAATTGATTGGTGAAATTGTTTACAAAAACAGCTGCTAAATGTAAAACACGACGTTGATTACTGTTTACCCGTTTAGTTGGACTACCTAAACTAAGAGCTAATTCTTTTAATAACGGGTAGCTTTTTTTATCAATGGTTTCAATACAAATAGGCACATTCTTAAAGTCTATTTCGGCATGTTTGCTAAATGTTTGTAATGGATAAAGGACACCGCGTTTGTGTTTTTTATCTAAATCATGAATATTAACACTACCTGAAGTATGTACAACTAATCGGTTATCAAATGGCAATTTTGAGGACAGCGTAGCAATAACGTCATCACTAACTGCTAAAATATAAACATCGGCTTTTTTTAAAGTGTTTAAGTCACTGGTGATATCTACCAAATTTTTGTAAGGATTGATAGCTTCAAGGTTACGGTTGTACCATTGAATTACTGAAACATCTTTAGCTTTGTTAAGTCCTTTAAATAAATGGGTGGCAACATTACCGGCACCCAGAATTACTACTGAAATCATAAGCGCTAAAATAAGCAAGAAATACGATTTATGATTTACGATTCACAATTTTTTGGCAGATATAGATTGAAATTAAAAGTATAACTTTGAATTATGGATAAAAAAGATATTAAAACCAGGGAAGATGTATTTTTATTGGTGTCATCATTTTATACAAAAATAAGGAAAGATACAGTTTTGGGGCCTTTTTTTAATGAGCTTATTAAGGATTGGGATGCACATATTGATAATTTAACCGATTTTTGGGAGTCCAGCTTGTTTTTAAAGACCAGGTATTTGGGGAATCCTTTAGATGTACATGTTAAAGTAGATAAAGAAAACAATCATAGTATTACAGAGCAGCATTTTGGGCTTTGGTTAAATCTTTGGTTTGAAACTGTTAATGAACTTTTTGAAGGTGATTATGCTGAAAATGCAAAACATCGTGCAAGAAAAATGGGGACATTTTTATACCTGAAAATTTTTGAAGCCAGGCAACAGTAATTTATAGGGTTTAATAATAATCCCTAGTTTTTTAAACTAGCTTTTAATTAGAACTGATAAGTTGTTCATGTTTCTGTAAAAACCGTTTCTTTTTTAAATACTTTAACATGAAGTAATAAACTTAAATCCTTAAATTTGCACGACCTAAAAAAGGGTTGTTATTATGCAAAAAAAACTCGCTAACATTTTCTTTTCTACCAGACTTACTGCTGTTTTATTTATACTATTTGCTGCCGCTATGGCCACAGGAACTTTTCTTGATGTAGGTCAGGAAACATCACCTACAGCTTATACCAGAACTCTTATTTATAATGCCTGGTGGTTTGAGGCGATTATGGTGTTTTTTGTCATTAATTTTACAGGTAATATTTTTAGATATCGACTCTACAAGAAAGAAAAATGGGCAACATTTTTACTGCATTTAGCCTTTATTTTTATATTGTTAGGGGCTTTTATTACACGTTATGCCAGTTTTGAAGGTATGATGGCTATTAGGGAAGGCGCTACTGAAAACACGTTTCTTTCACAAAAAACATATCTCACCACTTATATTGACGGCGACTATGAAATTGACGGCGTACCTCAAAGGCTACCTATAGAAAGAGAAGTTGATTTTTCAGGCCGCCTGAAAAATAAGTTTAAAATAAGTTCAAAGTATAATACACAACCGGTCACCATTGAATTGGAAAAGTTTATAGTTGGAGCTGAAGAAGATATTGTTCCGGATGAAAATGGTGAAGAATATTTGAAGATTGTTGAGGCGGGCAGTAACGGGCCTCATAACCATTTTTTGAAGGTCGGGCAAATACAGAGCATTCATAATATTTTGTTTGCAATGAATAAGCCTACAGAAGGCGCCATAAATATTACCTATAAGAATAATAAACTAACAATTAATTCACCGTTTAAAGGAGAATATATGACCATGGCAACAAGTGCTCAAGGTAAGTTGTATAGAGATAGTTTACAGCCTTTACATTTGCGTTCAAGATATGTGATAGGAAATATGCAAATGGTGTTTCCCAAGCCGGTTGTTAAAGGTGTTTTTGATGTGGTTGAAAAATCACAACTATTAAAAAATGACCAGGATGGAGTCAAATTAAAAGTAACTACCAATGGTGAGACTAAGAGTGTTGGTTTATTAGGGGGAAAAGGTTCTAATGGCAGATTTAAACAGGTACAAGTTGGAGGGTTAGATTTTGCTTTTAAATATGGCTCGAAAGTTTTGGAATTACCATTTTCTATAAAGCTTAATGATTTTGAGGCGGAACGCTATCCGGGAACAGAACGTGGGTTTTCCGCTTATTCAAGTGAAGTTACTGTTATTGATGAAAGAACAGATGATTTTGATTATAAGATTTATATGAATAATATCTTGGACCATGATGGTTACAGGTTTTTTCAATCTGGTTTTGACCCTGATGAAAAGGGAACCATTCTTTCTGTAAATCATGATTACTGGGGAACTCTGCTTACATACATCGGTTATTTTATGCTCTATTTTGGATTGATGGCGATTTTATTTGTTAAAGGTTCGCGTTTTGGGGATTTAAAAAGACATCTGGAAAGTGTAAAAGCAAAAAAAGCAAAGTTGTTAACCATATTTTTACTGTTTTTAGGAATAAATATTTTTGCTCAAGAACATTCAGAAGGTGATGGACATAACCATTCCAAACCAACAAAAACGCAAATAGATTCTGTTTTAGCAGCCAACATTACGCCTAAGGCGCATGCCGATAAATTTGGGCATTTAGTGATTCAGGATTTAAGCGGACGTATGATGCCGGTAAATACTTATGCTTCTGAAATGTTACGAAAATTGAGCAAGCATAACACTTATGGATCATTTGATGCCAATCAGGTGTTTTTATCTATACAGGAAAGCCCAATGTTGTGGTATAATGTTCCTGTTATTTATTTAAAACCCAAAAAAGGAGATTCAATTAGAAACCTTATTGGTATATCAAAGGAAGAAAAATATGCAGCCTTAGCCGACTTCTTTACAGATAGGGGGCAGTATAAGTTAGCGCCTTTTTTAGATGAAGCATATAAAGCTCAGGTACCCAATGGATTTCAAAAAGAGTTTAAAGAAACAGATCAGCGGGTGAGTTTATTGTACAATGCTATAGAAGGCATGTCTTTAAAAATATTCCCTATTCCTGAAAACCTCAATAATAAATGGATTTCAACATATGATTACCGCCAGGATATTTCGGTTATAAAGGATTCACTTTATGGCAATTTTGTGAAAAATGGATTCAGTGCGTATTTATTTACCTTAAATAAAGCAAAACAAACCGGAGATTTTTCTGAAACAGAAAAACTTTTAGCCGCTTTTAAGAAAACGCAGCATAAGTATGGTGGAGATGTTATGCTTAGTGACGATAAAGTAAAAACCGAAGTGCTGTATAATAAATACGATATTTTTAAAAAGCTGTTCAGCTGGTATATGTATACGGGGGCTTTGATGTTTATCTTACTTATTGTTCAAATATTTAATGATAAAAACAAAACGCTTAATATTGCTGTAAAAGTTTTTAAATGGATTATTGTAGGGTTGTTTCTTTTGCATACGGCAGGTTTAATAACTCGCTGGTACATTTCAGGGCATGCGCCATGGAGTGATGCTTATGAATCTATGATTTATGTGGCCTGGGCAACCATGCTCTTTGGATTATTACTGTCTAATACTTCAAATGGGAACATACTGTCAGTTTTATATAATCTTTTTGGAGGAAAAAATACGTCTTATTTAACAACAGCAGCTGGTGCTTTTGTAACATCAATGATTTTAATGATTGCACACTGGAATTGGATGGACCCGGCAATTGCAAACCTGCAACCTGTTTTAAATAGTTATTGGTTAATGATTCATGTAGCTGTTATTGTAGCCAGTTACGGCCCTTTTACCTTAGGAATGATATTAGGGGTTGTCTCCTTATTTTTAATGGCTTTTACTACTAAATCCAATAAAACTAAAATGGATTTAAATATTAAGGAACTTACTATTATTAATGAAATGGCATTGACAGTGGGATTAGTGATGTTAGCTATTGGTAACTTTTTAGGAGGTATGTGGGCCAATGAAAGCTGGGGACGCTATTGGGGATGGGATCCTAAAGAAACCTGGGCATTAATTAGCATTATGGTGTATGCCTTTGTAATTCACATGCGTTTGGTGCCCGGATTGCGAAGTCGCTGGTTTTTTAACCTAATGTCAATCGTGGCATTTTCAAGTATTTTAATGACGTATTTTGGTGTGAATTTCTATTTAGCAGGGCTTCATAGTTATGCTAGTGGCGATCAAATTGTAAGCCTTAAATTTATTGCGATAGCTTGTGTCATTGTAATTGTTTTAGGAAGTTTTGCTTACCGCGGATATGCCAGGTTTTATAAAAAATAATTAATTAGGTAAAGCATATTGTTTTTAGTAGGTCACCTTGAGCACAGTCGAAAGGTCTAACCGGATCTGTGTAAATGGTTTCAAATATAAGGTCTGTCGGATATGCATTATTCAATAAGATCAAAAATATATTGATAACCCAACCCAAATACAATAGCTAAACCAAAGCTAAGTAAGGTCCCGATTAAAATATATTCGGTTAGCTTTCGATCTTTGGCCTTTGATAAATCTCCAAATCTAAAAACTGATTTTGCGGCAATTAAAAAACCAACACCTTCCCAATGATTGGTAATGATGAAAGCAAAAACAAATAAGCGTTCCAGCATACCTATGTAAGCACCAGCGTTTTTAAGTGAAGCTTCTTCCATATATTCTTTTAAATCCCATTTTGAAATCAGGGTCTTCATTATGATAGAGGATACTTTTGTGATGCAAAGTATACAAGTTATAAATAGTAAAAGTTTAGGCTCAAACAGCATACTGAAACTAAAAGTAAAAGGCTCATATATTTTTACAACAAACAGTATGACAATCAGATGTGCCAGTTGATCTAAGCCAAACAAAAGTCTGCGGTTAAGAAGGGGTTTAAGGTGTAGTTTAATACTATCAATAATAAAATGAGAAACACTGATTATAAGGATTCCCAACCAATAGGTGAAATTAAATTGCAATATTATAATTAAGGCGCATAAATGCACTAAAATATGCCAGTATAAAAACCTAGATTTATGCTTATAGGTTTCTTTGTGGCTTACCCATTTTTGAGGCTGAAACAAAAAATCACCAATAACATGAGCAAGAGTTAATTTAATGATTAAGGAAATCATAAGGTTTGTATTTGGGTTTTATAAAAATCTAATAATTTTGATAGTTCATCAAAACCGGCACGTTTTAGCCCCTGACTTATATTGCCTTGGGTTTTTTTTAAAAGACCGGCCAATTGTTTTTGATTTAAATCCGGATGTTGTAAAGCTGTTTTTACAAATGCGGATGATATGTTGGTCCAGTTATTCAATGTTAAAAGAGCTAATTCCAACATGATGTTCATGGATCTGTCAAAATCACCAAAAGGAGATTTTATAGCAAGAGTTGTTTTCTTTAGGTTTTCAAAACATTCTCCTGAGTTGATAAAGGCGCTGCCATTGGATTCTGTTATCTTTTCAGAAGCATATGTTTTTTCTCCAATACCAATGGCCAATCTAGCATCCAGATGATCAAATTGCTTTATACTTGCTTTTATAAGAAGGCAGGCCTTTAAGGCCTCTGTTGGATTGACTTCCAGTTGAAAGCTATCACCTCTATAGATTTCCCATGTCAGGGGAGAACTACCATAGCTGTTTAGAACATATTTTAGTGCTTCCAGCCATTGTTTTGGGGAACTTTCTTTAGAATTAATGATGTCTCCTGTTATTATACTGGTCATATGTGGTTGAATATACACCCAAAAGTATTGATTTTCATCTAAAATAACAAAATTATTAGCTTTTTGGCTAATAATATGTAATATTAGTTTTTTGACTAATAATTAAAAATATTAGTTTTTAAGCTAATAATTAAGTGTGCAGATACTTCATAATGCTGATTTTTAAAAGAAAACAGAAAGCCTCATAGGCAAAACCTTTAAGAAATATCATCAAAAAATTGCAAGAAAAGACGGGGCAATTAAAAATAAGGATTAAATTTAGGACTTAAAACCAAAACCTATTAACCCTAATTATCATGAGAAAAATTGTTATAGTTTTAACGCTTTTATTGTCTTTTCAAATTAATGCACAGGAAGAGGTAGACTCCTTAACTCTTAATTTAGAACTATACCAAAAGGCTTTAGACAGTATAAACAAATCATTTACATATCAATATGGAGAAGTACCTCTTAATGATGGCCTTGCAATATTGAATGTTCCTGAAGGGTTTAAATTTTTAGATAGTGAGCAAAGTAAACGCGTATTAACAGATTTATGGGGGAATCCACCGGGTGAAACATTAGGATTGCTATTTCCTGAAGACATGACACCCATGCATGATGCCTTTACCTATGCCGTTGAAATAGAATATTCTGAAGACGGATATATTGAAGATGAAGATGCTGAAGATTTAGATTATGACGATTTACTTGAAGAGATGCAGGAAGATATAAAAACTGCAAATCCACAGCGTACCGCTCAAGGTTATCCAACTATGGAGTTGGTAGGTTGGGCGTCTCCTCCTTATTATGATCAGGAAAACAAAAAACTTCATTGGGCTAAAGAATTAAAGTTTGAAGATACAGACATGAATACACTTAACTATAATATACGTGTACTGGGGCGTAAAGGCTATTTAAATTTAAATGCTATTGGAGATATTAATATGTTAAATACTTTTAATACAGATAGAGATAATATTTTGCATAGTGTTGAGTTTTCTCCGGGGAATAGGTATTCAGACTTTAATCCGGATATAGATAAAGTTGCTGCTTATGGTATTGGTGGTTTAATAGCCGGTAAAATATTAGCAAAGGCAGGATTTTTTGCTATTCTTCTTAAGTTTTGGAAATTTATTGCGATTGGAGCTGTAGCATTGTTTAGTGCGTTCCGAAAGAAGTTGTTTGGAGGTAAAGAGGACGTTTAGGATGTCACAGAAAATGGATATTTATAGTTTAATTCCAAGCGATAAATTTGATATTGAACGTGCAGAAAAGTTAAAAGAATTTTCATTCGAGAAAATAAAACCAATTGTTCCGGATTTATTAGAATGGATCCAAGATATGAATTGGCCGGTTGCTAAAGTTGTAGCTGATTATTTAATCAGTATCTCTGATAAAATTGAACCTGAAATTATGGATATTCTTAATGGAGAGGATGACATTTGGAAATATTGGTGTATCGAAGTTTTTTGCATTTATTCCGATAGGCCAATGTCTGCTAATATGAGTACAATAGTCAATAGGATTAAAAATAACCCAACAAAGTTAGAAAAGGAATGTGAGGTATATGATCAGGCTGTCAGAGCTTTATCTAAACAGTAGTAGTCTTAAAAAAAGAAATTTTATTGAATGCGATCTCCTTAAAATCCTTAATGACCAAATCCGCTTTGCTGTAATCCTGGTTTTTGGAATGAAAACTATCATAACCTACACAAAAAATACCGGCACCCTTTGCAGCTTCAATACCATTAGTAGAGTCTTCAATAACCATACACTCATTTTTAGAAAAACCTGAAGCTTCAGCAGCTTTAATAAAAATTTCAGGATGGGGTTTTGAAGCTTTTAAATCACCGCCACTTAATCTGGCAATAAAATAGGGGTTCAAATCAAATCGGTCAAAAATTTGATTGATACTGGTCATAGCAGCAGAGGAAGCTAGAACCAACGTTAATCCGTTATGGTGATAGTCTTTTATTAAATCTAAAACTCCGTCAATAAGTCCAAGATCAGAATTACTATCAAAAAACTGTTTGTAATGTTTGCGTTTTATGGCCACCAGGGTTTCCGGAGATTCACTAAGATTAAAATGGTCACATAAACGTTTACAGATGTTAATAGTTGATTGGCCTGTAAAAGACTCATAGAGTTCAGTTGATACTTTAATGCCAACTTCATCAAACATATCATGATAGGCTTTATTGTGCATAGGTTCACTATCAATAATAACCCCGTCCATATCAAAAATAACAGCTTTTAACATTGTCGATTTTTTTTTGCGAATATAGAAGAATTGATGGTAACACCCTAGAAATCTATTTTGTAGTTTTAAATTATTTTTCCAATATTTGCGACTTATGATTGTTTAATTTGACTTCCGTACCGTACCGGGTTTCTCCCGGGCTAACAAAAGCTAAATGTCTAGTGCATTTGGCAATACCTCATATTTAAATAAATCAAAATGCAATCAAATAAAATTTCTTTAAAACAATTTATTCAATATTTTAAAACGGCTGTAACAGGCAAAGAGCAAGACTTTACCTCAGGTAGCATTCGGAAAGCTGTTTTTATGCTCGCTATACCCATGATTCTGGAAATGCTCATGGAATCTATTTTTGCCTTGGTAGACATTTTATACGTCTCTAAAGTTAGTGTAAATGCCGTGGCAACAATAGGATTGACAGAGTCTGTAGTAACATTGGTATATGCGGTAGCTATAGGTTTAAGTATGGCAGCAACGGCAGTAGTGGCAAGGCGTGTAGGTGAACAGGACCTAAAGGGAGCTTCAAATGCTGCAGTTCAGGTTATTTTTCTTGGGATTTTTGTGGCGGCTGTTATAAGCGTTATAGGTATTATTTACCCTAAAGAAATATTAGGGCTTATGGGAGGTGAACCGGATCTGATTGAAGAAGGCTATGGTTATACACAGGTGCTACTGGGTGGGAATTTAACCATTATGCTATTGTTTCTTATAAATGCTATTTTTAGGGGAGCAGGTGATGCATCGGTAGCTATGTGGACGTTAGTCTTGTCCAATGGGCTTAATATTATTTTAGACCCCATGTTTATTTTTGGTTTTGGACCTATTCCGGCCTTTGGTGTACAGGGAGCGGCTATAGCTACTACTATAGGTAGAGGGACAGCCGTTTTATTTCAACTGGGAATATTATTTTGGGGATATAGCAAGATAAAAATAGCGGTCAAAGATTTAGTTTTTCAGGCTGGTGTTATGCTTAATTTAATCAAAGTATCTTTGGGAGGTATAGGACAGTTTTTAATAGGAACCTCGTCATGGGTATTTTTAATGCGAATAATGAGTGAGTTTGGTAGTGAAGTGCTTGCCGGTTATACTATTGCTATAAGAGTTATGATGTTTACCTTAATGCCGGCATGGGGAATGAGTAATGCCGCTGCAACTTTGGTAGGTCAAAATTTGGGAGCTCAAAAGCCAGAACGAGCAGAAGAATCTGTTTGGAAAACAGGGAAATACAGTTCCGTTTTTATGGGGCTGGTTTCTATTGTTTATTTATTATTTGCACCTCAAATCATTGTATTGTTCAATGCTACTCCAGATGTTGTTAAATATGGAAGTTTGTGTTTAAGGGTTATTGCTGCGGGGTATATCTTTTATGGCTATGGCATGGTAGTAATTAATGCATTTAACGGAGCAGGAGATACTAAAACACCAACTTATATAAATTTTGTCTGTTTTTGGCTGTTACAATTACCTTTTGCATATGTAATGGCTATTACATTAGATTTTGGACCTTTAGGAGTATTTTGGGCTATTACTTTAGCAGAAATCATAATAGCACTTGTAGCTATTGTTTGGTTTAAAAAAGGAAATTGGAAACAAGTGGAAGTATAATAACTAAGAATAAAATCATCAAGACAAATACAAATTTTCATCCGAACAATAAACACAAATCAGGATATGATTTAGAAGCATTATGTAAAGCCTATCCGGATTTACAACCTTATGTTTTTGAAAATAATTATCAAATTAAAACCATTGATTTTGCTAACCCAAAAGCTGTTAAAGCATTAAATACAGCACTTTTATTTAGGCATTATAAAATTACATATTGGGATTTTCCTGAAACTAATTTATGTCCGCCAATTCCAGGACGTGTTGATTATATCCATGGTCTGGCAGATGTATTAAAACAGAATAATATAAAATCAAACATTAGTGTTTTAGATATAGGAACCGGGGCAAGTTGTATTTATCCCATTTTAGGACATGCAGAATATGAGTGGAAATTTGTAGGAACAGATATTGATAAGACTTCTTTGGACCATGCACAGAAGATTATCAATAAAAATCAACTGGATAATGTCATTTCATTGAGATATCAGACTAACAAAATGCAAATCTTAAAAGATATTTTGACAGAAGGTGACAGGTTTTCAATAGTGATGTGTAACCCACCATTTTATAAATCCGAAAAAGAGGCCTTTGAAGCGACTACCAAAAAGCTAAGAGGATTAAATAAGAAACAGGACAAAATCATTAGAAATTTTTCAGGAACAGGTAATGAGCTATGGTATAAAGGTGGTGAAAAAGCTTTTATACATAACTACCTCTATGAAAGTTCAATATTCAAAAAGCAATGCAAAATATTCACCTCTTTGGTGTCTAAAAAAGATCTGATTCCCGGAATTTATGCATCATTGAAAAAACTTGGAGCCACAGAGGTTAAAACTATTAATATGGGGCAAGGTAATAAGGTGTCCAGAATTGTAGTCTGGAGATTTGAATAAAAAATATTTGCTTAATAAGTAAAAAGCGAGACCCATTTTTGAATCTCGCTTTTTTACGTTTAACCATTTAATTTTAAAAAGGCCATATTATGGGAACTAATATTAGGGTTATAATAAAGAACAGAAATAATAACGGAGCTCCTACTTTTAAGTAATTCATAAATTTATAACCTCCGGCAGTCATTACCATAGCATTTGTTGTGGTTCCTATAGGTGTTAAAAATGCCGTTGAAGCACTAATAGCCACTACTATCATAAACGGAGCAGGTGATATGTTTAATGAGTTTGCGGCCAGTATAGCAATTGGAGCCATAAGTACGGCGGTTGCAGAGTTGTTGATTACCTGACTGAATGTTGTAGTAAGTAAAAAGACACCACCCAGTAAAAATATGGGGTGAATAGCACCCAAATAATCAACAAGCCCATTGGCTATTAATTGAGCGGTTCCTGTTTTTTGAAGCGCAACACCCATGGGTATCATTGCTGCAATCATAACAACACTGGTCCAGCTAATGCCTTTATAAGCTTTAGCAATTGGTACGCACCCGGTAAGAAGTACTACACCGGCAGAAATTAAAGCCGCAATAGACCCCGGAACAATTTTGAAAACCATTAAAGCAATCATAAGAACCAAAGCCCCTAAGGCTATAAACGATTTGGAGTTTAAACTATCAACATTTTTAGCCATACCTTCAGGGCTACCAATAATTACCAGGTTTTCGTGCTGTTTTTTCAAATCATCAATATGTTCCCATGTGCCTCTTAGTAAAAAGGCATCACCAGCTTTAACAGTGATTTCTTTATCGCGTAACGGGTTGTTGTTTCTGGAAGCAGCAAGTAGCTGAATACCAAATCGTTTGAAATACTCACCTAATTTATATTTCCTACCCACCAATAAAGAATTTGGATTTACAATCACTTCAGTCATACCAACTTCCTGATTGATCAGGTTGTTTTTAAGTTCATCGGTAATAGGTTCTAGGGGTAAAAGACCTAATCTAAAAGTGATCATCATTTTGTTGATGGCTTCGGTATCTCCTTTAACGGTTATAATGTCATGATAACGCAATTCAGTACTGGGATCTGGGAATTCTTCAAATTGATGTATGCCTTTTAATAAATTTGGATGCCTTCGTTTTAGCCTGATAATGGTTACATCATAATCCTTTTCAAAATGCCACTCCTCTAACTTCGTATTAATAAGAGGGGATAGACTTCTTATACGTAAGCGATAATATCCGTTATCAATTTGGTAAGCACCTATCCAGTTGTGTAGCGTAGATTCTATGTTAACAGGCTTATTGTTTGTTTTATTTTTAGGCAAAAGTTTATATCCAATATATCTGAAATAGACTAATGCTATTATCAATAAAGGGATTCCAATTAGAGCAAATTCAAAAAATGAAAACCCCTCAAACCCGGCTTCAATTAAAGCATTACTGGCAATAATATTAGGGGGGGTACCTGTTAAAGTCAGCAAGCCCCCAGTATTAGAGCCAAAAGCAACAGGCATAAGCATTTTAGAGGGTAGGGTGCCTATACTCCAGGCAGACGATATAGTAAGTGGCATCAATGTGGCCACAGTTCCTGTATTACTAACAAACCCGGATAGCACACCGGCACCAAGAGAAACGATAACCAATAATTTAGGAACACTTTTCCCGGCCCATTCAACAAACTTTTTACCGGCCATGGCTGTCCAACCGGTCTGAGCAATCCCTTCACCAATTATAAAAAGTGCAGCTATCATAATTACAGTAGGGTTACTGAAACCACTTAATGTTTCAGTAGGCGTTAGAATTCCGGTTAGGTATAAACTAAGCATAGAGATTAATGCTACAATATCCGGTGTAAACTTTCCCCAAACAAAAAGACCAATGGTAATAACTAAAATGAGAAGCATTAAATAGATCATATGTTGTAAATTTTTCGTGTTAGGTACCCTTATAGAGTACCATGTTTTTATTAGGTAAAATTACATTCGACCACCACTATTTATTATGACGAATGTCATGCTTTCAAAGGTGCTGTTATTTTTCAATTATTATGATTTTTTATGAGGTTTAAGTAGAAACTTTGAAGACTAAAACGTAATAGTAATACCGGGTTTTCAGGTATTCTTAATAAATTTAACAGAAATGTGATTGATTTAGGTTAAATTGCCAAAAAGAAATACTACGAGATTAAAAAATAGATAGATTAAATGAAACTAGATATTCTTGCCATAGGCGCTCATCCTGATGATGTGGAATTAGGCTGTGGAGCAACCATAGCAAAAGAAGTAGCTAAAGGTAAAAGCATAGGGATTTTAGACCTGACCAAAGGAGAATTAGGGACCAGGGGAACAGCTCAAACCAGAGATACAGAAGCCAAAACAGCTGCTGAAATATTAGGTGTAGCAGTAAGGGAAAATCTTGGGTTTGCCGATGGTTTTTTTAGTAATGATAAAGTACATCAGATAGAAATTATTAAGATCATAAGAAAATATCAACCAGAAATAGTGCTTTGTAATGCTGTAGACGATAGGCATATAGATCATGGTAAAGGCAGTAAGCTAGCCAGTGATGCCTGTTTTTTAAGCGGACTTGTTAAAATTGAAACACGTAATGAAAATGGTGAATTGCAGAAACCATGGCGGCCAAAGCAAGTGTACCATTATATGCAATGGAAAAATATTGAACCGGATTTTGTGGTAGATATATCTGATTTTATTGATGTTAAAATGCAATCTGTATTGGCTTATAAAACACAGTTTTATGATGCTAACAGTAAGGAACCGGAAACGCCCATATCAAGTAAAAACTTTACAGATAGTATTATTTATAGAGCAAGAGATCTGGGGCGATTGACTGGAGTAGAATATGCCGAAGGTTTTACGGTTGAACGCTATGTGGCTGTAAATAGTTTATTTGACTTAAAGTAGTGTGTAGCGGGATGAAATTTTTTTATTTCAAATAGAAATTATTAAAAAAAGTCTTTGTAGATAAGGTTGAAATCAATTACATTTGCACACGCATTATAAAAATGCCAAAATGGTGGTTGTAGCTCAGTTGGTTAGAGCGCCTGATTGTGGTTCAGGAGGTCGTCGGTTCGAGACCGATCTTCCACCCAAAAAGACCAAGCCTTTCAAGAAATTGAAAGGCTTTTTTTGTTATAGAAGTTAAAGCGTTTTTATAAACAACTACATACCGATTTCTATATCTTTTTACTTCATTAATACTATTTTGTTTAATAATAATTTTAACTTTTGTTAAATTAAATGACTGTATATCAGTTTTTTTATTTACAAATTAGGGCTTGAGACCTAATTTTGTTTATATTTGCTCAACACTTACAATATGAAAACCAAACAACGCATAATAAACCAGGCAATAGAATCGTACAATACTTTAGGGGTTATGAATGTTTCGAGCAGGGATATTGCAAAAACTTTAAGTATAAGTCACGGTAATTTAGATTATCACTTTCCCACTAAAGAATCTTTATTGCTGGCTATCTATATTCAAATGAAGGATGAAGCATCAGAAATGTATGAAGAAGTCAATTTATTACATGATCCCATTATGCATTTTAACAAATTACTAATTAAACTGGAAACCTTTCATGAAAAATATTCATTCTTTAATCTGGATGTCCTCGAAATTTCAAGAAAATATGATAAAGTAAGTACGCTGCTAAATAAAACATTTCAGATACGTAAATCGCAAATGAGCCATTTTTATACAAGACTTGTAAAGCAGGGCTATCTTAAAGATGAGTTTAAACCTGGAATGCATAAACGGTTACAGCATACAATTAGAATACTTATTACATTCTGGAGTTCACAAAAGGAAATCCTTCCGTGTTTTGAATCCACTAAAAAGCATTCCATGTCAGTCTATGTATGGGACCTGCTACTACCTCATATGACGGAAAAAGGAGTTGAAGCTTATTATAAACTTAAACAGACAGCAACAAAATCATGAATTCAATATCAGGTATAGATTTAGCAATTATTGTAATATATTTACTGGCCATTGTTTTTATAGGCCTGTGGTATAGTCGCAAAAGAAAGAATACCAGCGAAGGTTATTTTTTAGCAGGAAAGTCATTAACCTGGACAGTTATAGGAGCTTCCCTTTTTGCATCAAATATATCAACCGTACATCTGGTTGGGTTGGCGGAATCGGGTTTCAAAGATG
The DNA here is from genome assembly GCF_035818475.1 of Alterotamlana spongicola. Taxonomy (NCBI): domain Bacteria; kingdom Pseudomonadati; phylum Bacteroidota; class Flavobacteriia; order Flavobacteriales; family Flavobacteriaceae; genus Alterotamlana; species Alterotamlana spongicola. The sequence goes on from NZ_JAYMGV010000003.1 coordinate 326,934, forward strand.
GTATAGTCTGGGGGAATTTTGAATGGTTTTCTGCTTTTGAACTTATAATTCTGGCTTTCATTTTTGTTCCGTTTTATTTACGGACCAAAATTACAACCCTCCCTGAATTCCTTGAAAAAAGATATGATAGCCGTTCAAGGGTTATATTAGCAGTATTTAGTATTCTGGCTGCTCTGTTTATGCATATAGGAGTTAGTTTTTATGCCGGCGCCGTTGTATTTGAAAGAATGTTTGACCTTAACATATTAACATCAATAATCATTATTGCAATAGCTACAGGTATTTATACAATAATTGGAGGACTGGTTTCAGTGGTTATTACAGAAACAGTGCAAACCGTTATACTTATTTTAGGAGCCTTAACCATTACTGTTTTAGCCATTTATCAACTTCCGGAAGTTGGTATCCACTCTTATGAAGATTTAAAAGAAGTCGTAGACCCGGATCGGTTAAAAGCAGTAAGTTTTGATGAAACTAAAAAGGGGTTTACTTTTTTAGATATTTTTCTTGGGCATCTGGTACTGGGTATATGGTATTGGTGTACAGATCAAACCATTGTGCAGCGTGTGCTTGGGGCAAAATCTGAAAGACAAGCCAAATTAGGAGCCTTATTTGCCGGTTTTCTTAAAATATTACCGGTATTTATTATGGTAGTGCCCGGTATTTTAGCATTTGCTTTATTTAGTGAAACTATTGGAGAAGATACCAAAAGTGTATTACCTGTCATGATATTGGAACTCATGCCAATAGGCTTAAAAGGGCTTATGGTGGCAGCGTTATTAGCAGCAGTTATGAGTAGTGTTGCAGCAGCATTAAATAGTTGTTCTACACTTATAGTTTATGATATTTTTGATAAGTTAAAACCTGGGTTATCGGATTCTAAAAAAATAAAGATTGGCCAAATCACCAGTGTTGTTGTTTTGATATTGGCAGTAACCTGGTCACCCTTTCTAGGAAATTTAGGAGCAATTTTTGAGTTAATAAATCAAATGTTTAGTGTTTTTGCACCATCTATAGTAACTGTTTTTTTATGGGGGATATTGTCTAAAAAAGGAACAGCCAATGCTTCATTTTGGACATTGATAGGTGGAAGTTTATTTGCAGCGGTTATATTTCTTATTGAAAAATATGGAACAGTTTATGGGATTAAGAATTACATTTCAAACCCGGAAGGTCTTGGAATAAACTGGTTAAGGCAAACCTACCTTTACTTCATTATATCATCTGTAATTTATGGTATAGTCGCTTACTTTGATAAATCTGTACAGCATATACCTGATACTTTTTATTTAAAAACCCGGGAATCATCTAAAATTGTAAACCGTTTAAGTTTATTACTGATTGGTACTATGCTAATTATTTATGTAATTTTTTATTGAGAATGAAAAATAAGATCAATCATACTATTATAGTCACAATCATTGCATTGGGAATATCTTCAAGTGTTTTTTCTAATGAAACCATAGATTTATTTATTTGGGCAGGACAGTCAAATGCACAGAGCTGGACGGGGGATGCAAATTTTTATCCTGCCGATGTAGATAATTTAGACAATCAGGTCAAATTGCATTGGACTTTTATTGATAATTCAAGTTCAAATGGTTGGGAGACTATGCAACCACAAACAGGACTCTTTCCAAAAGGTCATTTTGGCCCTGAAGTGATGTTTGGGCGAAAACTTATAAAGGCAGGGTTCAACCCTGCTATTTTCAAATATACTAAGGGGGGAACAAGTATTTATGCCGATTGGAAAAAGCCGGGAAAAAGAGGGTATTATGACGATATGATTATTAATCTTCATGCAGCAATCCATCAATTAGAAAGCCAGGGGTATAAAGTATTAATAAGAGGTTTTATATGGATACAGGGAGAATCGGATGCGGATAAACCTAAAAATGCTAAAGCCTATTATAAAAACTTAAAGCAAATAGTTAATCACTTACGAAATAGGGTATTGAAAAATAAATCAATACCTGTGATCTTGGGAGTAGATGAGCAACACCCGTGGGTTGTTAAACATCCTAAAGTAGTTAGTGCCCATAAAAAAATTGCAAAAAATGTTGAAAATGTTGTTTTTACTTCAATGATCGGGTTACCAAAATCTGATACGACTCATTTAACACCAAATGGGTTGATTCTCCATGGAGAGAGAATATTTAAAGCCTATATTTCTATTAACCGAAGCGAATGAAAACTGAAAAACATACTAAACGATATTGTTTTGTGCTTCCTTACAGCAACATAGCAGAACAATTTTTGTTTTCCTTTTCAGTAGATTTTAAGACTACGGATACAGAATCATGTTTTGATATTCTGAATTTTGAATATTATAAACTTGACAATATCTATTTTGGATTAATAGATATGAAGGCAAAGGACATCATTAAGATTGATGAAATTCTTAACAAGTTTGTCCATTTGGGTGAGCTAGACTTATCCAATATCATTGTAATAGATCGAATTTTTAAAAAAGACCTTGATTATAGTAATTATGGACCAATAAAGGATAATCTCTATAAAAGACTTGTGATGACCTTGGAATTGGAAGATGATATAGAACTTCTAAACACTTATAAAGAAATACACAAGCCACATAAAATGTGGCCACAGATTATAGAAAACATGAATACAATGGGCGTAAAAGACATGGAACTATATCTTTATAAGAACCATGCTTTTTTGTTGATGGATACTCCGCCTTATTATAACCCTAAAAGGGATGGGGAAAAATGGGGCAACTTGCCCAAAGAACAAGAATGGCAAAACTATGTGGCCAAATTTCAAAAGGTAGCCCCAAAAAGTAAAGCTCTTGAAAAATGGAAGATTATGACACAAATAGGATAACTATGAATATAAATCAACAACCTAAGTTACCCCAAAAACCATTTCCTATAGTAATTATTGGAGCGGGAGGCATTGTTAAAGATGCCCATTTGCCGGCATATACTATGGCCAGGTTTAGAGTTTTGGGAGTCTATGATAAAATAAGATCAAAGGCGGAAGCCTTAAAAAATGAATTTGATATTGTAGATAGAGTGTATGATACTCTGGAGGAATTAATTGCAGAGGGACATCAATATAATGCGGTATATGATTTGGCACTTCCGGCAAGTCTCCATGCAGAAATATTAGAACAACTTCCGGACGGTGCATCGGTACTCATTCAAAAACCTATGGGGAACACTCTTGCAGAAGCTAAACAAATTCTGGAAATCTGTCAAAGGAAAAAGTTGATTTCGGCAGTGAATTTTCAGCTAAGGTATGCTCCCTATATCATTACAGCAAGAGAAATGATTAATAAAGGTTTACTGGGAGATATTTACGATATGGAACTTATGGTATGTGTATATACCCCTTGGCATTTATGGGATTTCTTATTTCAGTTACCTAGAGTAGAGATTTTATATCACAGTATACATTATTTAGACTTAATACGAAGCTTTCTGGGAAGCCCTAAAAAGATTTACGCCAGTACTGTAAAACACCCTAAAATGAAAACATTGGCATCTACCCGTTCAACTATGATTTTAGATTATGATGAATGTACTCAAGCCAGAGTTATAACTAACCATGGTCATGATTTCGGATTACAACATCAGCGTTCATATTTTAAAATAGAAGGCACAAAAGGTGCTATAAAAATACGTATTGGATTGTCTATGGATTACCCCAGGGGACTTCCTGCAAAGTTTGAGTATAAGCTACTTGAAGACAAGGCGGAAACATGGAAAGAAATAGATATTAAAGGCGGTTGGTTTCCGGAAGCTTTTGTTGGTACTATGGCTGGATTACAAAGACACACATTGGATAAAAGTGTGCCATTACCTCACCATACTTCAGACGTCTATGAAACAATGAAATTAGTAGAAGCAGCCTATCAGTCCAGTGAAAAAGGAGGAATTATTATACAATAACAAATTAAACATAATTAATTATGAAGCTATTAAAAATGACTGGTTTAATATTATTAATAACCATTAATGTCAATGCACAATCCCTTGGTGGAGGAGAAGCTAATCCTAATTTAAAAACACACTCCGGGGCATTGAAAAAATTTCAGGATAATCGATTTGGTATGTTTATTCATTGGGGGCCTGTGACACTTCGTGGTAAGGAAATATCCTGGTCAAGAGGAAATCAAATTCAGAAAGAAGACTATGATAATCTTTATAAAGAATTTAACCCGGTATTGTTCAATGCCCGGGAGTGGGTGAAGACCGCCAAAGATGCAGGAATGAAATATATCGTATTAACTACAAGACATCATGACGGATTTAGTCTTTGGGATAGTAATTATTCTGATTATGATATGGCAGCTACACCTTATGGGAAAGGCATTGTAAAAGAATTAGCCGACGAGTGTAAAAAACAAAATATTGACTTTGGTGTATATTACTCTATTTGTGATTGGTGGCATAAAGACTATCCTGTAGAATACCCTTCCCCTGATTACAAGTTTCATATAGAGAAACAAATAACCGACCCGGCTCTTAAGGCTAAAATGGATAGATATGTTCAGTATATGAAGAATCAATTGAAAGAATTGATTGAAAATTATGATCCAACTATGATCTGGTTTGATGGAGAATGGGAGTGGGCGTGGACTCATGAAATGGGCATGGACATGTATGCTTATTTACGTACACTTAAAGATGACCTGCTCATTAATAATAGAGTAGATAAAGGGAGAGAAGGTATGCGAGGCATAACAAAAAGTGAAATTTTTGCCGGAGATTATGCAACGCCGGAACAACAAATTGGGAAATTTGATAATAAAAATGCCTGGGAAACCTGTATGACCATTGCTAATCAATGGGCCTGGAAAGCTAATGATAAGTTAAAATCTGAAAAAGAATGTATTCAAACTCTACTTCAAACCATTGGTGGAGATGGTAACCTGCTATTTAATGTAGGGCCAATGGCAGACGGGCGTATTGAACAACGCCAAATAGATAGATTGAAAACCATGGGAGATTGGTTAAAAATAAACAAAGAAGCGGTTTACGGTACCCGGGGAGGGCCATACCAGCCAACAGATTACATGGTTACAACCCGAAAAGATAACAAAATCTACATACATCTCTTAAATAGTACAAAGACACATTTGAAACTGCCTTTTCCTAAAAATGTAAAAATTAATAAAGCTTACTTTTTGGACGGGAATATACCTTTATTGTATAGTCAGGATAAAAACACTATAAATATTAGTTTACCCGAACAGAAACCAAATGATATTGCTTCGGTAATTGTTTTAGAATTAAATAAACCAACATTAAACATTGAAGTAATAAGTCGAATAAATTATTAAATACCAGATGGGGAAAACAGTAGTCATAAAAAGAGCAATCGCATCAGATGTACGGTTTAAATTAAATGATGGAGCCGGTTCTGATGCCATACATACCACTCCAATTTATGCATATGCCGTATGTAAATTACAGACTGATCAAAACATGGAAGGTATTGGTTTAGCCTTTACTTTGGGGATGGGAAATAATTTGGTTTGCCAGGCCATTGAACATTTAACAAAGCATGTTGAAAACAGAGACATTAATGAGCTTATGGCTAACTTTGGATCAACCTATAAGGCTATGGCTGAAGATCCCAACTATAGATGGCTGGGCCCTCATAAAGGCATAGTACATTTAGCACTGGCATCTGTTGTAAATGCCTGTTTTGATCTCTGGGCAAAATCCAGAGGTCTACCCCTTTGGAAATTGCTTATCGACTTACCTGCCCAAGATATTGTAAATACATTGGATCTTTCTTATTTGGAGGAGGTTCTCACGCGAGACGAAGCTGTTGCTATTTTATCAAATAATGCAATAACCAAACATGAACGAACCGGTATTTTAAATACAGGATACCCGGGATATGATACTTCAGTAGGATGGTTTAATTATACGGATGAAAAAATAAAAATAAATGTATCTAAAGCTATAGATGCTGGTTTTACAGCAATGAAGCTCAAAGTGGGATCAAAGGATATAAAAAGGGATATCCGCAGGGCCAAACTGGTTAGAGAAACAGCCGGAGATAAAGCCACAATTATGTTAGATGCTAATCAACAATGGCATTTATCAAAAGCCATAGAGATCTGTAATGAACTAAAAGCGATTAACCCATATTGGGTTGAAGAGCCTACACATCCTGATGACATTGCTGCCCATGTAACATTAGCAAAAGAAATTGCTCCAATAAAGCTGGCTTTAGGGGAGCATGTTCCCAATAAGATTATCTTTAAAAATTTTTTACAATCAGGCTGTATGAGCTTTAATCAGGTAGATGCGGTTAGAGTTGGAGGTATTTCAGAGTTTATAACTATTAGTTTGCTCTCTAAAAAGTTTGGTATTCCTGTAGTTCCGCATGTAGGGGATATGGGACAGATTCATCAACATTTGGTGTTGTTCAACCATATTTCTATAGGGCATAAAGCCCTTTTCTTAGAGCATATACCCCATTTAAGACAGTATTTTAAATATCCGGCTCGGATAATTGATGGCAGGTATCAAATACCACAACAACCAGGAATGAGTGCAGATTTTGTATAATGATAGAATATATACCCGTATGATAAGACAACTTATTTCTTATTTATCATATGAAAAATGTTATTAGTTAATATGATTGACTCTTTTGAGTTTTATATAAGTAAATTCCGAGACACGTATAGTTTGTTGATTTTAAAATATTTGTGTGAGGTGTTGGTTTTTTTTTATCCTGATTCATTGATATCTTTACTACTGCAAGATGAAGTTATTTTTGTAAATGATCATTTATTTGTACCTAGATAAGTTATGAGAGTTAACTCTGCAGATATAGTACTTTTTTTTATACTTATTTTATGTAATTCCCTTTACTGTAGTTCCCAATCACAACCTATATTTAAAAAAATTGATCAATCTAACGGATTATCAAATGGCAGGGTTAGCTGTGTTGTAAAAGAGGCTGGTGGTTATATTTGGATAGGAACAACAAACGGATTAAACAGATATGATGGAAAAGAATTTGTAGTCTATAATAAACAGAATAGCTCTATTTCATCTAATGATATATCTGATTTATTAATTGATAACAAAAATCGAATTTGGGTAGCCACCTTTGGAGGAGGCTTAAATTTATATAATGCTCATAAAGATACTTTTGTAACTTTTAAAAAAGAAGATGAAAATGGTATCCTGTCCAATGAAGTTTATACCATTTTTGAAGATTCAAGTTTTAATTTATGGTTTGGAACTAAAAATGGTTTGTCATTTTATGATGAAAGGCAAAACAGGTTTATTAATTATAGGCATCAAAGAAATGATAATCAATCTATAGGGTATAATGATGTTAGAAGTATAACTGAAGATCAAAATGGCAACTTGTGGCTTGGAACTATGGGAGGGGGGCTAAATAAATTTAATATTAAGCAGAAGAAATTTGAATATATAAAATCACTTGCTGGAGTTACATCAGATTATATTTATTCAATACAAAGTATTGGCAATAAACTACTTATAGGAACTAATGGAGCAGGGCTATTAGTTTTGGATATGAAAAGTTTGGAATTTTCCAAAGTTGAACTGTTACCTAATGACCCTGTCAATATAATAAGGCGTATAATGAAAGATAGCTATGGTGCTATTTGGGTTTGCACAGATGGTAGTGGTCTTTTTAAAATTGAAAATATTAATTTATCAAAAAGTAAAATTTTAAATTATAGGTATAGCTCAAAATTAGAATCTTCAATTTCCAGTAACTCGATTTATGATATTATAGAAGATGAAAATTCTAATCTATGGATTGGTACAGCCTGGAATGGAATAAATGTACTGAGTCAGGAGGATAATCACGCTCTTTTAATAGGAACAGAAAATAATGAACCTCCATCTTCAGTTTTAGCTGTGTATAAAGGCAAGGATTATCTTTTAGGGTTAGATGGGAAAGGGCTTTCGGTTGTACATAATAATGGTAAAATAAAAAAACGCTATAGTAAACTTCATGAAAAATATATTGGAGCAGATTATATACAGTATATTAAAAAAGGAGGTAATGAAACGTATTGGATAGGTACTTTTATTAATGGATTAGTAAATTTTAACCCAGAAACAGAATCCTTTATAGGTTACAGATATAAAGTAAATGATACGCAATCTCTGAGTTATAATGATGTTAGATACATTACTGAGGATGATCATTCTAACTTATGGATAGCAACATGGGGCGGAGGACTGAATCATTTAAATACTAGTACTAAAACATTTACAAGATATAAAAGTATAGAATCCGATTCCCTTTCTTTAAGTAGTAATAATATAATATCAATGCAAAAAGATGCCGAAGATCTATGGTTGGGTACATTTGGCGGAGGGGTGAATCTATTTAATACAAAAACCAAAGAGGTAAAGAGGTATATGTATTCGGATTCTAACACGAATTCAATTAGTAGTAATTATGTGTTTAGTGTCTTAAAGGATTCCAAGGATAATATATGGATAGGAACTGCTGGAGCGGGGATTAATTTATTTAATAAAGCTACAGGAAAAATGAATCGTTTTGAGCAATACGAAAATATTCGTTTTCAAACCGTTACTGCCATTGTAGAAGATAATGAAGGAGTAATTTGGTTTAGTTCTAAGGAAGGCATTTATAATTATGACTACAATACGAATAGCTTTAAAAGTTTTGAAAGTTTCAGAGGAGAGTATCATATCAATGCGGTTATAAAAGATGAAAACGGTTTTTTGTGTTTTGGAGGATCTAAAGGCCTTATGGTGTTTAACCCCAAAACGGTGGTTGCTGAAAATGTAAACCCGGATGTAAAGCTTACAAGTTTCAAACTTTATAATAAAGAAGTTCCCATAGAAGAAGAAGGAATATTACAAAACGAAATTTCATTTACTAAATCGATTAGCTTAAAACACAATTTGAACGTAATTACTTTTGATTTTGCGGCTATGCAATTCCCTTTTTCAACAAATTGTGAATACGCTATAAAATTAGAAGGTTTTGATAAAGACTGGAGAGAGATCGGGCACGAGAGAACTACTACATATACCAATCTACGGCATGGTACTTATACTTTTAAAGTAAAAAGTAAAACTTCCGGAAGTACATGGGAGGATAACTTTACCTCTATACAAATTGAGATAGAAAAACCATATTGGCTAACATGGTGGGCTTATGTAGTTTATGCTTTGGTCGTTATTTTAATCTTTTATGTATTTAGAAAATATATTATTTCTTGGGAACAAATGAAATCAAACCTGGAGTTTGAAAGGTTGTCTCATGAAAAAGATATTGAGTTATATAATATAAAACAGCAATTCTTTACTAATATTTCTCATGAGTTGAGAACACCAATTACACTTATAGTTGGTGTTGTAAATAAAATTTTAAGAGAAAGAAGCAATTCCAGGGAAAAGGAATCAAGCCAGGTAGAAGCACTGGAAAAGAATAGCAAACACCTACTAAATCTGGTAAATGAATTATTAGATTACAGGAAATTAGAAAGTAGTGAAGTTAAGATAAAAGCCACAGAAGAGGATATTGTTACGTTCTGTAAAGAAACCTTTTCTGCATTTCAAGAAGAAGCAAAGGAAAAAAATATTGATTTTTCATTCATTTGTCAAAGTTCTCATATACATCTGTGGTTTGATAAAATACAGATGGATAAGGTGTTATATAATTTAATTTCAAATGCTTTTAAATTTACAAACCCAAAAGGAACAATAACACTACAAATTCAGGACACAGATGATAAAGTTGTGTTAATCCTGAAAGATGCAGGCCTTGGAATTTCTTCAAATAAAATAGCTAAAATATTTGACCGCTTTTATCAGACTGAAATAAAAAATAGTTTTAAGAATAAAGGCTATGGTTTGGGCTTATCTATTGTCAAGGAAATTATTGAACTGCACCAAGGGGATATATGTGTTGAAAGCGAAAAAGGTAAGGGAACAAAATTTACAATTGAATTAAAGAAAGGTAATGAGCATTTTAGTAAAGATGACCTAGGTGGAAATGAATTGAACTCAGAAAGGATAGAGAATTACTATAATGTTGAATCAGATATAAAAAAGGAAAACATAATATTAGAGTTAACTGAAAGGCAGAAACTATTAATAGTAGAAGATAACCTAGAAATAAGAAGATATATAAAAGATTTACTTCAAGATGAGTTTGATGTTTTTGAAGCAGAAAATGGAAAAACAGGCCTAGATATGGCTAAAAATATAGCGCCCGATCTTATTATTAGTGATGTTATGATGCCGGAAATGAATGGTATTGATTTAACTAAAGCATTAAAAAATAATATGGTGACAAGCCATATTCCGGTAATGTTGTTAACTGCAAGAGCATCAGTGATGCAACAAATGGAAGGATATAATACAGGCGCAGATGAGTATGTTACAAAACCTTTTAATGAGCAGTTACTAAGGAGCCGTATAAAAAATCTTCTTAGAAACAGGACATTGCTCCATGAAAAGTTTCGAACTGAAGAAATAGTTCCCATTAATGAAATTTCTAAAAATGATGCCGATAAGGAGTTTCTTAAAAAATTAGGAGAGTTAATTCATAAGCATATTGATTCAGATAGCCTTAATGCTAATTTTATTTCCAAAGCCATGGGGATGAGTCATTCGGTAATATATAAAAAAATAAAGACCTTAACTGGTTTAACGTTAATTCAGTTTATTACAGATTATAAATTAAAAGTTGCTAAAAAACTCATTGAATACCATGGCGTTTCTGTAACAAATGCAGGTTATTATATAGGGTATTCTGACCGTAAGCATTTTAGAAAACTTTTTAAATCCCGTTTTGGGGTAAACCCCTCATCTTTTCTAAATAAAAAATAGATTTTACTCGTATAAAACGAATATTTCCCCCATATAAAAACGAATATTCCCCTCAAAATAATTGGTTTAAATACGGTACTTGCATTCAAAATAGAATTGAATGTTTGAATTAGTTTTTAGTTAATTGAAAGAGGAGGTGATTTATGGCTTTCAAAACACCTCTTCTTTGTTATTTTGACCTTACCTCAAATTTGTCAACTCTAATAAGCTTTAGGAAGTAACCTTTAAAAACAATTATATATGGTATGAATTTTACACAAATCTTTTATTAACGAATGAATTTAAACAATGATTAAACTAACTAAGAATTTAACATGAAAAAAACTGGTAAAATGAAATTAAAATACAGTATTATAGTTTTAATGCTATTGTGCCTGGTCATAAATGTAAATGCATCAATAGCAGATAACCTGTCAGATATTGAAACTATTACTCAAGAACATACAATTATAGGAACAGTTACAGATGCTAACGGACAGCCCTTGCCCGGAGCAAATGTTATAGAAAAAGGAACAGCAAACGGAACAACTACAGATTTTGATGGCAATTATTCATTGAAGGTTAGTAGTCAAAATGCTAATTTGATAGTGTCTTTTGTAGGTTTTTTAAGTAAAGAAATAGCTGTCAATGGGCAGTCATCCATTAATGTTTCTTTGGAAGAGGATACTGCACTGCTTGATGAGGTGGTTGTAGTAGGATACGGAAAGCAAAAGAGAAGCGATGTAACCGGAGCAGTAGCTTCAATAACACCAAAGGCCTTAAAAGAATTACCGGTAGCGCGTGTAGATCAGGCAATACAAGGGCGTATTCCAGGAGTTGAAGTGCAGAACAACGATGCCGCTCCAAATGGTAGAACAACCATAAGAATTAGAGGCTCCAACTCCATCCAGGGTGGAAATGACCCGTTGATTGTTATTGATGGATTTCAGGTAGGTGTTCAAAACTTTGATTCAAACACAATTGTAGGAGGGGCTTTAAATCAAATAAATCCGAATGATGTTAAATCTGTTGAAGTTTTAAAGGATGCGTCGGCAACAGCTATTTATGGTTCTAGGGGAGCTAATGGAGTTGTGCTGATTACCACAAAGGGAGCAAAAACAGGGAAGCCGTCAGTAGGATATAGTAGCTTTTTAGGCATTAATAAAATTGATAAAAAGTTAAGCTTATTAAATGCAGGGGATTATGCAGAAACTGTAAATGCGCATAGAGATGAAACAGGAGGATCGGCAATATTTACTGCCTCTGAGATTGCAGATTTTAGAGCTAATGGAGGTACAGATTGGCAAGATGAAATCTATAGAACAGGATTTACTCAAAACCATCATTTAAGTGTTGGTGGGGGCAATGAAGATTTTTTATATTATTTAGCCGGAGAGGTAGTTGATCAAAAAGGGATTGTTATTGGAACATCTTATAGAAGATATGCTCTGAGACCAAATTTAAAAGTAAATGTAAACGATAAATTAAGTGTTAGTTTAAGAGGATACTTTTCTAAAGAAACAAACCATCCAACCGTTCAAAATAGTTTTGGGGGAAGCCCAATTTATTCAGCTCAGGTGTGGGCACCGGTTAAATCTGTTTTTGATGACAATGGAAACTATACATTGCCGGGAGGAGGGTATGGCCCAACAATTAATACTAACCCTGTTGGTTCAGCAATAGAGCCTGTTGTTGATGATTTTGATAATACAACATCATTAAACGGAGAAATAACCTATAATATTACCAATGATTTGACCTTTAGTGTTATGGGAGGCTATCGATTGATTGACTATGAACACAATACTTTTAATAATGCCAAGGTCAGTCAAAACTTCGGTAGAGAATTTGCTTCTATTCTAAATGGTAGGTTTACAACTTTACAAAACACTAATATTTTAACATATCAAAAGGAAATAGATAAGCATAATATTACTGTTACTGGGGTTTTGGAGCAGCAATATGAAGAATTCAATGAATCATTTATTTCTGGTGAAGGGTCCTTGGTGAACACGGGTACATTTAACAATATTGGTGTTGCGGAAACAGTTTTTGATCCAAGATCTATTAGACAAGAACGAAGTTTATTGTCGTATATGGGAAGGTTAAATTATGTATATGACGGCAAATATATGATAACACTTACAGGAAGATCAGATGGAGCTTCGGTATTTGGAGAGAATAACAAACGTGCCTTTTTCCCATCGGCAGCTATAGGTTGGAATATCTCAAATGAAGATTTTTTAAAGGATAATGAAACTATAACAAATTTAAAGTTAAGAGCCAGTTGGGGTAAAGTTGGGAATCAGGCTATTCCCCCTTATGGATCCCTATCTAGGTTAAATGCCGGAGGTTTAGCTGCATTTCCGATAGATGGTCTTAACACATCAGTTGGTGTGAATATTGACACCAGAGCAGAGAATCCGGATTTAAAATGGGAGACCACTACACAGACCAATATAGGTCTTGATATGGATTTCTTAAAAGGAAGGATTCAGACAAACTTTGATTATTATGATAAACAAACTGAAGATTTATTGCAGTTGGCCGGTTTACCAAATACCTCTGCGCGTACTGAAGTACTGAGAAATATTGGAAAGGTAGAGAACAAAGGATTCGAAATTTATCTTGGAGGAACACCAGTTCAAGGCAAGTTTAATTGGAGTACCGGTGTAACGTTTGCTAAAAACAAGAATAAAGTTACCGATTTAGGAGACGTTACCGAAATGGTTATAGGAAGTGCACCTGTACCTGGGTTTGATAATTCAATATGGTTACAGGAAGGACAGCCTTTAGGGTTATTTAGAGGTTATGAATATGCAGGTGTTTGGAAAACCAGTGAGGCTGCTGAAGCAGCAACGTTTTCAAGTGGTGGAACAGCATTTTTCCCAGGGGCACCTAAATTTGTAGATCAAAATGGAGATAATGTCATAGACGCGAGCGATATCGTAAATATAGGAAATGCACAAGCAGATTTCTCCATAGGGTGGAGCAATACGTTTAGCTATAAGAACTTTGATTTGAATGTATTCATTCAAGGGGTACAAGGCAAAGAAAATTTTAATGTGGCGCGTTTGAGAGTAGAGACTACTTCTAATGATTCTGATGCTACTAGTACGCGTATTTCCAGCAGGTGGACACCAACTAATGAAAATACTGATGTACCATCTTTTGAAGGTTATGCGGCTTTTCCTATTCGTAATTCAAGCAGATGGATAGAAGATGCTTCATATCTAAGGCTTAAAAATATCACACTGGGTTATAATTTACCTGATAGTGCAGTTTCAGCTTTAGGTGTTGATTCGTTTAGACTTTATTTTACGGGAACTAATTTGTTTACAATAACGGATTATACAGGATATGATCCGGAAGCTAGTACAGGTGTAGATACATTTGCCGGAATTGATTTGGCATCATTTCCATCTCAAAAAATATACACGTTCGGATTAGATATTAAATTTTAAAAATGAAGATTATGAAAAATAAAATTAATGTACTGCTAATAATAATTGCATTATTAGGTTTTAACGGATGTACAACTTTAGATGAGGAGCCAGAAGGTATTTTAAGTCCAACAAATTTTTTCAAAACAGAATCTGACTTTGACGCGGCCTTGATTGGTATAACAGCACCTATGTGGCAAGCATGGTCTGGCTATACTTTTGATTGGGGAATGATGGCTATTCCTGGAGGAGGAGCTGATGATGTAGGAAGTACAGCTGATGCGTTTGCTCCTTTTGAGCGATTTAATCCAGACCCCAATAGTGGTTTGGTATCTGGTGCCTGGCAAATACATTATGCCACCATAGGAAATGCCAATGCATTAATTAGTAGTGCAGATAATGCCGACGGGATTTCAGAGGAAAAACTGGGCGAATTGGTAGGTCAGGCAAAATTTTGGAGGGCCTTTGCTTATTTCCAATTAACCCAATACTTTGGGGAAGTTCCTATCATCACTACTGAAAACGTTGGTAATGCAGATATGGTCGGACAATCACCTGTTGCTGATATTTATGCTATAGTTGTTCAGGATCTAAAAGATGCTGAAGATGGATTGCCAGATAGTTTTCCAGAGAGAATCAAACCTACAAAATGGGCAGCAAAATCACTTTTAGCAAAAGTTTATTTAACAATGTCGGGTTGGCCGTTAAAAGATGGTTCTACTAAAGCATTGGCAGCAGCTAAGGCAAAAGAAGTTATGGATGATGGACCTTACAGTTTGGAGGTTGATTTTAAAGACCTATGGTTAGAAGCAAATAATTTAACAAATTCGGAATATATTTTCTTTTTCAAAGGAGTACCTGGTGCCTGGCCATTAGACTTTGGAAGTCATTTTCATCACTCAACAAGACATCCAAAAGAAGGTGGGTGGGGTAACTGGCATAGTGAAGCGGCCTTTTTTAACAAATTTCCGGATAGCTATAGAAAAGATATATCCTTTACTACTAGTTGGCCAGACGGGACTTCGTTTCCGGCTGATGTTTCAGTGCCTTATGTAGCAAAGTTTAGAGATGGCGGTGCCGGAGTTATTGCTTATGAAGATACTGATTTGGCAGGAGCACCAAATACAGGAACAGCCTCTTATGTACATATGCGTTTTGCTGATGTGCTGTTAATTTATGCTGAAGCAGCAGGCAGTACATCAGAAGGTGTAGAAGCCCTGAATAAAGTCAGAAGACGAGCTAATAGTTTGGATATCAATACACCCGATAATTCTGTAGATTGGCCCACAGTAGGACCTGCAGACTTTGATACCGCAGTTATAGAGGAAAGAGCCTGGGAATTAGCTTTTGAGGATAAACGTTGGTTTGATTTAGTAAGAAGAGAACTATTGGTAGAGGTTAAAGGAGGGGAGTACCCGCATATCAATCAAAATTATGGTTGGTTGCCTAAACCGGCAACAGAGGTTGATCAAATTGATGGTTTAGAACAAAACACCTATTAATAGCTCTGTTTTTAAGTAGTTTTATTTAATCTTAAAAGTAAGCCTTTTCATTATTTACTCAGATATAATGAGAAGGCTTTTCTTTCCTATTATTAATTGATCAGTAATGATTCGAATTCTTGTATCGCTGTTTTTTTGTTGTGTTCTGCTAAGTTCATGTAAAAGGACAAATTCTAAGCAGGACTTCTTTACCGTTTTGTTTGAAAATGAAACAGATATTACATTCCATAATCAATTGGATGAAACCACTTATATGAATGGGTTTTTTTATGAATACTATTACAATGGTGCAGGAGTGGCCACAGCTGATTTTAATAATGACAGTTTAATAGATATTTACTTTGTAAGCAATAGAAGAGCAAATCACTTGTACTTAAATAAAGGTGATTTAGAATTTCAAAATGTTACAAAAGCGTCTAATACCAAAGGGGGCTTTGGTTGGCCTACTGGTGTTACAGTAGTAGATATCAATAATGATGGGCTATGGGATATCTACATCTCAAAATCGGGAAGAATACCCAATTCCGAACATAAAAAAAATGAGCTATTAGTTAATAAAGGAGTTGATAAGGATGGGATTCCGCATTTTGAAGAGGAGGCTCAAACATATGGCTTGGATATTTCGGCACAATCAACACAGGCAAACTTTTTTGATTATGATTTGGACGGCGATTTGGATTTATTCTTGATAAATCATGAATTGGATGTTTATGATGATGAAGATATACCCCTTTTAATCTCACAGCGTTCAAATGATTCCGGAGAGCAATTGTATAAGAATGAAAAAGGTGTTTTTAAGGAAGTAACCACAAAATCGGGTATAGTTAATAATCGGCTAAGCTTTGCTTTGGGGTGTTCTATAGGTGATGTAAACAATGATGGTTGGCCGGATATATATACAGCCCATGATTATTCAGAAAAAGACCATTTGTATTTAAACAATCAAGATGGCACATTTAAAGAAGTGTCCTTACAAAGTTTTGGGCATGTATCTAACTTTTCCATGGGCAGTGATATAGCAGATATTAATAATGATGGTTTGCTGGACATCATGTCTCTAGATATGATGGCACAAGATAATTATTCCCAAAAGATCAGTATGAGTGGTATGGATACCAAAAAATTTGAGAATACTGTTGCATTGGGATTACATCATCAATACATGTACAATGCCTTGCAAATCAACAATGGTATAAACAGGGAGGATAGTATTCCGCTGTTTTCAGATATAGCTCAATTGGCTGGTATAAGTAGTACAGATTGGAGTTGGTCGCCTTTGTTGTTTGATATGAACAATGATGGGTACAAAGATATATTTGTTTCAAACGGAATTAAACGGGATTTTAGAAATAACGATTTTGCTGTTTATAAAAAAGAAAAACAAGAGGAGGCAAAAAGGAAAAGAAAGTTAGATAAGAAAGCTTATATAAGGGACCTCTTAAAAAAAATGCCTACTCGAAAACAGGAAAATATTTTCAAATTAAACAACCGGGATTTTACGTTTCATGATATTCGTATAAAACAACCCAAAACAAGTTCAAACGGTGCGGCTTATGCCGATTTTGATAACGATGGCGATATCGATATGGTTGTTAATAATTCAGATGATAAAGCTTTTATCTACAGAAATAATTCAGGAAATAACAATAACTACATCAAAATAAGATTAGAAGGAACAAATCAAAATAAAAATGCTATAGGAGCACGAGTAGAAATTATTAGTCAGGGAGCCCTTCAAATAGCCGAGAATTATATTTCCAGAGGGTTTCAATCTGCCATGGCAGATGCTTTGCATTTTGGACTTGGAACAGGTGAAAAAATTGATACCCTTATTGTAAGGTGGCCGGATGGAAATTTGCAATATCAATATAACATAAAAGCAAATCAGACTTTAACAATTCAATATAAACCAACAGGCAAATTTATTCCAGAAAACTTAAGAAAAAGCAACTATTTGTTCAAAGATGCTACGAAAGCTTTTGGTGTTGCATTTCAGCATAGAGAGAATAAGTATAACGACTTTAAGGTAGAGCCATTAATACCCCATAAAATGTCACAAATAGGACCGGGATTGGGTGTGGCCGATGTTAACAATGATGGCCTGGACGATTTTTATATTGGAGGAGGTAAGGGACAAGCAGGAGCCCTGTATCTACAAACTAATAACGGAAAGTTTGAAGAGTCAGTCATACCGATATTTGAAAAAGACAAACAACATGAAGATACGGGAGCCTTGTTCTTTGATGCCGATGGTGATGGTGATCAGGATTTATATGTTGTAAGTGGAGGTAATGAAAGTACACCCAATGCTCGGTATTACGAGGACCGCTTCTATGAAAACATGGGAAATGGGCGTTTGGTGAGATCAAACAGTGCCATTCCACAAATTACAACTAGTGGATTAAAGGTTACAGCTGGTGATTATGATAATGATAACGACTTAGATTTGTTTGTTGGAAGCCGGGTAAAACCTATGCATTACGGACAATTCTCTAAAAGTTTCATTTTAGAAAATAAAAGTGAACCGGGGCATATAAAATTTGTAGACAAAACAGAGATTATTGCACCGGAAATAACAAACTATACTATGGTAACAGATGCTTTATGGGTAGATTTCGATAAGGACAATATGTTGGATCTGGTACTAACCAATGAGTGGGGAACCATAGATATTTTCAAAAACCAAAACCCCGGTTTTATAAAGAAAACATCGCAATATGGTATGGCACATCAAAAAGGTTGGTGGTACAGTATTGCGGCTAATGATATTGATGGTGATGGAGATACTGATTTTATTGCTGGAAATTTGGGATTAAACTATAAATATAAAGCATCTCAGGACACTCCATTTTATATGTATATTAACGATTTTGACAAAAATAATTCTGAAGATATTGTCCTAGCTTATCATGAAGATCAAAAAGTATTTCCCTTACGGGGACGTGAATGCAGCTCTAACCAGATGCCATTCATTAAGGAAAAGTTTGAAACCTATGATGCCTTTGGAAAGGCAGAATTAAAGGATGTTTACGGAGAGGCACTAAATGAATCTATAGTACACAAAGTTACCAATTTTGCAAGTGGCATTTTTAGATGTCATGACCATACTCAATTAGAATTCACACCTTTTGACAATGCAGTACAAATATCTTCAATCAATAAAATTTTGGTTGAGGATTTTGATGACGACGGGTATAAAGATTTAGTATTGTTAGGAAACCTTTATGAGTCTGAAGTAGAAACACCCAGAAACGATGCAAGTTACGGTCATTTTTTAAAAGGAAACGGGCAAGGGGATTTTAAGGTGATCCCTGGGCAAAAATCGGGGTTGTTTATAAAAGGTGATGTAAAAGATGCCGCTATAATACATATTGGAGAAAAGGTACAAGGGAAAAAAGCACTAATCGTAACTAAAAATAATGATGCTGTACAGTTAATTAAAGTCAATTAGTAATTCATAATGAAAAATTTAAAGTCAATCTTCCTTAATAAATTATTGCCCGCTCGCATCCAACATATATTGCTTATTGGAAATAAGAATGACTCTTTTGGTTCTCAAAAAGTTTTAAGGCTATAAATATTAACAAGTCTTAAGATTTCATAAAGTATAGAAATATTATATAGGCTAATTATAAACCCTCTAAAAGAGCGATTTCAAAAAAATATAAATGATAAAAATTGCATATAACATTCAACTTAAAAGACAAATAACACTATTACTTATGGGGCTACTGATTTATAGCTGCGCTACTAAAACACAAGAAGCTACAAAAAGAGAAATTTATAGTTTCAATCAAAACTGGAAATTTAAAAAACAAAGAGATGAAAATTGGAAAAATGCTTCTCTGCCACATACAGCTAATATAGAGCCGGCTGTAATTGATAAACAACAATGGCAAGGAAACTGTTGGTACAGAAAAAGATTTAAAGTAGATTCCAAACACCAGGGAAAACATATTGCTCTATATTTTGAAGGAGCTATGCAACTAGCAGAAGTATGGTTGAATGATAAATTAATAATGCGCCATGATGGGGGATACTTGCCATTTTATGTAGAGTTAACGGATAAAATCTATTTTGATAAGGAAAACGTAATAACCGTAAAATTAAATAATGAGGACAATCTACAAGTACCTCCGGGGAAACCAATTGCTGAATTGGATTTTAACTGGTTTAGTGGTTTGTATCGCAATGTTCACTTAATTATAAAAGATAAGATTCATATAACCCACCCAATTCAGACCAATATTGTAGCTGGTGGAGGTGTTTTTGTTCAAACCTTGGAAGCAACAGCTAACAAAGCAAAGCTTAATATAAAAACTGACATTTTAAATGATTCCGAAGTTTCGGAAGCTTTGAAAATTCAAAGCAATATTTATAGCGCTTCAGGTAAGTTAGTGCAAACTCAAACAAGTCAATTCAAAGATGTTTTAAGTAAGGAATCTGATTGTTTTGTTACAGAAATTGATATAGAAAATCCGGATTTATGGTCTCCTGAGTCTCCGGAATTATATACTCTGAAAACTTTTTTATTAAAAGGCAATATTATTGTAGATAGTAAGGAAACCACTTTTGGAATCCGCTCAATAAAATTTGACAAAAAAGGATTTTATTTAAACGGAAAAAAATACAACTTAAGAGGTACCAACCGCCATCAGGAATATCCTTATATAGGTTATGCTTTATCTGATAATGCCCAATATCGGGATGCCTATAAAATAAAACAAGCAGGATTCAATTTTGTGAGATTGTCCCACTATCCACAATCAGAGTCTTTTATGAAAGCTTGTGATAAGCTGGGGCTTTTAGTCATGGATGCTATTCCCGGGTGGCAATTTTTTGGAGATGAAACCTTTCAGGAAAATTGTTATAAGGATATACGTCAGGTAATACGTCGCGATAGAAATCATCCTTGTGTTATTTTATGGGAGGCATCACTAAATGAATCGGATATGTCAAAGCCCTTTATGGACAAAGCTCATGCTATTGTACATGAGGAATTTCCCGGAAATCAGACCTATAGTTGTGGTTGGATAGATTATGCTTATGATATATTTATTCCGGCCAGGCAACATGCAACAGCACCGGATTATTGGAAAAAATACGATAATGATAGGCCATTGTTAATTGCAGAGTATGGAGATTGGGAATACTATGCCCAAAATGCAGGCTTTAATCAAACGGCCTTTAGTGATTTAAAAGATAATGAGCGCAACTCCCGTCAGTTAAGAGCAGAAGGACAAAAATGTTTGGCACAGCAGGCTTATAATTATCAGGAATCACACAATGATAATTTATATAATACAGCAGCCGGAGATGCTAATTGGCTGATGTTTGATTATAACCGGGGTTATGCTCCGGATATAGAAAGTTCAGGAATCATGGACATTTTCAGGCTACCAAAATTTGCCTATTATTTCTATAGTAGCCAACAAGTGTTAGATAAAGAAGATCCCGTATTGTTTATTGCTAATTATTGGAACGATCCATCATATAATCGCGTGAAAATCTATAGCAATTGTGATACAATAGAGCTATGGCTTAATGGCAAACGTATTGAAAAAAGACAACCGGATACAGATAAGAATTCAACAAATCTCAAACACCCTCCATTTACGTTTAAAAATGTAGCCTATCAAAAAGGAACCTTAACAGCAAAAGGTTTTGCAAACGGAAAACAGGTAGCAGAAACAAGTGTAACCACACCGGAGAAACCGGCAAAAATTGAGCTGTTTATAGATAAATCCAATAAACCTTTACAGTCAGGGTGTAACGATGCGGTTTTTATATATGCTAAAATCATGGATAAAAATGAGAACTATGTACCATTAGCAACCAATAAAGTGAAGTTTGATGTAGAAGGCGATGCAGAACTCATTGGAGATAACCCAAGCATTTCGGAAGCAGGGATAGCAACTATACTTTTAAAAGGAGGTACTACCAGCGGTATTGTAAAAGTGAGTGCTATTTCAGATGGCTTGGAGAAACAAAATATAGAGGTTTTTATTGAAGAGTAATACAAATAACAAGAAAAAGTATGAGTAAGCAGGAAACATATTCTAATATTGATAATATAATACATAAAGTGCCTCTTTACGAAAAAATAGTTTTGGGTATAGGTGCATTGTCTATGTTTTTTGGTTATGCATCCATTAGTATTTTGGCATACCCTGTATACAACATCCTTTTAGGGGTAAATACTGCTTGGATAGGAGTAGCCCTTATGGTACCCAGAATTTGGGATTCCATAACAGACCCGCTTATGGGGAAAATATCTGATAATTTCCAATCCAAATGGGGGCGCAGACGTCCGTTCATTGTATTTGGTGCCATTACCATGGGTATATTGTTTGCATTGCTTTGGTTGGCTCCTCAAAGTTGGAGTGAGGGTGAAAAACTGACCTATTTTATTGTGTTACAACTGTTATTTTTTACAGCTTACACTATTTTTTCTGTACCATTGACAGCCCTGTCTTATGAAATGACACCAGATTATCATGAAAGAACTAAAGTCATGTCCTTTATGGCTTTTTTTCACAAATTGGGTGAACTGCTGGGAGGCTGGATGCTTCCCTTCGCTACTACCATAGGCCTTGTCCTGGTAGCAGGTGCAACCGACTTGAATATGGAAGGCGTTACTGTAATGGCCTTGATTGTAGGCGTTGTTTTTATGGCTCTGGCAGGTGTCTTACCGGGCTTATTTGTAAAAGAGCGGTTTAAACCCAAAGTGAAAAAGAAACAAAAAGTAAAACTTTGGAACAGTATTAAAGGTGCTTTTTCGAGTAAACCCTTTGTATTGCTGGTCATCATCGTTGTGCTTAACGTGCTTTCAGGGGTATTGGCCATGGGCATAGATCAGTATTTATTAATCTATTTTATGAATGATGGTAATTTGGGCAACGGGTTGTTACAAAAAGCAATATTGACTACCGGATATGGTGTAGTAGGTTTTGCTTCCATTCCTGTTATTTCGTTTCTGGCTAAAAAATTTGACAAAAAAGGAGCTTTGTTTTTTGTATATTCTCTAATGGCCTTTGGAGGGATTATGAAGTGGTATATTTTTACACCAGGACATACTATTTATAATCTCAACCTTGGTTTTACTATCTTGCAATTAGACCCAATCATTCTTATTGATCCTTTGTTATGTGGTCCTATGTGGGTAGCTGTTAAGATTATGCTGGGGTCTATGATGGCAGATATCTGTGATGAAGATGAACTCCATTATGGGCAGCGTCGGGAAGGGATTTTTGGAGCTGTATTCTCTTGGTTGGAAAAAATGGTGGTATCACTTGCGTATTTAGGCACAGGTTTGGCACTTGCCTTTGCTGCGTTCAATCCTGATTTAGGAGCAAATCAGGCACCGCAAACATTTACAAAAATGCGCTTGTTTTTATCGGGGGGGCCAACCATTACAGCATTACTGGCTATTGTAGCCGTTTATTTATATCCGATAAATGCTAAAAGGGCTAAACTAACCAGTCAGATACTTGAAAAAAGGAATAAAGAAACACATTAAAGATATAAAATGAATAAAACGCTTACAGGTTGTTTTCTTTTAATTTTGGTATCATGTATTAACAAAATTAAGGAGGTAAAAGAAGAAAAGGATATTTTTGCTATGGATGTCTATGAAGAGAATAGATCTCCTGTTCAAGGTATTTCAGCAGTTTTTTCAAAACCACCCGCTAGAATTCCGGTTCCTTATTCTGTTGATGCACCCATGCTTGGAAACGGGTTTACAGGGGAGGCACTATCAGGAAACCCCGAAAGCCAAACCTATTATTTAGCTCGAAACGATTTTTGGCGCTTAAAGTCATCCTTTAACCAATCTTTTCCGGCTGTATTAGGGAAAATAATCATTGATATTCCTGAATTGA
The DNA here is from genome assembly GCF_035818475.1 of Alterotamlana spongicola. Taxonomy (NCBI): domain Bacteria; kingdom Pseudomonadati; phylum Bacteroidota; class Flavobacteriia; order Flavobacteriales; family Flavobacteriaceae; genus Alterotamlana; species Alterotamlana spongicola. The sequence goes on from NZ_JAYMGV010000003.1 coordinate 350,582, forward strand.
AGGGAGCGTCGTATTTAGTTGAACAGAATTTGTACGATGCGAAAACCTACTCATCTTTCTCTAAAGCAAAACAGAAGGTTCGCTTAAAGACTTATGTTTCTGCTATCGAGGATCTTATGGTGGTTGAGGTAAGCCTTAGTGGTAAAGGAGAATTAGTAGGGAATGTTCATCTTGACCTTCCTGATAGCCATGAACTAATCAATAACCCACCGTTAGATTTAATTTTCCCTGCAACAACCAAACAGGGGATGACCGATGAAGGTATAAGTTATATTTCAAGAGGGTTTGAAGAAGATGTAGATATTCCATCCAAAGCTGCCTGTGCTCTTTCCATCTTGGGAAGTAATACAAATAGCTTTAAACTTAAAGAAGGAAAACCAGTTTTTATTGTAGTTACCTTTTCCAGTAATTTTAAGAGTGATGACTGTTTAAAGGCTGTTGTAAAAAGAGCAGGAGCCATAAATAACAGAGATTTACTAGCTGTTGAAGCCCGTCATGAAACCTGGTGGAAAGACTTTTGGTCAAAATCCTATATAGATATAGGAGAATCCGTAATAGAAAAACAATACTATCTCTCAAATTATAGTATGGGGAGTTTAAGTCGCGATAAAGACTTTCCACCCGCAATTTTTGGAACATGTATTACACAAGAACGTCCACATTGGAATGGTGATTATCATTTAAATTATAATCATTTCGCTCCGTTTTATGGATTGTTTTCCTCTAATCATATCGAACAGGCGGTTCCATCCAATATGCCTATTCTAGCACAGCAGGAACGGGGTGAGTATTATGCTAAAACAATCTGTGGCATAGAAGATGGAATCCTGTTACCTGTGGGAGCTGGGCCTTTAGGCATTGAAACAACCCGAAAAAATGAATTGATGACGAAGCAGCGTTCCAATTGGATTGAAGAAGGAAATGTAGAAGATGAAGGGTTGTTTTTTGGACAAAAAAGTAATTCGTCATACAGCATAGTAAATATGGCGCAACACTTTTATTCAACTTATGATAAGGAATATACTAAAATATATTATCCTTTTGTAAAAGGAGTAGCCATTTTCTGGGAAGGTTACTTGACCTGGGAAGGTAATCGATATGTGATTTACAAAGATGCTATACATGAGGGATCAGTAGGTGATAAGAACCCAATTCTTTCGTTAGGGCTGGTTCGTCTAGTAATGCAAACGGCAATTGATATGAGCAAAGACTTAGGAGTAGATCAAGATCGTAACAATCGGTGGCAACATATCCTTGACAATTTATCGAATTACACTTACCAGGAGCATGATGGAAAAAGTGTATTTAGATATACCGAAAAGGGAATGGCATGGGCTGAAGGTAATACGTTGGGAATTCAACATATTTACCCTGCCGGCCAAATACATTTGGATAGTGATCCGGAATTATTAAAGGTGGCTTATAATACCATCGAAGCTATGCAACGATGGATCGATAATAATGGTTCCAACAGTTTTTTTCCCGCCGCTGTACGTGTAGGTTATGAACCGAATATCATACTCCAGGAGTTACGCAGGTATTCCCAAAACACATATTCCAATGGTTTTCAACTCGAAAACCCCCATGGCATAGAAAACTTCAGTACTGTACCCAATACTATTAACGAGATGTTATGTATGGGGCATGCAGGAGTGTTGCGAGTATTTCCTGTCTGGCCAAAGGATAAAGACGCCCGTTTTTATAACCTGAGAACTTTTGGAGCTTTCCTTGTCTCTTCTGAGTTATCGGATAGCCAGGTTACCTATGTGAAAATTACAAGTGAGAAAGGGAAGACTTTAAAATTTAAAAATCCCTGGGCCGGCAAAGATGTAGAGGTTAAGAGTAATATGTCAAAAACAAGGAAAATGAAAGGAGATATGCTAGAAATTGATACTAAACTAGGAGAGAAACTTAGATTAAAAAAAATGTTATAATGAAACAAATAAGCCAATACTTAATCTTATGCTTTATCGTGCTTTCATGTAAGAATGAGATCAAGGATATTAACATTGATTACATAGATCAATACAATGTAATATGGGATACTCAAAGTAAAAATTCTTCCGAATCTATGCCGGTAGGCGGAGGAGATATAGGCTGTAATGTGTGGGTAGAAAAAGGAGATATGCTTTTCTATATGTCTCGAAGCGGTACGTTTGATGAGAACAATACCATGCTCAAACTGGGGCGAACCAGAATTCAATTGGAACCCAATCCCTTTAAAGGAACAGGAGCTACGTTTAAACAAGAGTTAAACCTACGCGAAGGCTGCATATATATTACCGGAAAAAATAAAGAAGTAGAAGCCACTATAAAATTATGGGTTGAGGTTTTCCGTCCTGAAATTCATGTAGATATAGAAAGTTCTATACCTATTTCAGTAAAAAGTACATATGAAACCTGGCGTGCTGAAGATCATGAATTAGCGGCAAATGAACGTATGCAATGTATGAGTTTTAATACGACTACCCCAGAGCAGATCTCAGTAACCACTTATAAAGATTCGATAAGACATAGCAATAAAAAAGTAATTTGGTATCATCGAAATCGCAATAATGACTTGGTGTTTGATAAAGAAGTAACACAACAGCATCTTGTTCCTGTTAAAGAAAAATTGTGGAACCCACAAAAAGACTTGACTTTTGGGGGAAGTATGCAGGGAGAGCATATGTCTTTTTCAAAAACGGTATCCGGGCGTTACTTAAATACGGATTTTAAGGGTTGGATGCTAGTAAGTAATACACCGCAGACTAAGCAAGAAATAACTATTCAACTCAACATAGCCAATTCAGAAACAGAGAAAAGCTGGCAAGATGGATTAGAAGAGCTATCAAAATCAAAAATATCAAAATTTGAAAGATGGCAGAAAAACCTGGATTGGTGGCAACAGTTTTGGGACAGGAGCCATATTGTAATTAATGAAAATGCAAAAGATAAAGAAAATAACAAAGGCTGGCAGATAGGTAGAAACTATCAATTGTTCCGTTATATGCTAGGATGCAATGCCTATGGAAAATACCCCACCAAGTTTAATGGAGGGCTGTTTACTTACGATCCCCATTTGGTGTTGGATTACTATCCCAATGCTACACCAGATTTCAGACAATGGGGAGGTGGGAGTTTTACGGCACAAAATCAGCGTTTGATCTATTGGCCCATGTTAAAATCAGGGGATTTTGATATGATGCAAACCCAGTTTGATTTTTATAAAGGCATTCTAAAAAATGTTGAATTAAGAACAGAAAGTTACTGGGGGCATAAAGGAGCCGCCTTCCCTGAACACCCTCAAACATTCGGACTGCCATATGCCGGTATTTACCAATACAAATGGGGGGATGAGGGTTTAGGGCCAAGAAAAGAAAAATACAGTACCCGATATCTGAAAAAAAGTAATGGAGATTCCCTTAAAGTAATGGATCCCGGGTATTTAAACAATCCATGGGTGTCCGATCAATATGATACAGTTTTGGAGTTTTGCTTGATGATATTGGACGCAGAGCAATTTACAGGACAGGATATTAATCAATATATTCCGCTGATAGAAAGTACACTCAGCTTTTTTGATAATCATTATCGTTATTGGAATAAAAAGCTAAACGGAAAAGAACTCGATGAAAATGGACACTTGGTAATTTATCCAGGCACAGCCTGTGAAACTTATAAAATAGCCAAAAACCCAGTACAAACTATTGCCGGCTTAAAAACAGTTGTCAAGCGGCTTTTGGAGCTTCCGGAAGCTTATTTGTCGCAGGAAAGAAAAGCATATTATAAGACATTTTTAGAATCAGTTCCATCAATTCAATTCCGGGATATGAACGGACATAAAACCATTGCTCCGGCAACGTCGTGGGAATACTTTTCAAATCAAGAGATTCCACAACTATATCCTGTATATCCTTATGGAATTTATGGCTTGGGAAAACCCGATTTACAAGTGGCTATAGATACCTGGAAATATGGTATAGACGATCCCATACAAAAAAATTATGTGAGTTGGCATCAAGATAATATTTTTTGTGCTCGGTTGGGTTTGACAGATGAAGCTAAAGCGCTAACCATAAAAAAAATGCAAGATTCCGAAAGGCGGTTTCCGGTTTTTTGGGGCCCGGGACATGATTGGGTTCCTGATCATAATTGGGGAGGGGCCGGTATGATAGGGCTTCAGGAAATGTTATTGCAAACTGATGGAAAAGAAATTCGAATTTTACCCTCATGGCCCAAAAAGTGGCAGGTTGATTTTAAACTGCATGCACCATATAATACCATAGTCAGTGCAAGTTATAATAAGAAAATTAAGAATTTAAATCTTACGCCTTACAAAAGAAAAGAAGATGTCTTTATGAATGAAGATATTAAATAAGGCAAATAATCTAAATAGGTTAAAAGTATGATTAAAAAGTTAGAATTATTAATTAAGCACTTTTTTATTGTAAGTTATGTTGCATTGATTGTGGTTCAATTATTAATAATATTATCATTGATGCTAATCTGCCTTTTGTAAAGAAAGTAAAAGGTATTGATTTTCAATTTAAAGACAATTTAACAGTCAAACTCTATATTCAAGGCTTCAAAGATAATGATATAACTGAGTATAATTAAGGTTGTGGCATAATTCAAATTTAACATATAGTTATTAGCAAAATAAAGCCAATAGCAAAGCTTTAAAAGTATACTTAATTGCACTATTCTAACTATTTGGGTAAGTCTTCAAATAATAAACAAGCACATACTATAAATTTTATTATCTAAGCTTAACACTTTTTAATTAATTAGGGGTTTAATAAATGAATCGAATTTGTATTAGCATATTTTCGGATGGACATTAGGGGCTAAGATGCAAATTAAGTACAGGCAATGGTTAAAGGCTTTGAAGATTGTCAGTATGTGTTTTACTAATTTGCTACTCTTAAATTTAAAGTAAATATTTTTTGAAAACCCTATGAGAATTTTGAGTAAAAGTAAGAAGATATTAAAATGTATGTTTCTGTTATGTGCTATTTTATTATTCAGTTGCTCTGAAAGCAAAAGAACCGCAAATGTAAAAGGAAATGATGCAATTGCATTGAAATTATGGTATGAACAACCTGCCACATCATGGATGCGCGAAGCACTTCCTATAGGCAATGGTTATATGGGAGCCATGGTTTTTGGAGGCATTGAACAAGAACGTATTCAGTTCAATGAAGAATCCTTATGGGTGGGTGGCCCTGGAGAATGGGATGAATATAATGGAGGTAATAGAACAGATGCCTATAAGCATTTACCAAAAATTCGTCAATTATTAAATGAAGGGGAATTTAAAGAAGCGCACCAGTTAGCAAGTACTGAATTAACAGGAATAATAAAAAAGAATAACAGTCATCAATTTTGGGAAGGTTTCGGAGCCTATCAGGCTTTTGGGGACCTCTATATTGATGTAGATAATTCCGGTAAGATTAGTAATTATAGAAGAGAACTGGATATTGATAATGCCATAGCAAGTGTAGCATATACAGCCGATGAGGTCAGTCATAAAAGAACCTATTTTGCGAATCACCCAGATAATGTGTTGGTATTTAAATTTGAGAATGATGCTAAAGAGGGTGTGGACTACGGTATTGAATTCACAACACCCCACAAAAATGTAAACTATACTTTTGAAGACAATCAATTAATTGTTGAAGGAGCGCTAGAGAACAATGGAATGCGGTTCGGATCCAGAATGCATGTTGAAATTGAAGGCGGACAAATTGTATTTGAAGAAGAGAAAATAAAAATAAAAGGGACTAAAAGTCTAACCTTAAGATTGGTTGCCGGAACAGAATATAAGTCAGATTACCCTACTTATGTTGGAAACGATTTTATGTCTAAAAATATAACTAAGATAAATAGTGCAAAGGCGAAATCTTTCAAAACTTTAAAAGAAGAACATAAAGAGGATTACCAGTCACTTTTTAACAGAGTGGTATTAGAGCTTGAAACATCAGCTATTTCAGAATGGCCCACAGATAAAAGACTTAAGGTATATGAAACCGGTAAAGAAGATCCATCCCTTGAAGCTTTGTATTTTCAATATGGAAGGTATTTATTAATAAGCAGTTCAAGACCAGGTTCTATGCCTGCAAATTTACAAGGTAAATGGAATGATAAGGTGGCACCACCCTGGGCATCAGATTATCATATGAATATCAATATAGAAATGATCTATTGGCCTGCAGAGGTTGCTAATTTAAGTGAATGCCATGAGCCTTTAATTGACTATGTGGAAACATTAATCGAGCCTGGGAAAGTATCGGCTTCAAACTTTTTTAATGCAGATGGTTGGATAGTTAATACTATGAATAATCCGTTTGGGTATACAGCTCCGGGTTGGGGCTTCCCATGGGGATTTTTTCCGGGAGGAGCTGGTTGGTTAAGCCAACATGCCTGGGAACATTATGATTTCACCCGCGATAAAGCATACTTGGAGCAACAGGGATTTCCTATTATGAAGGAAGCAGCACTGTTTTGGCTGGATTATTTAGTTCAGGATAAAGAAGGGTATTTGGTGTCTTCTCCATCGTATTCGCCGGAACATGGTGGTATTTCTGCAGGAGCTTCTATGGACCTTCAAATTGCCTGGGATTTGTTTACTAACTGTATAAGCGCGTGTGAGGCATTAGGAATAGACGATGAGTTTAGGCAAAAAGTTGTAGCGGCAAAATCAAAAATACTTTCTCCTAAAATAGGTAAATGGGGACAATTACAAGAATGGAAAGAAGATGTAGATGACCCGGAAAGCAAGCACAGGCATGTGTCCCATTTATTTGCTTTGCACCCCGGGAAACAAATTTCCATAGAAAAAACACCTGAGTTAGCTGAAGCGGCCAAAGTATCATTAAACGCCCGTGGCGATGAGGGAACAGGATGGTCATTAGGTTGGAAAATTAATTTTTGGGCCAGGTTACAGGATGGAAACAGAGCACATAAAATTATTAGAAGGCTTTTAAAGACTACTACAGATGAAGGGTTTGAAATGGTTATTGGAGGAGGTACTTATAGCAACCTACTTTGTGCGCATCCGCCTTTTCAATTAGATGGTAATATGGGAGGAACAGCAGGAATAGCAGAAATGCTAATTCAATCTCATGATGATAACATCCGGTTATTACCGGCTCTTCCAGGTGCTTGGAACAAAGGTGTTGTTAAAGGCTTAAAAGCCAGAGGAGGTTTTGAAGTTGATATAGAATGGGAAAACGGAAGGTTAAAACAAACCAAAATTACATCCAAAACTTCAAAGGTTTTAAATTTACAATATGGTGATCATAAAGTGTCTTATAAAATAGGGGAGTCCGGTTCCATTATTTTAAATAATGATTTAAAAAAGATAGAATAAGAAGATAAAAATATAATACCCTTTGGTGTCACTTGAGTTTATTAGTGGAGAATTATAGTACAACTATAAACAATAAAGTCTAAAACAGATGAAACGAAGAATTTTTATAGAAAACTCATTAAAAGGTGTTGCAGGTATAACCTTATCAGGTAATCTGTTATCATGTCTTTCAACAAAAAATCAAGAACCTACAGCATTTATTGACCGTATATTACCGGCCCCAAAAAACGGAGGATTTAGAGATGATAATTATTGGATTTGGGGATCTTCTGTTATTAAGGGAGAAGACGGCAGATACCATATGTTTGCCTCAAGATGGTCAAAAGATGTAGGCTTTGGGAATTGGGTTTCCAATTCAGAAGTTGTTCGTGCGGTATCTGATACTCCGGCCGGACCTTATACTTTTGAAGAAGTGGTGTTAAAAAGGCGTGGACCGGAATTTTTTGATGGCATGTGTACCCATAATCCACGTATTATTAAATATAGAGATAAGTATTTGCTCTATCATTTTGGAACGACTTACGATTTTCCGTTACCAGATAAGGGAAACCCGGATATGGGAGAAGATAATTGGCGTAAAGCATGGATGAACAAACGTGTGGGATTGGCTATTAGTGATTCCGTTTATGGACCCTGGGAGCGAGTAAATCGTCCGGTAATAGAACCTAGGCCGGGGCATTGGGATGCTTCCATTACATCCAACCCGGCACCTGCTGTAGATCCCAAAACAGGTAAAATATTATTAATGTATAAATCCTCTACAAATGGATTAATTCCACCGTTGTTATTAGGCGTGTCAATGTCTAATAGTCCTAGAGGAGAATATAAAAGGCTGAGTGAAGATCCTATTTTTAGATTTGAAACTCCTGATAATAACCATATTGATGTAGAAGACCCATATATTTGGTGGGCTGGAGACCACTATGAAGCTATAGTAAAGGACAGGTCAGGAGAAATATGTGGTGAAGAAGGAGGTGGTGTACATGCATGGTCCAAAGATGGTGTAAAATGGGAACTGTTTGAAAAAGTAAAAGCCTACAGCCGTAATATTCTTTGGGAAGATGGCACCCGTACTCATCAAAACCATTTTGAAAGGCCTTTTTTATTAATAGAAGATGGGCAGCCAACACATTTGTTTGCGGCAGTCGGTTCCGGACCAAAAGCATGGCAGTTTGAAAATACTTGGAATATGGTCATACCTTTAAAAACTGAAAAATAAAACTCAAACGTTGAGATGAAAAAACCTTTCTACCTATTATTACTTTTTGCACTGCTAACAATGTCTTGTCAGATTAAACCAGATAACAAAGATGGAAGTAAGCCTAATGTAATTATCATCTTTACAGACGATCAAGGTTATGCCGATTTAAGTTGCTATGGAGCAACAGCATATCAGACACCGCATTTAGATCATTTGGCGGCACAAGGTATTCGTTTTACAGATTTTTATGTGCCGGCCACAGTATGTACACCTTCCCGAGCAGCACTGCTTACAGGAGCTTATCCTAAACGCGTAGGAATGCATAAAGGAGTATTACGCCCTTTTTCAGATACAGGCCTTTCCCCGGATGAATATACCATGGCCGAAATGTTAAAGGATGTAGGCTATCAAACGGCTTGTATTGGTAAATGGCACCTGGGGCACCACCCGGAATTTATGCCAAATAATCAGGGATTCGATTATTATTTTGGAGTTCCCTATTCCAATGATATGGATTCATATTATTATAGTACAGTTAACTTTCAATCACCGCCGTTACCACTATATGAAAATGAGAAACAGATTGAAGCCGGTCCGGATCAGCGTTATCTGACCAAACGCTTTACCGATGTAGCCATAGACTATATTAAAGAACACAAAGAAGCTTCGTTCTTTGTTTATTTGGCTCATATTATGCCTCATATTCCATTACATGCTTCTGAAGATTTTGAGGGTAAAACTTCTTACGGGTTGTATGGAGATGTGATCACAGAGTTAGACTGGAATGTAGGTAGACTTGTAACCTTTCTTAAGAAAGAAGGATTGTTTGAAAATACCATTATTGTATATACATCTGATAATGGCCCACATCAAGCTGTTAATGAAGGTTCAGCAAAACCACTCCGGGGATGGAAAACTCAAACTTGGGAAGGTGGACAACGTGTACCGGGAATTATAACCTGGCCCAAGGAAATTCCGTCAAAAATAGTTTCAGATGAGCTTATAACAACTATGGATTTAATGCCAACTCTGGCAGCTATAACTAAAGGTACTTTACCAAATGATAAGCCGGTTGATGGGAGAAACATTGAACATTTTCTAAAGAACCCTGTGTCAAAGATTGAAGAATCTCCCTTCTTTTATTATGCTACTAATGGAGAAGTTGAAGCAGTGCGAATGGGTAAATGGAAGCTACATATAGCGAAACGTGCGCATCAAAACTTCTCTGTGACTTTGTATGATTTGCAAAATGATGTTGGAGAAAAGAATAATTTGGCAGATAAGCATCCGGAAATTGTAGATCAATTACAAACAGTTATTGCCAATTTTGATGAACAGTTAACTAAAGAAATAAGGCCTGTTGGTAAATTTAATACCGAATAAAGGTTATCTTTTTAAATACTATCAAAATATAAAATATACCACCTGTTCCCTGCAAATTAAGTATCTAATCGGGTAAAAATAGTAGTGGGAGCGTCCCTGCGATTATCATTAATTTTGAAAAGGCAGTCTTTTTTGAATTTATTAAACGTGTTTTTAGGAGATAACCATTGTGATAGTATTGAATTTACTTTAAAAAAGTAATTGAAGTCCATTATCATAGAGTGTCGTATCAACCTAAACTACGCCCTGAATGCAATTAAAGAGGTATCAGGAGCTCTTATAAATTTCATCAGCTTCTTAAATTATAAATAACCATAAATGAAAAAAATAAAGATTTTTACGATAAGTATATTAACAGGCCTAATAGTTGTAGCATGTAAAACAGAACAAAAGAAGCAAAAGGCTGATACTGCCATTTTAGAACAAATAACAGCTGAAGTAAAACCTTTTGCCTCCCGTTTGGAATGGACAGAAGCAAAATTGGAAGATGAAAATTATAGTATTTGGGGTAGCTCGCCCATTATGGGAGATGATGGCAAAGTTCATGTGTTTTCTGCCCGGTGGCCGGAGTATAATATTGATCCTGCATGGCGTAAATCCTCTGAAGTAGCTCATTATGTGGCTGATTCGCCTGAAGGGCCTTTTACTTTTTCTGATGTAGCCATAAAAGGCAGTGGTGTGGAAGGAACCTGGAACCGCTATGCGCCTCACAATCCTGAAATACAAAAGATTGGTGAGTATTATGCCATTACCTTTGTGGCCAATAGTGATTACCGCCAACCTCCACATCCGGCCAATCAAAAAGTAGGATTGGTGTATTCCAAATCCCTTTATGGTCCTTGGAAAAAAGCCGGTAAAGAAGGAATGATTATAGAAGTTTCGGAAGACTCTAATCACTGGACCTATGGTTCAAAACTAGGTGTAGATAACCCGTGTCTAAACGAAGTAGATGGTAAGCCTATAGTATATTTTAAAGCACGCTTAAAAGAAGAAGATGGAGGTATCAAGGCTAAATATGCTTACGCAACGGCAGAAAGCATTGAAGGCCCTTATACTATGTCCGAACCTATTACCGATAATGACTCATACCTGGAAGATGCCACTGCATTTACATGGGATGATAAATATTACTTACTGACTACAGATAATCACGGAACAGTAACCGGAGTAGAGGGAGGCGGTATCCTGTGGGCAAGTGATGATTGGCGTAAGTTCGATGTTAAAAATATACAATTAGCCTATGATTTGATTCCCTCCTATAACAAAGGTTACGATGAATCAAAAGTGACTAAAATATATAGTGGCTGGCCAAAATTTGAGCGTCCTAAAATATTAATACAGAACGGGAAGCCTACCTATTTCTTTGCACCTTCCGGTTGGAACATAGAGGGCGGTAAACGTTCTGTATGCTACATACTAAAAATTAACCACGATAAATAAAGAGAAGAATAGAAACCTATTATATAAATTATTACTAAATGAATAGATTTTTCATTATACTGTTTTGCCTGACATGTTCAGTTTCACTATATGCACAAAATGAATATGCCAAAAAACTTAAGGAAAAGCATATCCCAGATATCCGTGGGAGAGTACAGACCTTAGATGTAGCTACGGGTAAAGTTATAAGCTTAGACCTTCAGAATTATTGGAGAAGTAACCTGCTTATAAAACACGGAGTCATTACTACCGAAAAACGCCCTAAAGCCCAACACGTACCCGGTTTGGTGGAGTACCGTGTGTATGTGGCAACTTCGGGAACCTATACCATCAGTTCGGAAGCAGTCTTTTCAGAGAATGCCGCTATGCATTTGACCGTAGATGGTGAAAAAAAAGCAACACTTTTTGAAAATCCCGAAACGGGGCAACAAACCGTAAAGAAAGTAGCCTTGTACAAAGGCATGCACTATATCCGGCTGACTTCTGATAAGCTCAACACACCAGTGCCTAACATCAAGAGCATTTCCCTAAAGCTGGAAAAAGTGAAAAATATTGTTGCACCTGCCTCTCCAGCACCAGTTAGGAGAGGTATTCCATCCACTGCCAAAAAGGGATGGGAGTATGATGTCAGCCGTAAAATCCACCTTGACTTCCATACTGCGGCTTATGTAGATAAAATAGGAACCAAGTGGAATCCGGATGAGTTTGCAGCGACCCTGGCTGATAACGGACTAAATGCCGTAACCGTTTTTGCCAAAGGGCATCATGGTTTTGCCTTTTACAATACCAAAATAGGAACCATACATCCTGGTTTGGATTTTGACTTGTTAAAAGAACAAATTGAGGCTTGCCACAAACGCGGGATTAAAGTACTGGCCTATTTTTCTGTGAATGTGGATGAGCTTTGGGCAACTACAGAAGAAGGCGTGAACCCCAATTGGGAGAAGTTTCAGCAAGTGGATGCCAACCCTGAAAAGTCGTATATAAAAGACTATACCTGGCCAATGATTCGGGAAGTCGTAGAAAACTATGATATTGATGGTTTCTGGTTTGATTTTCCTGGTTATGATGAGTTTGTAGCTCAAACTATTGATATGATACGTAGTATCAAACCCAACCTTATTTCAGCGTATAATCACCAGTTTGAAAAACCTCGTAAAGAGTTAGCCAAACAAGATATTATGGAGATTGAAGCCTGGTTACACTCACAGTCGCTTTATCGCATGTCCTATATTGCCCGTTATGCACATGGCTCTACACCAATTGTAGGAATGACCACTCGCTTTTGGAGAACATGGGGGGATTTTGGGCTTGTTAGTGATGAAGCGATGCTTAAATATGAAACGGCAGTAAGTTTTGCCAATGGTTCCGGGATTACCATAGGTGATCAACTGCACCCTAATGGCAGACTGGAACCAGCCGTGTATGAAGTCATTGGAAAGGCAATGGATTTGGCTAAAACTATTGAACCGTATGTAAACGGAGCTTCCTTTGTACCCTATGTAGCCTATTTACGTCAAAACCTTAAAGCATCTGCATCACTGGTCGATAACGGTATTCATTACAATGTTGTGGACGAAAAAATGCCACTTGCCCCATATAAAGCATTGGTTATCCCTATGGCTCATAAATTACCTGATGATTATCTGCCAAAGCTGGAAGCTTTCGTAAAGAATGGAGGGAAGTTAATTATTTATGGTAACCCGTCTGAAAAGCTGCAAGCCCTTTTGGGAGTTAAAAAATATGAAATTAATCTTGTAAAAGCCAGTGAAAAAGATGATCTCGAAGGTGCCTTTGTAAGAAACAGGGATAAAGTATTGCCAACTGCAGCAGCTATGGATATTTTGGTAAGACATTCCATTGTAGCTGTGAAGCCTGTAGGAGATACCAAAGAAGTTGCTCCGCTAGTTTGGCAAATGAACCATGGAACAACACATAGATTGTCGCACCGCCAAAGTCCGCCTATGGATGAAGCCTCTGACTACTCCGCTATTACCCACAGAAAATTAGGCAAAGGAGAAATCATCTACTCCCCATTGTCCATCATGGAAGCCTATGTCAAAGACGGATTTACACAAATGCGTCATATTTTTAAAGATATGTTCCAAAAAGTGGTAACTTCGGAAGAACGCTTGGTGGAAGTTACAGGAAAAACCAATCTGGAAGTCTCTGTAATGCAGAAGGAAACACGTACGGTAATTCATCTGGTACATGCACCTCAGACTCGTATAGCATCAGAAGATACCCAACCGATTATTAATGAATTCCCAATAGTGCGGGGCACCTTATTGAAAATCAATAAAGATCTGGTAAAAGGCAGAACCCTTAAAATAGTAACCGACAACCTTAAAGAACTTGCTCCAATAAAAGAAGGAGATAATCAGGTGTACTATAGCGTTCCTGATTTTACAATTAACAGCGTATTTGTATTAGAGAATTAATTAAAATATCAGAAGAACAAAAACACAGTTTTCATGAAATTAAAAATAAAATCCCTTAGTATATTATTTAGTTTAATTGGAGCCTATTCATGGGCACAGAACCATAATACAACGTTATGGTATGAACATCCCGCAGAAGATTGGCGTACTCAGGCCTTACACCTTGGGAACGGTTATATGGGAGCGTCTTATTACGGAGGGATAAAATCTGAACGTTTCGATATTACCGAAGAAACCATGTGGTTTGGTGGCCCGGGAGAAAACCCTGATTATAATTATGGTATCCGTGAAGGGGCTAATAATTACCTGAAAGACATCCGGGAATCAATTGTTAGTGGAGACATTGGAAAGGCTGATAAATTAGTACAACAGCATTTTACCGGAAACACTGAAAACTTTGGAGCCCTTACTTCCATAGAGCAGTTATACCTTGATTTTGAAAACCATGATGGTAAAGTAAGTGATTATAAACGTACACTGGATGTAGCTAATTCTTTGGCTACCGTAACTTACAGCATGGATAATATTAACTATTCTAGAGAATATTTTTGCAGTTATCCGGACCGAGTGATGGCCGTACACCTTAAAAGTGATGCCCGAGGTAAGATAGGTTTTAGCATTAGACAAGCCTTTACACAGGAGTCTAATGAAATAATTGTTGAGGGTAATGAAATTCATGTAAAAGGTAAAATAAATGGGAATAACCGTCAGTACGAAGTCAAAATCAAAGTGCTGCACGATGGTGGTAAACTATCCGACGAAAAGGGGACTTTAACCCTTACAGGAGCAAATAATGCTATCTTGCTGTATACGGCTGCCACAGAATATAAAGCCGTTGCTCCGTTGTATAATGGAGCAAACCCTGTAGCTATCACGCGCAAGTGTATAGATAAAGCTGTAAAAAAGGGGTATGAGCAATTAAAAGCTGATCATATTGCAGATTATAGAAGTTTGTACGATCGAGTATCCCTGGAAATGGACGGAGATCCTACATTGGAAAAACTCCCTACAGACAAGCGTTATGAAATGTTGAAAACCGGTATGACAGATGATGCCGGTTTAAAAGTATTGTTATTCAATTTAGGACGTTACCTGCTTCTAAGTGCATCCAGATCAGGAACATTACCTTCAGGGCTTCAGGGGGTGTGGGTAACTGATGAAAGAGCTGCCTGGGCCGGAAATTACCAAAGTAATATTAATCTACAGGAAATGTACTGGACAGCCGGGCCACTCAACCTGCCGGAAGTTCAGGAATCTTATATCAATTGGATAAAAACCCTGATAGAACCAGGCAGAAAAGTAGCCAAAGCCTATTATGGAACTGACGGATGGGTGAGCCATACCACAGGAAACATCTGGGGTTTTGCGTCTCCAGGAGGGCATATGCTTTGGGGAATGTACCCGTCAGGAGCAGCCTGGCATTGTCAACACCTTTGGAGTCAGTACGAATTTACTCAAGATAAAAAATACCTGAAAAAGGAAGCCTACCCCATTATGAAAGAAGCTGCCCTGTTTTGGTTGCAAAACATGGTAGAATACGAAGGCAAATACATCATTGCTCCAACCGTGTCATCAGAACATGGTGTAGATATCAGGGATGGAAAGCCTGTAGAATACGCCCTTACTAACGGTGAAGTCACAAAAGATAAATGGCTGAACTTACCGGGAGCTTATCAGGATATTCAGATGGTATACGACCTCTATAGCAATGTTATGGAAGCTTCAGAAATATTAGGTATTGATACAGGTTTTCGAGCTAAAGTAAAAGCGACCAGAGACCGATTGTTACCCATGAGAATTGGTAAATACGGGCAAATACAGGAATGGGCGTGGGATATGGACAACCCACGAGACCACCATCGCCATATAGCCCATATGTATGCGCTTATGCCGGGAAGGCAAATTGATCCATACAAAACCCCGGAACTGGCTAAAGCAGCAGAAATTTCCCTGAATATGCGAGGGCATACATTATATGGCCCCAAATGGCCACATATGGGAGGTAACTGGAACAGAACATGGCGTATTTGGTGCTATACCAGGCTTTTGGACGGTGAAAAAGCAGCCAGAATCTTTAATGATATGGTAACACAGGTAGGTTTTGAAAACCTGATGGCTCATGAAAGTAACAATATGCAGGTAGATGGTTCTATGTCTACTCCGGGGTTTATGGCCGAAATGATGCTGCAATCACATCAGGGAGAAATTCATATATTGCCGGCTGTACCCATAGAATGGCCTGCAGGAAAAGTCAAAGGGCTCATAGCACGTGGCGGATTTAAAGTTGATATTGAATGGCGATACGGACAACTGGTCTCCTGTATCATAGTATCGGAAAAAGGGCAAGAATTACCCCCTATAAGAGTTAAGGGAGAACTTGTTGACCCAACAAAAGATAGTAGAATCATCATAAAATAATCAATTATAATGACTAAATCAGTTTACCGCATCATCGTAGTGTTTTTGGTAGCAACGGCTTTATATTCTTGTCAAACAAAAGAGAAAACCAATGCCCGGGAAGCTTATCATATTATTCCACAACCTCAAAAACTGACCCCGAAAGACGGTACATTCCAATTTACGGCCAATACGCAAATTATCCTCTCTGAGGATTCTGAAGAATTACGGTTTTTAGGAAATTATTTATCGGATATGTTCAGTAGAGCTGCAGGATTCTCCTTGAATCCAACACAAGGAACAGAAGCAGGAAAAGGAAACATATATCTAAGTCTGGACACAGCTATTGAAGGTAATGATGAAGCATACCAATTGATAGTTTCTTCTGAAAATATAACAATTACTGCAAATCATGCTTCAGGGCTATTATATGGGATACAAAGCATACGACAGCTATTGCCCGATGCCATTGAAGCAAAAGAAGTGCAAAGTAATGTGTCCTGGGAAATACCTTCAGTTGAGATTGAGGACGAACCACGTTTTGAATATAGAGGCATGCAAATGGACGTATCACGTCATTTTTTTGATGTAGATGAGCTTAAAACCTTTATTGATAGATTGGCACTTTTTAAATTTAACAGGTTTCACATTCACTTAACTGACGATCAGGGGTGGCGTTTGCAGATCAATCGTTACCCTGAATTGACCGATAATGGTGCCTGGAGAACCATGAACAGTCATGATAAGGTGTGTATTGAAAGAGCAGAAACTGATCCTGCATTTGAACTGCCAAAAAAACATTTTAAAGAAAAAGAAGGGATAGAAGTGTACGGAGGTTTCTATACTCAGGAGCAAATGAAAGCTGTTATAGCCTACGCTTCTAAAAGAGGAATTACCATTGTCCCTGAAATTGATATGCCCGGGCATATGAAGGCTGCCATAGATTCGTACCCGGATCTTTCTTGTGTAGAAGGAGCCGGCTGGGGGCAAACATTTTCAATTCCGCTTTGCCCGTGTGAAGAAGGCGTATATGAGTTTGTAGAAAATGTATTGGAAGAAGTGGTGGAACTCTTTCCCGGAGAATATATACATATTGGGGCCGATGAGGTAGAAAAATCTACCTGGGCAGATGCTTTACAATGTAAAGAGCTTATGAAACGAGAAGGTCTGGAATCTGTTGAAGAACTTCAAAGTTATTTTGTAAAGCGGGTAGAGAAGTACCTTAATAGTAAAGGAAAAAAAATGATCGGTTGGGATGAGGCCTTGGAAGGAGGCATTAACCCCAGTACTACCATTATGTATTGGCGTGGTTGGGTTCCACAGGCACCCGTTGAAGCTGCGGAAGGTGGTCATAATGTGATTATGACCCCTACATCGCACAGTTATTTTGATTATGAGCCCAATAACGAAAGTGTTTCCCATGTCTATAATTTTGATCCGATTCCCGAGGCACTTAGAGGTAAGCATGAAGAAAATATTAAAGGCGTACAGGCTAATCTTTGGAGTGAATATATACCCACTATGGCAAGGCTGGACTATATGTCTATGCCCCGAATGATGTCTATGGCAGAAGTTGGTTGGAGCAATAAAGAAAAAGACGAAGCCAATTTTTTGTCCAGGGTAGATAATATCTATTCGCGGTTGGATGCCATGGAGATTAAGTATCGCCTTCCCGATATTCCAAGTTTGCCTAGCTATGATGCTTTTGTAGAGTCAGATACTTTAGAATTGGAAAAGCCTGGTATCATTGATGAGATTAGGTATACGACGGATGGTTCCATACCAGGTATCAGATCTGCCTTGTATGAGAGCCCTATTGTTGTCACTCAACCTACTGTTTTCAAAATAGCTACGTTCCGTAAAGGAAGAAGGGTCAAAGTTTATAAGGCCGAGTATGAACAACAAACCTACCGCAAAGCAGAAGAGGTAAATACTCAACCGGGCCTTAAAATGAATTACTATGAAGGTGAATTTTCAAAAGTGGCTGATATGGATGGGGAAAAAGTAGCAAAATCCTCCATTGTAACAGTAGTAGATATTCCTGATTGGAGTAAAGAAAATGGATTTGGATTACAGTTCAAAGGTTATTTAGATGCGCCGGAAATAGGTGTTTATTCATTTTATTTGCGTTCTGACGATGGTAGTACTCTGAAAGTAGGAGATAAAACAGTTGTGGATAATGATGGCGGACATGGTGTGATAGAAGTGAGAGGGCAGATTGCTTTAGAAAAAGGCAAGCACCCTATCCATATCAAGTATTTTGAAGGATCAGGAGGTGAATCTTTGAGTTTTCAATATCACTTAAAAGGAAAAGAAAAAGAGAAGAAGCCAGTACCGGTAAGTATGTTGGGGCATAAATAATAGTTATTATTATGAATATTTTTAAGAAAGTTGTTGTACTTGTGCTGACATCAATTATTATGGCATGCCAGAGTATGCCAAAAGAAGATGTAGTTCCTAATATTGTATTATTCTTTGTTGATGATATGGGATGGCAGGACACTTCCGTGCCTTTCCATACAGAAATAACCCAACTTAACAATCAATATCATACGCCTAATATGGAGCAACTTGCCAGAGAAGGAATGAAGTTTACCCAAGCTTATGCCACATCAGTTTGTTCTCCATCCCGTATTAGTTTAATGACGGGGATGAATGCAGCAAGGCATAGAGTAACCAATTGGACATTGTTCAAAGATAAATCTACGGACTCTAACCATGATAAAGTCACGGCACCAAACTGGAATGTAAACGGATTGAGTGCTGTACCGGGAGAGGACCAGGCTATTTATACAGAAACCTTGCCTCAATTGCTAAAAAAAGCAGGATACAAAACCATTCATACAGGTAAGGCTCATTTTGGAGCCAGGGAGACCTCGGGAGAAGATCCTCGTAACCTTGGATTTGATATTAATATTGCAGGGCATGCAGCTGGTGGACCCGGTAGTTATTTAGGAAAGAACAATTTTAGCGGAGCCTGGAGAAATGCCATGCGTGTTTGGGATGTTCCCGGATTAGACAAATACCATGGGCAGGATATTCACCTGACTGAAGCATTGACTCTTGAAGCCAATGAAGCCATCAGCCAGGCCGTGGAGGAAAACAAACCGTTTTATTTGTATATGTCTCACTATGCCATTCATGCCCCCTGGGAAAAGGACGATCGATTTTATCAGAAGTATAGAGATGCAGGTTTAAACAAATTTGACGCCGTTTATGCTTCAATGATAGAGGGCATGGATAAATCCCTGGGAGATATAATGGAAAATCTCAAGCAGCAGGGAGTGTATGACAATACCATCATCGTTTTTATGTCTGATAACGGAGTGCCCAAACAGGCCGCTCGTAATTTACCACTCAGAGGGCATAAACTAACACCTTATGAAGGTGGTTCCCGTGTACCACTGTTGGTAAAATGGCCCGGTGTTACTCAAGCAACTACAATAAATAATCAATACCTGATTATAGAAGATATATTTCCAACGTTTCTTGAAATGGCAGGACTGAATAAAGAAGCGAAAAAGAGTATTGATGGTATTAGTTTTAAACCATTGCTTACAGGAAAAGGAACATATCCAAAAGATCGGCCTATATACTGGCACTTTCCTAATACCTATGACCATACTCCCTACAGCGCGATAAGGAAGGGGCCTTGGAAACTTATCTATCATCATGTCGACAGAAGGATGGAGCTTTTTAATGTACAGGACGATATCAGTGAAGAGAACAATCTGTTTGTTTCAAACCCGGTCAAAGTAAAAGAACTAGCTGGATTGCTATCTGATTATTTGAGGAGTGTCAAAGCACAAATGCCGGTTGATAAGTTAACAGGGAAGCCGGTGGAATACCCGGATAGAATACAGAAAGAACAAAAACGTGAATGATAAAAATAAGTAATAAATTCAGAGTATTTAAATTCCTATATCTTATGTGTTAAAATTAAAAAAAGAATGAACTTGCAACAAACCCTAAACATACAAAGGTATTCCCTGTTGGGATTGCTATTATTCATTGCTTCCTGTGGTTCTCGTAGTCAAAAAGTAACAACGGAACTAACTTCACCCAATATCATTTTGGTACTGACTGATGATCAGGGTTATGGTGATATATCTTCACATGGCAGTCCGGATGTACTGACCCCAAATATGGACAAGCTTAAATCACAGGGAATCAGCCTGGACGATTTTCAGGTAAGTCCTACCTGTGCGCCAACAAGGTCGGCAATTATGACAGGTAAGCATCCTTTTAAGAATGGAATTACACATACCATTTTGGAAAGGGAACGAATGGCTTTAGGTATCATCACTTTGCCTGAAATTCTTAAAAAAGGGAACTATACTACCGGTATATTTGGTAAATGGCATTTAGGGGATGAGACTGAATATCAGCCTCAAAACAGAGGATTTGATGAGGTGTTTATACACGGGGGAGGGGGAATAGGTCAGGCATATCCCGGTTCATGTGCCGATGTTCCTGATAACAAATATTTTGATCCAACAATCAAGCACAACGGAACTTTTGTCAAGACCAAAGGGTTCTGTACGGACATCTTTTTTGCTCAGGCATTATCCTGGATTAAAAAGAAATCAAAAGAGGATAAACCTTTTTTTGCGTACATTCCAACAAATGCACCACACGGCCCTTTTATTGCTCCGGAAAGCTATAAGAAAAAATACATTGAACAAGGTTATCCACCCAATGCTCAGGGGTTTTATGCTATGATTGAAAACATAGATGACAACCTGGGGAGTTTGATGAAGAAATTGGACACCTGGGGTATTGCTGATAATACGATATTGATATTTATGTCAGACAACGGAAAAACCTGGGGAGGACAGAATAAGGTACATGGAGAAATAACCTATAATGCAGGCATGAAGGGCTTCAAGGGAGGTGTTCATGAAGGAGGGACAAGGGTGCCTTTTTTTATACGATGGCCCAAAAAGTTTGCTGAAGGCAAAAAGATTGATGTCTTGCTGAACCATTATGATATATTACCGACTCTCACTGATATTGTAGGTATTAATATTTCTGATGTTCCTGATTTAGACGGACAAAGCTTTCTTCCTTTGTTGATAGGGGAAGATTTTGAACATAGGGATAGGTATCGTTTTGTACATAGGGGAAGATGGCCCCTTAATCCAAAGCATATCAGCAACCTGGGTAATATCGATAGGCAGAACATTAAAAATAGCCAGTTTATAGGGAAAGATGAAAAGCAATCCGATCCGGAAAACTCTAAATACAAAGGTTTTGCAGTCCGTAGCGAACAATATCGGTTTGTGGACAATAACGAATTGTACGATGTAATCAAAGATCCGGGACAAAAAGTCAATATTGCTTCAGAACATCCGGAAGTAGTTGCTCAAATGCAAAAGGTCTATAATGAGTGGTGGAACAGTATCAAATCTTTTTTGGTAAATGAAAGTGTGCCTTTGGCTAAAGAAAAGCCTTATTGGGTAGAATATTACAAACAAGAAAAGTCAACAGGTATTCCGGAATGGACAAAACCCAATTTGGATTGAGGCTTAACGGAATTAAATGAATATTGAATCAAAGTGAATATTATGAGAACTATTAAATCGATTGCGAGCATTATTTTATTTGGATTTATGTGCATTGCATGCCAGGAGAGGCCAAAAGAGGAAACAAAGGCCCCTAATATCGTTTTTCTTTTTGCAGATGACTATACCTATGAAGCCATTCATGCCCTGGGTAATAGTGTGATTGAAACACCTAACTTGGACAGGCTTATTAATAGAGGAACAGCCTTTACTCATGCCTATAATATGGGGGGGTGGAACGGGGCCATTTGTGTAGCTTCAAGATCCATGATTATTTCCGGTACTTCTATCTGGAATGCCCAAAGCACTACCGCAAAATGGAGAGAAAAAGACTCTACGGCACTTAATAATACCTGGGGAAGATTAATGGCTTCAAAAGGTTATAACACTTATATGACCGGAAAATGGCATGTGAATGCTCCTGCTGATTACGTGTTTAATACGGCTAGAAATATCCGTCCGGGAATGCCAGACGATCTGAGAAGCCAAGCCAACTGGAAAGAGATACGCAAGGCTTTCAGTGAAGGGAAAGACGTAAAATCCATGACACCTCCTGCATATTTCAGGCCGGTTGATGAGAATGATACATTGTGGTCACCAACTGATCCTAAACATAAAGGATTCTGGGAAGGCGGTAAACATTGGAGTGAAGTGGTTAGGGATGATGCTTTGGCCTTTCTGGAAGATGCTACCCAAAAAGAAGATCCTTTCTTTATGTATCTGGCTTTTAACGCACCACACGATCCACGTCAGGCACCACAATCCTTTTTGGATAAATATGATATAAAGGATATTCCTTTACCAGAAAACTGGCTTCCTGAATACCCCTACAAAGATGCCATGAATAGTGGATTTTCCATGAGGGATGAAGCACTGGCACCTTTTCCGCGTACCCCCTTTGCTATTAAAACCCATTTAAGGGAATACTATGCTATCATCACACATCTCGATGAGCAAATAGGTAAAATACTGGATGCCCTGGAAGCTTCGGGGATACTGGATAATACCTATATCTTCTTTACCGGAGATCATGGTTTGTCTGTTGGGCACCACGGATTATTAGGCAAGCAAAACATGTTTGATCACAGTATTAGAGTGCCATTGATGATGATGGGGCCGGATATTCCAAAAGGCCAAAAAATAAACACCGATGTCTATCTGCAAGATATTATGGCTACCAGCCTGGAGCTGGCCAACATTGAAAAACCGGCTCATGTTACATTCCATAACTTACTGCCCTTGGCGAAAGGTGAAACTACACAGGGGCATTTGGATGATGGCGTATATGGTGCCTTTGAAAAAGGATCACAGCGTATGATTCGTAAAGATGGATATAAACTGATTGTATATCCTAAAATCGATAAAGTACTGTTGTTTAACCTGGAGGAAGACCCCCTGGAAACTGTGAATTTAGCGGAGCATCCGGAGCACAAAGAAAAAATAAAAACACTGTTTTCTGATTTAATGGCTTTACAGCAAAAAATGAACGATCCGCTTGATTTAAATGAACTCTATAATACCCTGTAATTACACGTATGCCTCTAAATAAATATAAATTCGATTATCTGTTACTAGCTATCATAGTGATTTTCACCTCATGTAATGAAGCTAAAAAAGAAACCAGGCAAGACTCGGAGCCTATAACAGAACAAGAGAAAACCTGGGAGTACCTGAAAGCGGTACCCATTCCACAATGGTATGAAGACGCCAAATTTGGTATATTTATCCATTGGGGGCCTTATGCCGTACCCGGATGGAGTAATGGTCACTATTATTCGGAATGGTATTCTACTGCGATGTACATAGATGAAGATTTTAAAAAGTATCACGAAGAAAATTATGGGAAATTGGGAGAGTTTGGTTATAAGGACTTCATCTCCATGTTTAAAGCAGAAAAGTACAATGCAGACGAATGGGCTTTGATTCTTAAATCCTCGGGAGCCAAATATGTGATACCAACAGCCGAACACCACGATGGCTTTGCTATGTGGGATACGGATTTAACACCCTGGAATTCGGTGGACAGAGGACCTAATCTGGACTTCATTGGTACATTGGGCCAGGCAGTACGTAAAGCAGGTATGGGATACGGCGTTTCGTACCATCGGGAAAGACACTGGGGGTTTTATACCAATAGCTTAAACGATTACCGAAAAGATGTTGAACCTAATGAATATGTGAAACAAGAAATTATAGCAAACCCAGAGGCCGAATTATTATATGGCCCATTTGGATTGACTGAAGCATTTATGGAAGATTACAAAAAGCGGTTCCTGGAGATTTGTACCAAATACCAACCCGATTTTATGTGGATTGACGATGCACCATCTAACAGTAAAAAGCCAGAGGCTCCGGCAGTAGATAAGTTTATGAATACTTATCACCGGGAAATGATTGCCGAATATGTATATATGGCTAAAGATTGGGGTAAAGAAGTATATTGGAACAACAAGCGTTGGTCGCGTAATAATTATCCGGCCGGAGCAGGGGTAGATGAAAAAGATTATTTACGTTTAGATAGCATTCCTCCGGTAAAATGGCAAAGTAGTGGTGGTATGGCTCATTCTTATGGTTATGACCGTACCGAAGATGATGAAGGTAAATATAAATCCTCAGAGAAATTGGTGGAAACCTTGATTGATGTAGTGAGTAAAGGAGGAAACTTTTTGCTGGATATAGGGCCAAAAGCAGATGGAACGATTACGCCTTTAGTACAGAGTAGGTTAAAAGGTATTGGTGATTGGCTTGCTGTTAATGGAGATGCCATTTATGGAACCAGAACATGGAACACCTTTGGTTATGACGATATTCGTTACACCATCAAAGGAAATGACCTGTATGTGCTGTTCCTAAATCAACCCGAAGATGGCTTTATAGTAAAAGGCCTGATGCCTGAAACAGGAACTGAAATCACATTGGTAAATGGCAATAAAAAAGTAATATGGGAACAACAGGGTGATAAAATTATATTACAAGTAAAAGCAGACGATCTTCCGACAGAGAACAATGCTGAAGCTGCCGCATATGCTTTTAAAGTAAAAGGTTATATTAAAGAATAAAATATGAATACAATAAAGAGTACTTTTTTAGTGTGGGTAATAATAGGAATGCTTGCATTACATGCTCAGGCATCGGATATAGCTACCCGTTTGGGTATAGTACCCCGCCCTAAATCCGTACAGGTCATTGGAGAAGAAACGTATCAATTAAAAGATAATACGAAGCTCTTTTATGATGCCGAAGGAAAAGCAGTAGCACAATACCTTTCCGATTTTTTAAAAGCACCCCTAGGGTATACGTTAGAGTCTGAAAAATTAAAAAAGGTAAAAGCCAAAGGCATCATACTTCGTGTAGATAAGGAACTTGAGACTAAGGAGGTAGAAGGCTATTCACTTACCAGCAATAAAGATCGGATTGAAATTATTGGTAAAAGCCCCGCCGGATTGTTCTACGGTGTACAAACATTGTTGCAGTTGCTACCTGGAGAGGTATATGCTTCAAAAATAAAAGCTGATGTTGAATGGGAAATTCCATCAGTACAGATTTTAGATGAACCGTTATTTACAAGATTTAGAGGCTTACATGTAGATGTTTCCCGTCATTTCCGTACCAAAGAAGAGATGCTCCAAGTTGTAGATTATCTCGCTATGCATAAAATGAATACGCTGCACATTCATCTTACCGATGATGCAGGATGGCGTATAGAGATAAAAGCCTATCCAAAGCTTACGGAAATAGGTGCCATTGGGCAACACGGCAGTGAAGGAGAGGGTGAACCTTTATTTTTTACTCAAAAGGACTTAAAAGAGATTATTGCTTATGCTAAGTCCAGATATATTAAGGTTTTTCCGGAGATTGATATGCCAGGGCACATGATGGCAACCATAAAGGCTTATCCCCATTTAAAAAGTCCCAAAGACTTACGGGAGCCTGCCAAAGTTATTAGAGGAGATGAAAAAGGACTTGAGTTTTGTAGAAATGTATTGAAAGAAGTACGGGACGTTTTCGGAGAAGTCCCTATTCACATTGGCTTTGATGAAATAAACCTGGGCTCCAAAGATCCTATCTATACCGACGAAAAGATTACCGCATTTGCCCAAGCACTAACCACTTATGTGAAAGAAAAATTGGGCGTAACTCCTATTGTATGGGACGATGCTTTTGAAAAAGGATTGCAGGATAAAGAAACTCTGGTACATTGGTGGCGTCCCGGAAAAATGCACTGGTGGAGCCATCTGGAAATGACCATAGATCAGAAAGTACAGAAGTTAGATCAACCCTATATCTTATCTCCCGCTAACTGGACATATTTTGATATGAAAAATGCCGAAGGCTATCCTGGACAGGGATGGGCCGGAGTTGTTTCTGTAGATAAGATTTATAACTGGGAACCTTTCAGGGATTTGGTTGATGCCGATCCAACAAAACGTCATCTGGCCCAAGGCATTATCGGATGTACATGGAGTGAGATTATCTATGACTTTAAAGGATTTCAGGAGCGGACATTTCCCCGTATTGCAGCTTTGACAGAAAAGGCCTGGGGGCAAAGTATAGAGAACGACCCTAAAAAACCAGACTGGCAAACATGGCGGGATGAGGTATTGATAAAAAAACAGCTCCCTCGATATGAAGCTATGCAGATTTACTATTGGAGTAAAGACAAACCGGAGGATTTGGTTAAAGTGAAGGCCGGTAAACTGGATTAGTGGCTAAGAAAAAATAACATATAAAACAGTAAACAAATAACATATGAAACCTATAAAACAAATTTTCAACCAGCTCATTATTGTATCGAGTTGTCTTGTGATAAGCTGTGCTTCTAAAGAAGAGAAACCCACTGAAACGGCGCCTAATATTATTTATGTATTGGCTGATGATTTGGGCTATGGAGACATAAGTGTGTATAATCCAGATGGCAAGATTAAAACTCCAAATTTGGACAAAATGGCCTCGGAAGGTATGCGTTTTACAGATGCACATACCAGCTCATCAGTATGTACGCCTACCAGGTATGGTATAATGACAGGACGATATAATTGGCGTTCTACACTCAAACAATGGACTCTTAACGGGAAATCAAAGGCATTGATCCCCTCTACAAGAACCACGGTAGCCTCTATGTTAAAAAAGCAGGGGTATCAGACAGCCTTTATTGGGAAATGGCATTTAGGATGGGATTGGGCACAAAACCCTGATGTGGTTTGGAATGCTAAAAATGAAAAGAATTTCAATGATATCGATTTCTCAAAACCTGTTGGTAACTCCCCTAACGATAGAGGATTTGATTATTCTTATGGACATAACGGGTCGTTGGATATGGCGCCATATGTATATGTGGAAAATGGGCAACCTACAGCCGTTCCGGTAACCAATACGGTTAATAAAGGAGCATATAGTTGGTGGAGAGAAGGGCCCACGGCTCCGGATTTTGTTCACGAGCAGGTAACACCCAATTTTTTTGACAGAGCCAGAAATTATATTAAAGAAAAAGCGAATGACGATAAACCTTTTTTTCTGTATTTACCTTTACCGTCTCCCCATACTCCTATACTCCCGTTAGAAGAATGGCAGGAAAAGAGCGGGTTGAATCCCTATGCTGATTTTATGCTGATGATTGATGATTATATGGGAGAGCTTCTGCATACCATTAAAGAATCCGGGATAGAAGAAAATACTATGATTGTATTTGCTAGTGATAATGGTTGTTCACCGGCTGCAGATATCAAGCAATTAAAAGATAAAGGACATTACCCTAATGGAATTTACAGGGGGCATAAGGCTGATATTTTTGAAGGCGGGCATCGTGTGCCATTTATTGTAAAATGGCCTGAAAAGATAAAAGCAGGAAGTATTAGTGATGAAATCGTTTGCCTGAATGATTTTATGGCTACTGTAGCAGCCGTTACCGGTTATAACCTGCAGGATAATGAAGCAGAAGATAGTTATAATATGTTGCCTGTTTTAACAGGAGAAACACTAAATGAACCATTGAGGGAAGCTACTGTTCACCATTCCGGACATGGCTATTTTGCTATTCGAAAAGGGCATTGGAAACTAGCTATGTGCCCGGGGTCAGGAGGATGGAGTTTTCCTAGACCGGAAAATAAAGAAGTAGTGGATACTTTGCCTCCTATGCAGTTGTATAATTTAAAAAATGATCCTCAAGAAACTAAAAATCTTGTAGAAGAATATCCGGATAAAGTTGAAGAATTAAAAGGGTTATTAACCCAATATATCAAAAAAGGGAGGAGTACCCCGGGAAGTCCGCAAAGCAATGACGGCCCGGAAACTTGGAAACAACTTTGGTGGCTGACTGAAAATAATGAAAGCAAGCAGTAGTGATGTAATTATGCAAAGCGACTATTCATAACCATAAATATATTACATGTAATGAACAAAAAGTACCTTGTTTTTTTAGCAATAAGCATGATGCTAATGTCTTGTCAAAGAAAAAATCAAGAGAGCAAAAAAATGAACGTGCTTTTTATTATTGCAGATGATTTGACAACTACTGCGGTGTCTTCTTATGGGAACAAGATCTCTCATACCCCAAATATTGATGCTTTGGCAGATCAGGGAACCAGATATACCAGGGCTTATTGTCAATATCCCGTATGTGGCCCCTCAAGAGCCTCATTTCTTTCTGGATATTATCCTAATGCCACTCAAACCTATGGTTATGTGAGCGGACGGGAAAATATTGGAGATAACAGAAGCACCTGGCCACAATTGTTTAAAAAGAATGGCTATTATACAGCAAGGGTAAGTAAGATCTATCATATGGGAGTTCCAATTGATATTGAGAAAGGCAGTAATGGTATGGATGATGAAGCTTCCTGGACAGAACGCTACAACAGTCAAGGGCCGGAATGGAAAGCTGTAGGAGAGGGAGAATTGGTGCAGAACAACCCGGATGGTTCTAAGCCTATTAGGGGAGGTAATGTAATGACCATTGTGAAATCCGATGGTGATGATTTAGTGCATTCAGATGGTCGAACAGCAGTAAAAGCTTCAGAACTCATACGGAAACACAAAGGGGAACCTTTCTTTTTGGCAGTAGGTTTTGTAAGGCCTCATGTGCCCTTTGTGGCCCCTAAAAAAGATTTTGAACGATATGTGTATGAAGACATTGAACTGCCTTACAATTTTGAGGGAGATTGGGATGATATTCCGAAACGGGGAATTAATTATGTAACTAGTAAGAATGCTCAAATGACTCAAGAGCAAAAGCAAAAAGCCATTGCTGCGTACTATGCGTCGGTACGCTATATGGACAGGCAAGTGGGCAAGGTGCTGAAGACATTAGAGGAGGAAGGTTTAGAGGATAATACCATAGTTGTTTTCACTTCAGATCATGGGTTTCATTTAGGAGAGCATGAATTTTGGATGAAAGTAAGCGTAAAAGAAGAGTCGGCAAAGGTGCCGCTAATCATAAAAGTACCGGGAAAAGAGCCTGCTGTATGTGGATCTTTTGTAGAGTTGCTTGATCTATATCCTACTGTTGCTGAATTAGCAGGGCTTTCCTATTCAGAATATATTCAGGGAAAAAGTTTGGTAAAAACCTTAGAAGACCCAACTAATGAGGTGCGTGACATGGCTTTTTCTGTGACTCAAAATGGGCAAACGTTTTTATTGCGAACCAATAAATGGGCATACATCCAATATGGAGAAGATGCTTCATTGGGAATAGAACTGTTTGATATGGAAGAAGACCCGGGGCAATACACCAACTTAGCATTACTTCCTGAATTTGGAGATACGGTAAAGAGTTTCCAGCAAAAACTAAAACAAAAATTAAAGGAGGTAAGAACCAATGATTTGGAGATAAAATATTAAAATTATAGATTAAAAGAGCTGGTTATGAATCAATTATTCAAAGTATATTCAATACGTGTACTATTATTAATTTTATTGGTTTCCTGTGAAAAAAAGCAATCGGAAAAGCAAATAGAAAGGCCAAATATCCTATTCATTATGACAGATGATCATGCCATAAAAGCATTGAGTGCTTATGAAGGTGCGTTGAACCATACACCTAATTTAGACAGGATTGCAGCTGGCGGGTTAGTGTTCAATAATAGTTTTGTAGCTAACTCCATCTGTGCACCTAGTAGAGCAACTATGTTAACCGGTAAGTTTACACATATTAATGGGCAAATAAACAATACAGTTCGTTTTGATAGTCTGCAGTGGACGTTTCCTAAAGCATTGCAGAAGGTAGGTTATCAAACAGCTCTTGTTGGTAAATGGCACTTAAAAAGCCAGCCCACGGGGTTTGATTATTGGGAAATACTAACCGGACAAGGCCATTATTATAGCCCGGATTTTATAACCGAAAACGGTACAAAACGATACGAAGGGTATGTGACAACCATTACTACAGATAAGGCATTAGATTGGTTAAAGGATAAACGAGATACCAGTAAACCATTTTGTATGCTGCTGCACCATAAAGCACCACATAGAACCTGGATGCCCGATACTACAGACCTTCATATTTACGATACAGTAAAATTTCCTGTTCCCGAAACCTATTTTGACTCTTATGAAGGTAGGCTAGCGGCCAGAGAACAAAAAATGAGCATTATTGAAGATATGGATGTAGTGTATGATCTAAAAATGCTTGATGAAGAACAAGAAATACAGACCACTTTAAGAAAACATTTTCAGGGGCAATATGATCGGATGAATGAAAAGCAGCGAAAGGCTTGGGATATAAAGTACGATCCTATTATTAAGGATTTTAAAGAAAAAAGATATACAGGAAGAGACCTGGCGCTTTGGAAATACCAACGTTACATGGAGGATTACTTAGCTACTGTCAATTCCGTAGATCGAAATGTAGGTCGCGTATTGGATTATCTGGAAGAAAATAATTTAATGGATAATACCATTATCGTATATACTTCAGATCAAGGATTTTATTTGGGTGAGCATGGTTGGTTTGATAAACGATTCATGTATGAAGAATCTTTTAAAACTCCATTAGTGATGAAATTTCCAAAGCACATTCAAAAAACAACAGGGGAGATTGAAGCATTGGTGCAAAACATTGATTATGCCCCGACATTTTTACATTATGCAGGAGCTGAAATACCCGAAGAAGTACAAGGGCACTCTTTGCATAGTATTATTGAAGGTACTGAAAACCGCGTAAGAAAAGAGCTTTACTATCATTATTATGAATTTCCTAATGAGCATATGGTGAAAAGGCATTATGGGATACGTACAGAAAAGTATAAACTCATTCATTTTTATAATGATATTGATGAATGGGAATTATATGACCTTCAAAAAGACCCTAACGAAATGAACAATTTATATCATAACCTTTCATATAAAGAAGTGATTGTTGATTTAAAACAGCAATTACAAAAACTACAAGAAGCATACCAGGATACAGATCGTACAACGTATTAATTTTTTTGATAAACAATGATGATTAATAGTATTTTGTGAAATAGATATAAGCAAAATAAATATTGATAAATGTAAATATTGTCCTAGATAGCCTTAGTGGGATGATGTAACTTGCTTGCCTACATTTTATGTAAATGATTATTGTGTTTTTGCATAAATAAAAATCAAAGAAAACTTATAAGTATAATAATACTAAAAACAGGAAAAATGAGACTGATAAAAAAAATAGCCCTTTTCTCAATCGTTGGAATGTTAACTTTATCTTGTCAAGAGAAAGTTGCTCCACCAACTCCTTTTGGTCCGCTGCCAACTCAAAAACAATTGGATTGGCATGAGTTGGAGTTTTATGCTTTTGTGCATTTCACAACCAATACATTTACTAATAAGGAATGGGGATTTGGAGATGAGTCTCCGGAGATTTTTAATCCTACAGCTTTAGATACCCGTCAATGGGCACGTGTGGTAAAAGAAGCCGGAATGAAAGGGATTATCCTTACTGCTAAGCATCATGACGGGTTTTGCCTGTGGCCATCGGAGTATACAGACCATTCTGTAGAGCGTTCGCCATGGAAAGAAGGTAAAGGGGATGTAGTACGTGAGTTGGCTAATGCATGTAAAGAATATGGACTAAAACTGGGATTATATCTTTCTCCTTGGGACAGGAACCATCCTGAATACGGACGTGAAGACTATGTGACCTATTTTAGAAATCAGCTTAAAGAATTACTAACTAATTATGGCGATGTTTTTGAAATGTGGTTTGATGGCGCTAACGGAGGTAACGGGTATTATGGCGGAGCTAATGAAACCCGTAAGATTAATACCTTAGAGTATTATGACTGGCAAACCACCTATGATTCTATTTATAAGTGGTCCCCTAATACTTTGGTTTGGGGTGTAGGGCCATCAGAAGCACGTTGGATTGGTAACGAAGAGGGATTTGCCAATAAGACCAATTGGAGCTTACTACGTCAAAAAGATGAATTAGCCGGAAAAGTGCACTATAAAGAATTTATGTCGGGTCATGAAGATGGAGAACGCTGGGTGCCCGGCGAAGCAGATGTGTCTATCAGGCCAGGGTGGTTCTATCATGCTGTTGAAGATGATAAAGTAAAGTCTATAGGCGAGTTAGTTGATATTTATTATCATTCAGTAGGGCGTAATGCCAACCTTTTATTAAATCTGCCTGTGGATAGGAGAGGTATTGTACATGAAAATGATGAAGCCAGATTAAAAGAACTGGTAGCTGTTCTTAAGGAAGATTTTAAAACTGAATTACTTTCAAAAACCAAAGCCAGTGCAGATAATGTAAGAGGAGGTAGTAAAAAGTATGGAGTTCAGAATGTATTAGATGATAATAAAGAGACCTATTGGGCAACAGACGATACGGTAAAGACAGCTTCTTTAGAATTTAGATTTGGAGCACCAACACCGGTAAATCGTATTTTACTTCAGGAATATGTGAAATTAGGGCAGCGTGTTCGCAAATTTAATGTGGAGGCAGAAGTAAACGGGCAATGGCAAGCTATTGCCAATGAAACAACTATTGGTTATAAACGTATCTTACGTACAGATAGAGTTACAGCTACAGCGTTAAAAATTAATATTACCGATTCAAAAGCTAGTCCGGTTATTTCTACCGTACAGGCGTATAATGCATCAACATTGGTGCATGCCCCTGAAGTGTACAGAAATAAAGAAGGTATGGTAGAGATGAAAGCTCATGAAGAAGATGTCATTTATTATACAACGGATGGAAGTGAACCTTCTCAAGCCTCTGATAAATTTGAAAAACCATTTAAATTGGAAGGCTCGGCAACCATAAATGCCATTGCCAGAAATGAAGAAGAGCAGGTTAATAGTGTTATGAAAACCGTTAAGTATGGTGTGTCTAAAGCGAATTGGAAAATAGTATCAGTGAAGGGAGGCGATAAGAAAGGCGCCGAAAGGGTTATAGATGGAAACTTTGCTACAACATGGAGAACTAACGGAAATAAGCAACTTCCACATGAAATAGTAATTGATATGGGAAAAACTAATGATATTACAGGTTTTACCTATATGCCACAACAAACCGGTAATGGTTTGCATTTGGTGAAGACTTACGGGTTTTATACAAGCAATGATGGAAAGAACTGGACAAAACAATCTGAAGGCGAATTCTCAAATATTAAACATAACCCTATTTTACAGGAGAAGACATTCAATAAGACCAAGGCCAGGTATTTACGCTTTGTCGCAAAATCTGAAGTAGAAGGCAGTACCAATGTCTCCATTGCAGAAATAGGAATTATTGAATAATAAACAATTGAATTTTAAGTAGTAATCATGAAGCAATCTGAAAATATTAAAAAAGCTCACTTTTGTAAAATAGCTATTAGCATGTTGATTTTACTTTTAATGATGCTAAAAGTAAATGCTCAGGAATACGATTGGGAAAATCCGGCTGTTTTTCAGATTAATAAGATGGCGCCTCATGTGCCTGCCTTTCCATATGAAAATCGTGATTTAGCTATAGCAAATAAGAAAGAAGCTTCAAATTATTATAAGTCACTTAACGGTATATGGAAATTCAAATGGGTAGAAAACCCTTCAAAAAAGCCGGAAGGGTTTTATGCCAAAGATTATGATGATAGCACCTGGGATGATTTCCAAGTACCTGCCAATTGGGAAGTTAATGGTTACGGCATCCCCATCTATATCAATACCAGGTTCCCCTGGGCATCTAAAGACCCTAAACCGCCATTTGTCCCTAAAGATGATAATCCGGTTGGGAGTTACAGAAAACAGTTTACCATTAGCTCAGATTGGGACGGCCGTAAAATCATACTGCATTTTGGAGCGGTAAAATCGGCATTTTACTTATGGATTAATGGTGAAAAGGTAGGATATAGTCAGGGTAGTAAGCTACCAGCAGAATTTGATGTCACTGAGTATGTTCGCTCAGGTGAAAATACACTGGCTATTGAAGTATATCGTTGGAGTGATGGGAGTTATTTAGAATGTCAGGATTTTTGGAGGTTTAGTGGTATAGAAAGAGATGTATATTTATACAGTACACCTTCGGTTCATATATTCGATTATTTTACTAAAGCGGGATTAACTAATAATTATAAAGATGGTGAGCTAAATTTAGATATTGATCTAAAAGGAATGGTAACTAAAAAGCATGCAGGAGGCCTTTTTATGGAACTTATAGATAATGAAAAACAGCTTGTTGCTGAAACTAAAATTACCGACATTAACGCAGCAACTGTAGCCAATAAAATCACGTATAAAAAAATACTTCCTGGTATAAAACACTGGACAGCTGAAACTCCAAATCTATATACCTTACTGTTAACGATTAAAGACAGAAAAGGAAATATAATTGAGGTCGTTTCTTCAAAAGTAGGGTTTAGAGCGATAGAGATCAAAAATGGCCAGTTGTTAGTAAATGGTAAAGCTGTTTATATTAAAGGTGTGAACAGGCATGAGCATGACCCGGTTACCGGTCATGTAATCTCTGAAGCTTCCATGCTGGAAGATATCCGCCTTATGAAACAAAACAATATTAATGCGGTTAGATTAGCACATTATCCTAATGATCCGAGATGGTATGAGCTATGTGACCAATACGGATTATACCTGGTTGATGAAGCCAATATAGAATCTCATGGTATGGGGTACAGGCTGTACAATACTTTAGGGAATAATAAAACCTGGATGGCAGCTCATATAGAACGTACAAGGCGTATGGTAGAAAGAGATAAAAACCACCCTTCGGTCATTATATGGTCTTTAGGAAACGAAGGAGGTAACGGCATTAATTTTTATACCACGTACGATTGGGTTAAAGAAAGAGACCCTTCAAGACCTGTACAATATGAAAGAGCAGAATTGGAGTGGAACACAGATATTATTTGTCAACAGTATCCGTGGAAACGTAGAATGCTGGAGGCCATGCACCTGACTGATAAACCTGTTATTATGAGTGAATATGCTCATGCTATGGGTAATAGTCTTGGTAATTTTAGAGATTATTGGGAAGATATTATTTATAAATATCCACGAATGCAAGGTGGTTTTATCTGGGACTGGGTAGATCAGGCGTTAGAAGCTAAAGATGAAAACGGAAAGAAATATTGGGCTTATGGAGGTGATCTTGGTGCAGAAAAATACGAACATGATCATAATTTCCTTGCCAATGGCCTGGTTAGACCGGATCGTAGCCCTAACCCTTCATTATATGAGGTAAAGAAAGTACATCAATTTATACGTTTTTTACCTGTAGATATAAAACAAGGAAAAATTAAAGTGGTTAATTACTACGATTTTACTCCCGTTGATAGCAGATATAAATTTAACTGGCAGTTACTTAAAGATGGGAAAGTTATAAAAACTCAAGATATTAAAGTAAATCAATTAGCTCCGGGAGAAGATCAGGTATTAGAGTTACCACTTCCAAAACCGGATGATAAAAGCGAGTATTTTATTAACATTGAGGCTTATACAACTATAGAGCAACCATTAGTACCTTCAGGGCATTTGGTAGCAAGGCAACAATTTCAGTTAAGCGAAGTATTGCCGGCAGTATTCAAAAGTAATACAGGAAAAAATATTAGCGTAAATAAAAAAGATGATAATATAGAAGTAAAAGGTAATGACTTTCAAATCGTGTTTAACAAGAAAACCGGGAAGCTAACCAATTATAGCTATAAAGGAGAACAATTGTTATTAGAACCTTTAAAAGTTAATTTTTGGCGTGCACCTAATGATAACGATTTAGGTAATGGTATGCCAAACAGGTTGGCTAAATGGAGAAAAGCGTCTTTTGAACAGCAGTTAATACACGTTGAAGTTATACAGCAAAATGCACAGGGGAAAGAAGAGAAGCGCAAGAAAGGTATAAGCACAGTTATAGTTAAAACTGTGTTTGGATTGCCTGACGTAAATGCTAAAGTATTTCTTGATTATCATATCAACGGAACTGGTGAAATAAAAATAAAGACCAGCTTGTCTGGAGTTTCCAAAGAACTTCCTGAGCTACCAAAATTTGGAACTCTTTTTGTAATGCCTGAAGCATTTGATCAGGTAGAATGGTATGGCAGAGGGCCTTATGAAAATTATTGGGATAGAAAGGATGCTTCATTTATGGGGAGATACAAAGCTTCTGTTAAAGACTTGTATGAAGCGTATGTACGCCCACAAGAAAATGGAAACCGAACCGACATACGCTGGGTGTCATTTAAAAATAAGCAAGGAAATGGTTTGAAAATAATCAATCAGGGGGCATTAAGTTTTAGTGCACATCACCAGAGAATTACAGATTTCGATCAAAAGCTTAATGAAAAACGCAAACACATTTCAGAGATTCCTCAAAGGTCACTTGTAGAAGTTAAAGTAGATTTTGGACAAACCGGTGTGGGGGGACTGGATAGTTGGGGAGCAAGGCCATTACAGGAGTATACTTTGCAACCAGAGAATTATGAATTTAGCTATATAATTAAACCTGTATCTGAGTAAGAGGAGCGTCAGCTTTAAAAGTCAAATTTAAATATCGCTCTGATTTTGCATTAGCCAATTTATAACGGCTTCTTTTTTAAACTAAAAATATTAAACAGATGAAAATATACAAACAAGGCACTTCAGTATATGTAGACTACTTGGAAAAAAGATACCTATTTGAAAATGTAAATTGGGATGCTTTTATTAATAGGGAAAATTTGCGTAGTACTATTATAAATACTATTGAAAAAAATCAATATACTAAAGCAGAAGTAATTGATGATATAAAGTTTATTCCGGAAGCGCCAATCGGGAGTCAGGAAATTTGGGCTTCAGGCGTAACTTATCTCCGTAGTAAAGAAGCTCGGATGGAAGAGTCTAAAAAAAGTGGTGGTGATACATTTTATGACAAAGTATATGATGCAGAGAGGCCGGAACTATTCTTTAAAGCAATGGCGAACAGAGTTGTAGGAACTCATGATACTGTTAATATTAGAAAAGATTCAACATGGAATGTCCCGGAGCCTGAGTTAACACTTTTTATAACAAGTGAAGGAACCATAGAAGGATATACCATAGGAAATGATGTGAGTTCCAGGAGTATTGAGGGAGAAAACCCCCTGTATTTACCTCAGGCAAAAGTATACGAACGTTGTGCCGGTTTAGGTCCGTGCATATATCTTCCGGAAGATGGTATTAGTAGTGATGCGCTTATCCGACTCAGAATAGAAAGAAACGGAGAGGAGGTATTTAACGGACAAGTGGGGATAAACCAAATGAAACGTTCACACCAGGAATTAGTGGAATTTTTATACAGAGAATGTGATTTCCCTCATGGAAGCTTCTTAATGACCGGAACAGGGCTTGTTCCACCCGATGAATTCACATTAGAAGTGGGGGATATTGTGCATATTACCATTACAAGTATAGGAACACTAACAAACACAATTGCATTAAAAAATTAAACTACAATGGAAATAACAGGTCAGCACTTCATAGGAAATAAGGTTTCGGGGGATGGGATAGAAACCTTTTCAGCTGTTAACCCTGTAAATAATAAAACCTTACCGGGAGTTTTTTTTAATGCAACTACCCAGGAAATAGATACAGCTACAACAAAGTCGGTAGCGGCATATCAAATATTAAAGACCAAAAATAAAGAGGATATTGCAGCTTTCCTTGAGCAAATAGCCGAAGAGATCATGGCTTTGGGAGATACGCTTATTACGCGTTGTAATGAAGAGACGGCTTTACCCGAAGCACGACTTATAGGGGAAAGAGGGCGTACAGTAGGGCAATTAAGGCTTTTTGCCGCTTTGGTAAGAGAGGGCTCATGGGTAGATGCTACTATAGATACGGCAGAGCCGAATAGAGCACCGGTACCAAAATCCGATTTGAGGCAAATGCTACGGCCAATAGGCCCAATAGCGGTGTTTGGAGCCAGTAACTTCCCTTTAGCGTTTTCTGTTGCTGGTGGAGATACAGCATCTGCTTTAGCGGCATCTTGTCCGGTAATTGTTAAAGGCCACCCCGCACATCCCGGTACAACAGAATTGGTAGCTAGAGCTATTTTAAAGGCAGTAAAAACCTGTAATATGCCAGAAGGGACTTTTTCTTTGGTACAAGGCAATACTACTAAAGTAGGAGAAACACTGGTAAAGCATCTGGCTATTAAAGCAGTTGCTTTTACAGGATCATTTAAAGGAGGAAAAGCTCTTTTTGATCTGGCAAACTCGAGGAAAGAACCTATACCTGTATTTGCTGAAATGGGCAGTACAAACCCGGTATTTATATTGCCAAAGGCATTAAAAGAACGAGGAGATAGCATTGCGGCAGGACTGGTAAGCTCCATTAACTTGGGTGTTGGGCAGTTTTGTACAAACCCGGGAATGGTTATTATTCCTAAAGATAAAGGGATAGCGTCTTTTTGTGATCAAGTAGCAGACAAGATATCGCAATCCCCATCGGCAACCATGCTAACTCCGGGTATTGCCAATGCATATAAAAGTACAGTTGATATATTACGGAATAGTGTTGGAGCTGAGATATTATCGTCCGGAAAAAATGATGATGCACCTAATAATGTAGCTTCCACTGTTTTTAAAGTGAGTGGTACAGAGCTTTTAAATAACAATCAGCTTGAACAAGAAGTCTTTGGACCATGTAGTGTATTAGTTGAAGCGGAGACAAAAGAACAGGTTTTGGAGATTGCCCGTAACTTAGAGGGGCACCTTACAGCTACCGTACATGGAACACCTGAAGATTTTGAAACTTTTGCGGAATTATTTCAAATCTTAGAGCAAAAGGCAGGCCGGTTGATCATTAATGGTTTTCCAACAGGAGTAGAAGTATGTCATGCCATGACCCATGGCGGGCCGTATCCCTCAACGACAGCACCACAGACAACATCGGTTGGAACTAAAGCAATAAAGCGCTTTGTGCGCCCTGTTTGTTATCAGGGTTTTCCCGATAGCCTTTTACCAGAGAGTCTTAAAGATTCAAATACACATAATATATGGCGATTGGTTAACGGAACTTTCACTAAGGAACATATTAACAGGTAAAATTTGTTTTAGTGTAAACATGCTTGTGTTTTATTTTAAAATATGAGTATGTTTTTTTAAAATATTGATATGAGTAAGACAACTATTTTATAAAGGTTTGCTTTGATATAGCTTTCGTTTTCAACATCTTGCTGGTTTATTTAAAAAGGCAGTAAATTGTAAAGTTAAAGTTACTAATTTAGCATGCGTATATTCTATTTAAAATTCCTTAATTAATTGTTTTATAATTATTATATCTTTAACCTCATTTTTTTATGATTTTAATGAAAAAGGAGCAAATAAATAGGAGTGATTTCGAACTTTGGAAATCCTTTAAAGAAGGCAATGATGAGGCCTTAAAAACTATTTATTATAATCATTTTAAACATTTATATAATTACGGGCGTAAATTTTCGTCTGATAAAGAACTGGTTGAAAATTGTGTTCAGGATTTATATATAGACCTTATTAAAAAAAGGGAAAACCTGGGGGATACAAATAACATTAGCTTGTATTTGCTTAAGGCAATCAAACGAAAAA
The DNA here is from genome assembly GCF_035818475.1 of Alterotamlana spongicola. Lineage (NCBI taxonomy): Bacteria > Pseudomonadati > Bacteroidota > Flavobacteriia > Flavobacteriales > Flavobacteriaceae > Alterotamlana > Alterotamlana spongicola. The sequence continues at coordinate 390,352 of NZ_JAYMGV010000003.1, forward strand.
TAATAAGAAGATTACAGCAGGAAAAAAAAACACTAAACCTGGATTTTACTTTTGCTGAATGGCCTTCAACATATGAATCTATTACTTCCAACACTAACGCTGCATATAGAGAAAAACTTTTTGGGGTCATCAATCAATTAAGTCATCAACAAAGAGAAATAATCTATTTAAAATATTTTAATTCGTTAAATAATAAGGAAATCGCAGAGATTCTTGATCTTAATTACCAAACGGTACGTAATGTATTAGTAACTGCTCTTAAAAAACTCCGCAAGTCTATGAAAATGCTGAATTTCTTTTTTATTATGCTTTTTGATAAAAGTAGTCCGATAACCACAAAACAGGAGCATAAATAACCAATAATAAAAAAAAATAAAAAAAGTATAGTACAAAAACGAAGTTCTTGTATTATAGTAGTGAATGCATAATTAAAATAGGATGCCTAGCTACGCTTTAGAAGATTATTTAACGGATGATAGTTTTATTCAATGGGTGCTTCAACCCAATAAAGAATTGGATATTAAATGGAGTAAGTTCATAAAAGAAAATGCACAAGAGAAAGCAAAAATAGACCAAGCAAAAGAGCTATTACGTACTATACACTCGCAAACAATTTCAGAATACGATCACGAAATAGATGATGAAAAGCTCAACAATATATGGATGCATATTGAGCAATCTTTGCAAAAATCTAAATCGCAAAGTGTTAAAAAAATCTCGTATCCGATATTAAAAATTGCAGCTTCAATCATTTTATTATTAGGTATAGCTTATTTCTACCAGCAAGGTTTTTTTAGTGGCCGGGCAACTCCAACCGTAGTAGATACAAATGTAATTACTCCGGGTGTTGACAAAGCAACTTTAACCTTAGAAGATGGTTCTGTTATAGAATTGGATAAGGGTAATACCTATCAGGCACAAAATGTGAATAGTAACGGGGAACAAATTGTATATACCGATAAAGAACAAAATACTACCGAAATAAAATATAATTATTTGACCATTCCAAGAGGCGGGCAGTTTTTTATTAAGCTATCTGATGGCACTCAGATTTGGTTAAACTCAGAATCCCAGCTAAAATATCCTGTTAATTTTATAAAAGGGCAGACCCGTCAGGTTGAACTTGTTTATGGAGAGGCCTACTTTGATGTATCTCCAAGTACAGAACATCACGGAGACAAATTCAAGGTGCTCAACCAATCTCAGGAGATAGAAGTTTTGGGAACAGAGTTTAATGTTAAAGCTTACAAAGACGAAACAAATATTTATACCACTTTGGTAGAAGGCCATGTAGTTATAGATAATGGCAATACAAAACATGATTTATTACCCGATCAGCAATCAAATTTAAATACCCAAAACAATACTATTGCAATTGCTAAAGTAGATGTAAACCCTGAAATTTCCTGGAAAAATGGAATCTTTAGTTTTAAAGAAAAATCATTAAAAGAGATCATGAAGGTAATTTCCAGATGGTATGATATTGATGTTGTCTTTGAAAATAAAGAGTTGGAGTCCATAAAGTTCAAAGGCATTTTGGATAAACAACAGGGAATAGACAGAATTTTATCAATTATGAAATCCAGTACAATTAATAATTATGAAATAAAAGATAAAACCATAATATTAAAATAATAACATATCGCCTATGAAATAAAATAACAATTATGTAAAAAAAAGAAGGATAAAGTTTAACCCGCAAAAGTATAAAACTCTATCCCCTTAGATCATTATCAATTAATTAAAAACGTTTAACTAACTAATAACGCACAAATTTATGGAAATTAAATTAATTAGTGCCCATTTCTTATTTAGAAAGCGGCTATTAACAATCATTATGAAAACATTTATTTTCTTATGTTGTTCAACCATTTTTGCATTAACACCTGACCATGTTATATCGCAAAATTCCAAAATAAAAATAGAAGAAGATAAAATACTATCGGTTGATGAGGTATTCGATCTGATCATGACTCAAACAGATTACAGATTTTTTTATGAAGCGGGTTTGTTTGAAGATGCTCCTAAAGTACCGGTAAAAAAAGGAATAATAAGAACAAGTAAGTTATTACGAAGAAGTTTATCCAATGCCAATATTAACATTATAATAAATGATGATAATGAAATTCTTATCAAGGAAAAAGAAGTATCAAATATTATAAAAGAAGAACGGCAACAGCAAGTCTCTGGTACAGTGACAGATGCTAATGGGCAGCCTTTACCAGGAGCCAATATATTAGAAAAAGGGACCACTAATGGAACGCAAACAGATTTTGACGGAAATTTTTCTATAAGTGTGGGGGATCAAAATGCTGTGTTGGTTATCTCTTATTTAGGTTTTAAGTCTAAAGAAGTAACCGTTGATAATCAAACAACCTTAACTATTTCATTAGAGGAGGATACTTCAGCTCTTGATGAAGTGGTGGTTACTGCTTTTGGTATTGAAAGAGAGAAGAAAGCTTTAGGATATGCTGTTGAAGAGGTAAAAGGAGAAGAAGTAGCCAATACAGGATCTTCAAACGTATTAACTTCACTACAAGGTAAAGGGGCAGGTATTAACATCACCAATACCGGAGCCGGTGTTACAGGGTCTACTTCAATTGTATTAAGGGGAGGATCTTCCCTGGAGGGATCAAATGAAGCTTTGATCGTTGTAGATGGTGTGCCATTTTCTAACGCTTCGTTTTCAGGAGGAGATATTGACTTTGGTAGTGGTATTGCAGATTTAAATCCGCAGGATATAGAGTCTATCTCTATACTGAAGGGAGCAAATGCAGGAGCTCTTTATGGTTCGCGTGCACTTAATGGTGTGGTGATGATTACTACCAAGAAAGGAAAATCCGGTAAACCACAAGTCTCGTTTTCGTCTCAATTGAGGTTAACAGAAATTATGTATTTCCCTGAAATACAAAATGAATATGGAGCAGGCTCAGGAAGCCCTGATAGATTTGGTTTATTCTTAGATGACAACGGACAAGCACATACAGCGCTTTATGATGAAAAATCCTGGGGGCCAAGATTGAACCAAGGACAGTTGGTTAGGCAAGACTGGTTAAGAGATCAGCCTATATTGCCATGGGTATCACATGGAGATCAACATAAAGATTTTTTTCAAACTGCCGTAACTAGCGTTCAAAACCTTAACGTGACCGGTGGTAGTGATAAGCTAAACTACAATTTGTCTATGTTGTATGAAGACGCTGAAGATGTACAACCTGAATCTACTCAGGATAGGTACAATATAGCGCTTAGGTTAGGCTCCGATATTAATGACTATGTAGGATTAGAGAGTAGAGTTTCATACAGCTATTCAAAAACCCATAACAGGCCAACAGTAGGCGGTAGAGAAAGTGTGTATTATACGTTGCTACAGATGCCAAGAAGTATTTCTCTTAATGACCTAAGGCCACATAGGTATCCTTTTTCAGGACAGGATTATTCCCATCCGTATTTTAGAGATGGTAATAAAGTAGCCTGGAATAGAGGAAGAAACAACCCATATTGGACAGTTTTTGAAGACCAAAATAATGATGTTACTAAAAGAATTATTGGTTTTGGAAAAGTAAACCTGAATCTGCTGAATGATCCTGAAGGTGCTGGAACACTAACAGGTTTTGCCAGAGTTGGGTGGGATAACAGAGAAGTTAATTTTGAAACCATTAGGGCCAGGTCTGAAGCTTACACCTTGGGTAGTTTAAATATTTCAAAACATTCATTCCTTGAGACCAATACTGACTTTTACCTGACTTATCAAAAAAATCTTGGTAAAGTAGGAGTAACTGCAAACTTTGGAGGAAACAGAAGATATGACGAAGCTAACTTACACAGTGCCTGGGGATCAAACTTTAAAACTGATGATAGAACCAGTACAAATAACCTGGAAAATAGGGATTTTGAGTCAAGAACAGAAAAGAAGGCTCTGAATTCACTTTATGGAAGTGCGCAACTTTCATACGATAATTATTTATTTTTAGATATTACGGGAAGGAACGATTGGAGTTCTGTATTACCTGCCAAGAACAGAAGCTACTTTTATCCGTCATTTAACTTAGGTTTTATAGCTACAGATGCATTTGATGCATTGAAATCAGATGTTTTGCAATATGCTAAATTCAGAGCTTCGTATGCAGAGGTTGGAAATGATTTACCTGCTTATAGATTTAATACGTATTATAACTACGGAACAGACCCACAAGGTAGATTACAAGCCACTGTGCAAAATACTTTAGGAAATGAAAATATTGATGCAGAGATTAATAAATCTTTAGAGTTAGGAGCCGATTTTAGATTCTTAAAGAACAGGATTGGATTAGACCTGGCGTGGTATAGGTCTGTAACTGTAAATCAAATTATTGGTAATTACCCACAAGCTATATCTACCGGGTATACAAATCTGTTATTTAATGTAGGAGAGATTTCAAATACAGGCCTGGAATTGTCTTTAACAACTAAACCAATTGTCACAGATAATTGGAACTGGAATTTAAATTTCAATTATGCAACTAACGAGATGGTACTTGAAGAGTTAAACTTACCGGGAGAAGCATATTTTAGAGTAGAGGACCATATTGAATATAGTTCCAGAGCATATGTTGGTCAGAAATTTGGAGATATCTATGGGTATAGATACTTAAGAGATAATAATGGAACCGTTATTGTAAACGAGCAAGGATATCCAATTATAGATAATAGAAAAGGTTCAGATTCAGAAGTAAAAGTAGGAAATATTCAACCAGATTTTACCGCTAGTATCCAAAGTGCTTTGACATACAAGAATGTAAGTTTATCATTCTTGATTGATGGAAGCTTTGGAGGTGATGTGTTTAGTGGCACTAAAAGAGAGTTGAATAGAAATGGGTATTCAAAAGAATCACTGGAAGGCAGAGAAGGCTGGATATTTGCTTTAGATAACGATCCCAGAAATTTAAGAGAACTTGGAGACAGAAATGTTGGGTCTCCTCTTGGAGGTTATGACAGATGGGTTGGAAACTCAGTGTTTGGAGTATTTGATGATGATGGCTTTATAGTGTTAGATGATAATGGAAACCCTGTTACAGGAGCACCTAATGAAGGTGATAACGCCATGTATATAAACCCTGAAAGATATTGGGGTGAAGCTGCAAGACAAGGATATAGAGCTGTAGCAGGAAGTAAAGACGGAGCCACTGAAGAGTATCTTGAAGATGCTACTTTTGTTAAACTTAGAGAGCTTAATTTGACTTATAACCTTCCAAACAAGTGGTTAAAAGGAACAGGGTTTGAAGCAGTAAGCATTAGTGCAATAGGAAGAAACTTGTTTTATTTTAATAATGTATCTGATTTCTTTGACCCGGATGCATATAGAAAAGGTACAGCAATTAATTCCCTTGGATATGAGCGTAATGGAGCACTTCCATCTATGAGAACTTATATGTTTAACTTGAGAGTTAAATTTTAAAACTTGGTGATTATGAAGTGAGTCCCGATTATCCGGGATGAATTTCATCTCATATCTTAAAAACAAATAAATTTAATATGATGAAAAAAAATATAATATACTTACTATTAGTTTCATTAATGGTTTTCTCCTGCGAGGAAAACTTTGATGAGTACAATACACATCCGTTAAATGCTCAGGTAGAATCTGATGAAGTTATTCCAAGGTTTCAATTGGGGCCAATAACAGATGCCTTAAAAGCAACAGGACAGATTTCTAATCAGGTAGCTCCGGAATATACAAGACAGTTTTCTTATAATACCAGTAGCTACAGGGTTTCAGAATTGGTAGCTTCCCAGTATAACGCTATGTGGAATAAAGTTTACTTGTTAAACCCAACAATTAATAATGTACTTAATCAGACAGCAGAAGCTACAGATCCTGTAGATATAGTTGTTAGAGCAATTACAAAAATATCTAAAGTGTATCTTTTTACAGGCGTATCTGATCTATATGGAGATATCCCGTATTCTGAATCCGGAGATGTAGCTGTTCAGTTCCCTAAGTATGATACTCAAGAGTTTATTTATAATGATGGTTTTGTCTTGATTGATCAGGCCATAGCGAGTCTTACATCACAAATTTCAGCTGGTATCCAGTTACCTGCGGATGATAGAGTATACGGAGGAGATGTTGCTAAATGGATCAGATTTGCAAACTCATTAAAGCTGAGATTGGCTATGCGCCTTAGAGCTGTTGATAATACAACTTCTGCCGATAGAACAAGAGAAGCACTTGAACATAACGGAGGGTTGATTTCAAGTCATGATCAATCAGCAACTATTGAAAACTTTGATGGAGCAGGTCCGGAACATTCAATTTTTCAAATGAGAAATGAGCCTTTCAGAATGGCTGAGTTTTTAGTTGATTATCTTAATAATACAAATGACCCGAGATTACCTATTTGGGCTGATCCGGCTGTAAATGGGGGAGGGCTTGTTGGAGTAGATAATAGCTTGATTGATTTCCCTGATAATGATAATTTTAGTAGGCTGAGTGCAGACAATCTATTCCAGCGTACTTTGGAAGATATTGTACTAATGTATTCTGAGACTGAGTTTTTGAAAGCAGAGGCTTATCTGTTTGGAAATGGAGTTAGCAAAGATGATAATGCAGCTAATGAAGCATATCGGGCCGGAATTAAAGCCTCACTGGAATATTGGGGTGTAGAAGAAGCAGATGTGAATACTTTCCTGGCGCAAGGCTTTACGACGCTTACCGGAAGTGATGAAGAAAAATTAAAACAAATTGGAGAACAAAAATGGGTCTCTTTGTTCCTTACAGGAACAGAATTATGGTCAGAAGTAAGACGATTGGATTATCCTGAATACCCAAGCAGATCAGGTGTTCCTGGATATTTTCAGGGTGATACCAATGGTGAAATGCCAACAAGGTTGGATTACCCTCAAAATGAGGCTACATTCAATGCTGAGAATTATGACATGGCCAATAGTAAATATCCACAAGTTATAGCTTCTAAGCTTTGGTGGGATGTAGATTAATAAAACAGTCTGGTAGTTAATTTTTTTATTATAACAAAGGGCAAGACAAGGATAATCCTCATCATTAGTTTTGCCCTTTACTTTTTGTATAGGATATTATTTCCTTGGAAATAGGAGAAATAGATTACAACTTTACTTTCAGTTTTTAAGCAAAATGAATTTAAAATTTTATAAAGAAAGAACATGGTATTTCTACCTGGTGCTATGCGGTTTATTTTGTTTTCAATTAAGCTCAGGAGCGCAATCCGAGCATATAAATACCTCATTGAATGGAAAATGGCGCTATATAGTTGATCCTTATGAAAATGGCCATTATAACTATAGATATGAAGCATTTGATCAAATGGATGAAGTACCCAGAAGTGCTTATTTTATGGATGATAAACCAGAGCATAAAACAGATGGTTTAGAATACAATTTTGATACCTCTCAAACCATACTTGTTCCTGGTGATTGGAATACACAAGTAGAAAAATTATTTTATTATGAAGGGACCCTATGGTACAGAAGGAAATTCAGCTATAATAAAAAACAACAAAGTAATCGCGTTTTTTTAAAATTTGGCGCAGTAAACTATCATGCGGAAGTTTACCTGAACGGAAAAAAACTGGGAGAACATGTAGGCGGTTTTACACCGTTTAGCTTTGAAATAACAAACCAATTACAGGCAGTCAACAGCCTGATAGTAAAAGTAAATAACAACAGGAAAAGAGATGCCGTACCTACGGTAAATACAGATTGGTTTAATTATGGAGGTATTACCAGGTCCGTAACACTTGAGGAAGTTGCACAAACCTATATCAAAGATTATACGTTTAAACTTGAAGGAGATAATACTATTGCCGGCACTATAGTTTTAGATGGACATCAAAAAAAGAACCAAAATGTTACTATAGAAATTCCTGAATTAAAGCCGATAAAAACAATCACTACAGATGCTAAAGGGGTAGCTGCCTTTGAGTTTAAAGTTAAAAAACTACAAAAATGGTCGCCTGAAAACCCAAAGCTATACCGGGTATCTATTTATACTAACGAAGACAAAGCAACCGATAACATAGGATTTAAGACTATTACAACAGACGGCCCGGATATTTTGCTTAATGGAGAATCCATATTTCTTAGAGGCATAAGTATCCATGCCGAAAGTCCGCTAAAAGGCGGGGGAAGAATACACACCAAAGAAGATGCCCGCATATTGCTGCAATGGGCCAAGGAACTCAATTGCAATTATGTGCGTTTGGCACATTATCCACATAGTGAAGACATGGTGCAACTAGCTGATGAAATGGGATTGATGGTTTGGTCTGAAATTCCGGTATACTGGACCATAACCTGGGGAAATCCGGGAACACATAAAAATGCCATGAATCAACTTACGGAAATGGTTACCAGAGACAAAAATAGGGCTAGTATTATTATTTGGTCCGTAGCCAATGAAACCCCTCCGGGAGCGGCCAGAAATAAATTTTTAGCCGATTTAACCAAACGGGTAAAGGAACTGGATAACACTCGTTTAGTAAGTGCAGCCATGGAAAAGCATAGAGATAAAACCGACTGTGATTTACAAATTGTTGAGGATGTATTTGCAGATATCACAGATATAGTAGCTTTCAATGAATATGTGGGATGGTACGACGGATTACCGGAATATTGCGATCAGGTTAGATGGAAAATCCCATATAATAAACCTGTAGTCATTAGCGAATTTGGAGGCGGTGCATTACAGGGATTTCACGGTGATGCATTAACCCGCTGGAGTGAAGAATACCAGGAGGATATGTATGTACGTTCCTTACGCATGTTAGAAAAGATACCACAATTAAGAGGGATGACTCCCTGGATATTGGCCGACTTCAGGTCGCCCAGAAGAATGCTCCCGGTAATACAAGATGGCTGGAATCGTAAAGGTCTGATAGGAGAAACCGGTGTGAAGAAAAAAGCATTTTGGGTACTAAAGAATTACTATGATAAAAAACAAGAACAATATAAAATAACCAGATAAGAGATGAAGAATAGAAATTTAATAACCGTTTGTATTCTGGCAATTTTACTTACTTCAGAAGCTTTTGCACAAATTAGTGAAGATGCAAAAAGATCAGATTACAATCAAAACAAACCCGAAAGAGAAGAATGGTTTAGAGATGCCGGGTTAGGTATGATGCTACATTGGAGTTTAGACAGCCAGTTGGGTATGGTGATCAGCCATAGTATAGTAGGCTCATCAAAAGATTACAGGGATCGTTATTATAAGGAGCTTCCCAAAACGTTTAATCCAACAAAATTTGATGCCAGTGAGATTGCCCGGATTGCCCGGATGTCGGGTATGAAATATGTGGTACTAACCACCAAGCACCATTCAGGGTTTTGCCTGTGGGATACTAAAACTACGGATTTTAATATTATGAACACGCCTTATGGTAAAGACATTGTAAAAGCGTTTGTTGATGCCGTACGGGCACAAGGCCTGGCTGTAGGGTTCTACTACTCACCAGAAGATTGGTTGTTTGTAGACAAGCAAGGCGCTTTGGTTAAAAGGGTAGACAGAGATAAAATCTCAAAATCTTTCCGGAAAGCATATGATAAATATATGGTTGATCAGCTTACTGAATTGTTGACCAATTACGGTAAGATTGATATGATGTTTTTAGACGGAGGACACTGGCCACCGGCAAAAAAAGCGTGTTGGAGTTTACAACCGGACATTATTATTACACGTGGAGCTATGGAATCACCTGAACAAACAGTAGCCGATGTAGTTATGGACCACCCCTGGGAAGCCGCTATTACTATTAATAACCAATGGCAATACAAGCCAAGTCAGAAATTCATAAAGGAAGGAAGAAAGCTAATTGAGATTTTAATAGAAAGTAGAGCCAAAGGCGGAAACCTGGTGTTGAACCTAGGGCCAAAACCCAGTGGAGAACTGGATATTGATGAAGAAGAGCCCTTACGAGAATTGGCGGCCTGGATGTTTGTTAACCAGGAAGCTATTTATAATGTTCGTCCGTGGATTGTAAGCCACGAGGATAATATTTGGTTCACTAAAGCAAAAGATGAAAATACAGTCTATGTTCACCTGACAGGACATAAATCGTGGGAGCGTGGTGACCGAAAAGAGTTTGTGTTAAAATCTGTAAAGGCCACTAAGAAAACTAAAATAGAAGTTGTTGGGCATGATGGCCTGGTGGTAGAATATCAACCAGATAAAGATCCAAAATCGTATGCTGTACAAAAAGGAGATGGATTGCATTTATCGGTAATTAGAGCACAACGTATCTATAACAATAATTTTTGGCCTAATGCAGTCGTCGTAAAATTAACCAATGTAGAACCTGTATATAAAGTTCCGGAATTCACTACACTGGAAGCAGAAAAGAAAAATGACAAGGTATATTTTCTTGGGAAGGTCAATGACTTAAAGGCATTTGAGGAAGTGCAGGTGCGCTTTGATTATAGGGTATATCCTGGATTTCACGAAAGTATATATTATAAGGATTGGGAAAGTACACATTGGATGGCTTTGGACAAAGCTGAAGAATTTAGAGTTGTAATGGAGTCATTGGTTAAAGATAAAGAGTATGAATTTCGTGTAGTGCTTCAAACAAAATATGGAAAATTATATGGAAATATTAATAAAGTAAGGCCTTAATGTTGATATACCACATATGCATTAACATTTGAAAAAAATGGCATTTGTTCTAAGAAGCTCATTGTTAATTAATAGCCTTTAAGGACTAAATTTAAAATAACACTCATGACACTCAATTTTATAGATATAACAGCCTTTATAGTTTTTATTCTTTTAGTCATTTTTGTCTCTGTGTACCTTTCAAGAAAAGAAGAAACATCAGAAGATTACTTTTTGGCAGGCAGAAGTTTATCATGGTGGGTTATTGGGCTGTCACTTATCGCTTCAAATATTTCTACAGAGCATTTTATCGGGCAGGCGGGCCAGGGATTTAAAGGTACTGTTGGTTTGGCTATAGCCAGTTACGAATGGATAGCTGCTATTGCATTGGTGATTGTTGCTTTTTTCTTTTTGCCCAGGTTTTTAAAGTCAGGTATCTATACTATGCCCGAATATCTTGGAAAAAGGTATGATACACCAACAAGAACATTTATGTCGGTTATGATGTTAGTGTTTTACATAGGTGTAACCATGGCTACTGTTTTGTATGCCGGGGCGTTCACATTGCATACTATATTTGATATTCCGTTACATTATGGTGTTTGGACTATAGGCTTAATAGCCGGAGCTTATACGGTTTATGGAGGGTTAATGGCTGTGGTTTGGTCAGATGTTATTCAGGGATCTGTATTGTTGCTAGGAGGGCTTATAGTAACACTGCTAGGATTTAAAGCTGTTGGAGGCATAGAGGAGTTTGTAAAGCTATCAGAAGGAAGGTTGCATACTATATTACCGGCAGACCATCCCGAATTACCATGGACAGCAGTTCTTATAGGAGGCATGTGGATTCCGAATTTATTCTACTGGGGACTTAATCAGTTTATTACCCAGAGAACTTTGGGGGCCAAAAGTGTAATTGAAGGTCAAAAGGGTATTCTGTTTGGAGCCACCATAAAATTGATAATCCCTTTTATAGTCATTTTTCCGGGCATTATAGCTTTTGAATTATATGGTGATGACATTAATAATCCGGATGCGGCTTTTCCAATATTAATAACAAAATTGTTACCTTCAGGGTTGATTGGAATTCTTTTGGCTGCGCTTTTTGGAGCTACTATGAGTACATTAGATTCATTACTAAATTCGGCAGCTACAATTTTCACAGTAGATATATATAAACCTTTTATAAACCCAAAAGCCAACAGTAAAAAAGAAATTAAAATAGGAAGAATAGCAACCTTAATTTTTACAGTTTTAGCTTGTATTTGGGCCCCTGTGTTAACGTCATTTGAAGGCGGGTTATACTTGTTTATCCAATTATATTGGGGTTTTGTACAACCAGGGATATTAGCGGCTTTTTTATTGGGGATGCTATTCAAAAAAATACATGGCAAAGCAGCCTTTACAGGAATGCTATTAAATATTCCTGTTTATGGGATATTATTGTGGCTATTACCCAATATAGCTTTTCTGCATCATATGATGATCTCGTTTATAGCAATTGTAATTTGGATGCTGGCGTATTCATATATGTTCCCTTCAAAAACAACAAGACACATAGAAATAACAAATATTAAGACAGAAAAATTGCCAAGATTGGTCAAAATATGGGGTATGGCTATAGTAGTAGCAACACTTGGTTTATATATTCTGTTTTTCTAATGATCAATATAATTTAAGATAAACCTAAAAGATATGGCAACACCGGCAAAAGAAAAAAAAGATTTTCGCAACTATGATCAAGGTGAGATTATAGCAGCGGTAAAAGAACATTACCGTAAAATGCGTACCAGGCAAACATTAGATTATGTAAAGCGCATGAAAGTTAAATATCTGACATACGATAAATCCATGCACATATGGGACGCTATGGAAAAGTTAAATGATCTGATAGATGTAAGTGATCCTGATATTACATTACCTAATGTACATCACTTGGTACAGTCTGCTGAAGCCATGCGTGAAGAAGGACGTCCGGATTGGATGCAATTGGTAGGGCTTATACACGATCTTGGAAAAGTAATGTATCTGTGGGGGAGTGATGACGACGGGACAAGTCAGGCGGAACAATGGGGATTAGTAGGCGATATTTTTGTAGTAGGCGCTAAATTTCCGGAGACTTGTGTGTATCCTGAGTTCAACCGGTTGAATTCAGATATGCAGGATGAACGTTATAACACTGATCTGGGGGTTTATGAAGAAGGCTGCGGTTTGGATAACCTTCACTTGGCCTGGGGGCATGATGAATACTTGTATCAGGTACTAAAGAACCATCCGGATAACAAAATTCCGGAAGCAGGTATGGTAATGCTTCGATATCACTCTTTCTACCCATGGCATACAGGCAATAGTTATGGCCAGTTTCTAACTGAAAAGGATAAACAATATAAAGTGTGGGTTATAGATTTTAACAAATATGATCTTTATACTAAGCGAGAGGAAACCTTTAACCCGGATAAGATTAAGGCGTATTATCAACCTATAATAGAGAAGTATTTAGGTCCTGAGAAAATCAATTGGTAAATAATATTAAATAGAAAATTTTACTGGTAGTAGAGAAATGAAGGTATTGAATACAATGTATATAAAGAGATTAAACAAGAACTTTTTTATTAGGTTATTCTTGTTTTTATGTTTAAGTATAGGGTTTTCATCCTGTACTGAAATAGAAGAAAAACCTAAAACTCCTAAATTGGTAGTAGGTATTGTTGTAGACCAAATGCGTTATGATTACCTTGAACGATTTTATGATTATTATGAAGAAGAAGGGTTTAAACGATTAATAAATAAAGGATTTAATTTTAGAAATACTCACTATAACTATATCCCCACCCGAACAGCTCCGGGACATGCTTCACTATTTACAGGAACTACACCTGCACGCCATGGAATAACTTCCAATAATTGGTACAACAGAGCCACAAAAAGTTCCGTGTTTTCTATAGCAGACACTACCGTTTATACGGTTGGTTTAGAAAATAGTAAGAACACATCATATTCACCACAAAACTTAATGGCTTCAACCGTTAACGATGAATTAAAACTGTTTCATTATGGTAAATCCAAAGTATTTGGTTTCTCTATTAAAGAAAGAGGTGCCATATTAACAGCCGGACACGCAGCCAATGCAGCTTATTGGTTAAGTAACGGAAAGTTTGTGACCAGTTCTTATTATCAAAAGGAATTACCGGAATGGTTAACCGGTTTTAATGATAAGGGTATAGCTGCAACCTATTTAAGAGATGGGTGGAATTTACTATTAGATCGGTCAGAATATCCTGAAGAGCTTATAGACAACCGCCATTTTGAAAGAAGTATTACAGATCAGGAACCTGAATTTCCTTATTCATTTCCGTCAAATGATAACGGAGCGATTGGTTCTACACCATTTGGAAATTCTTATCTAACAGATGTAGCTATTCGGTGTATTGAAGCCGAATCATTAGGGAAACAGGAGGTGCCTGATTTTATTACGATTAGTTATTCGGCTACAGATTATATAGGGCATCGTTATGGAGCAGGCTCATTAGAGATTATGGATACGTATTTACGACTCGATCGTGATATTGCCAGATTATTACAAAAACTGGATGAATCGGTAGGTATGGAAAATTATGTAGTAGTGCTTTCTGCAGATCATGGTGGCATGCATAATGCAGAACATTTGGAAGAGCAAAAAATGAATTCAGGCTTTACCTATAAAAACAGACTTAAAGAAAAATTAAATACATATTTGAGGACAGAAACCGGTTTGGATGAACTTGTTATCAGGCTGCGAGATGAACAGGTGTATCTCGATATGGAAAAAGCCAAAACCAGAATTGAAGAAGATAAACTAATAGCCCTTACCAAACAATGGTTTTTACAACAAAAAGGTATCCGTGATGTGGTAAGTATAAAGGAATTGGAAAACGGCTATTATCACAATGATGAAATACGGGGTATGCTAAAACGTGGCGTCTATCCTAAACGCTGTGGTGATATTATCTTTATTCATGAACCGGGATGGCAGTCGCAGTATCTGGCAGCCAATCATGGTACCGCATATACTTATGATACGCATGTGCCAATGCTTTGGTATGGATGGAAAGTTCCCCAGGGCGAGTCTGCCAGGTACAAAACCATTACAAGTATAGCTCCAACACTATCTATGATGCTTCGTGTGCCTTTACCTAATGCAGCTGACGGTAGACCATTGATAGAATTATTAGATAATTAAAAAGAATTTGATGAGAGAGTTTTTTGCAAGACATAAGATCAAGTTACTTTCATTTTTAGTACCAGTACTTTTGGCTATATTGTATTATTATACTAATAAAGGAGCAAAAGTTATAGACGTTGAGCAACAGTTTGCCATCAAACCCGAATGGTGGAATAGGCCCATTACACAAGTATCCTTACCGGGAACTCATAATTCGTATAATACGGGTTTTAAAAATACCAATGTAGATATCTCTATAGAAGATCAGATTAAATTAGGTGTCCGCTTTTTTGAAATCGATGTCTATGATGATGGAGATAAGCTTAGTGTTTATCATGGGGTTTCATGGACCGGGAAATGGGACTTTGAAGATATTTTGAACACGCTTGCCATTGGCATTCAAGAATATCCCACAGAAATATTCTTTATGAAGATAGAGCGTCATGCCGATCAGCAAAAAGTTCAAAATACCATTAATAGGATTTTAGGTAAATATATTTATAGAGGAAAAGAAGGAGAAGTGCCTACTGTGCAAGAGCTTATAGATACAGATAAACGACTGATCACTACCGGAAGTGCGGGGAATATGAATGCGCCATTGACCTATAGAGGTACTAAGGTAGGAAATAAAGGAAGCCTGGATTTGTTATGGGAACCTTATGTGTACAGAGGAGAAAAGAAAAGTATTGAGCCCCAAGCCGGATTACGTCTTACGGCTGTAGTTTTAGATAAAAGAGGACGTGGTGTACGTTCGTATTCCCAACAAATCAATACTCCGACATATCTGAAAAAATTAGCAATAAGGGCCTGGAGACTTAACGGACGTATACCAGGTCAGGTCATTGTTGACTTTCCATCATTAGGTAATGTGTTTAAAGTGGTCAATGAATTAAATGAAAATAACCGTCTTTTCGGAACTGTAGAGGTAGCTTCCAAAAATCCTTTTGAAGATGGAGATATTCAATGGATTTGTATATATGAAGGAGGAGAATACAAAGAAGAAATCACTACATTTAAGCTATCCCAATTTTTCGATTTACCTGCTCAAATAGGTGAAAAAATGACTTTAAGGCCGGTTTCTGAAAAATATAACATCATCCCCGAATCTATAGCATGGCATAATGAAAAGGGAAAAGACACTCTTGTAACCTTTACTTTAAAAGATAAAACTATTCATAACAATTAAATAATTATATAAAAAAAAAATGAGATATCTATTTTTGTTCCTAGTTCTTTTTAGCCTTCAAGGGGGTGCCCAAAATAGCAATGCCCATAACTTCGTTTATGTGGCTACGGATGGTGATGACAATAACCCCGGTACATTTAACCAGCCTGTAAAAACTATTGGAAAAGCACAGCAATTGGTTAGGACCTCCAAAAAATATGGAGCTACCGTTTATATAAGGGGAGGAGAATACAGAATGACGAAACCCGTTGTGTTTACCCCTGAAGATTCGGGAACCGAAATTTACCCTGTAGCCTATAAGGCCTATCCCGGAGAAATACCTGTGTTTTTAGGTAGTAAAGCGTTGGCTTTAAAATGGAAAAAAGGAAAAGGTGGTGTTTATACTGCTAAAGTGGACAAAACTCTTGACTTTGAACGACTGTACGCTAATGGAGAAAAGCAAATACTTGCCCGTTACCCTAATTATAATGAAGATGTATTGCCTTTCAACGGATGGGCTGAAGATGCCATAGCACCAGAAAGGATAAAAACCTGGAAAAGGCCAGAAGGCGCTTACCTGCACGTATTACATGGTGCCCAATGGGGAGGCTATCACTATCGTATTACCGGAGTAGATAATAAGGGAGAAGTTATACTGGAAGGCGGTTGGCAAAACAATCGACCTGAAAAGGGAATGCATAAAAAGTTCCGTTTTGTAGAGAATATAAAAGAAGAGTTAGATACGATCAATGAATGGTATTTGGACAAAGAAAAAAATACGCTTTACTGGAAACCGTCAACAGGTGTTAACCTTAAAAATGTTAAAATAGAAGTTCCGCAAACAAAGCATTTAATAGAAATTAAAGGAACAGAAGCCAATCCTGTAAAACATCTGCATATTGAGGGCATTCATTTCAAGCATAGTACCCGTACCTTTATGGAAGCCGATGAGCGACTACTTAGAAGTGATTGGGCCATTTATAGAGGTGGGGCTGTATTTATTGATGGTGTTGAACATGTGAGCGTAAAACATTCCAATTTTGAAGATCTTGGCGGTAATGCTGTATTTGTGAATGATTATGCCAGAAAAGTAGAGATCAGCCATAACCGAATCACCCGTATAGGAGCTTCGGCTATATGTTTTGTAGGAGATACAACAGCAGTTCGTTCTCCGGTTTTTGGATACTCTGAGTATGTTACTTATGAGGACATGGACAAGGTCATTGGACCAAAAAACAATTTATATCCGGCAAATTGTATTGCCCATGACAATCTTATCTTTGATTTCGGACAGATAGAAAAGCAAACAGCAGGTGTGCAGATAGACATGGCTATGAGCATTACAGCAAGTCATAATTCTATTTATAAAGCGCCAAGAGCCGGTATTAATGTAGGCGATGGTACCTGGGGAGGTCACATTATTGAATATAATGATGTGTTCAATACAGTACGTGAAACCAGTGATCATGGTTCGTTTAATTCCTGGGGACGTGACCGTTTTTGGAGTTCCAGCCGCGAGAGGGTAAATGCCTATGTCAAAGAACATCCTGAACTACCATTACTGGATGCCATCAAAACAACCCACATCCGCAATAATCGATTCCGCTGTGACCATGGGTGGGATATTGATCTGGATGATGGGTCTACTAATTATGAGGTGTATAATAACCTATGTCTTTCTAATGGTATAAAGCTTCGTGAAGGATTTTACCGGAAAGCGTTCAATAATATCACTGTGAACAATTCCATGCATATGCACGTATGGTATGACAATTCCGGAGACCTTGTTTATAATAATATTTTTGGAGCCTGGTACTGGACTATCCGACTCCCGGAAGTATGGGGAACCATGCTTGATTACAACCTGTTCGATATGACAGAAAAACCAATTCACCTAAATGATGGAGGCCGGGATACACATTCAATAATAGGAAACCCTCAATTTTTAGATCCGGCAAAAGGCGACTACCGTATAGCACCAACGTCTCCGGCATTAGCCTTAGGGGTCCATAATTTTGATATGGATAACTTCGGGGTGGTTTCAGAACATTTAAAAGCAGAAGCAGAAACCCCTGTATTACCGAAATATACACCCGGCTTAAATGCTGGTGAAGAACCAAAAAGAGACAATACGGAGTACGATTGGATGGGGGGTAAAGTAAAAAACCTGGTCGGTATGGGAGAGGTTTCCTCCACAGGAATGCATGCTGAAATAGGCGTTATCCTAACCTCTGTGCCCAAGGATAGCAAAATGGGTGAATTGGGCTTTAAAGAAGGTGATGTCATTTTTGAATGGTGGGGTGGTGAACTTGAAAATGTTAAGATCCTTCTGGTTAATTATAAGAGCAGGCCAAGAGGACATGATATTCCCGTAACGGTATTAAGAAATCAAGCTAAAGTACAGCTTCATGTAAATTAGATTTAAAATGAACACTTTTTATTGGTGTTTGACAGGAAGTCAGTGATAGCGTATTATCGGGATAGTAAAGATTAATTATAAATATATTGTAAATTAAAAAATAAGGATGATAGATATGATTTTAAAGAAAAAGACAGGGAAGCTAAGTATTTTGTTACTGTTGATATTATTAAATTCAGCATGTTCAAATATCAAAAAAGATAAAACCCCTTGGGAATCTCTTTTTGATGGCAAGACCTTAACAGGGTGGTCAATAGAAGGTGGAAAAGCAACGTATAAAATTGAAGATGGAGTTATTGTTGGTACTACTGTGGCAAATACTCCTAATACCTTCCTGACTACAGATAAGCTGTATAGTGATTTTATTCTTGAATTGGAATATTTAGTTGATTCAAGCATGAATTCGGGGATACAGATTCGTAGTAATAGTTTTCCATACTATAGAAACGGACGTGTACATGGCTACCAGGTGGAAATTGACCCGTCTGAGAGAGCCTGGAGTGGTGGTATATATGAAGAAGGCAGAAGAGGTTGGCTGAATCCGTTAAAAAATAATTCTGAAGCGCAAAAAGCCTTTAAGCAAAATGAATGGAACCATTATAGAATAGAGGCTATAGGAGATACTATTAAAACTTGGGTAAATAATGTGCCGGCTGCTTATTTAATAGATGATAAAACGGCGAATGGGTTTATTGGTTTACAAGTACATAGTATTCATAAAGAGCAAAAAGAAGGAACGGAGATCAAGTGGAAGAATATCCGCATTCTCACAAAAGATTTAGCTAGATACAGTAAGCAAATCTCTGTAAAACCTATTTATACCAAAAACCGTTTGACCGATGCAGAAGAACATGAAGGGTGGAAAATGTTGTGGGACGGAGAAACTACCAATGGATGGAGAGGTGCTAAATTAAATAAGTTCCCGGAAGAAGGGTGGATTATTAAAAATGGCGAGTTAATCGTATTAGCCACAGGAGGTGCAGAATCTACAGCAGGAGGAGATATTGTAACCACTGAAAAATATGGTGATTTTGAACTGCGAGTTGATTTTAAAATCACCGAAGGTGCCAATAGTGGTATTAAGTATTATGTAGACACAGAATTAAATCAGGGAGCCGGTTCATCTATAGGTTTAGAGTTTCAGATATTGGATGATGCAAAACACCCTGATGCTAAAAAAGGAAACCATGAAGGAAGTCGTACAGCAGCGTCACTTTATGATTTAATCAAAGCCAGTGATGAAAAGCATATGAATCCGGTAGGGCAGTGGAACAGTGCCCGGATAGTTTCTAAAGAAGGCCACGTAACACATTATCTTAACAGGACCAAGGTATTGGAATTTGATAGAGGTAGTGAAGCTTATAAAAAGCTTGTGGCCGAAAGTAAATATAAGGTTTGGTCAAATTTTGGAGAAGCTGAAAGAGGACATATTTTATTACAGGATCATGGAGATCGGGTAGCATTTAAAAATATTAAGATAAAACCTTTAAACTAATTTAAGATGGGATCAAGAAGAGACTTTATAAAGAAAACAGCAGTAGGAACTGTAGGAGGGTTGGTGCTTCCTGGTATAGGTTATGCTAATATATTAGGAGCAAATGACCGCATTAATGTAGCTATAATAGGCGTAAGAAGCAGGGCAAAAGCCCTTGTGCTAGGGATTCATAAATATCCCGGAGCTAAGATTATTTACAATTGTGATGTAGATGATACTATTATTGAAAAAAACAACGAATGGTGTAAAGCGAACATAGGCTATGTCCCTAAAGTAGAAAAAGATTTCAGAAAAGTATTGGAAGATAAAGATGTAGATGTCGTATTTATTGCAACACCGGAACATTGGCATGCCCCTATGGCGATTATGGCTCTACAGGTAGGAAAGCACGTATATGTGGAAAAACCTTGTAGTCATAATCTTCATGAGAATGAGTTATTAGTTGAGGCGCAAAAGAAATATGGCAAAAAGGTACAAATGGGAAACCAACAACGCTCAGCACCTACCTCTATAAAGGCCGTTAAAGAAATAAGAGACGGTATTATTGGTAAAGTATATAAAGGAGAAGCTTTTTATTCTAATAATCGCGGATCTATAGGTATTGGAAAAGAAATACCCGTACCTGAAACTTTAGATTGGGATTTATGGCAGGGGCCGGCACCAAGAACAAAATATAAAGATAATATTCACCCGTATAATTGGCACTGGTTTCGTAATTGGGGAACAGGCGAATTGCATAATAACGGTACTCATGAAATAGATGTCTGTCGATGGGCATTAGGCGTTTCAATCCCGAAGAGCGTAGCTTCATACGGAGGAAAATATGCTTATAATGATGATTGGGAATTTGCCGATAATCAGCAAGTTACGTTTCAATTTGAAGATGAGAAATTCATTACCTGGACAGGTCATAGCCGTGGTATGATGAAACCCGAAAGGCCTGGTAGAGGAGCGACTATCTACGGAAGTAAAGGAGCAATAACATTAACCAGAAACAGTTATGAGTTATATGACCTTGGTGGTAACCTTATTAAAAAAGAGGAAGAATCAGAACAAAGTGCCACCACTAATACTATGGGAGCAGGAAGTTTAGACAGCATTCATATAGCCAACTTTTTTGAAGCCATTAAAGTTGATAAAAAACAGAATTCTCCAATTGATGATGCAAGCGTCACTACAATGATCTGCCATTTGGGTAATATTGCACAAGATGTAAAACGTACTTTAAATCTTGATACTAAAACAGGAAGAATTCTTAATGACGCAGAAGCGATGTCCTATTGGAAGCGTGAGTATGAACCCGGTTGGGAACCAAAATTATAAATATTGAAAATGAATTTGCTTTAGCCCAAATAATCATTAACTACATAGCATAATGATTATTTGGGTCATTGATATATATGATTTCACCTCATGGAGCATATCATTCATATGTGATTAGGATAAATGCGGGTGAATTCCTCATTTAGATTAGCTCAAATTTTTGCCTAAAACACAACTTTTAGGCATGACCCGAAATTGATCCCTTTTTAAAACTAAATCATATCAAATTAAATGATCGTCTAAAAACTAAAAAGCCTTGCTAATTATATAATTAGCAAGGTTTTGATTTTGGATAATATCCTACTTATAGATTTGAACCTAATTTCTTAACCACTTCTTCGGCAATAGATATTTGTTGTGATATAATCAAGAGATGTTGACGATTTGTGAACCCCGATTTTATTTTAAATATATCAAATTAACTTTCGTAAGGTTAAAATATAAAGTAGATTACGACAA
>NZ_JAYMGV010000004.1:0-216930 GCF_035818475.1 Alterotamlana spongicola
GTTAAGCCCATTAGCGCCGATGGTACTACACTCGTGGGAGAGTAGGTCGCTGCCTTTTTTGATACTGTATAATCAGTGTTTTTATAAATCCCGATTCTTTTTTAAGAATCGGGATTTTTTTTTGATTTAAATAAACTTATGAAACACTAATCTGGAGATACTAAAACTAAAATTCGCTTTTTGAAGCATCTAAATCGTGTAAGTGTTGTAATTACTTCCAAAGTAACTTCTCAAATTCTAATTCAGTATTTGATATAAGCATTTGAATCGTCGTAATCTATATTTTTAAGCAGATAATATACGGGAACGATAGTAGTAATGCCTTTTGTACTTGGCTTAAAAGCTTTTATTTTTCCTAAAAACCATCCAATTAAAACATGAGAATTAGTATATTCAAATTCTAATTGTTATCTGTTAAATGGTTGAAAATAAGGAACTGGAATTGGCATGGGCATTTGTGAATGACACAAACCGATCTATCTTTTTAACGGGAAAGGCAGGAACCGGTAAAACCACATTTTTACATCGTTTGAAACTGCACAGTTTGAAACGTATGGTAGTGGTGGCACCTACCGGTGTGGCTGCCATTAATGCCAAAGGTGTTACCATACATTCATTTTTTCAGATGCCGTTTGGTCCTATTTTGCCCGATACAGATTTGAATGCCTCAAAAGGATTTAATAGAAAATTTAGCAAGACCAAAATTAATATTATAAAGTCAATGGATCTTCTGGTTATTGATGAGATAAGTATGGTACGAGCTGATTTATTGGATGGTATTGATAGAACACTGCGTCGTTTTAGAAATAAAAATAAGGTGTTTGGTGGTGTACAAATATTAATGATAGGTGATTTGCAACAGCTCTCACCGGTAATTAAGGAGCAGGAGTGGGAGCTTTTAAAGCATGTATACAAAAATGGATTCTTTTTTAGCAGTCTGGCATTTCAACAGTGCAAGGCTATAACTATAGAATTAAAGCATATTTTCAGACAGGAGAATCCCCAATTTATTAAAATATTAAACGAAATCAGGAATAATACATTAACTGATGTGGCCGCTGCGGAATTGAATAGACGCTATATTCCTGATTTTACTCCAAAACCTGATGAGGGCTATATATCATTAACCACACATAACAATAAAGCAGAAGCAACCAATAGAACTGAGCTAGAGAAATTAAAGACAAAAACAGTTACATATACAGCAGAAGTAGATGGTAAATTTCCGGAGTATGCCTATCCCAATAAGGAGATTTTAGAACTAAAAGTAGGAGCCCAGGTCATGTTTGTGAAAAATGACAGTAGTCATGAGAAGCGTTATTTTAATGGGAAAATAGGTAAGGTTATTCATTTAGATGTTGATGAAGTAGTGGTTCATTGTCAGGATGATGATTTTAATATTATAGTTACATCAGAAATCTGGGAGAATATAAACTATTCGGTTGACCCTGAGACTAAAGCTATTGTTGAAGAGAAAATAGGCTCATACACCCAAATACCTCTGCGTTTAGCCTGGTCTATAACTATTCATAAAAGTCAAGGATTAACATTTGAAAAGGCTATTATTGATGCTCAGGGGGCTTTTGCACATGGGCAAACCTATGTGGCGTTAAGTAGGTGCAAATCATTAGAAGGTTTGGTATTGAAGAGTAAGATTCATTCAAATCAGATTATAAGTGATGGGAATGTGATGAGTTTTAATGCACAGGCAGAACAGAATGCTCCTGATGATTCAATTTTAGAAGATTCACAAAAAGATTTTCAGTTGGATTTGATTGCCGAGATTTTTGATTTTTATGAGTTTTTATATCCGCTAAGTAGAATTCTGGATATTTATTATAAGAACAGAACTGTGATTGAAGGCCCGGTTGAAAGCACATTTTTACTAATAAAGGACTGTATTACAGGTTTTTTAAAAGTGAGTAATGGGTTTAATAGTCAATTGAAACAACTTTCTGTAAATGAGAGCTTAGCTGAAGAAAGCGAACTGATTCAAGAACGTTTTAAAAAAGCGATTGATTACTTTAAGACTGAAACGGAAACTAAGATTGTGGAACCATTGAAGGCTTTTGCTTTTACTACAGATAATCAAACAGTAGGTGGGGAGGTTACCAAACATTTAGATACTTTTGAAGATTTTCTGGCTGTGAAGTTGCTTTATTTTAAAGGTTTGACTAATAGGTTTGAAACAAAACAGCTTTTGGAACTGCGAGCTAAATCAGTATTCATAGGTAAAGACAAGCCCAAAAAGGCCAGAAAAATGGTTATTGAAGGTACCAGTAATGTAGAATTGTTTGAAAAACTTCGTATACTAAGAAATGATATCGCTCAAGAGAAAGACTTAATTCATTACCAAGTGTTTACACAGAAAGCACTTTATGAAATGTGCGAAACTTTACCAACTACTAAAAACGAACTGTTAAAAGTTAATGGAATGGGGAAAACCCGGGTAGACAAATATGGCACTGCTATTTTAAAAGTTATTAGAATATATTGTGATGACCATGATATTGAAACGTCAGAAGAACCTGAAATTTTTGAAGTATTAAAACCTAAAAGAAAACGGGGAGATACCAAAAAAGAATCGTTGAGTTTATTTAACTTAGGGAAGTCTGCCCAACAAATTGCAAGTGAACGCGGGCTTAATGAGAATACAATATTTGGGCATTTGGCCAGTTTTATTCCTTCCGGAGAGGTTAAGGTAACCGATTTAATATCTGCAACGCATTATAAAGAGTTAAAAGCCCTCATACCAGGTAAAAAATTTGAGAACCTATCGGATCTAAAGCATCAGTTGGATGAGAAATACAGTTATGGAGAGCTGCGGTTAGTACTGGAAGACTTAAAAAACTAGAGGTGTTTTTTAAACAATGATGTCCTTGTGTTGTTGTTTTTTAAAATTGCTGGGTGTAATACCAGCTGTTTGCTTAAAAATTCGGGAAAAATGATTGTAGTTTTCAAAACCAATAATGGTTGAAATTCTTGTTAAAGAATAGTTAGTTGTTGAGATTAAAAGTATAGCGCGTTCAATTCTTTTGTTTTGGATATACTTGCTGGGGCGTAAACCAAATATTTTTTTGAAACGCCTTGAAAAATGATCTGTGCTCAAATGACAAAATTCTGCCAAACTTTTCACTGTAATATTTTGATTTAGGTTTTCTGAAATATGCTGTAAGACCTGATTTAAATTTGTAATAGGTGTTTTGTTATGAAAAATATCAGAGCCATCAAAAAACCTGGATAACAATGCCTTTAAAACTCCCTGTGTTTCTATAAAAGC
Organism: Alterotamlana spongicola; assembly: GCF_035818475.1. Lineage (NCBI taxonomy): Bacteria > Pseudomonadati > Bacteroidota > Flavobacteriia > Flavobacteriales > Flavobacteriaceae > Alterotamlana > Alterotamlana spongicola. The sequence goes on from NZ_JAYMGV010000004.1 coordinate 3,281, forward strand.
ACTGGAAGAAAGTTCTTTGTTTTTTTTCTCAAATTCTAATAATGTTTTATAGTTGTCATAATGCTTTGGAGCATTGTTAACCAAGGCTCTGTTCTGGTTTAAATCCAGTAACCTTTCAAACAGGATTTTATCAAGTGCATTAGCCTTTATCTGGTATTTAAAATTTGCAAAATTATAAATGGATAAGCTATTACCCAGTTCCTCAAAAAAGCTTATGTAATATTGTTCATGGTATAAATTGCATTTATAACTACTATAGGTATAACTGGGAATTAAGTACAAATAGCCCGGGATTAAATCATATTTAATATTATTGTGATAGACAAAGGCCTGGCCTTTAGTTATTAAATACAACCTGCTAAACGGACTAATTACATTATTAAAATCCCATTTATGATCCAGTTTAGCATAACCGGCATTGAGTAATTTAAGTTTTAATGATTGAAATTGATGCATGATATAACTATTCTAATAGAGTTGTTTTTTTCTAAACTGTGCCGGACTCATTCCTGTAATGGCTTTAAATTTTCTTGAGAAATAGGATATATTTTTCATACCAACCCTTTCGGCAATTTGATTTAAGCTATCTCTCGTGGTAAGTAATAAGAACTGAGCACGTTCTATGCGTTTTAGCTGTATATATTTATTAGGTGTTATTTCGTAGTTGGCAAAAAAACTTCTGGTAAAATGGTCGGGACTTAAATGACAATAATCAGCCAACGCCTTTACTGTAATTTCCTCATGGATATGTTTTCCAATATAAACCAAAACTTTGCTTAAATCTCCACTTTTAAAACCTATGGTGTTTCGTGTTGCTACATCTATATTTTCAATAAAACGGGAGAAAAGTATTGCTAGAATTCCTTGTGTTTCAATATCGTGATTTAATGATATACTACCTGCTTTATTATAATTATATAGAGAGTTATTAATGTGTGATTTGGGGTTTCTGTCTGTTACAACTTTTTTAGGATGTATTGCTATTAAGCGTTCAAAAAGGTCTATATCCGTTTGAACAGCCTTTACTTTGAATTTAAATTGTTTAATATTAAATATGGACATGCCAAATTTTATTTCTTCAAAAAATCCGGTATAATATTGCTCATGATAAGCATCGCAACCATAACTGTTATACGTATAACTTGGAACGAGGTACATATAGCCGGTCTCTAAATTAAATGTCTGATTTGTATGATGTAAATAAGCTTGTCCTTTTGTGACTAAAAATAATCTGACAAAAGGACTGATTACATTATCGTAATTCCATTTATTGTCCAGTTTTTCATACCCAACATGTAACATACTGAACTTTAAGTGATGTAGTAAATCATTCATTGTGTAATAAAATGTGTCAGGTGAATTATATTAATAATATGTAAAAATAGATTGTTTTGCGTTATTCTAAAAATATGAATATCGGAAATGTACATTTTTTAGCCTGATTTTAATAGGTGTTTTTTAGACATTAACTCTAATTTTGTAGCAATAGCAGAAACATTAAGTTAAACTAAGGTATGAGATTAAGTTTCCTAATATTGGTTACCCTGTTACTTTGTGCATGTAACAAAGTAGATTTGCCTGAATCGGTATATATAGAATATCAAAAACTTCCAAAAAAGGTAGACTTTAACCAGGATGTTAAACCCATTTTATCAGACAAGTGTTATTTGTGTCATGGGCCCGATAAAGACAATATAAAAGGAGGTTTACAATTACATACTGCAGAGTTGGCTTATGCTGAGCTGCCAGAAAGTCCAGGTAAAGTGGCTATAAAACCTAAAAATTTGTACAAAAGTGAGTTGTTTCATCGTATTTTTACAGATGACCCTAAGTTGATTATGCCAGAACCGGGTTCTCATCTAACCTTAAACGATTATGAAAAAGCCGTACTTGTAAAATGGATTGAAGGTGGAGCTGAATATAAAGACCACTGGGCCTTTTTAAAACCTGAAAATCAAGAACTACCTAAGGTGAAAAATGCAGATCAGGTGGGCAACCCTATAGATAATTTTGTATTGGAAGAATTGGAACCTCTAGGGTTAAAGCTTTCAGAAAAAGAAGATAAAGAGTTATTATTACGGAGAGTATCTATTGATTTAACAGGATTGCCACCTACAATTGAAGCATTGGAGGCCTTTTTAAAGGATGATTCACCAAATGCTTTTGAAAAACAGATAGATCGTCTTTTGGCATCACCCAAATATGGAGAACAACGTACTTTAGATTGGATGGACTTAGCAAGATATGCAGATACACATGGTTATAGTGTTGATTGGTATAGGGACGTTTCTCCGTGGCGCGATTGGGTTATTAAAGCCTTTAATGAAAATATGCCCTATGACCAGTTTATTCTATGGCAAATGGCTGGGGATATGCTGCCTGATGCAACTAAAGAACAGCGATTAGCTACTACATTTAATAGATTACATCCACAAAATCTTGAAGGCGGTATTATTGATGAAGAATTTCGTTCAGAATATGTGTCGGACAGGACGGTTGTTATGGGACAAGGTTTTCTGGGATTGACACTTGAATGTGCCAAGTGCCATGATCATAAATACGATCCCGTTTCTCAAAAAGACTATTACGAGATGTATAGTTTTTTCAATAATGTAGATGAAACCGGATTGATTCCTTGGGATTTAGCAACACCTGTTCCAGCTATGATGCTTCCTACTAAGGAGCAGGAAGGCGTTTTAGCTTATTTAGAAACGCTGGTTGACGACACTGAAGAACAAGTTGAAATAACCGCAGCTAAAGAACGTATAGAAGCAGAAAAATGGATCAATAACCAAGGTTATAAATCAATCCCAACATACAAAAAGCCAAAAGGGTTAATTGCTGCCTTTAATTTTGATAATGAAAAGCTTATCAATACCGCTGGCGGTAATGGAAAAAACAAAATAAGAATGCGTCAGCAATTTGCTGATAATGAAAAAGCCATTTACAAAAAGGGAGTTAAGGGAAAAGGGCTTTTTATGGATGGAGACACATGGCTTGATCTAGATAAAATTGGTATTTACCAAAGAAATCAACCTTTTTCCATAGGTATAGAAGTTTTTATACCTGAAGATTTAGAAACCGGGGTTATTTTTCATAAAATGAATGGACCTGAATTACATAGTTTTAGAGGTTATCATTTAAAACTAAAAGACAATAAAATAGAAGCGTTGTTAGCACATGTATATCCTGATAACGCTATTGTTATTGAATCTTTAAAAGACATACCAAAAGAAAAATGGGTACAGTTAACCATGACCTATGACGGTTCGAGCAAAGCAAATGGAGTACATATCTACATGGATGGGGAAAAGCTTGAAACCAAAACTGTTTTTGATAACCTTTATAAGGATATCATTTTTGATGGTTTAAGACTTTATGGAAAAGAAAGTCCAAAACTTGAACCGGGCTTACGTATTGGAGCTGTATGGAGAGGAAAAGGGATTGGAGGAGCTGTTGTAGATGATTTGCTGGTGTTTAATAAAGAACTTAGTGAATTTGAAGTTTTACAAATTTCAAACACTAATGCTTTAGAAGGGATTAAGAAAAAATCTTATGCAGATTTATCTGATGATGACAAGGAAAAACTTGTTAAATATTATTTATTAGTTAATTCTAAAACGTATCATAAAGCTCTTAAAAAACTGGAAAAGAACAGGCAGGCTTTAGTGGATAGTATTGAGCCTATTAAGCAAATTATGGTCATGAAAGAAAAGAAAACCCCAAGACAGGCTTATGTTTTAGACAGAGGGCAGTATGATGCTCCTAAAGATTCTGTGTTTCCAAATACACCCGAAAAAATATTTGCTTTTCCAGATAGTTTACCTAAAAACAGAATTGGTTTGACTAAATGGATTACACATAAAGACAATCCGTTAACGGCTCGAGTCACCGTAAACAGATATTGGCAAAATATTTTTGGAAAAGGCATTGTAAAAACTTCTGAAGACTTTGGTAATCAGGGAGAATTACCAAGTCATCCAAAACTTTTAGATTGGTTAGCTATAAAGTTTATGGAGTCTGGTTGGGATGTTAAGGCCTTACATAAACTTATAATGATGTCTAACACCTACCAACAGAGTAGTATAGCCAGTAATGAGTTAATGGAAATTGATCATGAAAATAAATTATTGGCCAGAGGACCTTCTAAACGATTATCAGGAGAAATGCTTCGTGATAATGCTTTATTTGCTTCAGGTTTATTAAGCGAAACTATTGGAGGAGAAAGTGTTTATCCGTATCAACCACCAGGATTATGGCGCGTTAGTGGAGGGACGTATACTACCGGAAAAGGAGAAGAACTATACAGAAGGAGCATGTATACTATATGGAAACGTACCGTTCCGCACCCCACTATTGCAACTTTTGATGTGCCATCAAGAGATTTATGTACTACAAGAAGACAAGAAACTAATACGCCATTACAGGCTTTAGTATTGTTAAATGATCCAACATTTGTTGAAGCTGCCAGGGTTTTAGGAAAGAAAATGGTTGAATATGATACCCTAAGTGAAGGCATTTCAGCAACATATAGAAAATTAACAGGAAGGCATATAAAACCAAATGAGCTTGAAATTCTGTCAGAGTTGCAAAAGTCTGAGTTTGAAAAATTCAAAAATAATAAGGCTAAAGCTCAGGGCTGGATCAGTATTGGCGAACATAAAATCGATCCTGATGATGATATGGCTTTGGTAGCAGCTAATGCAGTAGTAGCATCTACAATAATTAACTCAGATGCTTTTATAACAAAACGATAAAACAATTCATTATGTGTGATCATCATGATATATTAAGATCTAACAATAAAGATCTTCAAAATATTGAAAAGCAAATAGACCGAAGGCATTTTTTAAAGAAAACCTCTTTAGGTATTGGGGCTATGGCACTTGGTAGCTTGCTTAATGCTGAAAAGGCCTGGAGTTCTATTGGGAATTCTAATGGAGCAGTTGAGACTTTTACAAAAAACAAATTGGGCTTACCGCATCATTTACCAAAAGCTAAGCGTATTATTTATTTGTTTCAAAGCGGAGGGCCATCTCAATTAGATTTGTTTGATTACAAACCAAAATTGGTAGATATGTTTGGACAGGATTTACCGGAGTCTGTAATTGGAGGACAACGCCTAACGGGAATGAGTGGAAGTCAAAGTACCTTGCCTGTAGCACCATCTTTATTCAAGTTTAAACAATACGGAGAGTCTAGAGCCTGGGTGAGTGAAATTATGCCGCATTTATCAGAAGTAGTTGATGATTTGTGTTTTATCAAGTCTATGCAAACAGATCAAATTAATCATACACCGGCCGTAACTTTTATGCAAACGGGACATCAACTTCCCGGGCGTCCATCTATTGGTTCTTGGTTAAGTTATGGTCTAGGATCTGATAATGATAATCTGCCAACGTTTATAACCTTGATCTCTAAAAACGGAAATGGCCAACCTTTAAAGGCTGGTTTATGGGGAAATGGATTCCTGCCAACAGAGCATCAAGGTGTACAATTCCGTTCAGGAAAAGATCCAGTATTGTATTTGAATAATCCTGATAATTACGATGGAACTGATCGTAAAAAAATGCTGGATTATTTGGATAAGTTGAATTCTATTCAGCATGATGCCTATGGTGATCCGGAAATTCAAGCCAGAATGACCCAATATGAAATGGCGTATAGAATGCAAACGTCTATCCCTGAAGTAACAGATATATCTGATGAGTCAGACCATATTTTTGAGATGTATGGGAAAGACAGTAGAGACCCCGGAACTTATGCGGCCAATTGCTTAATGGCTAGGAAGTTGTTAGAAAAAGGGGTGAAATTTGTACAGTTATACCATCAGGGCTGGGACCAGCATATTGGTTGTCCAGGGGGTGTGAAAAATAAGGCCAGACAAACAGATCAAGCTACAGCGGCTTTAATTAAAGATTTAAAGCAACGCGGGATGCTTGATGATACGCTTGTAATTTGGGGAGGTGAATTTGGTAGGACTGTGTATTCGCAAGGTCAATTAACTAAGAAGAACTACGGTAGAGACCATCACCCAAAAGCTTTTACCATGTGGATGGCCGGTGCAGGTATCAAACCCGGATTTTCTTATGGCGAAACAGATGATTTTAGCTACAATGTAACAAAAGATCCAGTGCATGTTCATGATTTTCATGCCACATTATTACACCTGTTTGGTGTAGACCATGAACGATTAACTTTTAAGCATCAGGGGAGGCGCTACAGGCTGACCGATGTTCATGGTCACGTTGTAAAAGACCTCCTAACTTAAAAAATATATCATGTCTACAAGAAGAAACTTTTTAAAAACAACAGGGTTAGCAAGTGCAGCCTTGGCTGCAACACCTTCATTTGGTTTTACCATTATTAATAAAAACAAACCCACTGCTGATGTTATTTTAGGCCATGGAGATTATCAGTATAGACTTATTAAAGACTGGGCTCAAATAGGCCATGTGAATGTACCACTATTAAATTGTCATGAGATGATGATGGATAGTAAAGGTAGATTGATTATGATTGGAGACCATCCAAAAAATAATGTGCTGATTTTTGATAAATCCGGCAAGTTACTTGATTATTGGGGTACCGCCTATCCAGGAGGACATGGGTTGACTGTTTCAAATGAAGGAGATGAAGAGTTTTTGTTTTTAGCTGATTCAGGGTGGTATTTAAATAAACTTGGTAAATGGATAAAGCACAACGGACGAATTACCAAAACCAGGTTAGACGGTAGAGTAGTCTTTGATATTGGACACCCGGTAACTATTGGAATCTATAAACCTGACGAAGATTTTTGTCCAACAGAAACAGCAGTAGGCCCTAATGGGGATATTTATGTGGCGGATGGGTATGGTCTGAGTAGAATTATTCAATATGATGCTAACGGAAGATACATTCGCCATTGGGGAGGGAGTGATAATCCGGATCCTAATTATAGATTAGTGAGTGCGCATGGGGTAGCTATTGATTATAGAGAAAAAGGTAATCCAATGGTCGTGTGTACATCACGTTCAGAACAATGTTTTAAATATTTTACATTAGATGGTAAGTATGTCAAAACGGTAAAGATGCCTAATATGTCTGTTTGTAGAGCCGTTTTTGATGACAATAATCTATATGCCGGTGTGTGTTGGTCACAGCCAAAAGTGGGGAAGACAACCTGGAAAGATCATACAGGTTTTGTTACTATTATGGAAGGAGATAAAGTGATATCTAATCCAGGTGGCACCGAGCCAATTTATAAGGATGGTGTTTTACAAAAATCATATCAATTAGAGAATAAACCTATTTATCATGGACATGATGTATGCATAGATGAAGATAAAAATCTATATATATGTCAGTGGAATGCTAATCATACTGCGCCTTATAAGCTAGAGCGCGTATAAAGAATTTATGTTTTATGAATGAAGCACCAGATTTTATATTGTTTTTAGGCCGGTTCCATCCGTTAATAGTACATCTTCCCATAGGATTCTTGTTTTTTGCTTTTCTATTGGAATTGGCTGGTAGAAAGAAAAAGTATGAATCACTTACGTTAGCAATTCCATTTGCTTTGTTTTTGGGGTTTATAACAGCATTAGTAGCCTGTGTTTTAGGTTATTTTCTTTCATTAAGTGGGGACTATGACCCATTGATGCTGGACAATCATTTTTGGTTTGGCATAATAACAACCATAATAGTTTTATTGGCATGGTTGATTAGAACTGAAAAAATTTTAATAGGTAAGTTAAAAGGAGTAAAAGCTAATATTTCGGTTTTAACACTTGTTGTGATATTGCTTAGCATCACTGGGCATTACGGTGGTAATTTGACTCATGGCAGTGATTATTTAATAAAATATCTTCCGTTTAATAAAAAAGAAAAGAAAGTTCTGGTTCCTGTTGAAAAACTTGAAGATGCCGTTGTTTTTGATTACCTGGTGGAACCTATATTAGATAATAAATGTACAAGTTGTCATAATGGAAGTAAGAAAAAAGGAGGGCTGTCTCTTGTAGATTCACTTTCTATTATGAAAGGAGGAAAAGGGGGAGACGCTCTGATAGCGGGTAATTCATCAAAGTCAGAAATAATCAAGCGTGTAATGCTTAATCCGGAACACGATGATTTTATGCCACCGGATGGGAAGACACCCTTAACTGATGAAGAAATTACAATTTTACAATATTGGATTAACAATGCAAATGCTGATTTTAATACCAAAGTAGTAGCAGTAGATACTCCGGAAGATGTATATCATATTGCTTCCAGTTTATTGGGAATTAAAGGTGGCTCCAAAAAGGGAACGGTAGACTTACCTAAGGTATCACAGATAGATGATTCTATTCTTCAAGACCTGATCTCTGAAGGATTTAATATAAGAGAATTGGTTTTTGATTCAAATGTGTATGAGGCTGTTCTTCCTCCACATAATATGATAAAAGGGACTAAAGGTTTAAGGGTAAAGTTAGAAAAGCTTTCTAAAATCAAGGATAATATTATTTGGCTATACATTGAAGATAATGAACTTAATGATAAGCATATGGAGGTTATAGCTTCCTTTACTAATTTACAAAAGCTTATAGTGAACAGAAATAAAATTACTGATGCCGGAGTTAAGCTGTTTGAAAATCATACCAGTTTGTTGAGTTTAAATATTTATGATAATAAAATAGCAAAAACGAGTTTGGAAAGTTTTTCTAAGATGAAGAACTTACAAAAAGTCTATGCTTGGCAAACGGATATAACACAAAAAGAATTAGATGATTATCTAAATTATGAAGAATTTCCTGATGTGATTTTAGGAAGCAAATAAGAGATAATATTGTTAAGGCATTTAGTAGTTTTTAACTTTAAGAATAATTGTGTAAGGAAAAGCTTGTTGCAAGACTAAAGCCAAATAATTTTTAATTCAAATTATTTGGTTAAATTAGTGTCCATGAACATTATTATTCAATCTACTTTAAAAACATTACAAAAGTCTCAGGTTTTATTAAATTTAATATCCAATGAGCAATTGTGTGATGCATCAGTTTCTCCTTATTATTCCAGTATTGGATCGCATATACGCCATATTTTAGATTTTTACGATTGTCTATTTACAACAAATTCTGAAGGCAAAATAGATTTAACGGCCAGGAGTAGAAATAAGACTGTAGAATCCGATTGCGAATGTGCTCAGAATTACTTAAAATCTGTAATAGATCAATTAAATACAGCTAAATTTAATATGAATGATATAGTTGAGGTTATTGATAATTTAGGCTTGGGGAAAACTGAAATACCATATACATACGGAGCGTTACTGGCACAAGCTAATAGTCATACCATTCATCACTACGCCATTATTAACTATATTTTTGATAGCTTAGGTGTTACACTTGACGATTCAGATTTTGGTTACAATCCAACAACTCCCAAGCAAACTCCAACTCCAATAAATTAAGTTTATTTTTTTTTAAACATGCTGTCCAGAATGGTATTAATACCTTTGAAGGCAAAAAACATAGCTAGGCAACAAATAATTATGGCTATGGCCAATAAGAGGATGTATAAGCTCCTATCTTGGTTGGTAAGGGACACATAAACTAGTGTAGGTCCCAAAAACATACACGCCAATGATATCGCCATTAATTTTATTCCTTTAAAGAGAACCTCCTTGTTTGTTCTATGTGTTTCCATTTGAATAATTTTGGATAGCTGCGCGTACACTTTTATATTTTTGAAGCAGTTCATCAGCTTCTTCTTGAGAAACATCAAGCGCGTTCATAATCATTTTAGTCCCGCGGTCAACTAATTTGTTATTGCTTAGTTGCATATCTACCATTTTATTTCCCTTTATATGCCCAAGTTGTATCATTGTAGATGTGGTTATCATATTAAGAACTAATTTTTGTGCTGTGCCTGCTTTCATTCTAGAACTGCCGGTAACAAACTCCGGGCCTACAATAACTTCAATAGGGTATTGGGATACTTGAGATAACGGACTGTTTTTATTACAGGTAATACAACCGGTAATGATATTGTTTTTGTTACACATTTCAAGAGCAGAAATCACATAAGGCGTTGTACCGGATGCAGCAATGCCTATCACCACATCATCTGTATTAATGTTATACGCTTTTAAATCTTTCCAGCCTTGAGTAGTAGAGTCTTCAGCGAATTCTACGGCTTTTCTAATGGCAGAATCGCCCCCGGCTATGAGCCCGATTACCAGTTCATGCGAAACACCAAAAGTAGGCGGGCATTCTGAGGCATCAACAATTCCTAGTCTACCACTGGTACCAGCACCCATATAAAACAAGCGTCCACCTTGTTTTAGTTTATCAACTATTTGAAAGACTAATGCTTCTGTTTGTGGAAGAGCCTTTTCTACGGCATAAGGCACCGTTTTGTCCTCGTTGTTAATATTTAGCAAGAGCTCTGAAATACTCATCTTTTCAAGATGGTCGTAGTTTGAATCCTGTTCGGTAGTTTTAGTGAAACTCATAGTTCAAAAATATGAATTAAAAGCTATTTAGTTATAAAGAATGTCTTCAACTTCTATTTTTTTGTCATTTATAAAATCGTAAAGCGTAAGCTGCCTTAAAATATAATAATCAACCCAAAAACCTTCAAGGGAATTTAAATACCTTACAAAAGCTTGATCTTTATTTTCTTGACTTATGTTTAAATCAGTAATTGTTACTTTTCCTAATACATATCTCTTTTTTGTTATCTCATAACTCTTTCCGGCAATTTCCATAGCCTTTTCAGCTGTGACTAAAAAGTCCCTTTTGCTAGACCAGTTTAAAACATGAAGATAAATCTCCTGTTCAAATGCCTGTTCGTCCTGAGAAATATTATTCTTTGTTAAATCTAAATTGGCCTCAGCCATTCTGCGTTCTGATTTTGACACGCCCCAATCAAAAATAGGAATCCCTAGGTTTAATGACACAAATTGCTGTTTGTTGTAATTGTTAAAAAGATTATTAAAATCATCTCCATTTTGTGATATACCCAAATTAGCAACCAAGCTCATTTGAAGCCTGTTGTTACCTTTTGCCCTAGCTACCTCATTTTCTGCTTGAAGTCTTTTTCTTCTAAATTCAATTACAGCTTTCCTGTTGGCCTGAGCCTCTTTTAATGCTTTTTCGGTATTGACCTCAAAAAGAGCCAAATCACTTGGTATTGCTAATTCAATATTTTCACTCTCCAATTCCAGATACCTTGCTATATTTTGAGATGTTCGCTTTAAATCTATGGTATTGGTAGTAACGTTATTCTTAGAGTTTAAAAGGGATAATTCCATTTGCAATAGTTCGTTTTCAGCAATTTTCCCCATTTTGAAACGTCCCTTTGAAATTTGATATAAGGTGTCCTGATTGGATAAATTCTGTTCAGCAATTTTAAGCTGCATTTGGGCTTTTAATAAGCTGAAATAACGCCTACAGGTATTTATTGAAATTTGTTCCATACTCTCAATAAAATCTCTTTTAGATTCTTCAAAGATTAGAGGCTCAATTTTTTTATCCCATTTGAATTGGTTGTAAAAAAGTGAATTTTGATTATAGCGGATTGAAAATGGGATTACCGAATAGTTTGTAAAATTTTCGTCACCATAAAGATCTACTTTTTCTAAATTAGAATATAGAGAAAGCGTACCACCAGTATATGGAATGTTTTGAGATACAGATACCCTGCCCGATAAGAATAATTGGTTTTGGCTAACAAAAACGTCTTGACCATTATCATTTGTTTGCCTTTTAATAGAATTGCTATACTCCGGCAATGTAGCATCAAGCCTGAGTTGAGGTAAAAAACGAGCTTTATAGTTTCTATATCTCCAAAAACTGGATTGATTTCTATTTAGGTTTATTTTATAATCAGGAGATTGTTTTTGAGCCGTTGTAATAGCCTCTTTCAATGTTATTTTTTTGGTCTGCCCAAAAGATATTAAGGGAAGAATAACAAGTAATGCCATGAATAATTTTTTCAAACTTTAAGTCTTTTAGTGATTGATAAATGTTGTCATTATTAGATTATTACATTATGTTTTCTAGAACTAGTATGTTTTAACAGGTGCCTAATTAATGCCTTTAATCAGCCCTTAATGCCTCAATTGGTTTTTTGTTGGCTGCAGATTTAGCAGGTAAAATTCCAAAAATTAATCCGACTAAAACAGCAATAAAAAAGGAAATTAATATAGAGTTTAATGAAAGAATAGTTTCAATTCCAGATGCAATTTCAATAGCATATGCGCCAATAATACCGACTATAATTCCAATAATACCTCCTCCTACGCTAATAAGCACGGATTCTGATAAAAACTGTAAAATAACATCTTCCTGTTTTGCACCAATAGCTCTAATTATTCCAATTTCTTTAGTACGTTCCAGCACTGAGGCTAACATAATATTCATGATGCCAATACCCCCAATTAATAGTGAAATACCTGCAATTATGCTTAAAACTATATTAAAGATTTGCTTTGTTTTTTGTTGTTGTTTTAATAAATGAATGGGTATTGTGATTTCAAAATCAAGAACACCATTATGTCTTCTTTTTAGCATTTTACTCAAAACCTCAGCCGTAGCTTTTAGTTGGTTGGTGTTTGAAACTTGTACCGTGAGCTTGTCAATTTGGTGATAGTTACCTCTTGGAATTCGTTTTTTTGGACCATTTTGGTTTCTACTACTGCTAACATTATAGTTATCGGTAATTATTTTTCGATCTTTATAGCGCACTAAAAATGTTTTAATGGGAATAAAAATGTCTTGGTTCAAATCGCGTATACCAAGGTTCTCCTGGGCTTTATCAGAGATTAATTTTTCTTCAATAATACCGATTACCTGAAGCCAGACATCTTTAACTTTTATGTGTTTGCCCAATGCACTTTCTCCGGTAAAAAGTTTTTTTTCAACCTTTCTTCCAATAATACATACCGGAAGCGCATTATTGATCTGATATTCGGAAAACGACTTACCTTGCTCAATATTAATGTTGGATGACTCAAAAAAGAAAGGTGTAACCCCAATGAGTTTTACTGAGTTTTGTTTCCCGTTGTTAATGACGTAGGTGTTTAGAATAATCTCGGGGCTAATCATTTTAACACCCGGGATATTTTTTTTAACATTTTGGGCGTCTAAAATATCTAAACCTTTAGAGAACCTTTTGGGCTCGTTGTTATTTTCGTTCTCAATATCGTCATCACTTTTGTCTGGATCTTTTTCATCAGGAATGGGCGTGATAACAATGTTGTTGACTCCAACCAATTCCAGTTGTGATAATATTTCCTTTTCGGCTCCATTACCAATGGCAAGCATTGTAATAACTGCTGCAACACCAAAAATAATTCCCAGTGCCGTTAAAAAGGTTCTAAATTTGTTGGTTTTAATTACCCTAAAAGCTTCAGTGAAGTTTGATTTTAACTTTTCTAAAAGTACTTTGTCTATCATTAGTTGCTAAGTAGTTTTATACTTTTATCTTCTGTATCTTCAGGTTTATTTAAATAGACAATTTCGTTTTCTGACAGCCCCTTGGTTATTATAACATCGCTGTTGTTTGATAAACCTAGTTCCACTTGCTTTTTTTGAATGGAATATCCGGATTTTACATAAGCAAAGCTTATAGAATCCTTGGTGAAAATAGCCTCCAAAGGTACCATCAAAACATTGTCCTCCTCATGAGTCAATATTTTGTTTGACGTAGTCATTCCGGGTCTGATGTTAGAGTTGATCTCATTTAACTTAATTAAAACCTGAAACAACTTTATATCTGATCCTCTTTTGTTTTCTCCTACATTGGCAACATCGGTTACAATACCTTTCAATTCAATATCTGGAAAAGCATCAAAGCCAACGGTCACGGTAAGCCCCTTTTTTATTTTTCTAATGTCCACTTCATTACTATAGGTTTTGGATTCCATTTTTGTTAAATCTGGTAAACTGGCAATGGCCGGCTCCCAAGGAGAAATTGTAGAACCTACCTTTTTTTTAGTGCCATTCCAATCCTTTACGTAGGTAACCATGCCTTCATCTTCAGAATAGATAGTAAACTCATTTTGGAGTGCAGTTAGTTCCTCAATTTTCTTTTTAATTTTTGAAACCTCAGTACCAACCTGTATCATTTTTGCATTGGCCTGTTTTTTCTTTATAAAGTAATCTTCTTGTTTTTCCCTTAGGTCTCTTTCATTCTTTTCAATTTGTATTTCAAGCTTTCTAATTGTGGCGGGTGGTTCGTAAACTGAGCGTGTTAACTCAAGTTTGTTTTCTTCAATGCTGAACAATAAGTCTTTTATCTTATTTCGTTCTTGTTTTAAAGTAAGGGTGGTGTCAAGTTTTTGTTGGGTGTACTTAGATTCTGCACTTTCAAGATTGAGCATGGCATCATTGATCTTTCCATTAATTTCAGACACGTCTAACTTTCCAATATATCCACCTTTTTTAACAACCGTACCTTCCGGTACCAAATCCTGTATTTTTAGTTGGTAAATATTAAATCTTCTGGCATTAATGGGACCGTTGATTTTTTTTGAGCTTGTAGACTGTGCTTCCCCAGAAATAATAACCTCATTTATAAACTTACCTTTTATAACTTGTGTAGTAATGGGCTTGTTTTCTTCATTATTGCTCCCAAAGAGAGAATAGGATAAGGCAATAACAAAAATAGCCACACCTGCAATGATTAATTTTTTTTTTGATGTCATTATGTCAAGATTGATTGCTTCAACCAAAATTAAATGCTAAAATGCTAAGAATAAGTTAATGAAATCATAAAAAACTCATAGTTTATGTATGATATTACTTAAACGAAGAAGTGTGATAAATATTACATTTATACGTTCTGTGGTCTTTATGTTGTGAACTTTTACTTAACAGTATATGTAAACACGTCAGTTTCGGTAACTCTAAAATAACCTAGGGGAAAGTTGCTCGGATTGGTTTGGTTGATACAATTACCTCTAACTGTTGCCGGCTGAGTTTCAAAAGGGTCGCCTGAATCTTCATCTGTTTGTTGAAGTAGAATATTAATAAATTGATAGGTGCGTTCTGAAATACCGGAATTTCTTATAATTAATTCATCACCTGTTTCAAGGTCTTCATCAGAATAAAATGCAAATATTTGATTTCCATCGGTGAATTCATCGTCATAAACTTCTAAGCTCAAGGTGTTTTTATTTGTCACCAGAAACTCAAATAAATAGAAGTTTTCAATGCCGGGAGGATCGGTATAAAATGCTTTTATTTCGATCTCTTCTCCGGAAAAACCACCATCATCTTTTTGTTCAACAAAATCAATAGGAACAACAGCGTATAACCTTTCGGTTGCCGTATAAGTTTCATTGTTATAAATGATAGAGAGATTGTATATACCATCAATTTCAGGTATGAAGTTGTTGTTTATGTAGAGCCCTGTATTGTTGTCTTCAATAAAATTAAAAGTATTGTTTTTGGAGTCTGTAACGGTAACGGTAGCACCGGTTGCCGGCGGAATTTCACTGTCAAAATAAGGGGCGGAAAGTGTTAGTCTTATAAATTGGTTATTACCGCTTGTACCTTTAATCCAGTTTAAGGACGCATCTATCACCAATTTAGGGTCGGTGGTATTTAATTCAACATCAATAACATCTTGGCATGATGTTATTAAAAGTAGTCCCAATAATAAGATGTGTTGTAGCTTTTTCATCCTCTTAAAGCTTAAAATTATAAGATACCGATGGGACAATACCAAAAATTGATAATCGTGTGGCTTCGTTCATACCGGTCTCCTGACTTTGTCCAAAAGAAATGGATGCTGCATTTCTCCTGTTATAAATATTATAAATGCCAAATACCCAATAACTTTGCCAGCCTTTTCTTTTATTTGGCTTTGGAGTATAATTCAAAGCCATATCTAATCTGTGGTAGGCAGGCAGCCTGTCTGAATTTCTTCCACTAAAATTGGGGACGTTAAGTCCATTATATTCATACTGACTATTTGGGAAGGTAGTTGGTTGACCGGTTTGAAATAAAAAATTGATATTGATTTTCCATTTTTTACTCCAGTTATAACTTCCGGTAAATGAAATATCATGAGTTTTATCAAATGGTGTTTTGTACCAATCACCATTATTTATACCGGTTTCAAAAGGTGTTCTGCCTGGAGTTTGTTGCTCAGACCTTGATAGGGTATAGGCTAACCATCCTTTAAACCGACCTTCATTTTTTCGGAGTAACATTTCTAATCCATAAGATCTTGACCGACCATTTAAAATGACTTGTTCAATGGCATTATTAGCAATTAAATCGGCTCCGTCTATATAATCGATTCTGTTTTTTACAGTTTTATAAAAACTTTCCAATTCTAAAGAATAGGTATTGTTACTAAAGTTTTTAAAGAAGCCAATGGCATACTGGTCAAGCAGCTGAGGTTGTACATATTTACCGCTGGGTGTCCATATGTCTAATGGAGTTGGAGAATTGGTGTTAGATAACAGGTGCAAATACTGGTTCATTCTGTTGTAACTCAATTTCACCGAATTTTTAGAATTAAGCTGATAGGCAAAAGATATTCTGGGCTCCAGATTAAAAAAGCGGGCTATAACTTCACTGCGTTTAAAGGTCTCAACACCAATAGGAGTTGCTTTTTCATAGATTTGAAAATCTTCATTAAATACTACAGCCTGATCATTTTCATAAATATTTAGTTCATCCTGACCAAGTCTGTGGAAGGCACTAAGCCTGGCGCCATAGGACAGCGCAAATTTATCTGAAACTTTGTGCTCAACATCCAGGTAAATGGCATTCTCAAAGGCATATTTATCTATCAATTTAAAAGGGTTTATACCTGATGTGGGAACCGTAGGCTTTATATCTCCGGGGTTAAACTTGTAATAAATACTGTTTAACCCATATTGGAGTTTTATGTGTTGACTCAGGTAATGTTTAAGATCATATTTAAGGTTGAAGTTTCTAATTCCTGAAACCCAATCAAATTCAACAAAATTGAGCTTTAGATCATAATCATAATCTGAATAGATCAAGGACAGGTTGGAAAAGAGTTTGTCTGAAAACAGGTGGTTCCATCTAAAATTTAAGACGGCATTTCCATAGGAGTTTTCAAAGGTGTCTTCAATACTAAAAACATCTCTTCCAAAATACCCAGAGAGATATATACTATTTCTGTTGTTTAGTTTATAGCTTAGTTTTGTGTTTAAGTCGTAGAAATAAGCAATATTGTCAATATCAAAAAGGGGTAAGAATAAATGCGCATAGCTAGACCTTCCTCCAAAAAGAAAAGAACCTTTATCTTTTTTAAGAGGGCCTTCTGCGAGTAATCGGCTTGAAACAAGTCCAATACCACCGTTTATATGAAATGCTTTGCTATTACCTTCTTTCTGATAAATGTCTAAAACAGAAGATACACGCCCACCATATCTGGCAGGAATCCCTCCTTTATAAAGTCTTAAGTCTTTAATAGCATCGGGGTTGAATACAGAAAAGAAGCCAAATAGGTGAGAGGAGTTATAAATGATGGCTTCATCCAGAAGAATTAAATTTTGATCTGCTGAACCACCTCTAACATTGAACCCTGAAGCACCTTCACCGGCATTGGTAATTCCCGGAAGTAATGTGATAGCTTTGATTATATCCGATTCCCCTAAAACAACAGGGATATCTTTAATGGTTCCTGAGGTGAGCTTATTTACGCTCATTTGAGGAGTCTTGATGTTAAGTTTTTCAATGTTTTCGGTTATAACTATGGCATCTAAACTTTCAAGTTCGTCCACTAAGCTGTAGTCTCTGGTAATGTTTTCAGTCAGGCTTATAGTCTCTGTTTGTGCGGCAAACCCTAAATAACTTATAACAATGTTATATGTGCCTTTTGGTAATGTTATTGAGTAAAATCCATACTCATTGGTTGTAGTACCTGTCTGTATTTCAGGAAATATGACGTTTACGCCAATAAGGGTTTCATTACTTTTTTTTTCGGAGATAGTACCACTTAATGTGAATTTATCCTGAGCATTTCCAGGGATCAGATTTAAACAAAGGGTAAGTGTAAGCCAAGAAAGAATATGTTTCATCTATTGGGAGCTGTTAAATGATTGGTCATCTCTTAACTTTTAGCATATGTTAAAAATATAAAAAAAGCTTCCAATATTGGAAGCTTTTTTTGTTTAGTTAATATGTTTATTTTATAATACTATTATCCTATCCTATTATAGCATTAAACGTTTTACTTGGTCTCATTACTTTATTTATAAGTGTATTATTAGGTTCGTAGTAACCACCAATGTCTGATGGGTTACCCTGAATGTCATTTAATTCACTTACAATTTTATCTTCATTTTCAGCTAATTGTTTAGCTATTGGAGTGAATTCTGCTTTTAAATCTTGATCAGTATCCTGGCTAGCTAATTCCTCAGCCCAATACATTGCTAAATAAAAGTGACTGCCTCTATTATCTAATTCACCTGCTTTTCTGGAAGGTCCTTTTTTGTTTTCCAATAATT
Organism: Alterotamlana spongicola; assembly: GCF_035818475.1. NCBI lineage: Bacteria > Pseudomonadati > Bacteroidota > Flavobacteriia > Flavobacteriales > Flavobacteriaceae > Alterotamlana > Alterotamlana spongicola. Next base: position 21,738 of record NZ_JAYMGV010000004.1, read on the forward strand.
TCTCAGTGGCATTATCCAAAGCTTCTCCTAAGATTTTGGCTTTTACATTATTATTTACCTCACTAAAATGTTCCAAAGACACAGCTAAAGCCAGGAACTCTCCTAAAGAATCCCAACGTAAATGGTTTTCTGCTAATAATTGTTGAACATGCTTAGGAGCAGAACCTCCTGCACCGGTTTCAAATAGGCCACCACCATTCATTAAGGGTACTATAGATAACATTTTAGCACTGGTTCCAACTTCTAAAATTGGAAATAAATCTGTTAAGTAATCACGTAATACATTACCCGAAACAGAAATAGTATCTTTTCCGTCTTTAATTCTTTCGCAAGTGAAAACTGTAGCATCAACTGGTGATAAGATTCTTAAATCTAATCCATTTGTGTCATGATCTTTTAAATAGGTGTTTACCTTTTTAATTAATTCAGTGTCATGAGCCCTGTTTTCATCCAACCAAAATACTGCTGGTGTTTGTGATGCTCTGGCACGGGTTACTGCTAATTTTACCCAATCCTGAATTGGAGCATCTTTAGTTTGACACATTCTCCAGATATCCCCTTTTTCAACATGATGTTCTAGTAAGGCGTGTCCTTTTGCATCAATAACTTTTACTGTTCCGTTTGAAGGAATTTCAAAGGTTTTGTCGTGAGAACCATATTCTTCGGCTTTTTGAGCCATAAGTCCAACATTGGGAACTGTACCCATTGTGATAGGGTCAAAAGCACCATGTTTTTTACAAAAATCAATAGTTGCTGCATAAATACCGGCATAACTACTGTCAGGAATTACTGCCTTTGTATCTTGAAGTTTACCATCTGCATTCCACATTTGACCAGAAGTACGGATCATTGCCGGCATTGAAGCATCAATAATCACATCACTTGGTACGTGTAAATTAGTTATGCCTTTATCAGAATTAACCATGGCAATATCAGGTCCGTTTTCATAAGAAGCTTCAATATCAGCTTCTATTTCTTTACGCTTATCTTCAGGTAATTCCTGAATTCGTTCTAATAAGTTTCCAAGGCCGGAGTTTACATTTACACCAAGTTCTTCAATAACCTGTCCATGTTTGGTAAAAACATCCTTAAAAAATATTTTTACCGCATGACCAAAAATGATAGGGTCACTAACCTTCATCATGGTTCCTTTCATATGTAATGAAAAAAGTACACCACTTGCTTTAGCATCAGCTACTTGTTCTGCTAAAAAGCTTATTAATGCTTTTTTGCTCATTACTGTAGCATCAATAATTTCTCCTTTTAATAAATCAATGCTATTTTTTAAAGTAGTGATTTCACCACTTTCAGTTGTATGTTGAATAGTCACACTTGTTGCTTCAGGTAGTGTAACTGATTTTTCGTTGTGAGCAAAATCACCGGTACTCATGGTAGCGACATGAGATTTAGAATTGCTGCTCCAAACACCCATGGTGTGTGGATTCTTCTTCGCATAGTTTTTTACAGCTTTAGGGGCACGTCTATCGCTATTTCCTTCACGTAATACCGGATTTACAGCACTACCTTTAATTTTATCATAACGTCCTTTGATATCTTTTTCAATATCGGTTAAAGCTTCATTAGGATAATTAGGAATATTAAACCCTAAAGATTGCAATTCTTTAATGGCTCCTTTTAATTGAGGAATGGATGCACTAATGTTAGGTAATTTTACAATATTAGCCTCTGGTTTTTTTGCTAATTCACCAAGTATCGCTAAATCGTCAGAAACCTGTTGGTCTTCGGTTAAAAAATCAGGAAACACAGCTAGGATTCTTGCTGCTAAAGAAATATCTTTAGTTTCAATATTAATACCAGAAGATTTAACAAAAGCTTCAACAATTGGCAATAAAGAACGCGTTGCTAATGCCGGTGCTTCGTCAGTTTTTGTATAAATTATTTTAGACATTCGTGTCGATTTTAAAGAATTATTATAATGCTAAAAAAAGGCTTGATTTTAGCGATGCGAATATACAAAATTAGACGCTTATATAGGCTCAATTTATAAATGAAAATATTTTGGCAGAACAGATTTATAATAATGATAAAAATGTAAGGTGTAGGTGAGAATAGTTTAAAAAACAGGTGTTGAAGTTATAATAAAAACAAAAGCCATATCACTGCAGAACTAAATCTCCGTTGACATGGCTTTCTTGAAATAACTTAACGTGACCTATTTAGTATGTCTACCAAATGCATTTAAAATTTTCATTTAAACTTTCAGTTCAAGTGTTGTTATTTCAATGAAACATTTTTTTGATTTTCAAAATGTATTGACCTATCAAACAAATGTTTCGGTTAATTGTTTTTCTTGATGCTATTAAACCCCTTTTCGCTTGCGCGTCAAATAATCAACAGCATTGCTCGCATTACTATACTCACTTTCGTTTATATAGCTTTTTAAGCTTTTCATTATATCAAATACTATCTGTTTGCACATACAGTATTTTTTATAATGTCATGATTTCTTTACTTTCCTACGCATACACGTGGTGTAAACAAACCTCAAAAAACAATTATATTAAAGAACGTTACCTTAATTTGAAAAAATATAAATTCGTTTTAAATCCGAAACCAACCAAAATGGCTGTTATTATTTCTTTAGCTAAAATACAAATCAAAAACCATAAAGTCAAGATTTTCAATTAAATAGATGTTAACCGTTTATAAACGATACTTATTAACTTTTGTTAATAAAAAAAACCTTGAGAAAGCTCAAGGTTTTTAAATACTGCTATTGCAGAACTATTTTTATTAATGTCTACGTTCTTTAATTCTGGCTTTTTTACCAGTAAGACCTCTAAAGTAGTAAATTCTTGCTCTACGTACTTTACCACGTTTGTTGACTTCAATTTTTTGTAATGCAGGTAAATTTACCGGGAAAATACGCTCTACTCCAATTGACCCTGACATTTTTCTGATGGTAAAAGTTTCTGAAGTTCCAGATCCTCTTCTTTGAATTACTACACCTCTAAAAAACTGAGTACGTGTTTTATTACCCTCTTTAATTTCGTAGTAAACAGTTATTGTATCACCAGCTGCAAATTCCGGTAATTCTTTTCTTGTTACAAATTCGTCTTGTACAAACTTTACTAAAGATTCCATATCTTTAAATTTAAAATTGATTGATTCAGAACAACATTCACGATTCTCGCCAGAGGTTAACCCGAAATTGGGTGCAAAGATAATTAAAAAGTTAAGAGTTAAAAGTAATAAATTAAAAGTTTTTTGAATAAAGTAGTTTTTGTTGGGGGTACTCTAAAGTTAATTAGAGTCAGGTTTTCACTACCCGTTTCCTGATATTACATCCGGTGAGCTCAAAATGATTAGTCTGTGATGAACATAATTGAATCGTTCAACCCCTTACATATTTAAAGAATAAGCAAAGTTACTCAGGGCTTTAGTTATTGTTTTGTCAATCATACTAATAGCTTGTAATAGAAAATTGGTATATCATCATTGTTTTTAATCTTCCAATAAATCTGGTCGACGTTCTTTGGTCCGTTGATAAGCTTGTTCCTCTCTCCACTTTTCAATTTCAGGTAAGTTGCCGCTAAATAATAGTTCCGGTACTTTCCAACCTTTGTATTCACGAGGTTTGGTGTAAATGGGAGGAGCTAATAGGTTGTCCTGAAAAGAATCAGTTAGGGCAGAGGTTTCATTGCCCAAAACACCTGGTATCAATCTAATAACCGCATCACAAAGAACTGCAGCACCCAATTCTCCGCCGGAGAGCACATAGTCCCCAATAGATATTTCTCTGGTTATAAAATGGTCACGTACACGTTGGTCTACACCTTTATAATGTCCACAAAGAATGATTATATTTTCTTTAAGAGACAGTTGATTTGCTATGCCTTGGTTTAAAGTATCTCCGTCTGGAGTCATATATATGATCTCGTCATAATGGCGTTTTGCTTTTAAGCCTGAAATACATTTATCAATAGGTTCAATCATCATTACCATACCGGCACCACCGCCAAACTGGTAATCATCTACACTTTTATAGTTATTTGTAGTATAATCTCTTAAATTATGAAAATGCACTTCTGCCAAACCGGCTTCAATAGCGCGCTTTAATATGGAGGCTTCAAACGGGCTTTTAAGTAATTCCGGTAAAACGGTTATAATATCTATGCGCATAAGTTTACTTTAAAAAATATGTGGCAAAGATAATTTAATTACAAGTGAATATAATGGATTAATTAATCCAACTTAATGCGTTCTTCCCGGTTTGCCAATTCCCATGCGGTATGAAAAATTAAACGAGCTCGTGTTTCCAGGAATTCATAATTTATTTTATCAGGGGTGTCTGTAGGCCTGTGATAATCTGCATGTGTTCCGTTAAAATAAAAAATAACAGGAATATTGTTTTTAGCAAAGTTGTAATGATCTGATCGGTAATAAAAACGATTCGGATCATTGTCATCATTATAAGTATAATCAAACTCTAAATTAGTGTATGTTTTGTTGATTTTTTCAGAAAGGTCATGTAGTTCTTTGCTTAATTTGTCTGAACCGATTAGATACAGGTAGTTTTTACCACCTTCATGTTTAGGGTCAATACGACCAATCATATCTATATTCAAATTAGCAACTGTATTTTTTAATGGAAAAACCGGATCTTCATCTGTATAATACCGAGAACCGTAAAGACCAATTTCTTCACCTGTTACATGTAAAAAAAGCACAGAGCGCTTTGGTCCGTTTCCTTCTTTCTCTGCTTCTTTGAAAGCTTCGGCAATTTCTAAAATAGCTACAGTTCCAGAGCCATCATCATCAGCACCATTATTGATATCTCCATTTTGAGAAATTCCAATATGGTCTAAGTGTGCAGATATAATAATGATCTCATCTGGTTTCTCTGAGCCTTTTATATAGGCCAACACATTTTCAGAACCCTTTATTCCATTTTTAAAATAAGATGCGGGGATATCCTGGAAATAATCTCCTTCTGCTATTGGTGATCCAATACTATTTGAAACATATTGTTGTTTTATGAATTCTACAGCCTTCTTTTGCCCGGGTTCTCCCGTCTCTCTACCTTCAAAATCATCAGAAGCATAAGTATAGAGCATGTCCTTTAGCTCATGAGCTGTGATTGTTTTGGCGTAGGTTTCAGGGTTAGCTGTTTTCTTATTTTTATTTTGTGATGTGCTGCAAGAGGATAATAAAACCGTGGCACAAAATAGAGTAACTAGATTTTTCAAAATAAAAGGGTTTAATAATTTGCTGCTATATTACAAAAATGTATTTACAGGTTTAGCCTTTTCAGTTTAATTTAACAGTTCGTTATTTTCATCCGTGACCAGTTTATGTTCTTGGTTTGCAATTTGCCATGCTGTAGCAAAAATAAGTTTGGTACGTTTTTCTAATAGTGGGTAATTAATCTTATCTGGAGTATCACTGGCTTTGTGATAATCATCATGAACTCCATTAAAATAAAAAATTACAGGAATGCCCTGATTTGCAAATTTATAATGATCTGAACGTTCATAATAATGGTTACTATCATTCTCAGCATTATACCTGTAATCAATATTGATGTCAAAAAACGTATTATTTATTTTTTCAGACACATAATGAAGTTCTTTGCTTAGTCTATCGGCCCCAATCAAATAAATATAATTTTCGTCATTTTGATGTAGATCATCCACTCTCCCTATCATATCAATATTAAGATCTACAATGGTATTCTCTAAAGGAAAAACAGGATGTTTTATATAGAATTCGGCTCCTTTTTGACCAATTTCTTCTGCCGTTAGATGTAAAAATAAAATACTTCGTTTTGGGCCATAGCCATCCTTTTTGGCTAATTTAAAGGCTTCGGCCATTTCCATAATAGCTACAGTTCCGGAACCATCATCATCTGCGCCATTGTTTATTTTCCCGTCTTTATTTATCCCCAAATGATCTAAATGGGCAGAAATTATCACAACTTCATTCGGATTCTCATCACCTTCAATATAGGCCAAAACATTTTCTGAAGCTTTAATGTTCTTAGGAAAAAAACTGGCGGGTATCATCTGAAAGTAGTTATTCCCGCCAAAAGGGGAGGCTATTTGCAGGTCCTGATAATAAGCTTTTAAAAATTCAGCAGACATTTTTTGTCCTTTTTCTCCCGTTTTTCTACCTTCAAATTTATCTGATGAAAACGCATAGAGATGTGTTTTTAATTCATCCTTAGTAATAGAACTACAATATTTTTTAATAAGCGCTGTATCAGATATTTCAATACGGTCTTTAATATTTTGGATTTTAGTGGTGTATTTGGGTGTAGCGCAAGTGCCTACTAATGCAAAAAAGGAGAGAATATAAAGAGTTTTCATAAGTATATTAATAGGTTTTATCCTATCACGACCTATAACTAAAACTTTTTCAGATACCTGAAAACTTTAGTATAGCAATTTACAATTAATAGCTGTGGTCAAATATACAAATAAATGCGGAAATTACTTACTGTTCAATTTCTAACTCTTCCAGGTCAGTCTCTTCAATTTCTAATTCTTCTAATTCCTCAATAGCTTCTTCTTCAAGTTTTGTTTCAGTGGCTTTAAGATCTTCGGTATTGGTCACCTCTGTTATAGTAAATATAGCTTTATAAGTAATCAGTACTAAGGACATGATAGTTAATAAAAAAGAGAATGTAATAATCTTCTTAATATGTCCTGATTTTTTTGATAAGTAAATTGCTATTAGTCCAAAAATTAAAGAAGTTATTGATGGAATGATAGCTAGATTGGACACGGGTAAGGCTGCAAGGATTATGGCTAATATTGAAGCAACAACAGTAAGAACGGTAAACAGTTTTTTCATTTATAACAAATTTGTTTTAATACTAAGATTTTTAGCTGTAATTTACAAGTTTAGTGCTTTAAACCTGAAGCCGATTTTATTTTTAATTCACCATTGCCAACAGGAATTTTAAATATTCCGTAAACCGGTATTTTATTTTCATCTGAAGTTAGCCATAATGTACCTTTGATAGTTTTTGAAGTGTTAGAACCTACCTCCAGTTTGTAGCATTCTCTTTTTCCAATGGCTGTTGATAAGGTTTCTTTTCCCAAATAGGTTAATTGCCCTTTGGCTTCTTCACGGTCAAAAAGAATTGTAAATGTTTTTTTGCTACCATTAGTCATGTTCTCATAATCAAATAATCTAATATTATAAATGGTGGAAACAATGTCCTTTGTACCGGAATGTATTGAAACATCCTTTTTTTCTACATAATTATTTTTCTTCTTTAAAACAGATTTAACCATTTTGTTCTTATGACTAAATGTGTATTTCATATTTTTAAAATAGCCCCCTTCATTAATATCTCGGTTATATAAATATGGCGTTAGTGTTTTTGGGTTTACATAGCTTTCATACAAATCTCTAATCTTAAAAAAGTTGTCCCATTTGCTGTAGGTAGTAGCGGTACACTTTAATCTTAGTAATGTTGCTTTTGAAGTTTTTACAGGACTTGTTTCCATAGTAATCTGAGCCAAATCGGTTAAAATTCCTGACATATTATATGAAGCCGTATAGGTGAGTTTTTCACCAAAACCTATAGCATTGTTTTGAGCATAAACTGAAGCCGAAAAAAAGTAAACCAATAAGAAAAAAGAAATTCGAGGCATTTAGATTTATTTTTAGTTATAACGTATTCGTACTTATTTAGTATGCCTAAAGTACAACCCTTAACATTATTATACTAATTTTATTATTGCATGTAAATGGGTAAATGATATATGTCATATTTTTTTAATAGAATTACTAATATATTTATTTAGTAATCAAAGTATTATTGAGATGAAAAATATATTATTACCTACCGATTTTTCAAAAAACTCTTTGAATGCCATTGATTATGCCATGAACTTACTTCAAAATGAATCCTGTAATTTCTACTTAGTTAATGTGCAAACGGCTTCTTCTTTTATTTCTGATGATATAATGTCTGCAAGCGTTTCCACCAGCATTTATAACACGTTAATTGGTGCCTCTAAAAAATCTGTAAATAATATTATATCTATTGTGAAAGAGGAATATAATAATGAAAAGCATAATTTTTTCTCAGTAGTTGATTATGATAATTTTATTGATTCTATAAACCAGATTTCAGAAAACTATAATATTGATCTCATAATCATGGGCACTAAAGGGGCATCAGGTTTGGAAAAAGCATTGTTTGGTAGTAATACAGTTAGAGTTATTCAACGATGTGAAGTACCGGTTTTGGCAATTCCTGATGGATGTGTTTATGAAGGCTTATCTACCATAGCATATACCACAAATAATTTAACACTGTTAGTTTCCAAAGCATTAGCGGTATTAAATTTCATAAAGCAATTGAATAATTCTAAACTTAATATTTTGCATGTTGCAGATGAACATCATATTGCGCATAACCAAAATAATAATGTAGCTTTTTTTAAAACTTATTTTTCTGACACATCACATGATTATTTAGATTCAAATTCCCGTCAAATATTTAATAACGTTCAAAACTATATTAAGGATAACAACATTAAAATGTTGGCTATGATGAGTAAAAAGCACTCTTTTTTAGAGCGTTTGTTTACAAGGCATACGGTTGAAACTTTTGCCTTCAAAATTAATATTCCGTTTTTAGTAATGCACAGTCAAGAGGCATAGTTTTATTCCGGATTTAATATAAAAAGTCACGTAAGAAGTTTACCTTTAGTGACTTAGTTAGCGTTTAAATTAGGGTAATTTTATAAAGTTTAAAGATTAACTCTTAACTTTATAGGGTAATCAATCCAACCAATCCTTCAATTTTAAAATGAAATACAGGCTCTGTATATTTTTTTTCATTATAGTTTGCGGCTTGTTTTATGGTCAAACATCTAAGTTAGATAGCCTTGAATTAGTTTTTGAAAACCAAAAAGAAATTGATTCTATTAGATTTGATGCCGGTCTGAATGCTTTTATGCTATTATTTAGACAAAACCTGGATTCTGCAAGAGTTTTTGGAGACAATGTTTTGAAGTTCTCTAAAGAAAGACAAAACAAAGAATGGGAGGCTACTACGTTGAGGTATATTGGAAACACCTATGCAATTCAGGGTAGTTTTAATGAATCTCTTAACTATTTTAATGAAGGGCTTGAATTGTTAAAACAACTTTCTGATAAAAAGAGTATTGCAGTTACGTATAATAATATTGGAACAGCACATTATGAATTAGGGAATTTTCCAAAAGCCCTTGATAATTTATTAAAAGGACTGAAAATTTCTGAAGACCTAAATGATGAAACTAATTTAGCGCGGTTAACAAATAATCTTGGTAATGTCTTTCTTAGGCAAAAAAACCAAGAAAAAGCCCTTGAATATTATAACTATAGCCTCAGTTTAAAAAAGAAACTAGGAAATAAATATACGCTATCACATGCGTACAATAATGTTGGGATAGTATATGAGAACTTAATGAATTTTGAACTTTCCTTAGAGAACTTATTAAAGTCAGCGGAACTTGCTGAGGTTGTTGGAGATAAACGGTCCATGACCAGAGCATACAATAACATAGGAAAGTTATATGGTAAGTTTGGAAAATATTCTGAAGGTTTAGAATATTTGAATAAGGGTATACAAATAAAGAAGGAAATTGGAGATAAAGAAGGGTTGATTTCTGCACACTTATACAGGGGGGTAAATTATTTAAAGACTAAAGCTTACCAAAAGGCTAAAGTTGATTGTGAAAGAAGTCTAAGTTTAGCGCTGGAGACGGGTGTATTGATTGCTCAAAAAGAATCTTGTGAATGCTTAAGTTCAGTATGGGAAAAACTTGGTGATTATGATAAATCTTTGCAATACTTTAAGCAGTCAATAATAGCCAAAGACTCTTTATTTAATAACCAAAAAACAAAGGAGATTACACGCCAAGAAATGCAATATCAGTTTGAAAAAGAGCAACTTGCAGATAGTATTGCGTTTAATAAAGAGAAAGCAGCTCAGGAATTACAATTTGCTAATGATTTGAGTAAGCAACAAAATAAAATTAATCTGATCATTTTTGGAACTATTGGATTGCTAATAGTGGGATGGGTTTACTGGAGATCCAGGCAAAAAAGTATTAAACTCAAACAGGAGCGTAAAGTTATTGGAAAACTAAAACAAATTGATCAGCTCAAAGACCAGTTTTTGGCCAATACATCTCATGAGTTGAGAACACCTTTAAACGGAATCATTGGGCTTTCAGAATCTCTAAAAGATGGGGTAGCCGGAGAATTATCGGAAAAAGCCGTAGAGAATTTAGATATGATAACGCATAGTGGCAAGCGACTTTCTAATTTGGTAAATGATATTCTGGATTTTTCAAAATTGAAGAATAAAGATTTGAGCCTTTCAATTAGAGCCGTAGATATTTACCCTCTGGTGAATTTGGTTTTAAAAGTTTCAAGTTCTTTAGCTAAAGGCAAAGATTTAAAGTTGATAAACTCCATTCCCAAGAACATTGAATTAGTTGATGCGGACGAAAACAGGCTACAGCAAATATTATATAACCTAATTGGTAATGCTATTAAATTTACAGAAAAGGGAAAGATTGAGATAAAGACTAAACCACTTGATGGTAAGCTTTCAATTTCAGTTTGTGATACCGGAATTGGAATTCCAGCCAACAAGTTTGAAACCATTTTTAAGTCTTTTGAACAAATAGATGGTTCTGTAGAACGGGAATATGGCGGGACGGGTTTAGGCTTATCAGTAACAAAACAACTGGTAGAACTTCATGGTGGGACTATTGAAGTGAGCTCTCAGGTAGATAAAGGCTCAACCTTTAGTTTTACATTGCCAATTAGTACTACAGATCGTAAAACAACTAATTTAGAGATAGATACTTTTGATCAACAGGATATCCAAGAACTAGATGATGATTATAAGGATTCGAATGAGCAAAAAAGTATCAAAAATAGTGTTGAAGCTACCATTTTAATAGTAGATGATGAGCCTATTAATCGTCGTGTTTTAGAAAATCATTTAAGGGTAGCTGGGTATAATGTAGAGGAGGTAGGAAATGGAAAAGAAGCTTTAAAGTTAATTAATGCAGATCATATATATGACTTAATTCTTTTAGATATTATGATGCCAAATATGTCTGGTTATGAAGTCTGTGAACACATTAGAAAAAAATATTCACCCAGTGAGTTACCCATAGTTTTACTTACGGCTAAAAATAGAGTAAGCAATTTGGTAGCGGGCTTCAATGTTGGAGCCAATGATTACTTAACCAAACCTTTTTCAAAAAATGAGCTGTTAAGTAGAATAAAGACACATTTAAACCTGAAAGGAATTTATAGAGCAACCAGTAAATTTGTGCCTTCAGAATTTTTAAAATCCGTAGGGCGGGAAACGGTAACTGATGTTGTTTTAGGAGACCATAAAGAACGAAAGGTTACGGTATTGTTTACTGATATTAGAGATTATACAAGTCTTTCAGAAACCATGACTCCGGAACAAAATTTCAAGTTTGTAAATGCTTATGTGGGTAGAATGGGGCCATTGATACAAAAAAACTACGGATTTGTAAATCAATTTTTAGGTGATGGAATAATGGCCTTATTTCCGCATGAAGCTAATTATGCCTTACAGGCATCTATAGCTATGCAAAAAGCAATTTGTGAATACAATATACAACGTGAAAAAGAAGGATATGCTCCAATTTCTGTGGGGATGGGACTGCATACAGGATCATTGGTTATGGGAATTATAGGGGATGTCTATAGAAATGATACTGCTATTATAGCTGATACTGTAAATACCGCTTCAAGAATGGAAGGTATTACAAAATATTACGGAGCAAATATTGTAATTAGCGGAGACAGTTTAGAAACTATAGAAACTGTAGAACATTTTAATTTTAGATATTTAGGAAAAGTTAAAGCGAAAGGAAAAAACAATATTGTGGATATTTATGAGTGTTTTGACGGCGATCAAGATGACTGTGTGGCCCTAAAACTCAAAACACTCAAAAATTTTGAGAAAGGCTTAAAATGTTTCTTTAATAAAGAGTTCCCGAAAGCTTCAGCGGCCTTTGATAAGGTGTTGATTCAAAACCCAAATGATAAGGTAGCAAAATACTTTATAACTAAATCTGCCGAATATACTATTTCTGGAGTATCAGATGATTGGGGGATGGTAAATGAAATGCGCGAAAAATAATATAGTAGTTGAAATCTGTTTTTTCAATAATACTAAAATTCACGTATTAAAAAATTATGAATTTGGTTTGATCTTATATATCGCATTATAGATTATAGACGGAATACAAATGTCTAAGCCGGCAACTAGAGAAGCAGATATAATTAATAGTGTACCAACAATATATCCGGCTATCATATGATTTAAATAAAACAAAGAGACTGTGGCGGCTAAAAATATTGAGGCTATAGAACAAGCAAATTTCAATTGTTTAGAACGCGGTGGTAATTTGGGTTTATCCATTAGTTTTCTTAGCAGGTAATTGTATATATAGTCAAAAGGATGATTTGGAAGGAGGATGCTTAAGAATGCTACTAAAAACATAGATAATAGTATTGGAATGTTAGCCGTTGCAACACCAGTGATAACAATTATAGTGCAGAGTATATACGCAAATCTATTTCCAAAGGCTAGTTTTGATATTTCTGAATTAGTACAATCAAAGTACCCTTGGGCTTTAATTCGGTTTATTCTTTTTTGTGACGTTTTCATTTTCTAAAAGTTAATTGCTGTTTGATTTTATAATCTTGAAGTAATTTTGAACGGTGTGGAATATTTGATAAAGACATGGCCAGATATTTATCAAACCGTTTGTCTGTATATTTTTGAATTTGGTGCATTACATTGCTGAGTTGTTCCGGATTGTTTTTAAATAATTTTGAAAACCGGTTTTCTAATTTTAAATAATCTTTGATTTTGATTGAAGGCACTTTAGAGTCTAATTGTAAAGTGCTTAGGTTATTGTTTGACTTTTGGGGGTTGTTCCTATAAAGTAACCACTGTCCGGAATCAACAGCTGCCTTGTGGTATTTACCTGGTCGTTTCATATCGATACCATGAGATTCACTATGACAATAGGCTATTATTATTGAAGGGCCATCAAAGCTCTCCGCTTCATTAAAGGCTTTTAAAGTTTGTTCCTGATCGGCGCCAATAGCTACAGAGGCAACATATACATTATCATAGGTCATGGCTAACAGACCAAGATCTTTTTTCTGTTTTTGTTTTCCGTTGAAAGCAAATTTAGCCGTCGCTCCAAAAGGTGTTGCCTTTGATGCCTGAGCACCGGTATTATCATAGACTTCATTATCTAAAACCAATATATTTACATTTTCTCCGGAAGCTAATACATGGTCTATGCCTCCATAACCAATATCATAGGCCCAGCCATCACCACCTATTATCCAAACGCTTTTTTTAATTAAATTGTCAGCAATATGTAATAACCGTTTAGCTTCGGGTGTTTCAGTCTTTTCAAGATACTTTTTTAGTCGTTCAACTCTTATGCGTTGTTGGCTTATTTCTAATTCGGTTGTTTGATGAGCATTTAAAATATCTTGAACCAAATTGGAATCTAAAAGCGGGATCAGTTTTTTTAATAATATTTTGGCCTGTCTTTCCTGTTGGTTAATGGACATTCTGAATCCCAGTCCAAATTCAGCATTATCTTCAAATAAAGAGTTAGACCATGCAGGACCATGTCCGTTTATATTTTTTGCCCAGGGTGTTGTTGGCAAAGCACCTCCAAAAATAGAACTGGCTCCTGTTGCATTTGCAATAAGAAGACGGTCTCCAAAAAGTTGAGACATCAGTTTTAAATAAGGTGCTTCCCCACAACCTTCAACACCACTTGAATATTTAAATAAAGGTTCCTGTAATTGTTGTTGGCTAATTTTATTGACATCAATTTGCGTTCTGTCAAATTCAGGAATGGACTCAAAGTAAGTCCAGTTGTCTTTTTCGTTATTTAAAACCTTGTTTTTGTTTGTTTCTTTTAAAGCATCTGTAGGGCAAGCATCAATACAGTTATGGCATGCATTACACTGTTCCGGGTTGATCTGAATGGTGTAATTTAGTAAGTCAAAATCTTTAGATTTTATAGATTTAAATGTTTTAGGAGTACTGTTTAAATAAGAATCTTCATAGACTTTTAATCGTAATGCAGCTTGCGGACAAGCCATACTGCAAGCGCCACATTGTGTACATAAATCTGTATTCCAATCTGGGATGGTGTAACTGATTTGTACAGGATTGTGTATAGATGTATTTGTAGGATAGGTGCCGTCTACAGGTATCATACTGACCGGGATAGTATCGCCGTTATTTTTCAGTAGTTTTTCAAAGAAGGTACTCTCATAAAGACTGTCAGTTTTGGAGGGAGCAGAGGTATTGTTATCAATTGAGGTATTGACTTTATATATGAATTCGTTCAAATCGGTAATACTGCCATCATTTAACAGCTCTGAGTTTAAGCTCAAAAAGCAAGCATGTAATTCTGTTATTGTATTGGTCTTTAAAACCTGATTAGCCTTTAATTCCTCAATGTTTACAATCAACACATTGATATTTTTATTAATGATTTCATGTTGTTTATTTGCCGATAATGACTGCCAAAATGCTTTAGACGTTAGAGAAGTATTGACCAAAAGTGTGCCTTTGGGTTTTAATTTTTTTATTGCCTCGTCGTTTTGTGTGAAGTTTGCATTTTGGCAGCCAATAAAATCAGCTTGTTCAATTAAATAAGGTGCTTTAATAAGGGTGTTGCTTATACGTAAATGTGCAATATTGTTTGTATTTGATTTTTTGTAGTTACGTTCAGTATAACCTTGGATAAAGGTATTTTCCTTTGCTCCAATTAATTTTAATGTATTTGAAAAGCTTGAAGCTGTATTGTTGGTTTTACCCTGATAAAAAATAGCTTCATAGAAGTCATTTTTCATTGTAATGTCCTCTGAAAAATCGAGACTTAAATGTGTTATATCATCCTTAATTCCAACGGTAAAATTGTGCCTGGGGTGCTCCTGTTTGAGGTGGTTATATATGGCTTGAACCATTGCCGGTGTAAATTGTTTTGAAGACAAACCGTAGCGACCACCAATAACAATAGGAAATGTAGATGTCTGTTTATTTTGATAGGCATTGGAAATAGATTGAAGAACATCTAAATATAAAGGTTCTCCGGGAGCCCCTGGCTCTTTGGTCCTGTCTAAAACAGCAATGGACTTTACAGAATTAGGCAGTACTTTAATAAGGTGTTTTGTGCTAAACGGCCTGAATAATCTAACTTTTATAAGGCCATATTTATTTCCGGACTTATTAAGCTCATTTATAGTAGTTTCAATGGTGTCAGTAGAGGAGGCCATGGAGATAATAATATGTTCTGCCTCCGGGTGACCGTAATAATCAAAAAGCTTATAGAATCTTCCGGTCAGTGTACCAAACAGGTCCATATAATTTTGAACAATTTCCGGGCATTGATCATAGAACGGGTTGATGGCTTCTCTGCTTTGAAAAAATAGATCAGGACCCTGGGAAGTTCCTTTTATAACAGGGTTATTAGGGGTTAAGGCACGTTGTTTATGTTTTTTAATAGTGTTTTGATCGATTAAAGAATGAATGATGTTATTATCAATGGTTTGTATTTTGTTGATTTCATGAGAGGTTCTAAAACCATCAAAAAAGTGAACGAAAGGGATTAGTGATTTGAGAGATGCAGCTTGTGAAATTAAAGCAAGGTCATGTGATTCCTGAACCGAAGCACTACCTAACATGGCATAACCTGATTGACGAACTGCCATAATATCACTATGGTCTCCAAAAATAGAAAGCGCATGTGTAGCTATAGATCTTGTAGCTACGTGAATAACATTGGGGAGCAATTCTCCTGCAATTTTATATAGGTTTGGCAGCATTAACAGTAAGCCTTGAGAGGCTGTAAATGTAGATACAAGAGATCCGGTTTGAATAGCTCCATGCATAGCACCGGCAACACCAGATTCGCTTTGCATTTGAAAAACAGAGGTTGCATTATCAAAGGCATTGGTCATATTTTCAGAATGCCATTGTTCAACAAGTTCACTCATATCAGAAGCCGGAGTTATAGGGTATATAGGAAAAACCTCATTTATTTTATAAGCTATTTGAGCTACAGCTTGATTTGCTGTTAAGATGCTAAAAGATGAAGTTTTCATTTTACTGTGGTGTTTAATTTGATAAAAAGACTGCACTTCTAAGTACAGTCTTTTTTAATAGGTTTTTACCCTTTTACAATTTCAATCTTAACAGGAGTTGGATTAGAAATCATATCAAATACAGGGGAGAATTTTGCTAAATTTTCAAGTTGTTCAGCAGAAGCGTCAGATTTAACCTTTAACTGCATGGTAATACCGTTAAAACCGGTTCTTACTTCAGGATCTAATCCTAAAAACCCGTGTAAATCTGCATCTCCTTTAATAGTTGATTCAGCACCTTCAATATCAATGCCGTTAGCTGCAGCATGATATACCATAGCTCCGGTTAAGCATGAACTTAATGCGTGTAATACTACCTCTGGCGGCGTTGGAGCCTCATCTTGTCCAAGAAGTACTTGAGGGTGGCTACATTCCATGGTGAACGTTTTTTCACGGGTAGTATCTTCCTGTCCGGCGCCATAAAAGCTTTTAACACTGGATGCACAATGTCCACCATCAATCCAGTTATTCTTTGCTCTGAATTCAAATTTTGCTAATTCAGGTTGTTCTTGAATGTGTCCAATAGTTTCTACTAGCTGGTCTACATTTACTCCGTTTTTTACATTGTCTGTTGTAATCATTTTTTTAAAATTTAAATTGTTAAACGTTGTTGTTTGACTAGAATAAAGCTAATGGCGTGCCAATCTATATAAGAAACTTGTAATCAGTTAGTTGTATTAAATTAATGATTACATGTGTTAACGAAAATTCGTTTATTAACGAAATATCGTTATGTTATTTATGAGATTTCGTGAATTTAAACGGGTCTTTCTAGTTTTAAAGACTTGATCTTTGAGGCTAATGTAGTTGGGGGTAGTTTTAAAAGGGCAGCAGCGCCATTTTTACCGGAGATTTTCCATTTGGAGAGCTTTAGTGCATTTAAGATATTTTGCTTTTCTAATTCAATCAACTCGACAGAAGTCAATACTTTTTCTTGTATAGGTTCCAGAGGATTTTCCTGACTATTGGATTCATTTGGTATGATATTGCGCCAGTTGATAGCGCCGTCTTTAGATACAATAACTGCCCGCTCAATTAGGTTTTGGAGTTCCCTGACATTACCAGGCCAGGAGTAGGTTTTAAGAAGGGCTTTATCTGTGTCGGATAGAGCAATAGCATGTTTATTTAGCTTTTTTGAAAACTGATCTATCATTTCCTGGGCAATCACACAAATATCTCGTTTTCGGTCTCTTAGTGCCGGAACATTAATGGGAAACACATTTAGCCGATAATATAAATCTTCCCTGAATTCTCCGGTTTTTGAAAACTTAAATAAATCTCTATGTGTTGCTGCAATGATTCTAACATCTACTTTTATGGTTTCTGAGCTTCCAACAGGATCAAATTCACCTTCTTGAATAACCCGAAGTAGTTTAGGTTGTAATTCTAAAGGCATTTCACCAATTTCGTCTAAAAATATGGTGCCTTTGTCTGCTAACAAAAACCGGCCTTTTCTTCTAATGGTTGCCCCGGTAAAAGCCCCCTTTTCATGGCCAAATAGCTCGCTTTCAATGAGATTAACAGGTATAGCACCGCAGTTTATGCGAATTAAAGGTTTGTTGTTTCTATGACTTTCTTTATGAATAGCTCTGGCAATTAATTCTTTACCGGTACCGGTTTCCCCTTGAATTAATACCGTGGCATCTGTTTTTGCAACCTGGTGGATTAAGTTTAAAGTTGCTTTCATCCTTTGGTCTTCTGCTATAATGCCATAACTATTGGTTAATTTATTTATCTCTTCTTCCAGATATTGGGTTTGTTTGGTTAATAAATTAATCTTGTTTTCAGCAATAATACGCTCATCAATATTTCTTAAAATTAAAATATAAAAAGTCTCTGCACCCAGACCATAGGTACTTAAAGTGCCTTCGTTAAGTGAGGTTCCTCCATTGGATCCAATAATATTTACAATTTTAGGCAGGTATTTATTTGAGGTTTCATCTTCGTTGTTAGACCTTACTATAGTCTCAATTAATTTGGAGCTTTTATCATCAAAAAAGTAGAGTACATTCCGCTGTAGGGCATCATCATTTTCCAGTATAAGGTTTGCCGCTTTATTGGTGAGTACAATTTTATACTGACTGTCAAACATGATAATAGCATCCATAGCACCATTAATAAGCCCGCTCATTTTAGAATTAGCCAGTTCAAGAGCTTCTTTAGAACGGGCTAAGTGCTCTTGAAAAGTATCCAATTCTCTGTGGCGCTTAATCATAACCGATAAAATGCCTTGAGAAAATCCACTATCCTGTACCATTAAATCTAAAAAGTGCTGACGTTCAATTTTTAAAACCGTAGTTTTTTCTATAGCTGTAATGGAGGCAGAACGTGTCTCGTTATCAATTAAAGCATATTCACCAAAGCAATCCCCGGAAGAAAGCGTATCATAAACATGAGTGCTGTCATGTACCTTAACTGAGCCACTAACTATAGCATACATGGCATTTCCTATATCATTTTTCCTGAAGATCAGTTCATTTTTTATATAGGTTTCTTTTTGAGAATTTGCTACCAGATTTTTAAGAGATGTATTTGAAACCTCTGAGAAAAAAGGGATTTTAGAAAGGAAATCTTCAAGGTTTTCAGGCACTTTTGTTAAAATTTAGATTGCTGTCTTATGTTAAAGATATTAATTATTTGTGATACAATGTAGATGGAGTTTTAAGATAAATTCATTCTTTAAAGATAATTGATTAAATTAGTGAGACCTAACTAAATAGATCAAAATGCCAAGCAATAGACAACTTGCCGCAATAATGTTTACAGACATTGAGGGGTATACCTCCTTAATGCAGCAGGATGAGGGAGAGGCAGTTTTAATAAGAACCCGTCATAGAACGACTTTTGAAATGACTACAGAAGCCTATGACGGTAAGATTATTCAATATTTTGGTGATGGGACCCTAAGTGTATTTAAAAGTACGATAGAGGCCGTGGAATGTGCTATTGAGTTACAAAAAGCGTTTTATGAAGAACCGAAAATACCAGTTCGTATAGGGATCCATGTAGGTGATATTATTCAGTCTAAAGATGATATAATAGGAGACGCTGTTAATGTGGCTTCAAGAGTTGAATCTATAGGAGTTGCAGGTTCTATTTTAATTTCTGATAAAGTTAATGACCAGCTCAAAAACAAGAATAATATAAGAACGCAGTTTATTGATGAGGTTGAGTTTAAGAATGTAAGTAGGGTTATTCCAATTTTTGCGGTGACTAATGGTGATTTAATAGTTCCAAATAAGGAAGATTTATCTGGGAAAACGAAGCCTAAAGATTTTAAAGAATACAAAGAGTACAGGAAAAAAAGTTTATATGTTTTGAGTGTCCTTTCAATCATAATTTTAGGATTGGTTTACTTTATGATGGATGGTGTAAATGAAGATAGAAATATTGGAGCGGCTACTTTAGCTGTACTACCTTTTACTGATATGAACAACGATGATGAATCTGATATTTTTGCAGATGGGATTACAGAAGACATTATCACTCACCTTTCTAAAATCCAGGATTTGCAAGTGATTTCGAGAACTTCAGCAATGTTTTATAAAGACACTAGAAAAACCTTGCAGGAAATAGCCAAAGAGCTGGGGGTTAATTATATTTTAGAAGGAAGTGTTAGGGTTAATAACAATCAGGTTCGTATAAATGCTAATCTGGTAGATGCCGGTAATGACAAGAATTTATGGGCCGATAATTATGACAGTCCCTTAGTAGAAATCTTTAAAATCCAGAGTAGTGTCTCAAAAGATATAGCCAGCGCTTTGCAAATTACTTTGAGCGAGGGGGAAGCGTTAAGGATTGATAACGAACCCACAACAAATACAGAAGCTTATACTGCATTTAAAGAGGCCCAAATGTATTTCCACAGGGGAGGTGGTAAAGTTGAAGAATTAAAGAAAGCTGAAAGTTTGTTTAAAAAGGCCATAGAATATGATCCCGAGTTTTGCAGGGCTTATGTTGGTGTTGCTGAAACCTATATGGAGTATATATTTTGGGGTAGGGAATCTCCAAAAAAAATGTTGGAACTTGCTTCTACTCCGGCATTGACGGCCTTAGCTATTAATTCTAATGACGGCGGTACTTTTGGAGCTTTGGGTGCCATAAGTTATTACAGATACGAAAAAGAAACCGCAAAGCGGTATTTAAAGAAGGCCATTGAGCTTAATCACAGTTATGTTGGTGCTTATAATAAATTGGCATGGATTTATGCGTTTGAAAATAATTTAACCATGATGGAAGAAAACTTTAATCAGGTTTTAAGATTAGATCCCTTATCTACTAAATACATTGGAGATATGGGGCAGGCGTATTATTATTTAAATGAGTTTCAAAAAGGAATCGATTTGATGGATAAATCATTGGTCAAATTTCCTGATGATAATATGCTAAAGTGGGTTAAAGCCACTAGTCTTTCTGCTTTAGGAAAATACCATGAGGCCATAGCAATCTATACATCAAGAAGTGTGGCTTCTAACACTAACTGGATGCTTGGATATTGTTATGGTATGGTTGGAGAACATGATAAAGCTAGACTGATATTGGAATATCAGCTTAATAAAAATAAAGAGGTTTATGTTCCGGCCTATATGATTGCAACTATCTATATAGGATTGGGCGATAAAGAAAATGCCTTAAAATATTTAGAAAAAGATTATGAATTTGGAGGGCAGGGATTATTTTTTTGGGGACTGAAACAAGATGTGAAATTCAGATCACTTCGGAATGAACCGCGTTTTATTGCCCTGCTAAATAGAATTTCTTAAATTTTAGCTATGTAGTAGCTCATCTGATTGAAGTTTGTCAAAAAAAGTTAGATAAGGCATATTGTTTTAGAGGTGTCAGGTGTAAAAGGTTTATTTTTCAATTGAGGGTTGTAACATTTTTGATTTTGATGCGTCATATATGCGTAATCAATCAAAATCAATCGCCATCATGAGACAGGACAACCAACTTTTAGTTATCACCCATTTAAGTCAGTTAATCACCTTAGTTATAGGGTTTGGCAGTTTAATTGTACCATTAATACTGTGGCTGACCCAAAAAGATAAGGTATATCAAATGGATGACCACGGAAAAAACATTATAAACTTTCAATTAAGTTTAATTGTTTACTGCTTAATGTGTATTCCACTTATTTTATTATTTGGTCTAGGTTTAGTAGGCTTTATTATTTTAGGTGTTATAGGCTTTATATTCCCTATAATTAATGCGGTAAAAGCAAGTAATGGTGAAGTGCCAACTTATCCATTATCATTTAGGTTTATAAACTAAAACATACAAAAATCAAATAAAAATTCATAAAATAGTCATTATCTCTTAATTTTATTAGTTAGTATTGTTAGATGGGATAAGCAAAAACACTCACTAAAAGTGAGTGTTTTTTTATTTTATATGATCAGATATTCTGCTTTGTTTGCTCAGAAATGAACTAGCTATTCAGCATCACAGGCATAACCAGCATAGTTACTTGTTCACCTTCATCAAGGCCGTCAATTGGAGTTAAAATTCCCGCTCTATTAGGCATACTCATTTCTAATTGTACATCATCAGAGTTTAGGTTATTAAGCATCTCTGTTAAAAACCTGGAGTTAAAACCAATTTGCATATCGTCCCCTTGATAATCACAAGTTAAACGCTCTTCTGCTTTGTTACTGTAATCAATGTCCTCAGCAGAAATGTTAAGTTCTGCTCCGGCAATTTTTAAACGAATTTGGTGTGTGGTCTTGTTTGAAAATATACTAACACGGCGTACAGAATTTAAAAACTGGTTTCTACCAATTACCAATTTATTAGGGTTCTCTTTAGGAATTACGGCTTCATAATTAGGATATTTCCCGTCTATTAATCGGCAAATTAATTCTGAATTTTCAAAAGTGAATTTTGCATTACTCTCGTTGTACTCAATGGTTACGTCATCTTCACTTGCCGCTAAAATACCTTTTAAAAGATTTAGAGGTTTTTTTGGCATTATAAATTCAGCAACCTGATTTGCCTTAATATCCTCACGTGTATATTTTACTAATTTATGGGCATCGGTAGCCACAAAAGTCAAACCTTCTGTTGAAAATTGAAAAAATACACCGCTCATTACAGGGCGTAGATCATCGTTACCAGCAGCAAAAATGGTTTTGCTAATAGCAGTGGCTAATACATCCCCGGTGACAACTGTTTTACTAGGGTCTTCAAGAGCAACTGCTTTGGGAAATTCATTACCGTCAGCATAAGCTAAAGCATATTTACCGTGATTAGAACTGATTTCAACGGTGTTATTATCTTCTACAACAAAGGTTAAAGGCTGTTCCGGGAATGTTTTTAAAGTATCTAATAACAACCGCGCCGGAATAGCAACACTGCCCTTGCTTTCACTTTCTACATTCAAAGTAGAGGCCATTGTGGTTTCTAAATCACTGGCAGAAACAGTAAGCTGACTGTTGTCTAATTCAAATAAGAAATTATCTAAGATAGGTAAAGTGTTTGAGCTATTAATAACACCACCTAGAACCTGTAACTGTTTTAATAAATAAGTACTTGATACTATAAATTTCATGCGAAAATATTATGATTTTTATAAGGTTGTTTACCAAACAGATTTTAATCATTTTCTAAAAGTACAGACCAAAAAATATTTAGTAACGTAAAACTTTCCTTGTTTAAATTGTAATTATGCTTCTTACAAATATATTCTAAAGCCAGAATATTTGGAAACAAACTTATTAACATTTAGGCGCTGTATTTTTTCTTTCTATAGTAATTGAAAGTAAAACCAAAAATACTCAGTAAAGCCAGTGGTAATACAATGTTTATAAGCTGCCATTTGTTTTTTTGAGAGGCTATTTTTTGCTGATTTAAGAAAGCAACGGTAATTTCTTTTGACCGAATGTTTATAAGTCCATTGTCATCAAGTAAGTAATTCACAGTATTAAGTAAAAATTCCTTGTTGCCATAGGTTTTTCCGGTCCATCTGTCAAAGCCTAATTCTTGTGGTGTATTCCTCACCACATCATTTTTAATGACATCTCCATCAGCTATTATAACCATTTTAGTAGGTATACTTGTATTTTTTATTTCATCAAGTTCAAATGGCTTTATACGGTTACTGTAAACCGAGTTAAATGCACCTTCTAATAATACGGCAAGCGTTTGATTGCCTTTATTAAATAGTTTAGGATCCTGTTCTTTTGTAACAAGGTCTAAACTTACCTCACGGGGGGTGCCATCTAGTTTTGTTAATGGTGCTGATTCCAGTAAGATGGTCTTTTTAATGCTGTTTTTTAGAGTGTCAATTTGATTAGCAAAATCAAATCTAACTAAGTTTAAATTGTTAACAATAGGATGATTACTGTTAGACCCCGCTAAAGGAGAGTAAGGCCATTGCAAATGCTGAAACTGAGATTCACTACCTTCTCCAATAGCCAGAGTAATGGGAGCAGAATACAGTGTATTTACCATAACCGGGTTAATACGGATACCATATTTAAAAAAGAAATCGGTTAAGTTTAGATCTCTGCCTACGGCAAAATTTGTGCCTGTAGTATTATATAAACTATCTTTTTCTATGGCCACGGCATCTACTAACCACAAACTTTTACCACCATTCATGGTATATTGATCTAACACCAATTTTTCTTTTTCTGTAAAGGGGGCTGTGGGTTTTGCAGAAATAATTAAATCAAATTCGCTAATAGCCTTAAGTGTTTTTTGTGAATTTCCAGATACACTATCTAAAGTAAAGGGGGCTATATAATAGTACGCTCCAAGGGTCTTGACAAAGTCTGCAATATATTTATCTTCTAACTGCTTGTTGCCCTTTAAAATGGCAATTTTTCGCCGTTTTGGTTTGGTAAGTTTACTAAATCCATCAGCAAAAGCGTATTCTAAATGTTGTACAGAGTTGCTAACCAATTCCTGTTGTGTAGCACCTATTTTATTTTTCACTAATGGGATACTAACAGTTTGTTCGTCATAGCTTGCTAATGCCCAGGGAAAAATAATGGCTTTGGATGATTTTCCGCTTTCGGAAACACTTAATTGCATAGGCGTTAACCCACGTTGGGTAAGTTGCTGAATATTCCTATCCCGGGTGGCATCGTCTTCTAGGGGATTAATAAAATTAAATATAATATTATGATTTTCTGCAGCAAATTCTTCAAGTAATTGTTTGGTTTCGTTTTGAAGGCGCCGGAATTCCGAAGGAAAATCATTGCCTTCTAAAAATACATCGACAACAATAGGCGATTTCAAATCTTCAATGATCTGAATGGCAGATTCACTTAAAGTGTAACGTTTATCAGAAGTTAGGTCAAATCGTTGGTAAACCTTATTATTAATGAGATTAATAGCAACTAAGGTGATGATAAGAATTGATATATGTTTTATGGAGTTATTCAAGAGGCTTTTCTAATTGATAGGTTCTAAGAGTTGTTACAATATTGTTTTCAAAATTAAGTTCAATACATTCCTGCATAGTATTGAAAGCTCCCGGTTTGAATCCTAAATTATAATTCCACAGGTCTTGTGAATTTACTTTTCTATGGTCATCCCAGCCGTACCATTCCGGTTTCCCTAATAGCAATTCTATGTCGTGTTTTGGTTTTCCTGTAAACAAACTATCTGTGGTTATTATATGGTTTAACATTTCAAAGCGCAATTCCGGTTTGCTTTGCCAGGTTTCGGGATTAAAACGTTTTTCATGATGATAACTACTAAATATATTAAGTATAGGGTAGACTACATAAAAATAGGCTATTGGTGTTAAAGCTAAACTCACCAATATGGTTAGCCATTTTCGTTTATCTATGGTCTTTACAAATAGCCAGGTCAAAATAAAGACAATACCGATTAGAATAATAAATGTTGGGGTTATGATCATCGGTGAGCTTTATTCAGGTTAAATTTGGTTAACATTAAAAAACACACTGTAATGCTTAAAAAATAAATAATATCCCGGGTATCTATAACTCCTCTACTCATACTTTTAAAATGTATGCTCATACCCAATTGTTCAATAAAGTTACTTGACATAAAATCTGCAATACCTTCAAAACCAATATAAAACGTAAAACATATAAACACAGCGATAATAAACGCTACAATTTGATTGTTAGATAATGTGGAAGCAAAAATCCCAATAGCTGTGTATGCAGCTACCAAAAATAACAGCCCAAAATAAGAGCCGATGGTACTTCCCATATCTAAATTACCAACAGGATTACCCAATTGATAAACGGTATAAACATATAATGAGGTTGGTAATAACGCAATTAAGATTAATATGAATGCCCCAAAATATTTACCTAAAACAATGCTGAAATGTGAAATGGGCTTGGTTAATAATAATTCTAAAGTACCTTGTCTTTTCTCATCAGAAAAACTGCGCATGGTTACAGCAGGAATAAGAAAAATCAATATCCAGGGCGCCAGTAAAAAGAATGCCGACAAATCAGCAAAACCATAATCCAGAATATTGAATTCGCCTCTAAACAACCATAGAAATAGTCCATTTAAAACCAGAAACACTGCAATGACCAAATAGCCCATAGGAGATGCAAAAAATGAATTTATTTCTTTTTTTAAAATGGCTAGCATCTACTATTCTTTTGAGTTTGGGCTAAAGGTAAAATTTTTAACGTAAATATTTTTATAAAGATGCATTGATGGTATAAAAATCTTCAACTTTTATAGTTCCTTTAGTAGGAATCATGTTTTGCCACACCCAATTATAATGTGTTATAACCTGTTTTGCACTTAAATGCGGCCTATCTCCGGTGGTGTGTCCGTCTTTAACCACTGTAATGTTATAATCTTTGGACAAGGCCGATTGAACAGTAGCTTCAATACAAAAATCAGTAGCGCAGCCGGTTATATATAATTGATTAATATTTAATTTATCAAGTGTGATTTTGAGTTTGGAATTGTAAAACACATCATTGGCGTATTTGTCAATAAAAATATCGGTTTTTTGTGTTGTTAGGTCATCAAGTAGAGCCCAGGATTCGGTGTTGGGTATAAACTCATTACCACCGGATCCATCATGTTGAATAAAAATTACAGGGTAACCCTTTGCTCTAAAAGTATCAGTAAGGTCATTGATTTTTTTTACGACCCCATTGGTGTCATACCTTGGTGTTTTTGGAGTAAAAGACCCCTTTTGCATATCAATAATAAGAAGTGCTTTTTTAGTCATAAATAATTATTCCAATGATTCAATTTTATCAACACTCCAGGCTTCAGGAGGTCTGTTAAACAACGGTTTGGTTTTAGACCATACACTCCTAAATAATTCAGATTGTCTGTAGCGTTCTAAATGCGCTTCAGAGTCCCAATAACTGTAAGTAAAAAAAATAGTAGGATCTTTTTTGTCCTGGTATAGTTCCAAAAACCGGCATCCTTGAAAACCTCTGATTTTTTGTTTATTGGTATTAAAATGAAAAAGAAAGGTTTTTACATGATTCTCATGAAACCCCATCTTAACAATTCTAACAAATACACCAGAAAGCTTTTCTTTATTCAAAATCTGAGATTTTATGAGTACTTATGGGAATATCGATACCCTTTGGAAGTACTGGATTTGGAATAAATTTGATACTTACAGCATCCATAAGGCCAAGCCCCAAAAGGGTAGAGGCACTACCTACTGTAGCACTGTTACTTTTATAAACTGCAATTTCTAAAAAGTTACCTGAATTAAATACAACCAACTTTCTACCTTCATCATGGCGCTTATTTTCAGGAATCTCAAAATTGACAATATCGCTATATTTTTGATGTATTTTTTTGAAGGTATAGTTACGTGCAGATATTTCAAAGTCACGTCCTTTTTGAATGATTTCAAAAAAGTTTCTTTTAATATTGGTGACTACATTACCGTAATTATCAATATAAATTATACTCCCAATAATCTGGGTTTTATCATCATTAACATAAGGTACAATATTCTTAATAGGCTTAATTTCAGGAATACGTTTTCCAATAACATCCAGTGTACCACCACGAGCTATATGGCAAGCCACTTTTACAAACACATCTAAAACAGGGAAACTGGTTCTAATCTTATCATGAATATTAATCTCTACAATTTGCTCAGGAGCAATTTCAGAACAGATCATACTCATAATACCATTGTTAGCACAAATAAAATAATGGTCGTCTAGCTTAATGGCTATATGTTTGTTTTCAGGGTTGATCTCAGAATCTATTCCAATAATATGAATGGTGCCTTTAGGAAAACTACTATAAGCGTTCTGGATAATGTATGCCGCCTCAGGAATATTAAACGGTGATACCGAATGAGAGATATCAACAATTTTAACATCAGGGAGTTCACTGTAAATAGCGCCTTTTGTCGCACCAGCAAAGTAATCTTTCTCTCCAAAATCAGTTGTTAAAGTGATGATTGCCATGGGCAAAATTGTTGATATGTTTTTAAGGTTAGGTCGCTCAATTTTATGTATTTTTGAGTCTCACGCTTTGTGATACAAAGCTAATAAATCATTTTATCAGAGTAAACATTATTTTTATTTATGTTTTAACCCGGACTATATTAAATAAACGCTTTTGAACGAAATTATTATTGAACTTGAAGAGATTACTCCAAAAGAGTTTTTTGGAGCCCAAAACACTAACATTGAACTTCTTAAAAAGTACTTTCCAAAACTTAAGATTGTAGCACGCGGAAATAAAATCAAAGCTTTTGGCGATGAAGAATTGCTTGAAGAATTTGACAGACGCATTACCATGTTACTTAAACATTTTGCTAAGTATAATAAATTAGATGAAAATGTTATAGAACGCGTATTAACCAGTCAGAGCAGTGACGATTATACCACCTCAAAACAAAGTGGGGAGGTTATAGTGCATGGTATAGGAGGCAGGTTAATAAAGGCACAAACAGCAAACCAGCGTAAGTTGGTAGAGCTTATGCGAAAAAATGATATGGTTTTTGCTATAGGCCCGGCAGGAACAGGAAAGACCTATACCGGAGTAGCACTGGCGGTTCAGGCTCTAAAAAATAAAGAAGTAAAACGTATTATTTTAACGCGCCCTGCAGTGGAAGCCGGGGAGAATCTGGGATTTTTACCAGGAGATTTAAAAGAAAAGTTAGACCCCTATATGCAACCGCTATATGATGCATTACGCGATATGATAGCCCCGGAAAAACTGGCGCATTATATTGAGAATGGTACCATACAAATAGCTCCTTTGGCGTTTATGCGTGGACGTACTCTGGATAATGCTTTTGTGATTCTTGATGAAGGGCAGAATACAACACATGCGCAAATGAAAATGTTCTTAACACGTATGGGCAAAAATGCAAAATTTCTTTTAACGGGGGATCCCGGACAAATAGACTTACCCCGACGTACCATATCCGGGTTAAAAGAAGCCTTGTTGATCTTAAAGAATGTAGAAGGCGTAGGAATGATATTTTTAGACGATAAAGATGTGATACGACATAAACTGGTTAAAAAGGTCATTGCAGCTTATAAGAGTATTGAAAACAGGGATTGATTAATATAATTAAGTCAAAAATAATGAGAAGCTATTTCCCGCTTTCGGCAGTCGCTCTCTTTGAGGAGCTCCAACAAATGCCTTAATCGGGGCTAAACATAAAAGTTAAGCATGTTGAGAGGTCATGTTATTTTGATATGATGAGGCCATTTAACAAATAAAAGCAGATGACGTCGTGATTATTTTTTAGTAATGACGAAAACAAATAAACAAAAAAAGCTATTAGTCCAAAGCTAATAGTTAAAAGTAAAGAAAATGAGTAACACCATAACAGATACCAATTTCAATTTTCCGGGACAAAACAATGTTTACAAAGGAAAAGTAAGAGAAGTCTATAATATTAACGACCGGGAGCTGGTTATGATAGCCACAGATAGGCTATCGGCTTTTGATGTGGTTATGCCCAAAGGCATTCCATATAAAGGGCAAATACTAAATCAAATTGCGACTAAAATGATGGCCGCAACAGAAGATCTGGTACCCAATTGGTTAACTGCCACTCCAGATCCAAACGTGGCGGTAGGGCATCTATGCGAACCCTTTAAAGTAGAAATGGTAATTCGTGGCTATATGTCGGGTCATGCAGCACGGGAGTATAAAGCAGGTAAACGTATGCTTTGTGGAATGCCTATGCCGGAGGGTATGAAAGAAAATGATGCCTTTCCGGAACCTATTATAACACCTGCAACCAAAGCAGAACAAGGTGATCATGATGAAGATATTTCCAGGGAAGATATTTTGGCTAAAGGTATTGTTTCAGAAGCAGATTATGTTATCCTTGAAGATTATACACGTAAATTGTTTCAGAGAGGTTCTGAAATTGCAGCATCAAGAGGCTTAATTTTAGTTGATACCAAATATGAGTTTGGAAAAACTAAAGATGGGCAAATTGTTTTAATAGATGAGATCCACACGCCAGATTCGTCGCGTTACTTTTATGCTGATGGGTATGAGGAACGACAAGCTAAAGGTGAGGCCCAAAAACAATTATCAAAAGAGTTTGTACGTCAATGGCTGATCAGCAACAACTTTCAGGGGCTTGAAGGACAGACCGTACCGGAAATGACTGATGACTATATCAATACGGTTTCAGAGCGATATATAGAACTTTATGAAAACATCACCGGAGAACCCTTTATAAAAGCCGATGTCAGTGATATTCAAAAGCGTATAGAAAGCAATGTTTTGGAGTATTTGAAAAAGTAGCATTTATTTTCAAATTATATCACGCTTGTCATTTCAAACACTACTTAAATCAAAATATATTTTGATTGAAAGTATATTGTTTAGCAAACGAGGAGAAGTCTTATAAAATAGTTAAAAAAGTATAAGGGAGGTGACTTTATAAAAAAACCGCTCAATCCTCTAAAGATTGAGCGGTTTCAAACTAACCAAACTAACTATATGAAAAACTTACTATTAAGTTTGAATTAATAACGAGGAAAAACCTGTTGTAAATCGGTTTTGTTATTAATTCTATTCAAATATACTTTAGTTTGAAGTGTTATTTTGGGATGTATTAAGTGAAGTGTCTAAAATATAAAGTGAAATAACCAAGACTCAGAGTGAATTGAATTTTAGGTTATAACGCAGGAAAAGTATATGTTAGGCAGTGCCTTAAAGTATAACCACGTTTGTCTTTTTCAAATACAGCAAGAATTTTATAATATATATCATAGAAATCATTTTCTTATTATAAGGTTAGGAGACTTGATAAAAAAAAGCGAAACCGCTCATCTTTTTAAAAGATTGAGCGGCCTCATACTAACAGTAGGAAAGTTCACTATCTGCTTATGTTTTAATTTCTTTAATATTATATATCTGTTTTTTTATAATATTTTTAAATTAATGTCTGCTATCGCTCTGTAATAACAGGAACTTCAATAGTTAAGAACATCTCTTGTCCATCAGCATCTTCCCCTTGATAGAATTTAAAAATATAGGGCTCAGACTGTAAGGCGTCTACGGTAATTGAAAATGTGGTTTCAGAAATGTTTAGAGTACAAGGCACACCATCATCTACATGCGCAA
The DNA here is from genome assembly GCF_035818475.1 of Alterotamlana spongicola. Lineage (NCBI taxonomy): Bacteria > Pseudomonadati > Bacteroidota > Flavobacteriia > Flavobacteriales > Flavobacteriaceae > Alterotamlana > Alterotamlana spongicola. The sequence goes on from NZ_JAYMGV010000004.1 coordinate 52,491, forward strand.
TAGGGTAAATAAGCCTTGAAGTGCCGTCTTTGATGTAATCATATTGATTATAAAAATAATAACAACTATTTGGTAATTCTATGGTAATATCAATCTGATAAGAATTTCCATGAACAAATGTCTCTGGAAGCTCCGCACTTATAACATTTACATACTCCAGGTGGTAGTCATGGCCACTGTCGTCATCAAGGCTACATGATGATACAGATAAGGTTAGGGCACCGATTATAACTAATAAATACTTGAAATTTTTCATCTTACTTTTATTTTTTATTTCTGCACAAATATATTATTACGTTACGCTTTAATTTAGTTCATTTCAGGTGAACCGTCCAAATTATAACTTGAAACGACCATAAATACATTTGATTTAAAGGCAATTATGTGTTGATAGTGATGTAGGTGTTGTTTTTACAAAAAAACCGCTCAATCTTTAGAGGATTGAGCGGTTTCAAACTAACCAAACTAACTATATGAAAAACTTACTATTATGTTAATTAATAACGAAGTAAAACCAATTAAACCTACTATAAACCGGTTTTGTTATTAATTCTATTCAAATATACATTCGTTAAGGGTGATATTTTGGGATGCATTTGGTGGAACGTCCAAAATAAAAAGTGAAATGCCCTTAACCTAAAGTGAATTGAATTTTGGGTTAGAATGCTGGAAAAGTTCGTAAGATATTAAATAGATACACCAATTTAGAGTTTCGTTTGTCATTTCGAATGCAGTGAGAAATCTCATAAATGATTATAATAAAGAATAAGGAAGATGACTTTCTAAAAAAAACCGCTCAACCTTTAGAGGATTGAGCGGTTTCAAACTAACCAAACTAACTATATGAAAAACTTACTATTATGTTAATTAATAACGAAGTAAAACCAATTAAACCTACTATAAACCGGTTTTGTTATTAATTCTATTCAAATATACATTCGTTAGGGGTGTTATTTTGGGGTGTATTGGGTGGAACGTCCAAAATCAAAAGTGAAATGCTCTTAACCCAAAGTGAATTGAATTTTAGGACAGGGCACCGGAAAAGTTAGTAATATAGTATTGTCTGTCATTTCGAACGTAGTGAGAAATCTCATAAATGATTATAATAAAGAATAAGGAAGATAACGTTCTAAAAAAAACCGCTCAACCTTTAGAGGATTGAGCGGTTTCAAACTAACCAAACTAACTATATGAAAAACTTACTATTATGTTAATTAATAACGAAGTAAAACCAATTAAACCTACTATAAACCGGTTTTGTTATTAATTCTATTCAAATATACATTCGTTAGGGGTGTTATTTTGGGATGTATTGGGTGAAACATCCAAAATCAAAAGTGAAATGCTCTTAACCTAAAGTGAATTAAATTTTAGGACAGGGCACTGGAAAAGTTAGTAATATAGTATTGTCTGTCATTTAGAATGCAATGAGAAATCTCACAACATTATATATTTTAAAGTATGATGACATACCTCAATTATAATTTGTATCGACATGATGAGGATAGCATAATTGACTCTCAATTAAAATTAAATACACAATGCTAATGCGCTAAAAGCTTTAATAGTTATAATGTACTATTCTGCCATTTAAAGGCTGCTCATTTCTATAGTTATTAATGGGCATATTGCTTTTTAGCTTTAAAACCTCTTCAACCGATAAAACAATAGGCTCTTTAAAGACCACCCAATTCACACTTTCAGTACAAGGTGGTGTGGTTAATGAACCACCATAAGAATAATAATGCTTATCCTCTAAGAATAGACTGGATAAATCAATTTTTTGATGAATTTCTTTTTTTGAACCATTTTCAAGAGGTAAAAAGCTTTCAAAGAATTCAAATAATTGACTTTCATCTCCTTCTTCACCTAAAACTCCTAATACAGTAATTTTACCAGATTTACTTACATGAACCAAATGCATTTCAATAGGGTAAATAACCCCGTTTATTTTATGTTCTGAGGGTTCGTGAAAATGAATCTGCTTTAAAAAGTAAGTGTCGTTTTTATAATTTATGGAATCTCCTGGTTCAAAATCAAATTGTATAGAATGGCCATTATTTTCAACCTCACTTATAAGAGTGGTTGGAGTGTATAATATTTTTAAGTTATGATCTGTTTTTACAGAATCTGCACTTCTATGAATAATATTTACAGGCGATTGTAATTGACCATCACAATCAGAATTTTTTTCAATTTCAGTCCAATGTTCCGGTGAGGTTTCACCAGAATAACTCCAATGCGAGTTTTGATTTGTATGATTTAAATCGGAATGTGCTTCTTTGCCGGCCTGTTTGCAGGAAAAAGTTGATAATACTAATAGATACAGAAGTAGCGTAAATTTCACTTTCATAATCACTTAATAATGTTTCATGATACAAAATTAATCATACCATGGTTTTTAAACCTTACATTTATCAGGTTTTGGGGTGATTATTTTCTTAAGTTATTAACTATTTCGTTTTCGGATTTTGTTGTTAAGAAATGCCCTTATCATCTTCGTTGACCAGAAAACTCCATAGCTTCTCCTTTCCCAAAACCATAACTTATTCCAAAAGTTATAAAGCGTCCGCGCTGTCTACTGTTAAATAGATAGAATTCCGGTTGTGAAGTTGTAGTTTGATCAATACGTGATGCAAAAACATCACGTATACTGAGGTTTAAAATTGTTTTTCCATTGAATATTTTTTTTCTTAAACCCAAATCGGCAAATAGATTGTCAGCAATTTCACTTTGCACGGTTATAAATTTAGACCTGTAATCTCCTGATATTTCCAAATCAAACTGTGCTGGGAGTTTAAATTTGGCAGTCAAACTGGTAGACCATCTATTCCCTTTAAAATCAAATGAAGTCATTTCAAAATGCCCTTTTCTCTTAAAATAGATGATGTTAAAATCACCATTAATAGTAAACCAGTTAGCAGGCATATATTTACCATTAGCTTCAAAACCGGTGCTTTGGTTTGTACCCACATTTTCCGGTTTGGAAACGCTTATGTTATTTATAAAGGAGGTAATACGTTCTATAACATCAACGGTATACCTGTTGTAAAGACTGAGATTTAAAGACGCTTTACCAATTTTATGAATACTGGTAATTTCATAAGAATCTGTAAATTCCGGTTGTAGGTCAGGGTTACCGGTAGAGATATTAAAATCGTTTCTAATATTTGAAAAAGGATTTAATTCCCTCAGTCTTGGCCTTCGTATTCTTTTTGAATACCCGGCCTGTAATGAAAAATTATCGTTAACCTTATAAGATGTATGTGCACTGGGAAATAGGTTTGTGTAATTATTTTGGTTACTTATATTGGTGGTCTCCAATAAGGTATTAATATCTGTGTTTTCAAGTCTAAGCCCTAATTTAAGTCCCCATTTGTCACCTTCAAACGCTGCAGTTGAATAGATGCCCAAAACCTTTTGACCAAAGTCAAAAACATTGGTCAAATCTGGGTTGTTAACCCAATCTCCATTTACAAAATTACTTACAGAAAAATCATTGGATACGCTGTTTATAACATATTGAGATCCGGTTTCAATAGTGAACTTTTCTAAAAACGGGTGCGTATAGTCTAATTTAAAGGTATAATCTTCTAACTTGTAATCTGTACGTGTTTTTTGTTTAAACCCCTCTATGATACCTATAAGTGTTGTGTTCTCAAAATCAGAAAACTGATCTTTCCTAAAGGAGCTTCCTAGGGCACTAAATAGTAAGCTTTGTTCTTTATGTCTTTTAAAGTCCTTTTTGTATTGTAATTCATACCGTAATTTAGGATTAGTGGCTTCTGTTTTTTCTTCGCGTAACCAGCGATCTGTTATTGTATTTGAAGCATCATTTTGAATAAAATCAGCAGTTGAATTTTGATCTTCCACTTCATAGGCATAGGATGCCGAAAGTGTAACTACGTTAAGATCATTTATGTGGTAATCTGTTCCAATAAGAATATTGCTGAATTTCTCATTGAATTCACTTTCTCCAGTACTACTTATGGTGTTGTTATTTACTAAATCACGATTAATAGATGCCGTTTCACTAGGATAAGTTCTAATTCCAAATCCCAGTTGACTAAACAGGTTAAATTTTTCGGTTCGCTTATTGACACTTAAACCAAAACTATTACTATTAGGGATACCTACATTCAGGGTAGCAGAACCGTTTAATCCTTTTTTTTCTGATTTTTTTATAACAATATTAATAATCCCTGATGTGCCTTCTGCATCATATTTAGCTGATGGATTGGTGATTACCTCTATTTTTTCTATCATGTCAGCGGTAATACTTCCCAAGGCATTACCTTCTGCACTTGCAAGAACTGATGGTTTGCCATTTATCAGAATTTGAACACCCTGGCTACCACGCAAACTTATTTCTCCTTCAATATTTACATTTACCGAAGGGATGTTATTTAAAACTTCTAAGGCACTGGCACCTGTTGAGCTTAAATCAGCTCCTACGTTAAAGATGCGCTTATCCAATTTGAATTCCATTTGAGATTTTTCAGCTCGAATAACCACTTCATCCAGTTCTTCATTATCTTCAAATAAAACAATGGTCATTAAGTCAATCTTATTGTTTGTAATTTTAAAATCTTTGAAGGTTTTAGATTTAAACCCTATAAAACTTACTTCAATATAGAAATTTGTATCATTTGTTTTTAATGTAAATGAACCATCTTGAGAGGTTATAGTTCCTGTAATGGGATTTTGAGAAGTTGTATGCAATAAAGATATAGTTGCATATTCAATGGGCTGTTTATTTTTACTCTCTACAACTTTACCTGTAATTTTAAAGGTTTGGGCAGAAATAAGATTTAGCCCAAAAGACATAAACAATATAGCAATGAGTTTGTTGTGCATAATTTAACACCAAATGATTTGAAATTAAACAAATATAAATAGAAACCGGGATCTCACTTTTTTTTTCTTTTACTGGCTTTAGCAAGTGGATTAAAATCCAGACATAAATCTAACCAATAAGATAAATGGTTGTCAGTATCAAAACCATCTGGAGTCACAAAAATATACCCGCGCATTGGGCGGCCGGTAAAATCCATAGGCAGGCACTCATCTTTTTCCAATTCTTTCTCATAAACAGATTCACCAATACGAGCCATAAGTAAACTATCTCCATATTTTTTATCAATATGAATACCACACAACATTTTATCATTCACTTTAAAACACAGACCTCCCATCATTTTAAGTTCGGAAAATGCAGTGTGTTTTTCTTTTAATTGTTGGCGTATTCTGTCTGCCAAATATTCGTCATAAGCCATAGTGTTCGTTTTTTAATTCTTAGTGTTGAAAATCAACAAAAGTTATAGTATCTGATATGATGAAAATCTTTTTTTACCACAAAATTTATGTCATGAGGTTAATTCAGTAGATTATTTGGTGCGGATAAATATACTTTTAATTACTTGAACATAATATTAGTAAAGTAATATATTTATAAAATCATAAAATGTTATATGGAGGAACTTATAAAAATGTTTTCAAATTATGCCTGGGGTTTACCTTTGGTTGTTTTACTAATAGGTGGAGGTTTGTGTCTTTTAATAGTATCCAGGTTTTTGCCATTTCGTTTTTTAGGACATGCTATTCAGATTTTAAGAGGGAAGTATGATGACCCTGATGCTACGGGGCAAATTTCCCATTTTAAGGCTTTAACTACAGCCTTATCTTCTACTATTGGTATGGGAAATATAGCGGGTGTTGCTGTTGCAATTTCTGTAGGAGGCCCAGGCGCTATGTTTTGGATGTGGATAAGCGCTATAGTGGGTATGTCTACCAAGTTTTTTACATCAACATTAGCCATTATGTATCGTGGAAAGGACAGTTCTGGAGAATTGCAGGGTGGTCCTATGTATTTTATTGTGGAAGGCTTAGGCAAATCCTGGAAACCATTGGCGGTTATGTTTAGTCTATTTGGAATGATAGGTGCTTTGCCGGTTGTAAATGTTAACCAATTAACTCAGGCCATCAATGATATTGTTTTAGTTCCTAATGGTGTTGGAGTCAGTTTAAAATCAAATCTTATTTTAGCAATGGTACTAGTGGCTTTTACATCCATTATTATTCTAGGAGGATTAAAACGAATTAGTAATGCTACATCCAAAATGGTGCCTTTTATGGTGTTGCTCTATTTTGTTTTGGTATTATTTATTTTGATTTCCAATTATGATGTTGTTCCAAAGTATTTCGTTATGATCTTCACCGATGCTTTTAGCGCCGATTTTTATAAAGAAAAAGCTTTTATGGGTGGTGCTTTGGGAGGACTTATTTTATTAGGAATACGAAGGGGAGCTTTTTCAAACGAGGCAGGAATCGGTACAGCTCCATTGGCCCATGGTGCGGCAAAAACTGATGAACCGGTACGAGAAGGATTAGTGGCTATGCTTGGGCCGGTAATAGATACGTTGATAGTTTGTACATTAACGGCTTTGGCAATTTTGGTGACCGGTGTTTGGGAAACTACTTCAGATAATGGAGTGAGCTTAACAGCTTCAGCTTTTAATTATGCAATGCCCGGTTATGGTAAATATTTGTTGATGATCTGTGTATTGATTTTTAGTGTATCTTCACTTTTTTCATATGCATATTACGGTACAAAATGCTTATCTTTTCTAATAGGAGCGGACAAAAAGCATTACTATAATTACCTCTATATAATCAGTATTATATTGGCTGCAACTACACCTTTTAGTGTCATGTTGAATTTGATTGATGGTGTATTTGCTTTAATGGCCATACCTACCATGTTAGCAACTCTTATAATGGCTCCTAAAGTTGTTAATGAAATTAAGATGTATTTTAAAAAACTGAAAAATTTTTAATAAAAATAACAAGTTTTAACTACAACAATTTCTTTTTTAATAAAAACAGGGTCTTTTTATGTGAATTTTGTATTAGGATTATAAGCTAAAAAAGTGTTTTTTAGCAAATCATAAAGCATCTATATCTAAACTAAAACAAATATTTATGTCTGAAAAAGCAAACGCAAAGGCCTATTGGAAGGAAAATATCAGGTACCTCTTTATTTTATTGTTAATATGGTTTTTAGTGTCTTTTGGCGCTGGCATTTTGTTTAAAGATGCGCTTAACATTATTAAGATTGGGGGATTCAAATTAGGGTTCTGGTTTGCCCAGCAAGGCTCCATGTACGTATTTGTTATTTTAATTTTTGTTTACGTTCGTATTATGAACAAACTAGATAAAAAATATGGGTATGATGTATAGTTTATTATCAGAAGGTATAGGTGTACAAAACTGGACCTATATTTTAGTAGGAATAACATTTACACTATATATAGGAATTGCCATCTGGTCCAGAGCAGGCTCTACAAAAGACTTTTATGTTGCCGGAGGAGGCGTTTCGCCATTGGCTAACGGAATGGCTACGGCGGCGGATTGGATGAGTGCGGCGTCCTTTATTTCAATGGCTGGTATTATTTCTTTTGCCGGATATGACGGTGCCGTATATTTGATGGGGTGGACCGGTGGATATGTGCTATTAGCTCTATTACTGGCACCATATTTAAGAAAATTTGGAAAGTTTACGGTTCCCGATTTTATAGGAGACAGATATTATTCTAAAACGGCAAGAATTGTTGCCGTTTTATGTGCTCTACTGGTGTCGTTTACTTATGTAGCAGGGCAAATGCGTGGCGTAGGTATAGTGTTTTCACGGTTTTTAGAGGTCAATATAAATACAGGGGTAATTATTGGAATGCTCATAGTGCTTTTTTATGCTGTTTTAGGAGGTATGAAAGGTATTACATATACACAGGTAGCACAATATTGTGTTCTGATTTTTGCTTTTATGGTTCCGGCTATTTTTATTTCTATTCAAATGACCGGAAATCCAATTCCTCAATTTGGGTTTGGAGGAAGTTTGGCTGATGGTTCCGGGACCTATTTACTGGATAAGTTAGATGGATTGAGTACTGAGTTGGGGTTTGCTGAATACACTGAAGGTTCAAAACCTTTGATTGACGTTTTTGCTATAACTTTAGCATTAATGGTAGGTACAGCAGGATTACCACATGTTATTGTACGGTTTTTTACAGTAAAACGTGTAAAAGATGCAAGGAAATCAGCAGGGATAGCACTCTTGTTAATTGTTATATTATATACCACTGCACCGGCAGTTGCTGTATTTGCAAGAACCAATATGATTGAAACAGTTTCAAATAAACCTTATGAAGGTGTCCCGGAATGGTTTAAAAAATGGGAAACTACCGGATTAATAACGTTTACAGATAAGAATAATGACGGACGTATTCAATATGTAGCTAATGAGAATAATAACGAACTAACTGTAGACAGGGATATTATGGTATTAGCAAATCCGGAAATTGCAAAATTACCGGATTGGGTTATTGCTTTAGTGGCCGCTGGTGGTTTAGCGGCAGCATTGTCAACGGCAGCAGGATTATTATTGGTAATTTCGGCTTCAATTTCTCACGATCTGATAAAGAAAATAATAAACCCTAAGATTTCCGAAAAGGGAGAATTGATCGCAGCTCGTTTATCAGCTGTGGGTGCAGTTTGTGTTGCCGGTTACTTTGGTATTAATCCGCCCGGGTTTGTAGCTGCAGTAGTAGCATTGGCTTTTGGTTTAGCAGCAGCGTCTTTTTTTCCGGCAATTATTCTTGGAATTTTTTATAAGCGAATGAATAAAGAAGGGGCTATTGCTGGTATGGTTGTAGGGATAACATCCATGCTTTTATATATGATAAAATATAAATTAGGCTGGTTTGATGAGGTGTTACCGGACAAAAGCGAATGGTGGTTTGGAATTTCGCCGGAAGGGTTTGGTACAGTAGCTATGATACTCAATTTTATGGTGTCTATTATCATTATGAAATTTACTCCGGCACCACCAGCAAATGTTCAGGACATTGTTGAAAACATTAGGATTCCAAGCGGGGCAGGGAAAGCGACTCATTGATATGTAACTATTTTTCTGTAGGGGGAATTATGTTGTTTGTAGAAAAAAGTTTATCCTATTTACATTAAATTACTAAATTAGAACGCATTAAAAACAAAACATAAACAATAAGATTTAAATAGAATTCATGAGTAACTATCACATCAAGCATTTAGAGGAATATTATCAGGTTTACAGAAAATCAGTAAGAGAACCGGAAAACTTTTGGGAAGAGATCGCTGAGGAGCATTTTATGTGGCAACAAAAATGGGACAAGGTGCTGAGTTGGGATTTTACTAAGCCTGAGGTAAAGTGGTTTGAGGGTGCCCGATTGAACATAACTGAAAACTGTATAGATCGCCATTTGGCTACAAGAAAAGATAAAACGGCTATACTTTTTGAGCCCAATGATCCAAAAGAACCTGCGGAACATATTACTTATGGTCAACTACATGAGCGGGTCAATAAATTGGCCAATGTTTTAAAAAATCAAGGGATAAAAAAAGGAGATCGGGTGTGTATCTATCTGCCTATGATTCCGGAACTGGCTATCTCAGTCCTGGCCTGTGCCAGGATAGGAGCCATCCATTCAGTGGTATTTGCAGGGTTTTCATCAACAGCTTTAGCTACCCGAATAAATGATAGTGCATGTAAAATGGTCATCACCAGTGATGGTTCCTATAGAGGAGCAAAAACAATTGATTTAAAAGGGATAGTAGATGAAGCCTTAAAAGACTGTTCTTGCATAGAAACTGTATTGGTGACTAAACGCATTGAGTCTGATATTCATATGGAGACAGGGCGAGACCAATGGTTACAGCCCCTTTTAGATGAGGCCTCAACAGATTGTAAGGCAGAAATTATGAATGCAGAAGACCCTTTGTTTATTTTATATACGTCAGGTTCTACAGGTAAGCCCAAGGGAATGGTTCATACTACAGCAGGGTATATGGTCCATACGGCATATACTTTTAAAAATGTATTTCAATATAGAGAAGAAGATATCTATTGGTGTACAGCAGATATAGGATGGATAACAGGGCATAGTTATATAGTTTACGGGCCGTTGATTAACGGAGCTACTACAGTTATGTTTGAAGGTGTACCCAGTTATCCGGATTATGGACGTTTTTGGGAAATTGTAGAGAAGCACAAGGTCAATCAGTTTTATACAGCCCCAACGGCAATAAGGGCTCTGGCAAAAGAAGGTATAGAATTGGTAGAGCAATATGACTTATCATCCATAAAAGTATTAGGTTCAGTAGGCGAACCAATAAATGAAGAAGCATGGCACTGGTATAACGATAATGTAGGCAAAAAGAAAAGCCCCATTGTAGATACCTGGTGGCAAACTGAAACGGGAGGAATAATGATCAGCCCCATTCCATTTGTAACACCCACAAAGCCAACTTATGCCACATTGCCATTTATAGGGATACAGCCGGCTTTAATAGATGAAAACGGCAAAGAACAAAAAGGGAACCAGGTAGAGGGGCGTCTTTGTATAAAATTCCCATGGCCTAGCATGGCAAGAACCATTTGGGGCAATCATCAGCGCTATAGGGACACTTATTTTTCGGCTTATGAGAATAAATATTTCACAGGAGATGGTGCCTTTCGTGATGAGGTTGGGTATTACCGGATAACAGGTAGGGTGGATGATGTCATTATAGTATCCGGCCATAATCTGGGAACGGCTCCCATAGAAGATGCCATCAATGAGCACCCGGCAGTGGCAGAATCTGCAATTGTAGGATTCCCGCATGAGGTTAAAGGCAACGCTTTATATGGCTATGTTATATTAAAAGACACAGGAGAAAGCAGAGACCATAATAATTTACGTAAAGAAATCAATCAAATAATAACAGAGCATATTGGTCCCATAGCCAAGTTGAATAAAATTCAATTTACCAGTGGTCTTCCAAAGACACGATCAGGAAAGATCATGAGACGTATATTACGAAAAATAGCCTGTAAAGATACGAGCAATTTGGGAGATACCAGTACGTTGCTAAATCCTGAAGTTGTTCAGGATATTATGGATAATGCTTTGTAGTAGAATGTTTTAACAATATATACGCTACTCTTAATAGTTTTCAAATCAAAATGTGAACCATTATAGAACCGCATAACTACTAATTGTTGTGCGGTTTTTTAATAATAAAAATGATCAAAAACTGTATAATTTTTAATTATCTGTTCAACAAATACCCCCATTCTAAATTTTTACGTTTTTCCAATCGCGATAAAATTTTTAAGAACACAATTGCAGTTATAAGGGCATCTCCGCTTGCTGTATGTCTATCAATCATAGGTACGTTAAGCGCTTTGCTCAAATCATCTAAAGTATAATGCTCTTTTAGATTTTCACGGTAAATAATATGCTTTGATTTATTGAATAGGATTCCGGTATCTATAAACTTGTTTTTTAACATACCAAGCCCATGCCTTGACAACATTTCATTCATCATATTTCTATCAAAATTGGCATGATGAGCAATTAAAACAGAATTTTTAATATAAGCCAGAAATGTTTTTAATGCCTCTATTTCAGATACTTTATTCACTTTGCTGCTTTTCATTAATTCATGAATTTCAACGGTGTCCGGGTTAAAAATATCTTGTTCTAGGTACAGTTCCAAACTACCATTTACCGGAATAGATTTGCCTGTAAATGCTACAGCACCAATAGATAGGACCCTGTCTTTTTTTCTGTCAAACCCTGTTGTTTCAGTATCAAAAGCAATAAAGCGCGTTTCCTTAATAGGTGTTTTTTCAAATTTTTTAAAATGTTCGAGGTAGTCCATCCAGAAATCAGGATAATTCTTATTGCCCTTTTTAAACCATTTCAATACCATTTAGATAAGGTTTTTTAAATCAAAACGAATTTTCAAAATCTCTTGAATTTCCTGGATAGGTTTAAAACAACGTCTTAGTTTCAACTTTTCTTCTTTAGTTAAAGTTTCTAAGTCTATAAGTTTACCAGAATTACCATGTAATAAACCTTGTTTTGTTTTAAATTTTGATAAGGCTTTGAAGGCATAAGCACAAGACTCGTGTAATTCCTTATTTTCTGGCTCTAATTGAGCTAATCTTTCAAAACGTTCATAAGTATTGTTAACGCCTCTTATCTGTTTACTTAAAATAAGTAACCTTGCCGAATCAACTAATGGCATGACTGCCCTGCTTTTTATATTAAAAAGTTCTTTGCGTTCGCCGTTCTGCTCTACCAGAAATTGCTTGAAAAACCCTAAAGGAGATGGGCTTTTAACAGCATCGCTGCCCAAATATTTATAAAACAAACTGGTTTCACTTAAGCTGGTATATATAGTGTCTGTTAGCGTATCAATTAAATCCTGATTACCATATACACAATTGTAATCAAAAAAAATAGATGATAACAGAATGGCTTTTTGGTCAGGCTTTAAAATCCAGTGTTTAAATTGTTCTTGCCATTCCTTAATAGATTTACACCATTCCGGATTACTTGCCATCATATCGGCTTCACAATATTCAAAACCAACTTTGTTTAATGTGCCGGTTACTAAGCGAGACAATTCTAAAAAATAAGATTGGGTGTCTTTATACTGTGCCTTAGATACATTTTCAAAAACTAAGGCGTTATCCTGATCAGTAAATAAGAGTTGTTCTCGTCTACCTTGGCTTCCTAACGCTAACCAGGCAAAGGAAACCGGAGGAGGTGAATCCATTTTTTTAACAGCAAGATCAATGGCTCTGGCCGTTACGGCATCATTAACCTGAGAGATCACATTAATGATATGTGAAATGGGAATGTTTTGTTCCAGATAACTTTTAAGTAAGCCATTTGCCTTTAACCTAGCGGCACGTAACTTTTTAGTTTGCTTGGCACGTTTTATTTCTTTTAGAATTACTGTTGGGCTATTGCCTAAAGTTGCTAAAACATCATGATGGGTAAGTACTCCAATGAGCTTAGAGTTCACTGTACCATCTTTAGTAATACACAAATGGCCTATGCTGTTTTTTATCATTTGCAACTGTCCGTTGGCTACTGTTAAATCTTTCTTTCCGGTAATTACCGGGGAAGTCATGATGTTTGTAACTGGAGTCTCAATAGGGAAAAGCCCTGTGGCTATTTTGTTTTTTATATCACTATTAGTAATAATACCTACAGGCTTTTTATCAGAATCAACTACAATGATGCACCCAATTTTATGTAAACTCATTTTTTTAGCGGCACTTTTTAGTGTTGAACGCACACCACATGTAATAGGTTTTTCGGTATAATTGGCGGTTTGAAAGTTTACAATATCTTCAGAACGGTTTGGAAGGTAATCAACAAAGATTTTATCCGCTACTTCAGAAGTATACGGCGCATATATATTTGAAGCAAAAGCCGTAATGAGGTATTTTTGAATTTTTGCACTGTTATCGGTTACAGATTGAAATAAGTTGACAGGAATTGCATAGACAATAGACTCTTCATTGGCTGTAGCTGTTAACTGATATGGGTCTTTTGATATTAAAGGCTGTAAACCAAATACATCACCTGTATCATGAATGTTCATGATCTCATCTACCTCTCCATTTTCATAGTGCAGGCCCACAGCACCATCTCTAATCACATAAATGTACTCATGAGAGGGATCCTCCTTTTTAAAGACGGTATCCCCTTTTTCTAAATACATGATGGTGACCTCTGCAGCTATATTCCTTAAGTTTTTGGGCTTAACCATATTAAAGGGCGGGTAACGCTTTAAAAAATCACTAACACGTTCTGCAATGGAATTTTTCATGTATATTGAAGGAGTAATACTGTTAAGGTAGCTAAATTAGTTTAAAATCCAATAACAACGTGTCTTCAATAAAGGCCTGTAAATGATCGCCTTTTATGTTTAATCCTGCTCCAGTAGCCGGTGTCCCTGTAAAAATCAAATCTCCGGGTACTAAAGTCATAAACTTTGAAACATAGGCAATAATCTCGCTAAAGTTATAAATCATATAGCCGGTATTTCCAACTTGTTTTTCTTCGCCATTAATAAGCAGGTTAAAATTAATATTGTTTAAATCCGGAAAATCAGAAACCGGTTTAAAGTTTGATATCGGTGAAGCTCCGTCAAACCCTTTAGCCAGAGCCCAGGGTTGTTGTAATGCCCTACTGGCCTTAAGAACATCAATTGCTGTATAATCAATACCAAGACCTATTTCTCCAATATAAGAAACAGCATCATTTTCAGGTATATCTTTACCTGTTTTTCCTATTTTTGCAACTAATTCTACTTCATAAAGCAATTCATTAGTAATTTTAGGAAAAACAATATCTTTATTATTAGTAACTAAAGTACTTTCTGCTTTTAAAAAGATAAGCTGATTACCAGTTTTAAGTGCGGAAGCTTCATTTTTATCGTTCACATAATTCTTACCAATACCAATTATTTTCATGTGTCTATATTAATTTTATATGTTGTATATACAGAGCATTAAAAGTAATGAATTAAGCACGTTGTAGACTAGGTTTTTTATGCTAATTTTTAGTAATAATATAGAAGGTATGGTCATTGAAGACTATTTTTTTTATGAAGCATAAACCTTTTCTATTTTTCAAATTTGTTTCTGTACCATTTATTCATTAATGAAGTGGATGAAATAATTTTCAAGAAAAACACTTACCTTTCTAAACTCAAAAAAATGGAATGGAACACATTAAAGATTCTTCGAAAAAAAGAGATAAAAGTAGGCCCAAAGTTACTATGGTAAAGGCTTTTAAAACCATTATTTGGCCCAAGCGTAACTTAGTTTTTATTGGTTTGGTATTGATCGTTATTCGTAGTTTGGCTGGTTTAGTTTTACCTTGGCAGAGCAAAGTGCTTTTAGATGATGTCGTGCCGAGCAAAGACGCCTCTCAGCTATTTAGTTTGATAGCAATTGTTTTGACCGCTATTTTAATACAGGCTATAACATCTTTTTCATTGACACGAATTTTAAGTGTTCAGGCACAATATTTAATTAGTGAATTGCGGGCACAGGTTCAGAAAAAAGTATTATCACTGCCTATTAGTTTTTTTGATAATACTAAATCAGGAGCATTAGTGTCCAGAATTATGAGCGATGTAGAAGGCGTAAGAAATCTTATAGGAACCGGTTTGGTACAACTTGTAGGCGGGACCTTTACGGCCATTGTTTCGCTTATCATATTAATAAAGCTAAACCCATGGATGACCCTTTTTGTGTTTATTCCGTTGTCTATCTTTGGATATATAGCTTTAAGAGCTTTTAAATATATCAGGCCTGTTTTTAGAAAAAGAGGTAAAATAAATGCGGAGGTTAAAGGACGGTTAACCGAAACTTTAGCTGGGGTTCGTGTGATAAAAGCTTTTAATGCAGAAGAACAGGAAAATAGAGTTTTTGAAAAAGGGGTGGATAAATTATATCAAAATGTAAAAAAGAGTTTAACCGCTACGGCTTTAATGACCAGTTCATCAACTTTTTTAATTGGAGTAGCCACAACCGGAATTATGGGAATTGGCGGATATTATATGATTCAAAGTGATATGACCACAGGGGATTTCCTGTTTTTTACTTTAATTTTAGGTTTTATGATTGCGCCTATTGTCCAAATGAGTAATATTGGTAGCCAATTAACGGAGGCACTAGCTGGATTGGATAGAACGGAAGAACTTATGAATATGACAGCTGAAGAAGATAATCAGGATCGTATTATTCAATTAGAGCAATTAAACGGGGAGATTGTATTTGATAATGTGTCATTTGCTTATGAAGAAGACAAAGAAGTATTACATAATATCAGTTTTAAGGCTCCTGCAGGTTCTGTGACGGCTTTAGTGGGGAGTTCTGGTTCAGGAAAATCAACAATAGCAGGATTATCTGCTACATTTTTAAATCCAAAATCGGGGATAGTCACTATTGATAATCAGGATTTATCTAAAGTAAAACTGAGTAGTTACAGGCAGCATTTAGGTGTAGTACTGCAAGATGAATTCTTATTTGAAGGCACTATAAGAGAAAATATTATGTTTCCAAGGCCTAATGCTACAGAAACAGAATTAGAAAATGCCGTTAAGGCGGCCTATGTTAATGAGTTTACGGATAGGTTTGACAAGGGGTTGGAAACCCTAATAGGGGAAAGAGGAATAAAACTTTCCGGTGGCCAGCGTCAAAGATTGGCCATTGCCAGGGCCATTTTGGCAGACCCGAAAATCATTATTTTAGATGAGGCTACTTCTAATTTGGATACCGAAAGTGAAGCTTTGATTCAGAAAAGTTTAAACCAATTGGTTAAAGACAGAACAACCATAGTTATTGCACATAGATTGAGTACAATTAAAAAAGCAGACCAAATTTTAGTTATTGAATCTGGTCATATTGTAGAACGAGGTACTCATGATGAGTTAATAGCTCAAGGTGGCAGGTATTATGACTTATATACCTATCAGGCAAAAATTTAAACTGTTTTAATATGACAATAAAAGAAGTAAAGCAAGAAGAGTACAATCCGTACTATAGTACTTATATGAATAAAGTTCCTAAAGATTATAAGCTTATTGAAGCTTATGAATTAGGACTAACACATGTTGTTGCCTTTTTCCGGGGTATTCCGGAAGACAAATTAAGATATTGTTATGCGGAAGATAAGTGGAGTATTAAAGAGGTTTTTCAACACATTATAGATACGGAGCGTGTATTTATATATAGATGTTTTAGAATTTCCAGGCATGATACTACGCCTTTAGCAGGCTTTGATCAAAATGATTATATAAAACCTTCCCGGAGCCATAAGAAAACATTAGAACTCTTAATTGAGGAATACCAATCTGTTAGAAATCATTCCATTACATTCCTTAAGAGTTTAAGCGATGACGATTTAAAATTTATAGGTAATGCTAACGGGAGCCCTATATCAGCAAGAGCAGCCGCATTTTCGGTTATAGGTCATGAAATTCATCATATAGATATATTAAAAGATCGTTATTTGACTTAGCAAATAACGATCTTGTTTATAACTTACGAGTTGTATTTTATTTAGCTAACATTTGTCTGCCAGGTGTTTCTCCAGTGAATTCACCATTTTCAACAACTGCTTTACCGTTTACTATAACATAGTCCCAGCCTACAGAAGGGTGATTAGGCTCTGTATAAGTGGCTTCAACTTTTAAATTATCCAATTCAAATAGTAATAAGTCTGCATAAGCACCGATTGCAATTCTACCTTTTTTCTTAAAAATAGGCGCAAAGGGTTCTAATCTTTTTGCTGGATAATAACTACATCTGGCTACAGCATCAGAAAGTGTTAATAAACGATCTTCTTTTACATATTTTTCAAAAACCCTGGTAAAACTTCCAGATACATTGGGATTAGCTTTTACTTCCGGATCTACGGCAGGCGTGGCGTCTGATGCAATCATCATTTGTGGGTATTTTAGTGCTTCTTGTATCCACTCTTCTTTCATATAGTGATGTATGATGAAGCTTTCAGGGTGTGTTTTACGCTTTTCTTCCCAGGTTTCTTTGGTGAACCATTCTCCGGTATTTGACCATTGTACATCTTCATAACTTATATTAAAAATGGTTTGCCAATCTCTGTCAAACACATCGGCCGAAATACTTGTTGATCCAGCAGTATATGGAAATATTTCTGTACTGATATCTGCACCGTTGGCATTAGCTTTATCAATGGCCTTCAGCCAATTACCAACTTCCCCCATAGCGTTTGCATTAATATGGCAGATATGTAATGGCGTACCTAATTCTAAGGATAAATCTAAAACATCATTCAAGCCTTGAATATCTCCATTTATACCTCTGCGAATATGTGCCCACACAACCACATTTCTTTTTTTGGCAACTTCAAAGACCATTCTTAATTCATCATCACTAATTGCCGGACTCATATAATCAAGTAGTAAGCCTATTCCTAAACCTCCTTCACTAATACCCTCATCAAGTATTTTTCTCATTTCTTCTATTTGTTCAGGAGTAGCAATTTGCACAAATGCAGCTCCGGGAAGCATTGCACCGTTTTCTGTAATGGCATAACCCTGGTCTTTTCCTTCAATGACCTTGATACGTGCCGCATAGTGTGCTACTGAAGCTCCATAATTAGCTTTGGCCTTTCCTTTTAAAAATTTTCCATAAGCGGTTTGTGGGTGTGCTCCTGCTTCCAGGTCTAAAGATGTAGTTACACCATCCTTTACCTGTAAAGATTCACCAAAGGGAAAAGGCGTATGTGTATGTAGGTCAATAAAGCCAGGGATAACTGTTTTTCCGTTAGCATCAATGACTTTAATGCCTTTTAAAGCGGCTTCAGAAATTTCACTAATAGTATCTGCATTGATACCAATGTTCATAACTTTGTCCATACCTGAGGCAGGATCTACAATGTGCCCATTTAATATGACTAAGTCATAGGAGGTCTCTTTTTTATCCTGACAAGCAAAACATATTACAAGCACAATAAATAATAGGGTTTTTTTCATAATGAGTTGATTTTTTGATTAGAAGAATTTATGTAAAAAATAAAAATAAATTAGTTATAATTTATTACAACTAATTATTAAGCAAATTACAATAATTTTCCTAATAAAATCAAGTATGAACAAGTTTTGGTTTTTGTTTATTTAAAATAAAAACTAAAAAAGATAAAACACCAAAAATAGAAAACCCAATAAACAAAGGTAAAACGGAGTCTACAACAAAGCCACCTATATAATTGGCAATAGGAACAGCCATTACGGTAGATATAAAACCATTTATGGCAGCTCCAATACCGGCAATATGTCCTAATGGCTGCATGGCAATAGCTCTTAAGTTTCCAAATAGAAAACCTACAGCAAAGAATTGTAAAGCAAAAAAGCTTAATAAAATATAAATACTGGGGTTATTTCCGGACCAGTATAATAAAAGGTATAAAATAGATACGGCAGCATATGCTATAGTTGCTATATAGGCAATACGCCACATCCCGTATTTTACAACCAATCTGCTATTTAAAAAGGTAGCTAAACCAACAGAAATAGCTAAACTGGCAAATATATAAGGAAACATATCAGCCAAATTATACTGCTCTTGAAAAATTTGTTGAGCTGTACTCAAATAGACCATGAATGATCCTGTAATAAAGCCGGATACTAAAGTGAAAGCTACGGCATCTTTATATTTAAAAAATTCTCTGGTGCCATCAATAAAAAGATGCCATGTGAATTTTATACGCTTTTCTTTTGGTAGGGTTTCAGACTGCCGTTGCCAAAACCAAATCATAATTATTATACCAAACAGCAGGTTGAAATAAAAGATAGATTCCCAATTAAAAAAAGTCATTAATACCTGTCCCAGAGTAGGAGCAATAACAGGAACTAAAATAAAGAACATGACTACTATTGATACTATTTTAGCCATATAATCACCACTATAAGAGTCCCGTATCATGGAGAGTGCCAGGCTTCGGGGAGAGGATAGTCCAACCCCTTGAAGAATACGACCTATAATCATCATTTCAAAATCTTTAGTTGTAACACAAATGATGCTTGCTATAATAAAAACTATAAATCCAAAGTATACAATAGGTTTTCTTCCAAAACTATCTGAAAGTGGTCCAAAAATAAGTTGCCCAAAACCCAACCCCAAAAAAATCATGGTAATTAATAACTGATTACTGGTAGTATTGGTGACACTTAAGTGCAAACCAATTTGAGGTAAAGCAGGTAATAAAGCATCAATGGATAATGCCACAATAGACATTAAAGAAGCCATTAATGCCACAAATTCTAACTTAAAATTTTGGGGTGATTTCATAGCGCAAAAATAGTTGAATTATTTCCCGTAGAAATCAGTTAGTCATTAATTAACACAATATTATTATTGTTAAATTTGATACTTTATATATAAAGTATTCAAATGCAAATACAACCCCTTTTAGATTATATAAAGAAATATGTTCTTTTAACAGAAGAAGAGGAGACATATTTAATATCTAAGGTAGGTTATAGAAAATATTTAAAAGGCCAGTTTATTGTTCAGCAGGGAGATATTTGTAAAAATAGTAGCTTTTTAGTCTCAGGGTGTACCAAGACATTCTATGTTGATGATAAGGGACAAGAGCATATAGTGATGTTTGCCGTAGAAGATTGGTGGGTTACAGATATAGGGAGCTTTATTACTCAAACACCTGCAGATTATAATGTTCAGTGTTTAGAAAGCACTGAGGTGTTTCAATTTTCATATGAAACACAAGAAGAACTGTTTCAGGCTGTTCCAAAACTGGAACGTTTGTTTAGGAAAATGCTGGAAAAGCATTTAGTGTCTTCTCAAAAACGTATTGTAAGAGGACTTAGCCTTAACGCCAAAGAACAATATTTGTTTTTTAAGCAACAATATCCAACAATTGAAAAACGTGTACCACAGTATATGATTGCTTCTTACCTTGGCATAACCAAAGAGTTTTTAAGTAAAATAAAAAAGCAATTACTTTTAGAAGAGTAAAATATTAAACTAGTTTAACATTATTTTATAAACTATATTGTTTTCTTAATATAAATTGTTTCTGATATTTGCATTATAATATTTAATAAAGAACAAAATTTTTTAAAATGAAAAAAACAATTAAAAATTTAGCAATAGTAGTATTAGTTACATTTTTTGCTTCATCTTTTACAGTAGTTGATGGGGATAAGAAGGAGATTAAAACTGAGAAAAGTAAAGTAGTTTGGAAAGGATACAAAGTAACAGGATCTCATGAAGGACTTATTAATATCAAGGCAGGTTCATTAGTATTTAACAATGACAAGTTGATCGGAGGGGAGATTACTATAGATATGGCATCTATTGCAGTTACTGATTTACAAGGAGAATACCAAGGTAAATTGGAAGGACATTTGAAGTCTGATGATTTCTTTGGAGTTGAAAAACACCCGATTTCAAAATTAAAATTTACAGAAGTGAAAGCTACCGGCAAGAATGCTTATGAAGTAACCGGTGATTTAACCATCAAAAATAAAACAAACCCTATTACTTTTGTGATTTCTGTGTATGGAAATAAAGCAACTGCCAATTTAAAAATTGACAGAAGTAAGTTTGATGTGCGTTATGGTTCTACCAGTTTCTTTGATAATTTAAAAGATAAAGCCATATATGATGAATTTGACTTGGTTGCAGATTTAGAGTTTTAATTAAGATGCATTCATAAAAAAGGTAAAAGACACTCAAAATAGAGTGTCTTTTTGTTTTATAATTAAAATAAAAGACTAAAAGTGTGATAATTTTTTCAAAATAAAATATGTGTAAGAAATGTATTTTACATGTTTTTATTAATATAGGATTATTATTACATTAGCACCATTATTTTTTACCCCAATAATTTTTAACTGAAACAAAATCTGTCGCTCTCAAAAAATAATATTCTTTTTAGTTACTATCTATTGCATCACATGCCATAGTCAGGATTATACACGTTATATTGATTCTGCCGATATTAGTATAGACGTTAACACTAAAAAGGCCATACGTTTTTTAGATTCTATTCCATTACCTCTTGAATCTTCAATTAAAGGCCGTATTGCTGATTATTATGCCATAAAGGCATTAATTCATGATGATTCTCAAGATTACCCTAAGCTATTTCAAAGTTATGTCTTGGCTCTCAAGTATGCTAAAAAAGAAAAAAATTACAAAGTGGCAGGAGCGTCCAGCTTAGAGCTATTTTCACGTATTTATTTTACTAAAAAGGATACAACAGCATTCAAATATTTAGAAGAGGCAAAAAAATATTATGAGTTAGGTGATTATAAACATGGCCTTGTTGAGATAGACCAGATGACAGCTTATATTAAATTTCTTGACGATGAGTATGAGAAATGTAATGATTTGATACTGCAAAAACTGGATTCTTACAAACAAATAGAAGACGATGCTTATTATTATTTATTTGCTACTTATATGTTAGTTTCTAACTACATTTATCTGGAGGATTTTGATAAAGCTCATTACTATCACAAAGCGTTTAAAACCACACTTAACAATCCAACAACAGTTTTTTATAACTATAACTCTTTTCAGGCTTCTATTGATGTCAATTTTGCAGAGGTGTTTTTTCAAAGAAAACAATTAGACTCGTTAGGCCATTATTTGGCTAAATCATCTAAGTTACAAAAGTACATGGGGGAAAAAGCAAGAAGTAATTATTATAAGCTTTATGCTGATTTTTATTCCTACTCAGGAGATTTAAACACTTCAAAGGCCTATTTGGATTCCTTAAAAATTTATAAGGATAAAATGTTCAGAAATGTTATTGATTCCAGTATAGAAATTAATGATATACTTCTACAGACTGAATCTGAATTGGAGGAAGAAAGTGATAAGAAATATTTAAATGGGATATTGGTAGGTGTTCTATTATTTTGTTTATTGGTTATATCTGTTTTATATCTGATTTTTTACAGAAAGCAAAAAGTTAAAATCTCAAATTTAAGTAGTCGGGAAAGTAGCTTTTCATATTTAAAAACCAACCATGAAAAGCTGAAGGTTAAAGTGAGGGGTTTAGAAGGGTATATTGATGAAGTAAAGAAAGAAGTAAAGACCATATCTACTATAGATGCCGTTGATGAGCAACGTGATAAAATTAAAGAACTTTATAAAAACGTACGCCTTAATTCTTCTACGGTATTATCTAAAAATGAAAGCCAACTAGAGCTAATAAATGATTTAAATATAGATTTCTTTACGCAAATTTCTGAAAAATATCCTCAGCTGAATGAATCTGAGATCATCATTTGCTATTATTTGTTTACTAAGTTTAAAAGTAAAGAAATTGCTCTTTTTTTAGGGACTACAACCAGGGCTATTGAAAGTAAGCGCTATAGAATCAGAAAGAAATTGAATATAAGGGAACGCAATATGACCATGTTCGAATTTTTTAATAAGGAGTTTCAGTAAATTTATTGAGAGTTCAATAAAAAATGGTAAATAACTTTTAAATACTATTTTTTAGGGATTTGAGTAGTTAATGAGTAGTTGTTTTTGTAGTCCTTAAATTAAATATTATGCATATTTGCGACAGTTATTAATTCAAAACCTGATTTCATATTATTTTAAGGTTAATTTATGATTAAAGGTTAATTTGATTGCATATTATCTTAATAACATAATTGGTTGGTTATAATATGTTATTTGAGAAGTTGTATTATCAAAGAATTAATTGAGGGTATAAAGGAAGTTCTATTAGAGCTTCCTTTTTTTATAACGGGATGTTGCCATGCTTGCGTTTTGGTCTGTCTACTTCTTTATTCTCTAACATAGCAAAAGCTTTTATTAGTTTGCGTCTGGTATCTTTAGGTAGAATAACTTCGTCAATAAATCCACGCTTTGCTGCTTCGTAAGGATTGGCAAATTTATCAGCGTATTCTTTCTCTTTTTCAGAAAGCTTTTTTACCGGGTCTTCAGCATTAGCAATTTCTCTTTTAAAGATAATTTCACTGGCACCTTTTGCGCCCATAACAGCAATTTCTGCCCCTGGCCATGCAAAATTCATGTCAGCTCCTATATGCTTAGAATTCATAACATCATAGGCGCCACCATAAGCTTTTCTCGTAATAACAGTAACTCTGGGAACTGTGGCTTCACTCAGCGCATATAATAATTTAGCCCCATGTACAATAATACCATTCCATTCTTGGTCTGTGCCAGGTAAGAACCCCGGAACATCAACTAAAACCAAAAGCGGAATATTAAAACAATCGCAAAAACGTGTAAAACGTGCTGCCTTTCTAGAACTCTTAACTCCCAATACACCAGCAAATGACATGGGTTGATTAGCTATGATACCTATACTCCGGCCTCCTAATCTTGCAAAACCTACTATAATACTTTCCGCATAATCTTTATGAATCTCATAAAAAGAATCCGTATCAATGATTCCGGAAATAACCTGATGCATGTCATAAGGTTTATTGGGGTTTTCTGGGACTATATTTGATAAAACATCTCGTACTTCATCGTTTAAGTTAACCTCAATTTTTTTTGTTTTTTCAGTATTATTTTGAGGTAGATAGCTTAAAAGCAATTTTATATCTTCCAAACACTGTACATCATTGGCAGAGGTTTTATGGGCAACACCGGATTTAGAAGCATGTGTATTTGCACCTCCCAGTTCTTCACTGGTAACCTCTTCATTGGTTACTGTTTTAACTACATTAGGGCCAGTAACAAACATATAGCTGGTGTGTTCTACCATAATAGTGAAATCGGTCATAGCTGGCGAGTAAACAGCACCACCGGCGCATGGCCCCATTATCGCTGAAATTTGAGGAATAACTCCAGATGCCTGAACATTTCTGTAAAATATATCGGCATAACCGCCCAATGAACGCACGCCTTCTTGAATACGGGCACCACCAGAATCATTTAATCCAATAATTGGTGCTCCAACTTTTACTGCCATATCCATGATTTTACATATTTTTTCGGCATGAGTTTCTGATAAAGCCCCTCCAAAAACAGTAAAATCCTGAGCATAAACATATACTAGTCGGTCATGTATTGTACCATAACCGGTAACTACACCATCACCATAATAGATTTGGTCCTGCATGCCAAAATCTGTAGTTCTATGGGTTACCAAGACACCAATTTCTTCAAAAGACCCTTCATCCAATAAGTAACTTATACGTTCTCTTGCGGTTAGTTTTTTCTTTTCATGTTGCTTATCAATGCGTTGTTGTCCACCGCCCAGGTGTGCCTGAGCCAGTTTATCTTTTAATGTATTTAGTTTTGATTCCATAGTGTCTGATTAGGAAGGAAGTCTTAATAATTTTTGATCTTCTAAATATTGTTTTACCGCCACTAAAGCAGCTATTTTTGCTTCTTCACTGGCCTGTTCCTTTAAGATTTCTGGAGCATAATAATTTTTCACAAAATGTGTGTCAAAATTTCCAGAACGAAAAACCTCATGCTCACATACATATTTACCAAATGGAAGCGTAGTTTGAACCCCTTCAATATGATACGAATCTATAGCCTTTATCATAAGTTGAATAGCTTCCGATCTGGTTTTTCCATAGGTAATTAGTTTAGCAAGCATAGGATCGTAGTAAATAGGGATATCCATACCTACTTTAAAACCATTATCAACACGTATACCATGACCTTTTGGGATTTTATAAGTATTTAAATGTCCTACGCTGGGAAGAAAATTATTTAAGGGATCTTCGGCATAAACCCGTAGTTCTAAAGCGTGTCCTGTTATTTTTAAGTCTTCCTGCTTTAACTGTAGGGCTTCACCGCGAGCGACCTTAATTTGTAATGCAACCAAATCAACGTCAGAGATGAGTTCAGTAACCGGATGTTCTACTTGTAGCCGGGTATTCATTTCTAAGAAATAGAAATTATGATCAGCATCTAACAAAAATTCAACGGTACCGGCTCCAAGGTAATCACATGATTTAGCTACTTTTATAGCAGCTTCCCCCATTTTTGTTCTTAATTCTGGTGATAAAATACAAGAAGGAGCCTCCTCAACTACCTTTTGGTGACGTCTTTGAATACTACATTCACGTTCAAAAAAATGCAGAATATTTCCATGATTATCTGCCATTATCTGTATTTCAATATGCCTTGGTGAGGTCACATATTTTTCAATAAAAACTGATCCATCTCCAAAAGCCGAAGTAGCTTCACTAATAGCACGGTTCATTTGAGATTCTAGATCGGCTGCTTGTTCTACCACACGCATTCCTTTTCCGCCACCACCGGCAGATGCCTTTATAAGAACAGGGAACCCAATATCATGAGCAATAGATTTTGCTTTATCAATATTGGTTATGGCTTCATCAATACCGGGTACCATAGGAATATCATAAGCTTTTACAGCTTCTTTGGCAGCCAGCTTACTCCCCATAATTTTAATGGTTTTTGAATGTGGCCCTATAAAAATAATATGATGCTCTTCACACAATTCGGCAAACGATGCATTTTCACTTAAAAACCCATATCCCGGATGAATGGCATCGGCGTTAAGCTGTTTAGCTACCTCAATAATTTTATCACCTTTAAGATAAGATTCATTTGAAGGAGCCGGACCTATGCACACAGCTTCATCGGCAAATTTAACATGGGGGGAGTTTCTGTCTGCTTCAGAAAAAACGGCAACAGTCTTTATACCCATTTTTTGAGCTGTTTTCATAACTCTTAGGGCTATTTCTCCACGATTTGCAACTAGTATTTTTTTCATGCTTTATTCAAACTCTATTAACAATTGATTTTTTTCTACAGCATCTCCCTTATTGACAGTTATAGATTTTACTACCCCTTCTCTAGGTGAGGTAATAACATTTTCCATTTTCATAGCTTCTAATATTAATAAAGGCTCATTTTCCATTACTACTTGTTTGGCCTGTACATTAATTTCAAGGATGAGACCTGGCATTGGTGCTTTTATAAAATCAATTTGCTTTGTAGTTCCAACGGTAAACCCCATAGTATTAATTAGTGTGTCTAGCTCATTAAAGATAGATACCTGAAACACATTACCGTTAACCTTAATCTGGTATGATTTGTTGTTGAAGTTAGAGTCTTCTATTTCAACATTAAAGGATTTATTGTCTTGAAGAATGTGATACGAGCTGTCAGAAACCCGGAGTATGTCAAGCTTTTTTAGCTCATGGTTGGTTATTTCAAAATTAAAAGTGTCGTTTACTTTTACCTTAAAATCTTTGCTCATAATTGAAAAATTGGTATTAGTAAATATAAGAATTTTCTAAAGCGGAATCACAATACTTAAAACAGATTTGGTGGCTACTATTTTCGAAAAGAAAAGCAACTCAAAATTTGTATTTATTGCTTAAACTGTGAGTTTTTTTGATGCCTTTTTATAGCTTTTAAAGATAAGATGATGCCAACAATTAGCGAAACTATAGCGCCAATCCAAATCCCTGGAACAAAGTCAATGAATAAGAAGAAATCATACGAACCATGAAATAGTATGGCTAAAAATAGTCCGGTTAGGTTTAATGATATTCTGTTGTTTGAAAATTTTGCCTTTCCCATAAAATACCCCATTAAAATACCAAAAGTGGCATGTGCCGGAATAGCTGTAAATGCCCTAGCCAGGGCTGTTGCATAGCCCCCTTCTAAAACATAAAATATGTTTTCGGTAGCAGCAAAACCCATGGAAACCATTACAGCGTAAACAATACCATCAAGAGGTTCGTTGAACGCTTTATAGTTTTGTGCGACATAGCGTACAATAATATATTTGCTGAACTCTTCAGTAAAGCCTACAACTAAAAAAGCTTTGATGAATTGTTGCAGGATACTTGTATGGTTAGGCAGTGGGAGTATAAAATCAAAGACATAGTAGATAATGGTTGTAATTATAATGCTAACAATTGCACCTAATAAAAAGTTTAAAACCAATAAACGTTTGGGCTCTTTTTCGTATTTATCTTTAAAATATATATAGATAATAACAACACATATTGGAGCAAGGGCTATAAGTATTAAATCCATTGTATTAGAGCTTTTTTAGTTCCTGTAAAACAAACTCATAATATGATTTGTTTGAAGACACAAGGTGATTGTTGTTAGCTGCTATGTTTAGAATTAATGAGGCAAATTCATCAAGGGTTATTAGCTTTAAAGCCTCAACTTCTTCATGCTGGGGAGTTAATTGAGAAAGCGGAATTTTAAGTTCTGAGATGAATGTGTTATGAAATTCGTTGTCAATAATACCATTGTTGTAGGACTGAAAACATTCAAAAACACCTATTTTATACAAGTCATTTTCTTGAATATTCAAGTCTATCTCCTCTTTGGTTTCTCTAATAGCAGCTTGTTTTGCTGTTTCTCCTGAATCTATATGGCCGGCAACAGAAACGTCCCATAATAATGGGCAAATGGATTTTTTAGCTGAACGTTGAGATAATAAAACCTCACCGTTTTTGGTATAAAACCAAACATGAGATGTGTGATGATAGTATCCCTTTAGGTGTACTACAGATTTTAATTCTGATTTTCCCAGAAGATTACCGTGTTTATCTGTAATATCTATAAGCTCATCCATAATACTTTTCAATTTAAAGCTGCTGCAACTGATCTTAAAAGTATATCAAAATCTTTTGAAGTGTTAAACAAATGACTAGAGACCCTGATATAATTTCCTCTATTAGCAATATAGACTTTGTTTTTATCAAATTCTGTTTTTAGTTTGTCCAAGTCTATGCTGTCCGGTAATTTTATGCCAAATAAATGTTTAGCACGGTAACTATCTTCTTCTATTATACAACCTAACTTTCTTAAAGGTTCTATTATATGTTTTGAAATAGAATGGCAATAGTCCTGGATGTTGTTAGGTGACCAATCCAAAATATGGGTAATAGAATCTTTTAACATGGGAATTGCTATAAAATTGGCGCTTTCTCCCATATTAAACCTATTGGAAAAAGATTTGTAGTTATCCTCATAATCGGTTAAACCTGCAAAGTTTTCACTATTTAACCTGTTTGACCAATTTTCTTCTATAGGTTGACCGTTATCAAAGTAAGGGCTGTAATAAGCCAATCCAAATGAATAGGCTCCTAATAACCACTTGTACCCTGCGCATATAAGAGCATCTGGTTCTATCTCCTTTATAGAAAAGGGGAGAGCCCCTATAGATTGTGAACCGTCAATTATTAGTAATGCGCTGTGTTTTTTTGCTTTTGTGCTGATTGCTTTTAAATTAAACACGGTGCCTTCTGCCCAGTGTATATTCCCCATGGTAATGACTGCAGTTTTTTCAGATATACTATCTAAAATATGATTATTCCAAGCTTTCCCACAGTTCATGTCTTCTTTAGGTTTTTGTATAATTTTGATAGAGGCATTGTATTTAGCGGCAAGACGTTTCCAGGAGTATATATTACTTGGAAACTGGTCTTCAATAACTAATATTTCATCTCCGGCTTGTAGTGTTATGTTGTTAGTAACGGTTGCTATGCCATAAGATACTGATGGAATTCCTACTATACGTTGTGGCTCATCCGTATCAATTAATTGGGCATACAATGTTTTTAGTTCAGCCAATGGTTCAAAAAAATCTGTACTTCTAATTGTAAACGGTTTACTTTTTTGATCAATTCCTGCTTTACCTACTGTGTTGGTTGTTTTTAGCAAAGGGGACATATTAGCAGCATTTAGATACACTACGTTTTCCGGAATATCAAATAAGTGTTTTTGATTTTTCATGGATATCTAAAAAAATTCCCGCTTTATGCGGGAATTATAAGTTTATTCAAAATAACTAAAAGTTTCACCGCCCTTAATATTAAGTAATGTTTCATAAATCAACTTAATGACATTTTCAACATCTTCTTTATGTACCATTTCTACTGTGGTATGCATGTATCTCAATGGCAGAGAAATTAATGCAGAAGCTACTCCGCCATTGCTATAGGCAAAGGCATCAGTATCTGTTCCTGTGGCTCTTGATAAGGCAGAACGCTGGAAAGGTATGTTTTTGGCTTCAGCTGTTTCGGTAATTAGGTCTCGAAATTTTTGCTGAACAGCAGGAGCGTAAGCTACTACAGGCCCTTTACCAATTTCTAAATGCCCTTCTTTTTTCTTCTCAATCATCGGGGTAGTGGTATCATGAGTTACATCGGTAATAATTGCGGCATTTGGTTTTATAGTATGCGCAATCATTTCAGCACCGCGTAATCCAATTTCTTCTTGTACCGCATTAGTTATATAGAGTCCAAAAGGCAGTTCTTTTTTATTTTCCTTAAGTAACCTAGCAACTTCAGCAATCATAAAGCCCCCCATTCTGTTGTCTAAAGCACGACATACAAATTTGTCATTATTAAGTATATGAAATTCATCAGGGTAGGTGATTACACATCCTACATGTACACCCAGTTTTTCAACCTCTTCTTTAGTGGTACAACCGCAATCAATAAATATATTATCAGGTTTTGGAGCCTCTTCTTTAGCTCTGTTTCTGGTGTGTATTGCAGGCCATCCAAAAACACCTTTTACAATACCATTTTTAGTATGAATGTTTACAATTTTACTGGGGGCTATTTGATGATCACTCCCTCCGTTTCTAATAACATAAATAAGACCATTATCAGAGATATAATTAACGTACCATGAAATTTCATCAGCATGACCTTCAATAACAACTTTGTATTTTGCTTTGGGGTTAATTACACCAACAGCAGTTCCATAAGTATCAGTAATGAACTCATCAACATAAGGTTTCAAGTAATCCATCCACAGTTTTTGCCCAGTCCATTCATATCCGGTAGGAGCTGCATTATTTAAATAGTTCTTTAAAAAATCTAATGACTTTTTGTTAAGAATGCTTTTGTTTGCCATGTATAAAAGTTTTGCACTAAAATAATAATATAAATACAAAAAGAATGTTTTAAATATTGTAAATTCTTAATTTTGGCACGTTAAATGCCCTAGCATTTTGTTTATGAACTATTTAAAATTTATAGCGTTATTATTTCCTGTTTTTCTTTTTGCTCAAGTACATGAAAAAGAACAGGATACAACGTCTATTGAATACCTTATTATAGAAGGTGATTCTATTCCGCGTAGGGCTATTGATTTAGATGAAGTCATGCTGTTGCATAAATTAGAATTTGGTAATAGGGAAGAGCGCATCCGTTATTTAATCTTAAGAAGAAAGACATTAAAGGTTTATCCTTATGCTAAAATGGCAGTAGAGCGACTGGATTCTATGAATATACATTTAGAAACACTTACTAAAAAACGTCATAAAAAACGTTATACTAAAAAGATTCAAAAATACATTGAAGGTGAGTTTTCAGCTGAATTGAAGAAACTAACCCGGACTGAGGGGCAAATTTTGGTAAAGCTTATCCACAGGCAAACGGGTAAAACCGCATTTAGCCTGGTAAAAGAGTTGCGTAGTGGCTGGCGTGCGTTTTGGTATAATACAACAGCAAGCATGTTTGATATTTCGTTGAAACGAGAATTTGATCCCAATAATGAAAAAGAAGATTACTTCATTGAAGATATTTTGCAACGGAATTTTCAGAGTGGGCGTTTAGAACATCAAAAATCGGCCGTCGAGTTTGACTTTTACGATTTAACAGATAAGTGGATTCATCAAAAAAAATCATAATACATGCGCTTGCAAACACCAATTGAAGAAAGGCTTAACGCTGTTTCACATGCTCTTGGAGTTTTATTTGGTATTATTGGGTTGGTTCTATTGATAACTCATAATTCTGATAAAACAAGTTTCAGTTTATTTAGCGTGATCATGTATGGTATTTCCATTATTCTTTTGTTTACTGCTTCAACTTGTTATCATGCAATCAGCAAAAGAAACCTGAAGCATTATTTTAGAATTGTAGATCATATCAGTATTTATTTTTTGATAGCCGGCACCTATACTCCGGTAGCTTTAATTGCTTTAGAGCAGAGCTTAGGCTGGACATTATTTTATATAGTATGGGGAATTGCGGCTTTTGGGGTGATACTAAAGCTGTTTTTTACAGGGAAATTTGAATTTTTTTCCACTTTACTGTATTTAATTATGGGGTGGCTTATTGTATTTGATTTTTCTAATTTGTCTGAAGCCATTGGAAGCAACGGCATTTTATTATTGTTTGCCGGTGGAGTGGCTTATACGGTAGGCATTATTTTTTATGCTATTCAAAGCATACCATACAATCATGTGATTTGGCATTTTTTTGTTTTAGCAGGAGCAATTTTTCATTTTTTTATGATTTATATTTATGTTATTTAAATATGGTTGAAGTACTTAAAGCAAAAACAAAATCTGATTTTATTAAAATAGAATCTCTGGCAGATACTATTTGGAGGGCACATTACATCCCTATTGTTGGTAAGCCCCAAATAGATTATATGCTTGATAAATTTCAATCCGTTAATGCCATAGAAAAACAGGTTATAGATGGCTTTGAATATTTTATTTTAAATCATAGTAATATCCCGGTTGGTTATATTGCCATCAGGCCAGAGGTAGAAACCTTATTTTTAAGTAAAATATATGTTTTAAGTCATTATAGAGGGCAAGGAATCGGGAAATTGGCTATGGATTTTGTGAAACAGAAAGCAAAAACTTATGATTTAGATAAAATTAGATTAACGGTTAATATAAATAATACCAATTCAATTAAAGCTTATGAAAAATTGGGTTTTAAAAATATTGGCCCGTTGGTAACAGAGATAGGTAATGGTTTTGTTATGGATGATTACGAGATGGTTAAGCTTGTTAAAAGTTAAAACCCTAGTTTTTACTATTCATTATCCCTCAATAATATCTTTGTATTCTTCAAAAAAGGCTTCAAATAAAGCCATTTTCTCATTAAAGAATTCCATAACATTACGCCATGAGTTTTTATTATGAATAGAAACTTTCTGTTCCAAAGGCACATAAACTCTGGAAATTTCTTTGTGATTTTCTAAAAAGTATTCTTCTTCAAAAATAGCTTCAGGGAGATATTCCTCTAAAAGAATAGATTTTAATGCTAATAATTTCTCCCAGTATTTAATACGGTTTTCAAGATCATCTTCCAAATCTAATGCCACTAAAGCCTTTTTGTTATCAAAATAAAACTTAAAGCTTAAGCCTTTTAATTTAGTATTGTATAAGAGCCATTTTCTTGGAAAAGATTTTCCAAAACAGATCCAAAATTCTTGTCTTAATCGTTTTGATTCTTCTTTAGAAAACACTGTTTTTTAATTTCAAGTTAATATTCACTCCGGCAGTTAAAACTAAATCAAATACGCAATTCCAACACCTAAAATAATAGCAATAAATTTTGAAAGATTGAACTTATGGCCTTCACCGCTTTCAAACAAAATGGTAGTAGAAATATGGAAAAAGATACCTATTACAATAGCATTAATACTATGGGCTAAATGAATACTAATATCAGAGGTATTTGAAATATAAGTTCCTAGTGGTGTCATAGCTGTAAAAACCACTAAAAAAGCTATTATCTGTGTTTTATTAAAATTTGATTGAAATAAGAACATGGTTATCAGGGTGGCAATGGGTATTTTATGCACTAAAACACCATAAACCATGTCATTGTGTTGATGTATTGGAAAACCTTCTAAAAAACTGTGAATACACAAACTAATAAATAACATCCACGGGAAAGCCGTTTTATCTTTATTGATATGCACATGCCCATGCTCAGCTCCTTTTGAAAATAACTCCAAAACAATTTGCAGCATAATACCACACATAATAAAAAGACCTGTCATCTTGGTATCAAGATGATTATATACTTCCGGTAATAGTTCAAAAAGTGTTAAAGCCAATAAAAAGGCCCCGCTAAAAGAGAGAAGAAGCTTAGTGTTCCAGTTTTTTTTATTTTTAGAGAGCTTTGCGATGACAACTCCTAAAATAACAGCATATATAGGAAAAAGATATTTATTCATTTAAAAATCAATTCACAAAAGTGAGTATAAAAATTAATGTGGATCATCCACTTATTTAAAAATCATAACTAAACGTTCAGAAGTCTTTGCATTAAACTTATGTAGTTTATAATTACCAAAAACATCCAATAAATGTACACCAGCAGCTTCAAAAAGTGTTTCAAAATCAGCTAATGTAAATGCTTTAACACGTTCCTGAAAGTTGTACAATTTGCCATTGGCTGTAAAAGTAATATCTTTTATAATATATTCACCTTCCACAAAGCGTTTTAAATTAAAAGTAATATCATCAATGGTTTTAACCTCTTCAGGGATCAGGTTATCAATTACAAATTCACTGTTCATAAAATCAATAACACCAAAGCCAAAGTCGTTTAGATTAGCCTTAATGGATTTAATAGTTTTTAGGTTATCAGCATCATCTTCAAAATATCCAAAACTGGTAAACAAGTTAAATACGGCATCAAACTGTTTATGATACGGTTTACACATATTATGCACATCAAAACGTAACCGATGATTTTCAAACTGTTTTGCAAAAGCAATACTGTTTTCGCTCAAATCCACACCTGTTACATCATATCCTATTTTATTAAGGTATCTGGCATGACGTCCTTTTCCACAGGCTAAATCCAATATAGATCCATGCTCCGGAATATTTAAATAACTGGTAAGCGTGTCCATGAATATATGAGCTTCCGTATCGTCCCTGTCTTTGTATAGAATGTAGTAAAACGGTGTGTCAAACCAAGATGTAAACCAAGTTTTAGTGTTA
The DNA here is from genome assembly GCF_035818475.1 of Alterotamlana spongicola. Lineage (NCBI taxonomy): Bacteria > Pseudomonadati > Bacteroidota > Flavobacteriia > Flavobacteriales > Flavobacteriaceae > Alterotamlana > Alterotamlana spongicola. The sequence goes on from NZ_JAYMGV010000004.1 coordinate 86,612, forward strand.
TCAGTCATAAACATATCTTGCACCGGCAAGAATCTCTCTTTTAATTATTTTTTAGGGGTTATCACGCTTTTAGCGTAGTCAGGCTTTTCACTATATCTTTTTTGTTTGTCATTGCGAAGGTGATTTCTAATTACCTGTAACAATTTCTTAATTGAAAGGAGATTACTTTGTCGTAACTCCTCGTAATGACAATTTATTAATAAAGACAAAAAGATGCCGCTGCAATCCTTAACCCATTATCTGCATTTGCTAGTAATTAACCGCAAAATTACACTATTTTTGCAACCTATTAGATGTAAAAGTCTATCAGACGCAAAAAATGGGAGAAAATTTCAACATGGTAGCCAAAACATTATTTGGCTTTGAAGATTTATTAGAAAAAGAATTAGTACAACTTGGGGCGCAACATGTAAAAAAAGGGGTGCGTAACGTGTCCTTTGTCGGAGACAAGGGGTTTATGTATAAAGCTAATTTAGGCTTGCGTACGGCGATCAAGATTTTGAAACCTATTCATTCGTTCAATGTTAAAAACGAAAAAGATCTATACAATAAAATCTATGCCATGGATTGGGCTAAGTATTTGAAAACTACAGGTTCATTGGCTATTGATGCTACTATTCATTCAGATTTATTTTCACATTCTTTATTTATCGCTCAAAAAACAAAAGATGCCATAGTAGATAAGTTCAGAGATACAGATGGGCAACGCCCAAATGTAGATTTAAAGTTCCCGGATCTAAAAATAAATGTACATATTGATAGAAGAAAATGCACTGTCTCTTTAGATTCATCAGGAGATTCCCTACATAAAAGAGGCTATAAAACGGCAACTAATATAGCACCTATAAACGAAGTTTTAGCAGCAGGCCTTATCATGCTATCCGGTTGGGACGGTCAATGTGATTTTATGGATCCTATGTGTGGTTCAGGTACTATGTTAATTGAGGCAGCTATGATAGCCTGTAATATACCTCCAAACCTGATGCGAAAAGAATTCGCTTTTGAGCGCTGGCAAGATTGGGAAGTAGATCTGTTTGAAAAAATAGAAGAGTCTCTGCTCAAAAAAACACGCGACTTTCATTATAAAATTTTAGGTTATGATAAAGCCCCAAGCGCTGTGTATAAAGCCAAAGATAATGTAAGGAATGCCCAACTGGAGGATTTTATAGAGGTAAAACATGAAGACTTCTTTAAAACTCAAAAAGGAGGAGATGCAAAATTACATATGGTATTTAACCCACCTTATGGAGAACGTTTAAATATTGATTTGGAGACATTTTATGCTAACATGGGCGATACTTTAAAACGGAGCTATCCAGGTACTGATGCCTGGTTTATTACTTCAAACCTTGATGCGCTTAAATATGTAGGGTTGCGCCCATCAAGAAAAATACAGCTTTATAACGCTAAACTGGAATCACGTTTAGTTAAATATGTGATGTATGAAGGGAGTAAAAAAGGAAAGTATATGAAGTAATAGTTTCAAGTTAGGGGTGTGGATAGTCAATTATTATAACCTTAATAATATTCTTTTTTAGGTTTTATAAAATGTTAATCTTATTCCAAACAGATATTTGGGTTTTATTCTTTAATCTTAAGTTAATAAAAAAATAATAAAGATTATGGGTATAATAACTATCAAACCTGGAAGTATCATATTTAATATAGCTTTTCCTGTACCGAAACCTTGAATTAACTTAATTCCAATTACAAGAATTACCAAAGACCAAAGGCTTAAACTTAATTCAATAACTCCAAATACCCCCCCAACTTATACTATTAAAAGTAGAATTATCTAAAGGAACTGACCTAAATAAATCATCGCCTAAGATGATAACCTCCGGAATTAGCAATATAAGAGATGCTATGGATGGTACAAGAGCCCATGCTATTATCGTTCTAAATTTATCAGATTCTGCTTTGCCATCTAGCCAACCACCTGTAAAGCTTAGAGCCCATGCATAGATGTAATAAGATACCCAACCAAGCAAGCCGCCTAAGAAAAATGTTAATAATAAAACATAAGGAGTAGACATGTTATCTCCCATGCCTTTGTCAGATGCTCTGGAAACTGCACGAACAATACCTCCTAGAACAAGTAAAACATAAACATGCTTTTCGGGACATCTTTCCAAAATATATTGTAAAGTTAATTTTGGTTTGTTCCAAATTGAGTAAATCAATTCTTTTTGATTTATTTTTTGGTAATCTTTATCAAAATCTTCAAAGGCAGTTTTACTCATTATAGTTGATTAGCTATTGGTTAGGCAAATTACTTATCCTTTTTGTAGAGCGGAATTCTGTATGATAAGGTATAACTATATCCAACACCAATAGAGCTGCTGTCATAGGTTTTATTAAAGCCTGGAATATAAACATTTTCAAAATTTTCAGGAACCGTTTCAGAAGCCAGAAATTTAAGCTGTACATTCAAGCCCATGTAAAGGTTAGTGAGTAGCTCAGCTTTTATACCCAATATAATTTCAGCCCAAAAGGCTGTTAAACCACTAAATTCCTGTTTTACATCAGACGTAAACTGTGGAGCCCAATATTGATTGGTAGTATAAACAGTAAAATTATTTAAATCATGACTAAATGTACTGGCTCCAATTCTAAAACCGGCAAAAACCATGTTATCCATGTCTAACCAGTTATCATACATATTATAGTCTATTCCAGCTTTTAAATAACTGCCTTTACTTGTTATATTTAAATAGTCGGTAACCGTATTTTTTTCTTCCACACCAATCTCACCGGCAATATATAAACGCTCTTTCAAGCGGAAATCTCCAATAATTTCAAATCCTGTATAATCGTCATCAAAAGAAGACCTGAGTATTTTTCCAATATCAGCACCAATACGTAATCCGTATTTTAATTTAGTTGCCGTGGAGTCTTTTTTAACAGGGTTTACTATACTGTCATTTTGTGCACTTAAAGTTACACAAAAAGCAAACATTAAAATTAAACTACTAGTGTGTAATATTGAAGTGTGTTTCCAATTCATTTTCTACAGATTGGTTATCGTTTATAGGTTCTCTTGATTTTATCCAGTTATCATCATCCGGTTCTGGAGTAAGCGTCACGTTTTTGTAAATGGTTTTGTATCCACAAGCACGTGATACATATACCTCCTCACGACTATAATTTATGGTTATAGTATCTGCATTGCCGTCTATAAAATCATCAGACGGATCATCAGGCGTTCCATTATCATTAATTTCAGCATCTTTTATTAGTATAAACTGTGTCGTATTTACATCCGTTTTTAATGGCAAAAAAACATCATCAGTATCCTGAAAAATATAATCTTCTAGGGGGTCATCATTGCCTACACCAAAAACTACTAAATCAAAAACATTCTTCCTGCTATCGGGGTTGTCGGCATCATAAAAGTCAATGATAAGCCTGGGGGTTGTAGAAGTGGCAGAAGCGCAAATATCATCAGGTTCACATGCTAATGATATTATGGCGATAAGAAGAGCAGGAATTATAAGAATTTTTAAATACTTCATATTGTTAAGTACTATTTACCGGCGTTCCAAAAGTACAACATTTTCCACATGAAAAGTTTGAGGAAACATGTCAACCGCCTGAGTTTTAATTACTTTGTATTGCGCATCCATTAAGGCCAAATCTCTGGCTTGGGTGGCGCTATTACAACTTACATAAACTACCTTTTTTGGGGCAATGTTTAAAATTTGCTGAACAACATCTTTATGCATACCGTCTCTGGGAGGATCCGTAATAATAACATCCGGTTCTCCGTGAGTTTGGATAAATTCAGTATTAAATACATTTTTCATATCGCCAACAAAGAATTCAACGTTATTAATGTTATTTAATTGTGCATTTTCTTTTGCTGCTATAATAGCATCGGGTACAGATTCAACCCCAATAACTTTACTGGCTTGTTTTGATACAAATTGAGCAATAGTTCCGGTACCGGTATATAAATCATAAACTAATTCATTACCCGTTAAGCCTGCAAAATCTCTGGTGATTTTATACAATTCAAAGGCCTGTTCTGAATTGGTTTGATAAAAAGACTTTGCATTTATCTTAAACTTTAAGCCCTCCATGTTTTCAAAAATGTGGTCATTCCCTTTATAGCAAATAACTTCCTGATCATAGATAGTATCATTAGCTTTACCGTTAATCACATATTGCAAAGATGTGATCTGTGGAAAGGATTCTGCAATGAAATCTAATAACAACTCACGTTTGATTTTATCATCTTTAAAAAACTGAATTAAAACCATGATATTTCCGGTGGTTGATGTACGAATCATCATGGTACGTAGTAGTCCGGTTTGATTTCTGGTGTTAAAAAATTCTAAGTTATGATCAATGGCAAACTGCTTTACAGCATTTCTAATAGTATTAGAAGGTTCGGCTTGCAAATGACATTTGTTTAAGTCTAGAATTTTATCCCACATTCCGGGAATATGAAAACCTAAAGCATTTTTATCTCCTAAGTCTACATCAGATTGGATTTCCTCCAGTGTTAGCCAACGGCTGTCACTAAAAGAAAACTCCATTTTATTTCTATAAAAATAGTGTTTTTCAGATCCTAAAATTGGTGTAACCTCAGGAAGCTCAACATGCCCAATACGGGTTAAGTTATTAGTGACTTCTTTTTGTTTATAAAATAATTGATGTTCATAAGCCATATTTTGCCATTTGCAACCACCACAAGTTCCAAAATGCTCACAAACAGGTTCTGTACGTTTATCCGAAAGCTTATGAAATACTGTTGCTTTGCCTTCATAATAGGCTTTACGTTTTTTAAAAGTCTGTACATCAACAATATCTCCAGGTACAGCATTGGGCAAAAAAATGACTTTTCCATCTGGTGCCTTAGCAATAGTTTTTCCTTTTGCTCCGGCATCAATAACAGCTACGTTCTCAAAAATTTGTTTTCTTGATTTTCTTCTTGACATGCTGCAAAAATAACAATAGCAATAAATAAATATGCCTTAAATTCCATTAACTTTAAGAGATTTTAATTTTATTCAAAATAAAATGAACCTTTTTTGATATTGCAAGTCTTTATAATAGAAGTTTGAGTTTTCAATGCGTAAAAAACAGCAATTAATTAATAAACATTTGGTTATTGACTATCAGTCAGGGAAGCTTGAGGCACTTCCTCTATTAGTTAAACGCTGGCATAAGTACTTTTGCGAAAAAGCATTTTGGATAGTTAAAGATCCGGATGTTGCTAAAGATATTGCTCAGGAAAGCTGGACGGTTATTATAAATAAAATTGAAAATTTAAAAAAGCCAGAGTGTTTTGGGAGTTGGGCTTCCCGTATTGTATATACCAAATCATTAGACTGGATCAATACCAATAAAAGGTTACAAAAGAGTCTTGAAACTTATAAGCAAGAGCAAGTAAATATCGAGAATGAAGGTGATGATGAAGATAATATTAAGATAAAGCTTTTGGAAGCTATTAAGACATTACCAGATGCTCAACAAGTGGTCATTAAACTATTTTATGTTGAAGATTACTCCTTAAAAGAAATTGGCGAAATTTTAAATATTTCAGTTGGAACTGCAAAATCAAGACTATTTCATGCGAGGGAAAAATTAAAACAAATTTTAAAAATTAGAAATTATGAAAACTAAAATGGAAGATATTGACAAGTTAATAAAGGAAGCATTGACCCAAGAAGAAGCTAAATTTTATGACAAGTTAGAGGAACAAAACGTACTCCAAATGGTAGGAGGGTTGTTCCGGGGAAAAAACAAGTGGATTATGTATTTAATGAATGTGATGACCCTGATATTCTTTTCGCTTTTTGTATACTGTATAGTTCAATTTTTTAACACAGATACTGTAAGTGAATTGATTAAATGGGGCTTAGGGAGTGTGGTGTTTCTTTTAGCAGTAAGTATGTTAAAAATATTTGCCTGGTTACAAATGGATAAAAATGCTATTATTAGAGAGGTAAAACGTTTGGAACTCTTGGTGTCTTCCTTATCCGGTAGAATGTCTGAATAAGATTTTTTGAACTAATTTTTAATTAGTAATTTGCAAGCCCTAGGGATGATTTCTCTCCCACGCTGAATTTTCGACTCTTCGAAAGGATAAAGGTACAGAAGGAATGGTTATTTTAAGTACCTAAATCATTAGGTATAAACTTTTAAATTCTTTTAAAATGGCTGTTTTAGACCAATTGACTTCGCAACGTGCGATCGATTTAGAAAACAAGTATGGTGCACACAATTACCATCCATTACCTGTTGTGTTAAACAAAGGAGAAGGTGTGTTTGTATGGGATGTTGAAGGTAAAAAATATTACGATTTTTTATCAGCTTATTCCGCAGTAAATCAGGGACATTGTCACCCTAAAATTGTGGGCGCAATGGTAAATCAAGCTCAGACATTAACATTAACCTCAAGAGCATTTTACAATGATATGCTTGGTAAGTTTGAAAAATTTGCTTGTGAATTTTTTGGATTTGAGAAACTTTTGCCAATGAACACTGGTGCTGAAGCTGTTGAGACAGCGCTAAAACTTTGTAGGAAATGGGCTTATGAAGTAAAAGGCATAGATGAAAATAAAGCTGAAATTATTGTTTGTGAAAACAATTTTCATGGCAGAACAACTACAATTATTTCATTTTCAAATGACTCTGTAGCACGTGAAAATTTTGGTCCGTATACCGAAGGCTTTATCAAAATTGAGTATGATAATTTGGACGCTCTTGAAGGTGCTTTAAAAAGCAATCCTAATGTTGCTGGATTTTTGGTTGAACCTATACAAGGAGAAGCCGGGGTTTATGTACCAAGTGAAGGTTATTTGAGAAAGGCAAAGGCCTTATGTAAACAATATAATGTATTGTTTATAGCTGATGAGGTACAAACAGGTATTGCACGTACAGGAAAACTTTTGGCTGTGCATCACGAAAATGTTACTCCTGATGTTTTAATTCTGGGCAAAGCAATAAGCGGAGGGGTGTATCCGGTTTCTGCAGTATTGGCAAATAATAACATTATGAATGTTATTAAACCGGGGAATCATGGAAGTACTTTTGGAGGTAATCCAATAGCTGCTGCTGTAGCCATGGCTGCTTTGGAGGTTGTTAGAGATGAGGATTTAGCTAATAAAGCCTATGAGATAGGTGAATTATTCAGAAGCGAACTAAATAAATATATTACATCCAGTAACATTGTGAAGCTTGTAAGAGGTAAGGGCTTACTTAATGCCATAGTAATAGACAATGAAGAAGACAGTGACACTGCATGGAATATTTGTCTGGCATTGCGGGATAACGGGCTGTTGGCAAAACCTACGCATGGCAATATTATTAGGTTTGCTCCACCATTAGTAATGACTAAAGATCAACTGTTGGACTGCGTTAGTATTATCACTAAAACCTTAAAGCCATTCGAAGATTAATTAAATATTTATGGAACAAAAATCAGCTTTTGACAGCTTTGAACTTGATATCAATCAGGACATTAAAGAATACTTAAATGAAACTTCAAAGTGGTCGCATTTTTTATCCATACTCGGCTTTTTGGGTATTGGATTAATGGCAATAGGCGGTGTAGGCTTTAGTTTTTATACCGGCTTAAATAATTTTGAAGGAAACACAGCTTATGGGTTAGGGTATTCTGCAGGGATTGGATTAGTGTATATCCTTTTAGCTTTAGTTTATTTTTTCCCTGTTTTATATTTATTTAAGTTTTCAAAGCATATGAAAACAGCTTTAAAACTAAAAAATAATAAGAACCTTAAAAGTGCCTTTTTAAATTTAAAGTCGCATTATAAATTTATGGGCATATTTACTATAGTGATTATCTCGCTTTACTTGTTGATTCTAGTTGGAGTTATGACTGGTGCAGCGTTGTTTTAATGTTTCTGGAAATGGATAAAAAAAAGCGACCTTTTGGTCGCTTTTTTTTATGATTAGATTTTAATTGTTTTGCATTTGTTCCATTATTTCCTGAGACTTTCTCATCATCTCGTCCCAGCCAATAGTAGATATTTGATAAATGGTATAAACAAGATATAGAATATTGATAATTAATATAACCATTGCAACAGTTTTTGCTGTATTCATTGCCTTAACACTATTTACCTCATAGTTTTCGGGGTTAAGTTTGGCATCTTTTAGTTTACTGTTTGCAATAAAAAATGCAATACCGGCAAGAATAAAGCCAAAACCGCCAAAACAGCAGCATAAAAGACCAATAATAGCTAATACGTAAACAAGGGTTGGATTGAGTTTTTGTTGTTCCATGTGTGATTTTAATTGATTATTTTAAATATATAACTAACGATAATTGTTATTACAGTAATGATGGCTAAAGCCCCAATTATTCTGTTTGAATATTTAAATTTAAAGAAAATATTTATAGCAATAAATATAAAAAGCGTAATTAAACTATAAATAGCCGGATACATATAAAAAGCCGATACAAACTCCCCCTGAAATATTAAAACTAAAGCACGTTGCATACCACAACCAAAGCATTCAACCCCGAACAATTTTTTATTTAAACAAGGAAGCATGTATTCCTCCATACATTGAAACTATTGATTCTAAGCTAAAGTACTAAAAGAAAACGAATGTTAATTACAATTATTTTCTATTTAAAATAATGATTTTTTTACTAAATATGGTAAGATCTGAGGTTTGAATCTTGGCAATATAAACACCTTCACTAATTGATTCGGTTGGATAATGATATTTTCTTTTTGAAGAATTTAAGGTTTGGTTTACTATTTGTTTTCCTGAAACATCATACAATGTAAATGATTTAATAGATAATCTGTTTTCATTAATGATTGTTAGTTTAGAAGCCCTATTGTTTTGAAATACTCTAAAAGCATTCAGAGGTGTGTTTTCAACGTTTAATGTATTGTCTTTTATAAAACTGATTTCAAAACGATCGTTGTAAGTCCCACTATCTAAAGTAATGTCAAAAGCTCCGTTTTTAATATCGGTATATTTATTTTCCACCTTGTCATATAAATAAATGTTTATATGATCCGGAATATTTTTGAGCTCGTTTATTTTAACATTAAATTCAGTTTGATCCTGATCTGTTTTAAACCCTAAAGGCACTTTTGTGTTTTCGTCATAGTTGATAGATTTTATGACTAATGCTTGGGCACTTGAAACTAAATAGGAATCTGAGTTTAATTCGTTAAAGCTCAACGCATCATAAAAACGATTGTATGTAGAGTTGTCAGGAGTATTTTCTCTAAAAGCAATAACATTTTCTTTATAAAATGCATTGTTTATTCTGGTATGAATTCTTATTTCGGGGATAATATTTGGATTATTAATAATGTTATCATAATCTACCCCGTTATGTGACATGGCAATAACTTTTGTTTTTCCATTTTTTGATTTATTGCTTTTAGCAAAAATGGAACCATTACCGGTAGGTGATGAATCCTCGGCTAAATACAAACGCATGGAGTTGTCAAATGTGATATTTCCCCCCGTACCTTCACTTTGAATCATAAATCCTTGACCAACCGCAGCATAGCGTCTGGAATTGTTGGCGCTAAAATCAGTTGTATTTCCTGTAGTATTTCCAATTGTACTTCCGTCTGTATTATAGTTTTTAAAAGGAGCTGAAGCATAAGTACCGTTGTCTGATAAATTTCCTAAATCTCCTGGGGTATATACCCCATATCCACCTTCATAGTTTGCTATACGATGTGAATTGGTTTCTTTTTGTTCCCAAAAAAGAATATGGCCACTTAAATTGTTTTGATTATCGGTTGAATTTGCAAAGAACAGTTTCAGATCCAGAGCAGAAGGATAGGGGTTTCCGGTTAACGTATTTACTTTATCAAGTGTCCCTGAGTTAGGTTGATTGTCAGTACCATCAAAAGTGCAGCTAATCGTTATTTCACCGTTATTAGGCCTGCCCCTAAAATCCAGAATATTGTTAGTATTTGGACTCCCTTTTAATGTAAAGCCATATCCGGGATTGACGGTACCAGTATCAAAAATTTGATTCCAGTCATTATAACCTTCAGCATCTATATAGGTGAACATCCAATAATTTGAGAGCGCAGTAGCTGTGCCATTATAGGAAGGGGTAAAGGTATAGGCACTTGAGTTAATATTGGTTGGGTCAGAACCATCTATAGGGTCCCAAACATTAGAACCATTAAAGTACACATTAGATTGTACTGTGCCATTAATAGGAACTCCTACAGGCGAGCACCAATAATTATACTCATAAATACCAGTGGTTTGATTTTGGTAAATAGAAAGTTTACCTTCATCTGAATTCTTTGAATCTGTATTTTGTAGTAATTGTGCATTCCCTCTTAAGTAAAGATTAGATGTAGATGTGTCTAATCTAATATCATCATTTACAAATACAACAACATCCCTGGAATAGAGATAACTGTCGTCAGCAACATAAAGGTCCTGGCTAAAACTGAAGTTAATTGTAAAGACAATTACTATTAATAATCGATAAAACATACGCTTAGAGAGAGCAATTTACGAGGCAAATATAATAACTTTTTTTCAATAAATGTATTTTATCGGGTATTTTTGTATTTAAACGTTATTCATGCATAATATATTGTAAGTGTTTAATGATTTAAATTCTAATTTTTTGATGTAATTTGCCTGCCTGTTTATTGAATGAATAATTATGAAGTATTTAAATTATATCTTAATCATTATTGGGGCTTTTGTAGCGATGTATGCAAAATCAGGGTCTGGTCAAAATCAGTTTATATTGATTGCAGGAATTGTTCTGCTAATGATTGGTGTATATAGAGTATCCAGAACCATACCTAGTAGAACCGATGAGGAGGATAATGAAAAACCAGAGAATGACTAATTATGGATTTCAAGGTGGATCATTATGTTTTGGTGTTAGATGAGGATTTGTCCGGGAAAATTAAGAAAATTCAAGGTCGTATTGTTTCTGTTGAAACTGATGATGGTTTTTTAATTGATTTTGATGAAAGTGAATTAGTTCTTAAGAGCAAAGAAGACTTAGCTTTAAAGTCAAAAACATTTTTACATTCAAATATGGATACGGTTATTTCTGAAAAGGAACTACCCAAAAGGAAACATCAAACCAAGAAAAGAGTTAAAGACCGTTATGAACCTACTATGGAGATTGATTTGCATATTAATCAATTGGTTAAATCTGCACGTGGCATGTCCAATCATGATATGTTAACACTCCAAATAGAAACGGCAAGAAGGCAATTAGATTTTGCTATTGCTAAGCGTATTCAAAAAATAGTATTTATACATGGTGTGGGAGGGGGGATACTTAAATTAGAATTAGAATATCTTTTTGGGCGCTATGATAATATAAAATTCTATGACGCTAACTACCAAAAATATGGTTTAGGAGCAACAGAAGTTTACATTTACCAGAATACAACCTCTAATTAGTTAAAGACAGGATTTCCTTCTCTTTCAGATGATAACTCTAAAGTACCAAAATCATAAACATCTGCAGCTAAAATTTGTATGTCAATATCTCTTAAAATTAGACTAACTACATAAGTTTTTAGAATAATATGACTTCTATATGCTGTTGCAGGAAGTACATCCTTTACTTCTGGGTTCAGGTAGTCAGGGCCTATCTCACTATTTGTGATATCATTAGCTGGGTTTTCATCTTGAGGTTCCTTTTCTTCATCTCTTGTTAGAGTGCCATCACCATCATCGTCTGTATCTAAATAATCTGGAGTACCGTCACCATCAGTATCTTGGGCATCACTTATGTCACCATCACCATTTATATCAGGATGCTCATCTTTGGTTAAAATATTATCACCATCATCGTCTGCATCTATATAGTTTGGTATAGTATCACCATCAGTATCATCGTCTTCTAAATCACCATTATTGTTTATATCTTCCAATATTGCCGGTATACCATCGTTGTCATCTTCGGTTAAAACCGTTTTAACATCTGCAGAACCACCTAAGCTTTGTAAATCTTGTGTAATTATTACTTCAGAATTAGGAATATCAGAGCAAAACAGATCACTTGGTAAATTCGTATTACTATACGTTCTGTAATTAAAAGGGTTAGTTGTGTTAACCGAATAGGTCATTTCAAAAATACCATTCTCGTCTACTTGAAGCAGGTCATCTAAGGTTACTTTAGTAAGTTTTAAAGATAGTGATTCTGAAGGATCGTCTTTGGTTTTGAAAAGTACTAAATTTTTGTCCCCACAACTTTCAAAGGTGTCTCCAAAATCTAATTCAATAGTTATAATATCTCCATCATCACATGATTGAAAAGGGATTAAACAAAAACATATTAAGACAAAAACTAACTTACGCATGGGACTTGTTTTTAAGCAAAAATAATGGAATTGTTAATTATAACGTATCATATTGGTAATAATTTTATTTCAAGTATTTTTGGCATTAAAATGATGATAAACTATTATTTATTGCAAATGTGTATAAAGCCTAATACATGAAACAGGTTTATTTTGATAATGCAGCCACAACACCATTGAGAGGTGAGGTTATAGAGTTAATAACAAATGTTTTGAAGAATAATTTTGGAAACCCTTCTTCTTCACATGGTTTTGGTCGTGCATCTAAAGTTTTAATAGAGCAATCCAGAAAAACCATTGCCGGTTATTTAAATGTATCTGCCAGCGAAATTATTTTTACCTCAGGAGGCACAGAAGCAGATAATTTAGTTCTTAAAAGTGCAGTGAAAGATTTAGGCGTGACGCATATTATAACCTCAAAAATAGAGCATCATGCTGTTTTACATACTGTTGAACAACTACAAAAGGACTATCAAATTTCTGTAAGTTATGTGCATTTAAATAAACAGGGTGATGTTGATCTGGAACATTTAGAAAGTTTGCTGCAAACTGAACAGAACACGTTGGTTAGTTTAATGCATATTAATAATGAAATAGGTAATATTTTGGATATTAAACGTGTAGCGAATTTATGTAAATCCAATAATGCTTTGTTTCATACTGATGCTGTACAGTCTATAGGCCATTATGATTTGGATTTACAAGATGTACCGGTAGACTTTTTAGCTGCATCTGCTCATAAATTTCATGGGCCTAAAGGTGTTGGTTTTGTTTTTGTTAGAAAGAATTCAGGGTTATCAGCATTGATTATTGGTGGAGAACAAGAACGTGGTTTAAGAGCTGGAACCGAAAGCATACACAATATTTCAGGTATGGAACTGGCTTTAAAAATAGCCTGTAAAAACTTTAATGAAGAAGTAAAACACATAAAATTTCTAAAGCAATATTTTATTGATAGCATCAGCAGTGCAGTACCTAACATAAGTTTTAATGGACATTCATCTTGTTTAGATAAGAGTACTTATACATTGGTAAATGTGTGCTTACCAATTCCTCCTAAAAAGGCATCAATGTTATTGTTTCAATTAGATTTAAAAGGAATAGCCTGTTCTAAAGGAAGTGCCTGCCAAAGTGGTAGTTCCCAAAACTCACATGTGCTTTCAGAAATTTTAAATGAAGAAGACCTAAAAAAGCCATCCATCAGATTTTCTTTTAGTATTTACAATACTAAAGAAGAAGTGGATTACGTTGTTAATACCTTGAAGGCGTTTGTTAAAGCGTAATTTTTTAATTTAACAGGGGTGTAGCCGGTTAAAACTTCATAGTAGTTCTAACATTAAACACTCGTGGTGTCAGGTAATTAGGAATTGCAATCTGACGCTTATTATTTACATCTCTAACCCAGGTATTTGTTATAGAATTTTGAACATCGAATATATTGAATATTTCGACCCCAAAAGACAAGACTTTAAAAGGTTTTTTCCATCCGCTTTTGAACCTTTTATTGCTATCAACCAATACATATTGCAGGCCTAAATCTGCTCGTTTATAATCAGGAAGCCTGTTTTGAAATTCATAAGGGTCAGCATAGCTGGGTGAACCACCTGGTAATCCGGTATTATAAACCAGGTTTAAATACATCTTCATATTAGGTACACTTGGTACGTAATCCTGAAATAAAGCTGCAAATTTTAAACGTTGATCTGTAGGCCTGGAAATATAGCCTCTGTTATCAATATTTTCTTCTGTTTTTAAAAAGCCAAAACTAAACCATGATTCTGTACCCGGTACAAATTCACCATTTAAGCGCATATCTAATCCATAAGCATAGGCTTTAGCATTGTTATTTGCTCTATATCTAATTCTTACGTTTTCTAAAGTGTATGTATTGACATCGGATAAATTTTTATAATACGCTTCGGTGGTAAGTTTAAAGGGCCTATCCCACATTTTAAAGCTGTAATCGTTACCTAAAACCAGATGAAGTGATTTTTGAGCTTTTACATGAGGCTGAATGACACCTTCCTCATCCCGAAGTTCTCTATAAAATGGCGGTTGGTAATATAATCCGGTAGCAACCCTGAAAAGCATGTCTTTATCCCAATTAGGTTTTATGGTAAATTGAGCTCTGGGGCTAAATACCGTTTGATTTGACGAGGCTATGTTGTCTCCTTTAACGGACCAATTATGTACTCTTACACCTGCATTATACCATACGTCACTAGAACCTAAAGTACTACGTTTACTCCATTGTCCGTAAGCCTGTATTCTATCTATTTTGGTAGCGTTTGTAGCTCGTACATTTTGAAAAGGTTCTAACGGACCTGTATAAGGTTCATAAGGCTGTTCATTTGCTGGTATTCTTGGAGGTCTTACAGAAAACCCTGCAGAGTCAATAACTTCCCATTCTACCAATCGATCTCTAATATCCTCATTGGTATATTTTACAGACCACTCAATTCGGTTATCATCAATTTTAAAGTCACCTTTATGCTGGAGTGTGGTAATAAGCGCATCCAAATCATTTCTTCCATGTGTTAATTGACTTCCAATACCTTCACTAAATTCAACTTCACCCAAATTTTCATCGCCTATGTTACCATTAACCGTTCCCAGTCTGTATTGAGCCAAAATATCAAAGTATTCCTCTTCTTTAGTATTGTAAGTAGATGCAATAAAATGTAGCGTTAAATCTTTATTTGCAAAATATGAGCCCTTAAAACTTCCAAATAAGGTTTGGTATTTGTCTTTTTCCTGCCCTTCATAAAATACCAATAATGCCATGGGTTCAGTAAGTGTTCCAAAATTTGTTTGGCGCGTTCTGGGTTCGTAATCGTATTTGTTTATAGAGGCATTTCCTAAAAAACTTAGATGAAACTTATCTGAAAACCTATAGGTAAAATAGCCTTGGATGTCTGCAAAAGTCGGTTTGAAGTTAGTTTCTGTTTCTTTGGCATTAACCAATAAACTATTATCCCGGTACCGGGCACCAACTATTCCGGAGAACTTGGAGTCTTTACTAACATTTTCAACAGAAACACTGGCACCTAACAAGCTTAGATCTGCATTGACTTCAAATTGATACGGGTTTTTATAGGTGATGTCTAAAACCGAAGATAATTTATCACCATATTTGGCTTGAAATCCACCGGCCGAAAAATCAACATTTTGAACCAGATCTGTATTGACAAAGCTCAGTCCTTCCTGTTGTCCGGAACGAATTAAAAACGGGCGATACACTTCTATATCATTTACATATACAAGGTTCTCGTCATAATTACCGCCTCTAACCGAGTATTGGGTACTCAGTTCATTATTGTTACTCACACCGGGAAGAGTCATCAATAGGTTTTCCACGCCGGCATTAGCCCCTGGTATTTTTCTAATGGCCTCCGGGTTTAAAGTAATAATGCCCTCAACGTCCTTTCTTTTATTACTGCTTACTATTACCGGAGCTATTTGTTCAATTGAAGCGCTCATTACAGGGTTGAATTCATATTCCTCCCCATTTTTTAAATTAAACGTTATTATTATTTTTTTATAGGAAAGGTGTGTAAGTTCAATCGAAACATCTGTATTGGCTGCAATATTTATACTGTAAAACCCATTGGTATTGGTTTCTGTTCCGGAGTTTTCAGCTTTGATACTAACCTTTTCTATAGGCTGATTGTTTTCGTCTAAAATAACACCTCTAATTGTTGCAGATTGACTGAAACCTATAGTGATTAAAGAAAAGAGTAGTGTTGTGGTTAGTAAAAGTTTTGCCTTCAAATGCCTAAAAGTTTATTTTCTATAGAACAACGTTTCAAAAGTAGAATTATTTCCAACATTATCAGTAACAATTACCTTTAAATTATTCTTTGTCTCGGTAACTATACCATCATTAAAGTCGTGTGTTAATGTTTTGGTTTTGTAATCATATTCCATCAAAACCCACTTGCCATTAATTGTAGCCCGATAATTGGATATTCCGGAACCGGAATCATCAATTTTGATCTTTAAATAGCGGTATTTACTCAGCCATTGTCCCTTTTTAAAGTTTATTGGCCTAATGGAAGGTTTAATACTATCCATTGCTAATGCATAAGTGCCCAGCTTTTTTGTGTTGGCAATCAATAAATCTCCCTTTCTTTTAGAATAAGTATAAGAGGGGTAGTTTTTACGTCCAATAAGTCTGGCTATATAAAGCTGGTTCTTATCGGTGTCTTTATAATGACTAACATCATAAGTTATAGAAAACGTCTTTTTAGCAGCCATAACATCTTCATGTAGTTTGAGGGTGTCATTTTTAACTTCAAAGTCAATGAAAAAATCGTCATAAAATGTATCTTTATAAAAATCAACAGATACTCTTCCTTCTTTCAGATTAATATTTTGATCGGCCTTAATAAAATAAGGGGTTGTTTTTTTCTCTTTTTTCAGACCGGTTGTTTTATTGGAACCTTTAATATGAATGGTAACCCAGGATTCATTGTTTTTATAATCAGCTACTCTTATCTTATAAACAGAGTAGGTGCTATCTTCAATTTTAATAAACCCATTATCTAAATTAGGTTTTAAAATACTTAAAGGATTATTTTTTTTGAATAGTTTTTGAATCCGCTTCTTTTTTGAAATATAATGCTCATAATCAATAAGCGCATTGATGTGTTTGGTTTCATCAAAAGAAAATCGTTTAAAATCTAATTCAAAGCTTCTATTGCCATTTATGAATGTTTGAATGTTATATACACCATTTGAATTAGCTGCCAGATCCTGTCGGTCTATTGTTTCTATTCCAAAACCAATAGCACCAATGGCTTCTATACTTTTAGTGTTATAATCTCCATTTTTAGATGGGATCAGTGTCAGTTTTTGCTTTGTATTTGATTTATTGATAAATGAATTTTCATCTAATGGATATGCATAAATAGATTGTATTACCGGAGGCGTGTTGTCTTTTATATCCATACCAAAAAGCATGGGGTTAATAGGACGTTCAGCTTTATCCCTAATTTCAAAATGTAGATGAGGGCCCCCAGAGCCTCCTGAATTACCACTATAAGCAATGAGACTGTCTTTTTTTACAGGCAAAGTTTCTGCGCTAGGAAATACTTCAACTTCATAAGATTCTTTTTTGTATTGTAGAGTTTTGATATAGGCTTCAATTTCCGGAGAAAATTTTCTTAAATGAGCATAAACTGTTGTGTAGCCATTGGGGTGTGTAATGTATAAGGCTTTCCCGTAACCATAATGAGATACTTTTATTCTACTAACAAAGCCATCAGCAGAGGCTTTAACTCTTAAACCTGTGCGATGTTGTGTTTTAATATCCAAACCGGAATGAAAGTGGTTTGAGCGCAATTCGGCAAAAGTGCCAGATAGTATTAATGGGATTTCTAAAGGGCTACTGAAATAATCTTTGGGATAATTATTTTGTGCACTTGAAAACAAAGAAAAAATAAAGAAAACGGAGAGTGTTAGTCGCATACAAATATGTTGTGGCTAAAATATTAATTTGGGATTAAAACACAAAGTATAATTCAAAAATCAAGCCATTGTAATTAATATGGATCCAAAAGAATGGTTTTGAAAATTTATGTGAAAACAATTGTTATTTATGGTCAGGTATGTTAACTTTGTGTTATAAGTATTGAAATTTGTAAATGGGTAATATTGAAGATATTGTAGATTCATTAGAAAACAAGATTAGTAAATTATTACACAGATTAGAGCTTTTAAAGGAAACTAATTTAAAATTAAGCACAGAATTAGAAGTTTTAAAACAAAAAATTTCCACCCAAAAGAAAGAGATTTCTAGATGGGAAGAAAAACATGAAACTCTAAAAATGGCAAATACAATACTTGGTAGTGACGATAATAAAAGAGAAACAAAGCTAAAAATAAACGCTTTAATTAGAGATATTGATCATTGCATTGCCCAGCTTTCAGATTAAAGCAACATAAATTTAATGTCAGAAAAGCTTAAAATAAAGCTACCTATAGCTAATAGAGTATACCCTTTAACTATTGAAGCACATCAAGAGGAAGGGTTACGCAAAGCAGCTAAAAACATTGAAATTATGATAAGGCAATTTGAACAAAGTTATTCTGTTAGAGACAAGCAAGATGTACTGGCTATGTGTGCCTTACAATTTGCATCTCAAGTAGAGCAAAAATCTATAGATAAAGCTAATGATAATGAGCATGTAGAAGAAAAACTAAATGCTTTGAATGAATTGTTACATTCATATTTAGCCTCTTAAACGTTCTGTAAAATAAACAAAAAGTTACTGCCTACATTGGTTATTTTTTTTGATAAACTCAACATTAATTCTTTAAAAAGGGTGAGTTTAAGTTGTAAAAGCAAACTGCCTTGAGCAGATCCTTGATCAACTTGTTAGCCCTAAACTTGTTTTTAAGGAGTTTATACAAAACTTTATATCAGTGTAGGCTTTTTTTATATATAAATCACTAAATAAACGATGGACAACTCAATTATATTTGCAGTAGGTGGTGTCATTTTAGGACTAATAATAGGTTTTATTATTGCTAAGACACTGGAAAAAAATAACGCTTCTAAACTTGTAAAAGAAGCCAAAAAGAACGCAGCACTGGTACTTAAAGAGGCTAAGAGTGAAGGCGAAAACATTAAAAAAGATAAAATCCTTCAGGCTAAAGAAAAGTTTATAGAGCTTAAAGCCGAGCATGAAAAAGTCATTCTGGGGCGTGATAAAAAGATGGCTGAAGCTGAAAAGCGTACACGAGATAAAGAATCTCAGATATCAAATGAATTATCTAAGAACAAAAAGCTAAATGATGGTTTAGAGAATAAAATTAAAGATTACAATCATAGATTGGATGTTCTTGATAAAAAACAAGATGAACTTGATAGGCTTCATAAAAGTCAAGTACAACAATTAGAAGTCATTTCCAGTCTTTCTGCTGAAGAAGCTAAAGAGCAGCTTGTAGAATCTTTAAAAGGCGAGGCTAAGAATGATGCTATGGGCTATATTCAAAGTGCTTTGGAAGAAGCTAAATTAACGGCAGAACAGGACGCTAAGAAAATTATAATAAATACTATTCAGCGTATAGGAACCGAGGAGGCCGTTGATAACTGTGTTTCTGTTTTTAATATTGAATCTGATGATGTAAAAGGGCGTATTATTGGTCGTGAAGGAAGAAACATTAGAGCTATTGAAGCAGCTACCGGCGTTGAGATTATAGTTGATGATACTCCTGAGGCTATCATACTATCATGTTTTGATTCTGTTAGAAGAGAAATAGCACGGTTATCGTTACATAAATTAGTAACTGATGGTAGAATTCACCCTGCACGAATAGAAGAGATTGTTAAGAAAACCAAAAAGCAGATAGAGCAGGAAATAATAGAAGTTGGTAAACGTACCGTTATAGACTTAGGAATTCATAATTTACATCCCGAATTGATTAAAATGGTAGGTAGGATGAAGTATCGTTCGTCTTATGGTCAGAATCTTTTACAACACTCCCGTGAAGTTGCTAAGCTTTGTGGAGTGATGGCAGCAGAATTGGGGTTAAACCCTAAATTAGCGAAAAGAGCAGGTTTATTACATGATATAGGTAAGGTGCCGGACGCAGAAGCTGATATGGAAACACCACATGCTATTTTAGGTATGCAGTGGGCGGAAAAATTTAATGAGAAGGCCGAAGTGTGTAATGCTATTGGAGCTCACCATGATGAAATTGAAATGAAGTCATTGCTTGCACCAATTATTCAGGTATGTGATGCAATTTCGGGAGCTAGACCAGGAGCCAGAAGGCAGGTTCTAGATAGTTATATCCAACGTTTAAAAGATTTGGAAGATATAGCTTTTGGGTTTACAGGTGTTAAAAAAGCTTATGCCATTCAGGCTGGTAGAGAACTTAGGGTAATTGTTGAAAGTGAAAAGGTGGATGATCAAAAAGCAGCAGATTTATCATTTAGTATATCTCAAAAAGTACAAACAGATATGACCTATCCCGGACAAGTAAAAGTAACTGTAATTAGAGAAACACGGGCAATAAATATTGCTAAGTAATTAGTTTTGTTAAAAGTTAAAAGTTAAAAGTTAAAAGTTAAAAGTTAAAAGTTAAAAGTTAAAAGTTAAAAGTTAAAAGTGATTATAGTTATATAACTTCACTAAGAACTATTTCCTGGGATGGTGTTTTTCTATGACCTCAGCTAGGTAGCTTTTATCCAAATGCACATAAATTTCGGTTGTTGTAATGCTTTCATGCCCTAGCATAAGTTGAATAGACCTTAAATCGGCATCGTTTTGTAAAAGATGTGTTGCAAATGAATGCCGGAATGTATGCGGAGAAATATTTTTTTTAAGTCCTATTTTTTTTGCTAGCTGTTTTATAATGGTAAAGATCATAGCTCTTGTTAGTTGTTTACCCCTTCTATTTAAAAAAAGAGTGTCTTCATAACCAGCTTGAATATTCAATCCATTTCTAACCTCGTCTTTATAAATATTAATATACTTCTGAGTAATATCAATAATAGGCACAAAGCGTTGTTTGTCTCCTTTGCCGGTTACCTTTATAAACCCCTGTTCAAAGAATAAATCTGAAATTTTCAAATTAACAAGCTCACTTACCCTAAGGCCACAGCCGTATAACGTTTCAAGCATGGCCCGGTTACGCTCACCCTGAGGTTTGCTTAAATTAATAGCTTTTATAAGGTTATCTATCTCATCTTCCGAGAGTGTGTCAGGAAGTTTTCTACCTATTTTTGGAGATTCAATCAACTCAAGAGGATTTGATTTTCTATAGTCTTCAAACACCAAATAGTTGAAAAAACTTCTTAAACCGGATATTAGTCTGGACTGAGAGCGTGTATTAACACTTTTGGCTATTTGGTAAATAAACTGTTGTATAGTTTCTGAAGTAATGGTGATGGGGGAGTGGCTTATATTGTTGGCTTCTAAATATGATATTAGCTTTTTTACATCCAACGAATAATTATCAATAGAGTTTTGAGATAGACCACGTTCTATTTTTAAATACAATTGATAGTCTTTAAGTGCATGTTGCCATTTCATTAGTGTAAAAGTAAATAAATTAATATAATGCGGCATATTGTAACTGCCCATGATTTAGTGAACTGTAATATTTTATAATGAAAAAAAGCTATTTGTATTGTATTTAAAATAA
The DNA here is from genome assembly GCF_035818475.1 of Alterotamlana spongicola. Classification (NCBI taxonomy): domain Bacteria; kingdom Pseudomonadati; phylum Bacteroidota; class Flavobacteriia; order Flavobacteriales; family Flavobacteriaceae; genus Alterotamlana; species Alterotamlana spongicola. The sequence goes on from NZ_JAYMGV010000004.1 coordinate 108,079, forward strand.
ATGATAAACTTTAATTGTAGAGAACATAGGCGTTTTTATAATAGCTTTCTTTTTTATGCCTATTTTTTAAATATATTTGTTTTATGAAAAAATTAATGATTGTCAACGGACCTAATCTTAATTTATTAGGAAAAAGAGAGCCTAATATTTATGGGAGCTTAACCTTTACAGAATTTCTAGATGAAATTATAGAAAAGTATCCTAATGTAAAGATTGATTACTTTCAATCCAATATAGAAGGAGAATTAATTGGGAAGTTACAAGAGGTAGGATTTAGTTATGATGGTATAGTTTTAAATGCAGCAGCTTATACACATACTTCGGTTGGGTTAGGTGATGCAGTAAAAGCTATTGAAACACCTGTGATTGAGGTTCATATTTCCAATACTTTTGGAAGGGAAGAGTTTAGGCATCAATCTTATATTTCTCCTAACGCCAGAGGCGTTATATTAGGTTTTGGCTTGCAGAGTTATGAGTTGGCGATACAAAGTTTTCTTTAAAATTATAGCTTAAATAAATATCATAAAAAAAGCGATTCAATTTGAATCGCTTTTTTTATGTTTTAACAGCTAACAGCTAACAGCTAACAGCTAACAGCTAACAGCTAACAGGCTAGCTTATATATGTATACACTCATCATAAGCATCAGCAACAGCTTCCATGACCGCTTCACTCATAGTAGGGTGTGGGTGAACTGCTTTCAGCACTTCATGTCCGGTAGTTTCTAATTTTCTAGCTACTACAGCTTCAGCAATCATATCTGTAACCCCGGCGCCAATCATGTGGCAACCTAGCCATTCACCATATTTAGCATCAAAAATCACTTTTACAAACCCATCTTTATTTCCGCCAGCACTAGCTTTACCTGATGCCGAGAAAGGAAACTTTCCTACTTTTATATCTAAACCTTTGTCTTTAGCTTGTTTTTCAGTTAAACCAACAGAAGCTATTTCAGGTGAACAATAGGTACATCCAGGAATATTCCCATAATCTAAAGCCTCAACATGATGTCCTGCAAGTTTTTCAACACATAAAATGCCTTCAGCAGAAGCAACATGTGCCAAGGCCTGACCTGGAGTTACATCTCCAATAGCGTAATAACCAGGAATATTAGTTTGATAAAAATCATTTACAATAATTTTATCCCTATCCACTACAATACCTACATCCTCTAAACCTATATTTTCAATATTAGTTTTAATACCAACAGCACTTAAAATTACATCAGCTTCAAGGATTTCTTCACCTTTGCTTGTTTTGACCGTAGCTTTAACACCGTCTCCGGATGTGTCTACAGAGGTTACTTCAGCAGATGTTTTGATTTTTATTCCATTCTTTTTAAATGAGCGTTCTAACTGCTTTGAAACATCCTGATCTTCTACAGGCACTACATTAGGTAGATATTCAACGATAGTTACTTCGGTTCCCATAGAATTGTAGAAATATGCAAACTCAACTCCAATAGCTCCAGAACCAACCACAATCATTTTTTTAGGTTGTTCAGGTAAGCTCATGGCTTCTCTGTAACCAATTACTTTTTTACCATCTTGAGGTAAGCTGGGTAATTCTCTGGAACGGGCTCCAGTTGCTATAATTATATGATCAGCACTATATTCGGTTCCATCTACATCAACTTTTTTACCAGGTTTAAGTGTCCCATAACCATTGATAACGTCAATTTTATTCTTTTTCATTAAAAATTGAACACCTTTACTCATGCCTTCAGCAACACCACGACTACGCTTTACAACAGCTTCAAAATCTTTATCATAATCTTTTACAGATAATCCATAATCTTCAGCATGTTTAAGATATTCAAAAACTTGAGCAGATTTTAATAGTGCTTTTGTTGGAATACATCCCCAATTCAAGCATACCCCACCAAGATTTTCTTTTTCAACAATAGCGGTTTTAAAACCCAATTGTGATGCTCTAATAGCCGTAACATAACCACCAGGACCACTTCCAAGAACAATAATATCGTATTTACTCATGTGTTAAATTTTAGGCTACGAATTTACAAAATCGAATTTGAATAAAGAATTTAGAAGGCTTTAATTTTACATCTTTGTACTACCTTTGTAAAGCAAGTATTATTTTATGAACATACCTAGAACAAGTTACCCTAGAATCGTTATTATCGGCGGTGGTTTTGCCGGAGTTTCCTTAGCTAAAAAATTATCAAAACAAGAAGTACAGGTGGTACTGTTGGATAAGAATAATTATCACACTTTTCAACCACTTCTTTATCAGGTTTCTACTGGTGGCTTGGAACCGGATTCTATAGCGTATCCTATTAGAAAAATATTGAAAGACTTTCCTAATTTTTACTTTAGATTGGCTAATGTAGAGGAAATAGATATTAAAAAGAATAAAGTTAGAACCAATATTGGAAGTTTAAAGTTTGATTATTTGGTAGTAGCCTCAGGTTCTAAAACAAATTATTTTGGGAATACCGAGATTGAAAAATATAGTATGGCCATGAAAACCATACCTCAATCTTTAAATTTAAGAAGTTTAATATTGGAAAACTTTGAAGATGCTTTATTGACTTCTGATTTGAATGAAAGAAATGCTTTGATGAACTTTGTAATTGTAGGAGGTGGTCCTACCGGTGTTGAGCTTGCCGGAGCATTGGCAGAAATAAAAAAAGGTATTTTACCAAAAGACTATCCGGATCTGGATACCAGAATGGCTCAAATACATATTGTACAATCAGGAGATTGTATTCTTAAGGGAATGAGCGAAAAAGCTTCCCAGAAAGCAGAGGATTTTTTAGAAAAGTTAGGAGTTAATATTTGGAAAAATGTCCGGGTAACTAATTATGATGGTAAGACTGTAACTACCAGCACCGAGTTGACTTTTGAGACTGCTACGTTAATTTGGGCGGCAGGAGTAAAAGGAGCTACAATAAAGGGGCTGGATTCTGAAACATTTGTGACTAGGGGAAACAGGTTATTGGTAAATGAGTTCAATCAAATAAAAGGGTTTAGTAATATTTTTGCTATCGGTGATATAGCATGTATGATTGCGGATGAATCACCACAAGGGTTACCTATGATGGCACAACCGGCCATTCAGCAAGGAGAACAGTTGGGAGATAATCTTTTGAGACTACTTGAGGAGCAACCTATGACACCTTTTGCATATAAGGACAAAGGCGCTATGGCTACTATTGGAAGAAATAAAGCTGTTGTAGATTTAAAAAACATCAGGTTTCAAGGTGTTTTTGCCTGGTATGTATGGATGTTTGTCCACTTGTTCTTTTTAATTGGTTTTAGAAATAGAATGGTGGTATTTATAAACTGGGTGTATAATTATATTCGTTTTGATAGGGAAGCCAGGTTAATAATCAGGCCTTTTAAGAAAAAGCGAAAGGTATAATCTAGAAATATGTTCTGAAAGGATCTGACTTGAAAGTAGTTGGTTTCAGAAAAACCTTTAATTTATAAATCGTCAGTGAAATGGCGTCGTCCTTTTTCTTTACTAAATTTATCCTTATTATAGGTTGAAGAATCTCCTTTAGGGATAGATAGCGATTGCCATTCAGGGCCTTTAATAAGTTTTCCCAGGAATACAATTTGCCCAACATGGTAAGCATAATGAGCCAATTGCCTGTTAATGGCTTCGGTAATTGTATGTCCTTGATTTCGGATGTACACAATTTGTCCTAAGTCATTTTCTTTTAAAGGTTTTATAGCCTTAAACAAGCAAGTCCAACCACTTTCCCAGGACGCAATTATGTCCTCTTTAGATTCAAAACTACCAATAAATTCGCTATCACGTTGTCTCCAATCTTTTTCACCGTCTTCAATCATAAAATTGGTCCATCGGCTTAGCATATTTCCCGTTAAATGCTTTACAATAATGGAAATACTATTTGAATTTTCACAGCTTTGCCAACGCATGTGGTCAAATGTCAGTTGGCCAAAAGTTCTATCTCCTAAACTTTTGTAATATTCAAATTGTTTTAAGACGCCTGATAAGTAACTCTCCATATAAATAAATATACGGTTTATTTTTGGGGAATAAATTTTAATGAAACCCCATTTATACAATGACGCTTTCCGGTGGTATCCCTTGGGCCGTCATTAAAAACATGTCCTAAATGCCCGCCACAGACTGCACAATGCTCTTCCGTTCTGGCATAGCCCAAATCATAATCTGTTGAAAAAGCCACGTTGCCTTTTATTTCTCTATCAAAGCTAGGCCAACCTGTGCCTGAGTCAAATTTATGTTCACTTTTAAATAAAGGTGTATCACAACCCTTACACACATAAGTACCATCGTCATAATTTTTGTTTAAAGGGCTGGTGAATGCGCGTTCGGTACCGGCTTGCCTTAAAACATAATATTCAAGGTCAGATAACTGAGATTTCCATTCATTTTCAGTTTTAGAGACCTCAAATGGCTCTTTTATTGTCTTTTGTGAATTCCCTTTGCAGCTAAATATTAGTAAGCTAAATAAAAGTATTGCTATTTTTTTCATAAATATTTTTTCTAATAGTCGGTCATCCTATAATAATATAACAAAAAAAATAAATATTAATTTTTTAATATATGTTGTGACTAATAAATGTAAATTGTGTCCTATTATAAAAGGTACATTTTTCGTATTTTTAAAAATCCAATTAAAATCCTTCTTAAAGATGAAAATAAAAAATTCAATTTTAATTTTGGCTGTGGCAGTTCTTGTTTTTTCTTGTGCAACAAACCCATTTACAGGAAAGAAAACCATGGCTTTAGTTTCAAACGCAGAGTTATTTCCTACGGCCTTTGCTCAGTATGATCAGTTTTTAACGGAGAGCAAGGTAATAACCGGTACAGCTGATGCAAAAATGATAACCCGTGTGGGTGAACGTATTGCAGTAGCAGCAGAACGATGGTTAACGGCAAATGGCTACCATGGCTATTTGAACGATTATAAATGGGAATATAATTTGGTTGATGATAAAACCGTGAATGCCTGGTGTATGCCTGGTGGTAAGATTGTTTTTTATACGGGTATTTTGCCGATAGCAAAAAGCGAAACCGGTGTTGCTGCCATAATGGGACATGAAGTGGCACACGCTTTAGCCAATCATGGACAACAGCGTATGAGCGCCGGTATGTTACAGCAATTTGGGGCTGTAGCAGGGAATATTGCCATTCAGGATGACAAAGCAAGAGACGCTTTTAATCAGTATTACGGCGTTGGTTCGCAAGTTGGAGTTATGCTCCCATTTAGCAGAAACCACGAAACAGAAGCTGATAAAATAGGTTTATACCTTATGGCTATTGCAGGGTATAACCCTAGTGAAGCAGCAGAGCTTTGGAAACGTATGAAAGCTAATAGCGGAAGTGGAGAGGCTCCACCGGAAATATTAAGTACGCATCCATCTAACGACTCCCGTATAGCAAATTTAACGGCATTGGCTCCTACTGCTGTTGAAGAAGCTAAAAAATTTGGAGTTACTCAGTTTAGAGAATAGAATTAATTAGTGTTCAAATAAAAATATTTGATTACTTTAGAAGCTGCTCATAAAAGGGTAGCTTTTTTTATATGATAGAACTTGAAAAAGGAAGTAAAAAACTCCTAAATGCCTGGGCTTTTTATGATTGGGCAAATTCCGTTTATACATTAACCATTGCATCATCCATATTTCCAATATTTTACTCAGCTTTATTTCTATCGGAAATAAAAACAGTTAGTGCTTTTGGACTTGAATTTAAAAGTACAGCACTTATAACTTTTGTAACGGCTTTTACGTTTTTGGTTGTGTCATTTATATCTCCATTGCTTTCCGGTATTGCAGATTATGTTGGAAATAAAAAGAACTTTTTAAAATTCTTTTGTTATGTTGGTAGTGCCGGTTGTATTGGGTTATACTGGTTTAACTTGGAGCAGATTCATTTAAGTTTACTCTTCTATTTTATGGGATTAATTGGGTATTGGGGAAGTTTGGTATTCTATAATTCCTATTTGCCGGATATCGCATTTCCTGAACAGCAGGATAGCATAAGTGCTAAAGGCTTTTCACTAGGGTATATAGGGAGTGTTATATTATTGATAGTAAATCTGGTTATGGTTATGAGCCAGGCTGATGGAGAATCTAAAATGCAGATGATGCGTTATTCATTTATTACAGTTGGTATTTGGTGGGCCTTATTTAGTCAGTATTCGTTTTACTTTTTGCCTAAAGGGGCATCAACAGGACATAAAGTAACAAAAGCCGTAGTTTTTAATGGATTTAAAGAATTGCGTTTAGTGTGGCAGGATTTACAGAAAAATTTAAGATTAAAACGTTATCTATATGCTTTTTTTGTATTTAGTATGGCAGTACAAACCATTATGCTGGTAGCGGTATATTTTGGAGAGGAAGAAATAGCATGGGGGAGTGATTCCAGTAAGACTACCGGGTTGATTGTTAGTATTTTAGTTATTCAGCTGGTGGCTGTTTTAGGAGCTACATTAACGTCTAAAGCGTCTGCTAAATTTGGAAACATAAAGACATTAATTTATATCAATGGTATTTGGATGGGATTGTGTTTTTATGCTTATTTTATGGAAACTCCAATACAGTTTTATATTGCTGCTGCTGTTGTTGGGCTTATAATGGGAGGTATTCAATCTTTAGCCAGATCAACATACTCTAAATTTTTACCTGAAACAGAAGACACCACGTCTTATTTTAGTTTTTATGATGTTGCTGAAAAGATAGGAATAGTTATAGGAATGGTCATTTTTGCTACTATTGATCAGATAACGGGCACCATGAGAAATGCTATTTTGTTTCTTTTTATATTCTTTTTAATGGGTATAATTTTATTATTTAAGATGCCAAAAACCGAATAAAAAAAGGGTGGTACAACCACCCTTTTTTTCAAAATTATTTAACTGATTATTTATTGGAAATACTTCCTGAACCAGAAACTTTAGAGTCCACTTCAGGATTACCACGATAGGCAATATCTCCTGAACCTGCAACTCTGGCCTTTAATGTTTTTTTACTTACTACTTTGGCATCTCCGGAACCGGCAACAGAAACCTCAGTATGATTGGCATCCAGGTCAAAACCATGAAAATCTCCGGAACCTGCAACCTTTGCTTCTAAGTTATTGGTACTACCTTTTAGCGTCATATCTCCGGATCCGGCAACGGCACCTTTAACAGAGGTAGCGCTTAAATCAATAATTACATCTCCTGAACCAGCTAGGGCTACACCAAAATTTGTTGCAGTAATTTGATCTTTGTTAATCAAGTCCCCGGAGCCAGATAAAGAAACACTGTTAATGTCCTGGAAAGGAATTGTAATAACTATACCATTTCTTTTACTGGGTTTAAGGGTTTTTCCGTTTTTCGTTTTTACAACTAGTTTATTGTTCTTTACTTCCGTAACAATATATTCAAGCAGATTTTCATCACCTTCAATAGATATTTTACCTTCTTCACCTTTAACAAGGATGAAATCCATAAATCCTGCGCATTTAATGCCGTCATAGTCAGAAGTGGTTCGTTCAATTTTTACAATATTACCATTGCCTTTTATACTCTTCCATTGAGCTTGTATGGTTGATACAAACATTAGGCTTAAAATTAGAACTGTAATTTGTTTTGATGTTTTCATGTTCGTTTTTATTTAAAGATTGATTAATTTTTATAGAATGTTACATTTCCATAGTCAGAAGAAATTTCAATTTTATTTGACGCTGATTGATCTCCGTAATAGCCTGTATAATATTTATCAGAACCATCAACTATTTTTTTTGTAAAATGGAGTTCCGTATCATTATTTAATGAAGCATAATCCAGTTTTATATCAAAGTTAAAATGATACTTAGGCGCTAACCCAATTTTTATTCCAACATAGTCTGATTTTATGGAGAGGTTTTTAGCATTTTCAGTCATTCTCTTTATCTTAATGGAACCGTAATCTGCTTTAAGCATAACATTTTTATATACATCTCCTATAACTAGGGTTAAATAATCCCCATTACCGCTTATAGTATTGACTCTATCAATTTTAACTGTTCCATAGTCACAATTATAGGCTACATTTTCAGCTGTTTCTATATGAGAATTTGTGTAATCTGCATTTATATTTATACTATTTGTTTTTGAAATGGTAAAATCACTATAATCTGCATTTATTTTTCCGCTTTTTATATATTCAAAGTAACAACCTTTAGCATAATCAAAATTCAGATCATTATTATCTGCCAATAATTCCCCTGTAACAATTTTCCCGTAGTCACAGTTTATTTTTGCCATGCCCTCCAATTTGTCTACATTGATGTTCCCATAATTATTGTTTAGGTTTACGGCATTGGTAACCGGGATTTTGATCAGATAATTGACCTTCATTTTAATTTTATTCTTACTGCCCCAATTCCACCATGACCCGGATTTATTTTTTCCAAACTTAGTCTCGGCCGAAACCAGATCCGGTGAAGCTGAAAAGGCTACATCTATTTCTCGTAGTTTATCAATGGTTTTTTCTTCATTGTTCCCTGAAGTTGTAACGGTTATTTCAAAGACAATGCGGTTCTCATTCCAGGTAATAATATCAATATTTCCATAGCTATTATTAACTTTTAGTGTTGCATTTTTATTAACATTGAATTCCTTATTAATAGTCTTTGTTTTAGTGTGTTTGAAATCTGTTTTGGTTGACGCAGAGATAAGAATCGGAAGTATTAAAAATGCAATGATTATATTAAAATGTATTGCTCGTTTCATATGATTGTGTTTTTGATTGTTTTTAATTTTTACAAATATCTTGTTTGTTGACGCCGGGTTAAATATTTGTTTCAGATATTATATTTGATGAATTTTTTAACTGTTTTACTATATTGATTTGCTCTAGAGTGTTCTGTAAGATGTCTATTCTGTTTTGGAAATTTGAAATCATGGCGTAAATAACTCTATTGTCTTCACCACTTTCCCTCAAATCTATTTTTAAATTCTGATAATTATCTTCAAGATATTTAATACGCTTTAGTGCATCTTGAATTAAAGCTTGTACTTCCGGGGCTGATTCTTTCTGAAGTTTTTTTAATTCGTCATTAATTGTAGTGGTAAAAAAATCTTGCGTTTGTGCCATTTTTGGAGATACACTGGCTAAATCTAAAGCATCTTCTTCCTGTTGACCAACAATAAATACTGAAATAAGAAGCGTGATTGAAGCCGCAATACCCAGAAATGGTTTCCAGAATTTTGTTTTAGAATTTATAATTTTCTGAGGTGGATTATTCTGAGCGTTAAGTTTCTCTAAAAAACGCAATTCATGTCCATTATCAGGAGTCTCAACATCAAATTTGTCTTCTAAATTTCTAAATATGTCATCTATGTTACTCTTACTCATCATGTATTTTTTTAATATTCAAGAACACTTTGAAGTTTTTGCCTTAAACTTTCTTTAGCTCTGGAAATCATGGTTCGGCTATTAGCATATGAAATGCCCATTATTTCACTAACCTCTTCATAGTCATAACCTTCAACCAGATTTAAGGTTAATACTATTCTATAGTTGTCTTTTAGCATTTTCATTGAACTTAGTACTTGTTTTACTTTTAGATTCAAATGATCATCACTATTTATGTTTTCTGAATTGTCATCTATCTTATAAAGCATATCATCTATTGGAACCTCATTTTTCTTAGTTTTTTTGTTGTAATGATGTATACTTTTATTAATAACAATTCGTTTCAACCAAGACCCAAAGATGCTTATGTCTTTTAATGTTTCAAGCTTGGTAAAGGCTTGTAAAAAAGCATCTTGCATAATGTCTTCAGCTTCAAAATTGTTTTTTACAACCCTAAAAGCGGTATTATACATAGCTTTATAGTATCTGTTATAAACCTCCAATTGTGCAGATTGATTTTCAGATTTACAAAGCGTAATGAGTTGCTCAGTATTTAAATTGGCTAGCGTCAAAAAAACAAATTGTTTATAGTATAGATTGGATTAGTTTTTTATTGTTACAGTTTTTCAAAAAAAAAATCCTACATTCATTTAGATTGTAGGATTTTAACATATTTAAAATTGTGATTTTCTATGATTCAGTGGGCTTTTCAGCTTTATCAATTGATATTTTTAATTCATCCGTTTTTTTGTCTATATCAATTGTAATATTGTCTCCTTCATGTAGTTGTGATGCTACAATTTCTTCAGCTAATGCATCTTCAACATACTTTTGAATAGCTCTTTTAAGGGGCCTGGCACCGTATTGTTTATCAAACCCTTTTTCAGCTATATAGTCTTTAGCGTCTTTTGTTAATGTAAGATTGTAGCCTAAAGTTTTTATTCTTGCCAAAAGCTTTTCCAATTCAATATCAATAATCTTATTGATATCTTCTTTTTCTAATGAATTAAATACAACAACATCATCAATTCTATTTAAAAATTCAGGAGCAAATGATTTTTTAAGCGCATTTTCAATAACACTTCTTGCATTGGCATCTTCCTGAGCTTTTTGAGATGCTGTTCCAAAACCAATTCCGGTACCAAAATCTTTTAACTTACGGGCACCAATATTTGATGTCATAATGATAATGGTATTTCTAAAATCAATCTTTCTACCTAAACTATCTGTTAAATAACCATCATCAAGTACTTGCAACAACATGTTAAATACATCCGGATGTGCTTTTTCAATTTCATCTAACAAGATTACAGCATAAGGTTTACGTCTTACTTTTTCTGTTAACTGACCACCTTCTTCATAACCAACATATCCCGGAGGAGCACCAATTAGTCTGGATATGGCGAATTTCTCCATGTATTCACTCATGTCTATTCTAACCAGTGAATCTTCACTATCAAATAGCTCTCTGGATAAGACTTTAGCTAATTGTGTTTTTCCAACTCCTGTTTGACCTAAAAATATAAATGATCCAATGGGTTTATTGGGGTCTTTAAGGCCGGCTCTGTTACGTTGAATGGCTTTAACAACTTTAGCAACTGCCTCATCCTGGCCAATAACTTTTCCTTTAATTAGGTTGGGTAATTCGGCCAATTTATTAATCTCGGTTTGTGCTATTCGATTAACAGGAACTCCAGTCATCATAGAAACTACATCAGCAACATTATCTTCAGTCACTATCTCGCGATGCTGTTTAGTATCTTCTTCCCACTTTTCTTGAGCAACAGCCAGTTCTTTTTCAATACGTTTTTCGTCATCTCTAAGTTTAGCAGCTTCCTCGTATTTTTGTTTTCTAACCACAGCATTTTTAGTTTCCTTAATGGCTTCTAATTGCTTTTCAAGTTCTATGATTTGTTTAGGAACATCAATATTAGTGATATGAACACGAGACCCAGCTTCGTCTAAAGCGTCAATGGCTTTATCCGGTAAAAAACGTTCGGTCATATATCTATTAGTTAATTTTACACAAGCTTCAATAGCTTCGGAAGTATAATCAACATTGTGATGCTCTTCGTATTTTCCTTTTATGTTATTTAAAATTTCAATGGTTTCTTCAACAGAAGTAGGCTCTACAATGACTTTTTGGAAACGACGTTCCAATGCACCATCTTTTTCAATATATTGCCTGTATTCATCTAAAGTAGTAGCACCAATGCATTGAATTTCACCACGTGCCAAAGCTGGTTTAAACATGTTAGAAGCGTCTAAACTCCCTGTTGCGCCGCCTGCCCCAACAATGGTGTGGATTTCATCAATAAATAAAATCACGTCATCGTTTTTTTCCAGTTCGTTCATAACGGCTTTCATGCGTTCTTCAAACTGTCCGCGGTATTTAGTGCCAGCTACTAAGCTCGCCAGATCAAGCGTTACAACGCGCTTGTTAAAAAGAATTCTGGATACTTTTCGTTTTACAATCCTTAACGCTAAACCTTCAGCAATAGCCGATTTGCCTACACCTGGTTCACCTATTAAAAGCGGATTGTTTTTCTTTCTTCTACTTAAAACCTGAGAAACACGCTGTATTTCTTTTTCTCTGCCAACAACAGGGTCTAACTTGCCTTCTTCTGCTAAAGCGGTTAAATCACGTCCAAAATTATCTAAAACAGGCGTTTTGGACTTCTTATTGGTTTTACCAGTAGGAGCGTTAAAAATATTGTCTTTTGATGAGTCATCTTCGGGAGTTGACTCATCATCTTGAAATTCAGATTTTGGTTCTATATAATCGTTATCGTTTGTAATCATAAGTTTAAATTGTTCTTTAACATTATCATAGTCAACTTTAAGCTTATTTAAAAGCTTGGTAGTGGGGTCGTTCTCATTTCTTAAAATACATAACAATAAATGTGCAGTATTTATAGAAGAACTTTGAAATAGTTTCGCTTCTAAAAATGTAGTTTTTAAAGCACGCTCAGCTTGTCTAGTAAGGTGCAGGTTCTTTTTTTGGTTAGAAGCGACTTGAATATTAGGGTTAGCGGGACTTAGTATTTCTACTTTACGCCTTAAGTGATTCAAATCAATATCTAAGGCATTTAATATATTTATAGCCTTTCCGTTACCATCACGCAAAAGTCCAAGCATTAAATGTTCAGTGCCAATAAAATCATGGCCTAAACGTAATGCTTCTTCTTTACTATAAGCAATAACATCTTTTACTCTTGGGGAAAAATTATCATCCATTTTTATATCCTTTCTGCATTAAAAATAATAAAACATTTTACTAAAGGCAAAAACCGTACCTTAATATTGTCTGTAAATTGCTAATTGACGAAAAAAACTTTATAAAATCAAAATTTTTGATGCCATACTTATTAACTATAGAAGTCGTGAAAATTGTTAATAAATTACACGAAATTTTACCGTTGATAATCTTACTATGATTGATGAAATAATTATATTAGCATGTTTTGAAAAACACATAAAATTAAATTAAATTATTTATGGCAGAAGGAGAAAAATTGATCCCTATTAATATTGAGGATGAGATGAAATCGGCTTACATTGATTATTCAATGTCAGTCATTGTGTCACGTGCTTTACCAGATGTAAGAGATGGTTTAAAACCAGTTCATAGACGTGTACTTTATGGGATGCATGAATTAGGTGTTAGAGCAAATTCAGCACATAAAAAATCCGCAAGAATAGTTGGAGAAGTTTTAGGTAAATATCACCCACATGGTGATACCTCTGTTTATGACGCCATGGTACGTATGGCTCAAGAATGGAGCTTGCGTTATATGCTTGTAGACGGACAAGGAAATTTTGGTTCAATTGACGGTGATAGTCCTGCAGCAATGCGTTATACAGAAGCACGTATGCGTAAAATATCTGAAGACATGTTGGCAGATATTGAAAAGGAAACTGTTGATCATAAATTGAATTTTGATGACACACTTCAAGAACCAACAGTTTTACCAACCAGAATTCCAGGACTTTTAGTTAACGGGGCGTCAGGTATTGCTGTAGGTATGGCAACCAATATGCCACCTCATAATTTAACTGAAGTTGTTAACGGCACTATAGCATATATTGAAAATAATGACATTGAAGTTGATGAATTGATCAAACATGTTAAAGCTCCAGATTTCCCTACTGGAGGTACTATATATGGTTATGATGGTGTTAAAGAGGCTTTTCAAACCGGGCGTGGCAGAATTGTTATGCGTGGAAATGCCAATATTGAAGAAGTGTCTGGGCGAGAGTGTATTGTAGTGACAGAGATTCCATATCAAGTAAATAAGGCAGACATGATTAAGAAGACTGCTGACTTGGTTAACGACAAAAAACTAGATGGGATTTCTACCATTAGAGATGAATCAGATAGAAATGGTATGCGTATTGTTTACGTTTTAAAGCGTGATGCCATTCCAAATATCGTATTAAATAAGTTATTTAAATATACGGCACTGCAATCTTCTTTTAGTGTGAATAATATTGCACTTGTAAATGGTCGCCCTCAATTACTAAACTTAAAAGATTTAATACATCATTTTGTTGAGCATAGGCATGAAGTTGTTGTTAGACGAACAAAATATGAATTACGAAAAGCTGAAGAAAGAGCTCATATTTTAGAAGGTTTAATAATTGCTTCAGATAATATTGATGAAGTTATTGCTCTAATCAGAGCATCAGCAAATGCAGATGAAGCACGTACTAAGTTAATAGAACGCTTTAAGCTTACAGAAATTCAGGCAAAGGCCATCGTTGAAATGCGTTTGCGTCAATTAACAGGCTTAGAGCAGGACAAACTTCGTGTAGAGTATGAAGAATTAATGAAAACCATTGAAGACTTAAAAGATATCCTTGATAAGAAAGAGCGTAGAATGGATATCATTAAAGAAGAATTGGAAACCATTAAAGATAAATATGGTGATGAGCGCCGGTCTACTATTGAGTATGCAGGAGGCGATTTAAGTATTGAGGATATGATTCCTGATGAAAAGGTAGTTATTACAATTTCTCACGCAGGATATATTAAGCGCACCTCTCTTTCAGAATACAAAACACAGAATAGAGGAGGTGTTGGTCAAAAAGCATCAACAACAAGAAATGAGGATTTCCTGGAACATTTATTTGTTGGAACAAACCATCAATATATGCTGTTCTTTACACAAAAAGGAAAATGTTTCTGGATGCGTGTTTATGAAATACCTGAAGGTAGTAAGACCTCAAAAGGAAGAGCTATTCAAAACCTAATAAATATTGAGCAGGATGATAAGGTGATGGCCTTTATTTGTACTCAGGACTTAAAAGATGAAGATTATATAAATAGTCACTATGTGATTATGGCAACTAAAAATGGTCAGGTTAAAAAGACCAGTTTAGAGCAATATTCACGTCCTCGTACAAATGGTATCAACGCTATTACTATTAAAGATAATGATGAATTGCTGGAGGCTAAATTAACTACTGGTAACAGCCAGGTTATGTTAGCACTTAAGTCTGGTAAAGCTATTCGTTTTGAAGAGGCAAAAACAAGACCAATGGGACGTGGAGCTTCCGGTGTTAGGGGTATTACTTTGGCGCATGATAAAGACGAAGTAATAGGCATGGTTACCATTGAAAACCCTCAGGAAGAATCTGTACTTGTAGTATCTGAAAACGGTTATGGTAAACGTACTTATATTGACGATCCGGAAGATGGAGAACCAGTTTACAGAGTTACAAACAGAGGAGGGAAAGGTGTTAAAACAATTTCTATCACTGATAAGACAGGTAATTTAGTTGCCATTAAAAGTGTTACAGATAATGATGATCTGATGATTATTAATAAATCAGGTATTGCCATAAGAATGGTTATCGCTGATTTAAGAGTTATGGGGAGAGCAACGCAGGGTGTTAAATTAATTAACTTAAAAGGCAATGATTCTATTGCTGCTGTGGCTAAGGTTATGCACGATGAAGATGAGGTTGATGATATTGAAACCACTGAAGGCTCAGAAGGTGGCACAACTCTTGATAACAATTTAGAAAACGAAAACACAGAAAATTAAATTAAATATTATTACAATGAAGAAACTATTTATTATTGCTTTGGCTATGGGAATGAGTTCATTTTCATTTGCGCAAAAAAAGCAATTAAAAACAGCAGAGAAAGCTATTAAGGCAAATAATTTTGCTGAAGCCAAGACTGCATTAGGTCAGGCAGAGTCTTTGATGTCAGCTATGGATGATAAGCTTAAAGCAAAATACTATTATTTAAATGCTCAGGCACTGTATTCAAATGGCAAAGGTTCTTTAGAAAATATTGAAGCAGCACTAGAAAGTTTATCAAATATAAAAGGCGCTTATAAGGCTGAAATTTCTAGCTTAAAACAGGATATTTCAAACGGATTGCTGAAGATCGGTAATGAGGCTTATGAAAAAAGTGATTATTCCCAATCTTCTAAGTACTTTGAAAAGGCATATAGAGTTCATGAAAAAGATACCATATTCTTATACTATGCTGCTGCAACAGCTGTAAATGTTAAGGAATATGACAGAGCATTAGCGTTATATGAAGAACTTAAAACTTTAGGCTATACAGGTATTGAAAAACAATATTTTGCTGTTAATAAGGAAACTAAAGAAGTAGAGCCGTTTCAAAGCAAAGAATTACGCGATATATCAATAAAAACAAAAACTCACGTAAAACCAACGGAGAAATTAACTGAATCTAAAAAGCCTGAAATAGTAAAAAACGTAGCACTAATTTATGTTAGTAATGGGGATAATGAAAAGGCTTTAGCAGCAATGAAAGATGCAAGAGCAGAGAGCCCTAATGATGTTAACTTAGTTTTATCAGAGGCCAATGTTCATTATGAAATGGGCAATACAGAAGAATTTAAAGCATTATTACAAAAGGCAACGGAAATGGATCCTACCAACCCTGAATTACAATACAATTTAGGAGTTATAGCTACAGATTCAGATCACCCTGAGGAGGCCAAGCAGCACTATCAAAAGGCCATTGAATTAGACCCTAAATATATTAATGCCTACATAAATATTGCAGCATTAATTTTATCAGAAGAGAAACCTATTCTTGAAGAAATGAATGGTTTAGGAACATCAGAGGCTGATAATAAACGTTATGATGAATTAAAAGAAAAAAAACAAAGCTTATATAAGGATGCAGTACCTTATTTGTCTCAGGCATTAGATATGGATGCTGAAAATATTAATGCAGCTAAAACGCTAATGAATATTTACAGTATACTCGGCGAAACGGATAAATATAAGAGTTTAAAGGATAAAGTTGAAGCTATAGAAGGCGCTCAATAATATTATAATCCACATAAGTAATATAAAAAAACCGCTTTTAAGCGGTTTTTTTATATTACTTTTTTAATTACGCGGAGCTTGTGTGTATGCGTTTTTTTATCCACATTATAGATGCCTGAATGATCTAACCTGTCAATTCTTACCTTGCCATGAGCATGTATAATATAATTATCTTTCATAATGATTCCCACATGAACAATCAGGCCTTCGCTGTTATCAAAAAATGCCAGGTCCCCAGGTTCGCTCTCTTCAATAAAACTAAGAGCTTCACCTTGGGTAGCTTGCTGTGAAGCATCCCTTAACAGCTTATATCCGTTAAGTTTATATACCATTTGTGTAAAACCGGAACAATCTATTCCAAAAGGTGTTTTACCGCCCCATAAATACGGTGTATTTAGGTACAAAAATGCTGTTTGGATAATATTTGATTTGTCATTTTTATTACTAATAGAATGACCGTCATAGGTATGATTTAAAAGAGAAAGTCCATTTAAAGTAACCCCCATTGAAATAGGAAAAAGTTGTTTGTTTTCATCTTCAATAAACTCCACCAGATCTGTAGAAAGTTTAGGTGCTTTTCCGTTAAGTGATTTGTACTGTTCTTCTGTAATTTCAACGTATTGTTTATTGTCTACCCAACCTTCATATTTATCAAAAGCAAGTCTGATCCTACTCCAGTTTTTGCGCTGTTCTAAAATTTTAAAAATTTCGCCATATAGCACTTGAGAAACCAATTCACTTGTGTCAGAAGGTTCATTTCTTAGAGGAACAATGCTTAAGTTACAAATACCGTATTGCATTAAATAAGCTTATGTACGTTCTATAATAATTGCTGATGCTCCACCGCCACCATTGCATATGGCTGCTGCACCAATTTTTGCATTATTTTGTTCTAAAACATTAAGCAATGTAATGATAATCCTTACACCGGAACACCCTAATGGATGACCTAAAGATACGGCCCCACCATTTACATTTACATTGGAGTCTTTCAATCCCAATAGTTTTATATTGGCCAATCCAACAATTGAAAAGGCTTCGTTAAGTTCAAAAAAATCAACATCATTAATTGAAATTCCGGCTTTGTCCAAAGCTTTAGGCAGTGCTTTAGCCGGAGCTGTAGTAAACCATTCTGGCTCATGAGCAGCATCAGCATAACTTTTAATAGTTGCTAAAGGTTGCAATCCTAATTCGTTAGCTTTTTCCTTACTCATTAAGACCATAGCGCCGGCGCCGTCATTAATGGTTGAAGCGTTAGCAGCAGTTACGGTGCCATCTTTTGTAAATGCAGGCCTTAACGATGGAATCTTTTCCATTTTTACATTAGTGTACTCTTCATCTTTAGATACAACGATGGGTTCACCACGGCGTTGTGGTACTTCAACAGAAACGACTTCCGTATTGAATTTCCCAGCTTCCCATGCAGTGGCTGATCGACTATAAGACTGGATGGCATAAGCATCTTGATCTTCTCTTGAAAACTCATATTTATTGGCACAAGCATCAGCACAAACCCCCATTGCATTTTGATCATAAGCATCTACCAGGCCATCTTTTTGCATACCATCTTCCATTTTGGCAGGTCCAAATTTAGTGGTAGAGCGCGCGTGATAATAATGTGGAATTAAACTCATGTTTTCCATACCACCGGCAACAATGATACTAGCATCTCCCAAAGCAATAGATTGAGCAGCCTGCATAACCGCTTTCATACCTGAAGCACAAACTTTGTTCACTGTTGTGCAAGGTACCGTATTAGGTATACCGGCATAAATAGCAGCTTGTCTGGCAGGTGCCTGGCCTGTACCGGCTTGTACAACGTTGCCCATTAAAACTTCTTCAACTAATTCCGGTTTTAAATTTATTTTATTTAAAGCACCTTTTATAGCAATAGCTCCTAATTGTGGCGCTGGAATTGTTGATAAGGCTCCCAAAAAACTACCTATTGGGGTTCTTGCTGCTGAAACAATAACCACTTCTTTACTCATCAATCTAATGTTTAAGTTTAGTACTTGCGAAAATAACGATTTTTTAATAAAAATTTGATTGATTCTACCATTATAAAAAATGGTAAAAGCTTATAATTTTATTACATTTGATTCCAATATGAAAGACTTCATAAACAAATTATATAGAAATCATTCCTTGATTTATAAAGGTTTGCTATTTGTATTTACAACTTTTTTGATTGTATACTTGTTTCCTAAAAGCGGAAAGTTTAAGTACAATTTTGAAAAAGGAAAGCCCTGGCAATCTGAAAACTTATATGCCCCTTTTGATTTTGCAATAAAGAAAACCGAATCTGAAATTGCAAAAGAGGAAGAAGTGCTTACAAATGGAGCTATCTTGTATTTTGATCTCGATAACACTGTACAGGATAAAGTGGTCACAGATTTTGAATCACAGTTTCAAGTTCAATTTTCAGACTCACTTCCAAGAGCCACTTTAAATACGTTGCACAGATCTGGAACAGATATTATTAGAGAACTTTATACTTACGGTGTTTTAAGTGAAAGTTATGACTTTAATGATGATAGAAGCATAGTCATACTTGATGGGAGGGAAAAGAAATTAGATGGTGTTTTTTCAAATTTAATACCCCAAGACCATATAACCACCCTAATTGATAGGGTTTTAAAAATCTACAATATTACTGAGTATAAAACTGAGTTTGTAGCCTTGTTTTTTGACTTGATTGAGCCTAATATAGCATTCAATAAACAGTTTACAGATAAGGTTTTACAGGATGATCTGGATAAGATTTCATATACGCGGGGAAGTGTTGCCAGAGAAACATTAATAGTTTCAAAAGGCGAGGTTGTAGAAGGGGATAAATATCAAATTCTTAAATCTTTACAGTCAGAATATGAATCTCAGGTCTGGAACAAGGCAAACTATAATTGGGTATTATTTGCTTACACCTTATTAGTGGCATTAGCGCTTTTAATGTTGCTTCTGTTTTTAAGAAAATATAGAGTGAAAGTATTTGAAGATAATACCAAAGTGACTTTTATCTTTTTTAATATTTCACTTTTTATTTTTATTACAACTTTAGTGGTTAACTATAATTCTAAGTACATTTATATTATACCAATATGTGTTTTGCCCTTGGTGTTTAAGGCCTTTTTTGATGCCAGACTAGGGCTTTTTTCTCATGTTCTCACCGTGTTATTACTGGGTTTTATAGTTCCCAATAGCTATGAATATATGTTTTTACAAATTATAGCTGGTATTGTAACTATTCTTACGGTTTCAGAGTTGTATAAACGAGCTAATTTGTTTATTTCGGTAGGGCAGATTACACTTATTTATATTATAGCATATTTTGCCTTTTTTGTAATTCATGAAGGAAGTGTAGAAACATTAAAGTGGGAAACGTTTATCTGGTTTATTTTATGCGGACTTGCCACATTATTTGTACAACCTTTAATTTACATTTATGAAAAACTTTTTGGGTTAGTTTCAGATGTTTCGCTTTTAGAGCTATCAGATACCAATACAAAACTGCTTAAGGAGTTGGCTAACAAAGCACCGGGTACTTTTCACCATTCTCTTAATGTTGCTAATCTGGCCGAAGCTTCTGCAAATGAAATAGGAGCTAATTCTATGCTGGTTAGAGTAGGAGCATTATATCATGATATTGGTAAGATGAAAAATCCAACATATTATACTGAAAATCAATCTACAGGTATAAACCCTCATGATGAACTATCTTCAAAGGAAAGTGCACAAATTATAACAGCTCACGTTATTAACGGTATTGAGATAGCCCGGAAAAATAATTTACCGGATAGAGTCATTGATTTTATACGGACACATCATGGAACAAGTGTGGTTTATTATTTTTATATGAAAGAGCAAAAGGCTTACCCTGAATTAGACATTGATAAGCATGATTTTAGTTACCCGGGACCTAAACCATTTAGTAAAGAAACAGCTATTTTGATGATGTGTGATAGTATTGAAGCAGCTTCAAAAAGTTTAAAGGAGCCTACATCTTCAAAAATTGAGGCATTTGTTGAAAATATTATAAATAAACAGATAGAAGAGGGACAATTTTTAAATGCTAATATTACTTTTAAGGAAATTCAATCTATTAAAAAAGTGCTAAAGCACAAGCTTGCAAATATTTATCATTTGAGAATAGAATATCCTGAATAAAAATTATAAAAAAACAATTAAAATAGTTGCGTTCTTGTTGTGTTTGAGTTACATTTGCAACCGCAATTTTATTGCACAAGTTCTTAATATAATTTAGGAGAGGTGCCAGAGTGGTAATGGAGCAGATTGCTAATCTGTCAACGCGTAAGTGTTGCCCGGGTTCGAATCCCGGTCTCTCCGCAATTTTAGATAACCATTTCGGGGTGTAGCGTAGCCCGGTTATCGCGCCGCGTTTGGGACGCGGAGGTCGCAGGTTCGAATCCTGCCACCCCGACGAACCTAGTAATAGGTTAAAGCAAAACACTGTTAATTGTGTGATTATCAGTGTTTTTTGTTTTTATGCATTTTATTTGATTCCAAATAAAAACATCTATTCTCATTAAAAAGGTGTGCAAATCGGTGTGCAATTGTTCGCTAAAAATGTACTAACTTTAAAGAGCTTTTAAGACATGATTTGACTTTCGTCTTTACAAATTATTGTTTAACAAAAAGTCATTTAAAATGAAAACAAAAAGCACCTTCACTGTGATTTTATTTACCAGAAAATCAAGAAGCAAATCAGACGAAACTTCAGTTTATGTTTGAAACATCGTAAAAAGAAACGTTCAGAGATCTGTTTAAAGAGAGCTATTTTGGTGATCCATTAGGAGAATAAATTAAATGATTACTAAAACATCATCACTTTTTTAAATGACTTTGCTATAAATTATCCAGATTCTTTTGCAGTAAGACATTCGGTATTCTTATTGTCCTTGTCTCAAATTTCAGAGACTGTATTTATATTGGCTATTCCTTTTTTCTATAAAAAATTCGGAATTAAAATAGTGGCTTTAATTAGTATGATTGCTTGGGTCTTCAGGTTTGGTTTCTTTGGTGTAGGGAATCCAGAAGGTATTGGGTTAGGATTCTTGATAGCTTCTATGATAATCTATGGAATGGCATTTGATTTCTTTAATATTTCAGGGTCGTTGTATGTTGAAGAAGAAACCCCAGAAAGTGTGCGGTCAAGTGTGCAAGGTTTGTTTGCTTTAACCACTGGAGGGTTAGGACCCATTATTGGAGCTTATGCCAGTGGATGTGTCGTGGACTTTTTTACAGAGAATAGTGTGAAAAATTGGCCTACAATCTGGTTTGTTTTTGCTGGATATGTACTGGTTATAGCCTTGGTCTTTATAGTGTTTTTTAAGTATAGACATAGTTCTAAAGAAACTTAATCGCTTAAATAAAACTGCTTTTGATGAGTAGTTAAAAATATTTCAATCAATATATATACACATGAAAACAATGGGTAAAGAAATAGACCAGATTGCGGCAGATAATATAAGAACATTAGCAGTAGCTATGGTAGAAAAGGCAAATTCAGGCCATCCTGGAGGCCCCATGGGCGGTGCAGATTTTATGCACATATTATACTCAGAGTTCTTTAATTATGACCCAACTGATATGGAGTGGCCGTTTAGAGATAGATTCTTTATGGATGCAGGCCATTTATCAACACTGATGTATGCACAATACTACCTTTTAGGAAATTATACTAAAGAAGATTTAGAAAACTTTAGAAAGTGGGGGTCAGTTACACCGGGACACCCAGAAGTAGATGTTAAAAGAGGTATAGAAAATACATCTGGACCATTAGGTCAAGGACATACTATGGGAGTAGGAGCAGCTATTGCGGCCAAGTTTTTGCAAGCTCGTTTTGGAGATTGGATGAATCATAAAATTTATGGATTTATATCAGATGGAGGTGTTCAGGAAGAAATATCACAAGGTGCAGGAAGAATTGCAGGCCATTTAGGATTGAATAACTTTATTATGTTTTTCGATTCAAATGATATTCAATTATCAACTTCAACGGACGAAGTAACTACCGAAGATACAGCTATGAAATATGAATCATGGGGGTGGAAAGTATTGACTATTGATGGGCATAATCATGATGAAATAAGAAAGGCATTAACCGATGCTAATAATGAAAAAGAGAAGCCAACATTAATCATAGGAAAAACCATTATGGGTAAAGGTTGTGTTACAGCTAATGGAAATATATTTGAAGGCTATTGTGAATTACACGGACAACCCATAGGCGCAACAGGAGCAGATTATGAAAAAACCTTATTGAATTTAGGAGCTAACCCTGATAGTCCGTTTGATATTTATGAAGATGTCAATATATTTTATAAAGATATACTTAAGAGGAAAGTAGCACAAGCAGTAAAAAAGAAAGCAGAAATTCAAGCTTGGAGAAGTAACAACAAAGTGCTTTCAAATAAATTAAATTTCTTTTTATCGGGAGAACTTCCAGAATTAGATTTTGAATCTATTGAACACAAAGTTGGATTAGCAACAAGAGTCGCTTCATCAGGAGTACTAGGCTATTTAGCAGAACATGTTGAAAATATAATTGTGTCTTCAGCCGATTTATCAAATAGCGATAAAACTGACGGATTCTTAAAGAAAACCCATGCACTTAAAAAAGGTGATTTTAGTGGTTCTTTTTTACAAGCAGGTGTGGCGGAGTTAACTATGGCATGTATTGCCAATGGTATAGCTCTTCATGGAGGTGTTATACCAGTAGTAGCTACCTTTTTTGTGTTTTCAGATTATATGAAACCAGCTATTCGTTTAAGTGCTATTCAGGAATTACCGGTTAAGTATGTTTGGACACACGATGCTTTTAGGGTAGGTGAAGATGGTCCAACGCATCAACCTATTGAACAAGAAGCACAAATTCGGTTATTAGAAAAATTGAAAAATCACAAAGGAGGGAATAGTTTCTTAGCCTTACGTCCAGCAGATTCTGTAGAAACAAGTATTGCATGGAAAATAGCTTTAGAAAACAAAAAAACACCAACAGGGTTAATATTATCAAGACAAGGTATTAAAGATATACCAGTACAATGCAAACCGAGATATCAAGAAGCTTTAGCAGCACAAAAAGGAGGGTATTTAGTTAAAAAGGCAGAAAAACCAGATATAACTTTAGTTGCAAATGGATCAGAAGTAAGTACGCTTTTGGAAGCAGCAACACTATTAGAAACCTCAGAAGAGATACAAGTTAATGTGGCTTCAATCATTTCTGAAGGTTTGTTTAGAAATCAGTCTGGAGAATATCAAGCTAGTATCCTCCCTTTACATCTACCTTGTTTTGGGCTTACCGCTGGGCTACCCGTTAACCTTGAAGGTTTAGTTGGAGATAAAGGGAAGGTGTTCGGGTTAGAACATTTTGGGTATTCTGCGCCTGCACCTATTCTTGATGAAAAGTTTGGTTTTACTGGAGAAAAGGTATCTAAAGAAATTCTAAAGTACATGTCAGCATATAATAACAAAAGATAAGATTAAAACACGACTGTAAAAGAACAATATTATGGAAATAGACATATTAGGTTGGATTGGATACATAGCCTCAGGGGTTATAGCAGTATCTATGATGATGAATTCTATTGTGAAATTTAGATGGATTAATCTAATAGGAGCAGGAACCTTTGCTATTTATGGATTACTGATTAACGCTTTGCCTGTTTTTGTTTTAAATGGGTTTATTGTTTCTGTAGATATTTACTTTCTTTTTAGAATATATACTAAAAGCCATCTTTTTGACACACTTGAAATAAGAGGAGATAATAAATATCTATTGAAGTTTATTAATTATCATCAAGATGAGATTCAAAAATTTTTCCCAGACTTTGTTTATAAGCCGAAAATGAATACGGTAAGTTTTTTTGTATTGAGAAATATGGCTGTAACGGGATTGTTTTTGGCGCACCGAGAAAATGAAAACACCTTAAATGTTGGGCTTGATTATGTTATACCAGAATATCGTGATCATAAAAATGGTAAATATGTGTACCATCGGTTAAAGGAACGTTTTATAAAAGAAGGATACAAAAAAGTAGTTTCAAAAAGTAGTGCATCAAAGCATATTAAATATTTAAAAAAAATAGGCTTCGAGGAAAAAAGTGATAATCTATTTGTAAAGGAACTATAAAGTAAGAAAGAATGATGTGGAGGAAATATTAGATTATTTTAAAAATAATATAAAACAAGAGTATGAGTGTACATAATAATGCCAGGAAAGGAGGTATAGCAGACTTTATTTTGTTACCCGGAGATCCGCGACGCGCAAAATTAATTGCAGAAACATTTTTAACGGATGCAAAATGTTACAATGAGGTTAGAGGGATGTTGGGGTATACGGGTTTTTTCAATGGAAAGAGAATTAGTGTACAAGGAACAGGAATGGGGATGCCATCAATATCAATTTATGCTACAGAGCTAATAGAGGAGTATGGCGTGGAGAAATTGGTAAGAATAGGCTCATGTGGTTCAATTCAGGAACATGTAAACATCATGGATATAGTGCTGGCAATGAGTGCTTGTACAGATTCGGGGATGAATAAATTTCGATTTAATGGAAAAGATTTTGCACCGACAGCAAATTTTGAATTATTAAAAAAAGCCTATGAAGTAGCCGAAAAGAATAAGCTAAGTGCCCATACAGGATCTATTTTAACATCCGATTTTTTCTATGGAGAGAGTCATATAGCAGATCCATTTTTAAGCTGGAAGACCTATAATGTATTAGGTGTGGATATGGAAGCCGCTGCATTATACTCCATTGCGGCTAAATACAAAAAAAAGCATTGGCCATATTAACGGTTTCAGATCATTTATTGAAGAAGCAAGCCATTTCTGCCAGTGATAGGCAAAACTCATTTAAAGAGATGATTAATCTAGCATTGCAGTTGGCTTAACTATAAAAATATAAAGAGATGAAAGAATTAAACTGGATTGAAATATTGGGCTATATCGCTTCTGCAGTAATTGCTATTATTAATCTGGTATTACATTTAATTATTAAAATATAAAGAGAGCGAAAGAATTGAATTGGGTTGAAATATTAGGGTATATCGCTTCAATATTGATTGTGATAAGTATTACCATGGAGTCTATAGTAAAGCTAAGAATTGTAAATTTTATTAGAGCAGCATTGCTTGGTACTTATGGTGTTTTTATAAAGTTCGTGCCTATAATCTTAGTGAATTATTTTATAGTAGTTACCATATCTATTAATTATGGAAGCTTTTTAAAAACAGAAAAACTAATTAAAACAGTTAAAGGAATATAAACAAAAAGATGAAATTTTTTATAGATACAGCAAATTTAGGTGAAATTAAAGAAGCCCAGGAATTAGGGGTTTTAGATGGTGTTACTACAAATCCATCCTTAATGGCAAAAGAAGGCATTACAGGAGAAAAGAACATTATCAATCATTACAAAGCAATTTGTGAGATTGTTGATGGTGATGTTTCAGCAGAAGTAATTGCCACAGATTTTGATGGAATGATTATGGAAGGAGAAGCTTTAGCAGCTTTACACCCTCAAATTGTAGTTAAACTACCCATGATTGCCGAAGGTATAAAGGCATGCAAATATTTTTCAGGCAAAGGCATTAAAACAAATGTTACACTTGTGTTTTCTTCAGGTCAGGCATTGTTAGCTGCAAAGGCAGGAGCAGCGTATGTATCTCCTTTTTTAGGAAGACTGGATGATGTTTCAACCGATGGTTTACACCTTATTTCAGAAATAAAACAGGTTTTTGATAATTACAGTTTTGAAACACAAATTCTATCTGCTTCCGTAAGACATACTATGCATGTGGTAAACTGTGCAAAAATAGGGTCGGATGTAATGACCGGACCATTATCATCAATAAAGGGTTTGTTAAAACACCCACTAACAGATAATGGTTTAGCGCAGTTTTTAGCCGATTATAATAAAGGAAATAACTAAAAAAAATAGAATGAGAACTATTTTGAAACCATTGGCTGTTGTTGATAATGAAATGGAATTTCCAATAGGGACAAAATTGTTTAAAAAAAGTAAATACGATGGTATAAATATCTATATGGAATATAAACTGGTTTGGGCCAATTGGGAAGGGCCCTATATGATGTTAATTAGGAAATTAGATGAAAAGACAAATAAAGCTGAATTTGGAGTTATACCTCAAAAATTGACCTCAGGAAAGTATGTTGTAAACAAATCTAGTTTTCAAAGAACTTTGGGGACGGCCTTAGAAGGTTGGTATTTAGAAACAAAAAATTAAAAATGAAAAGAATCTTAAAAGAAAAAGCATGAGATATAAGTTCTTAAAAAGAAATACTAAGTACAAATTCTTAATACTAATTGCTATATGTTTTTTAATGTTTTTTAATTGTAGTGTAACCCAATCAAAAGGGAATAGTGTTTTAAGTAGTACAATTGATAATATAAATATTCCAATTCAAGAACATACAGTTCAATCTGTTTTATGGCAACAAATTTCCAGTGAATATAGGGCACTTACCTATCAAGCATATAATCTGGCTAAATTACAGTTAGATGATTTTACCTCTAAAAAGGGTGATGGTTTTCAAAAACCATTAGCAATTATAACAGATATTGATGAGACAGTTTTAAATAACAGTCCTTTTTTGGGGAAATTAATTGAATTAAAGGAAGAGTTTAGTAAAGAAAGGTGGGCAGAGTGGGGCAAATTAATTGAGGCTAAATCTATACCGGGAGCCTGTGAATTTTTTACTTATGCACATAGTAGAGGCGTAGAAGTGTTTTACATTTCAAATAGATATGAAAGTCAGTTAGGAGAGACAATTAAAAACCTTGAAAAGGTAGGTTTTCCAAATGCAGATAGAGAACATGTACTGTTAAAAACCGACTCTGGTGAAAAAGGGTCTCGTCGTAAAAAAGTTCAAGAAACGCATAATGTAATTATGCTGTTAGGGGATAATTTATCTGACTTTTTAGAAGTCTTCGAGGTAAATTCAACTTCTACAAGAAATCAACACACCGATAGTTTAAAAACTCAATTTGGGAAGAAGTTTATTGTGTTGCCCAATCCCATGTATGGTGATTGGGAGGGGCGTGGTGTATACAAGGGAACTTATAATTGGACTTCTAAACAGAAAGACTCTATTAGACGGTCTAAACTAATTTCATATTAAGCTTTATGGTGAAATGAATTTATTACGTGTTTTTTGCTAAAACAGTGAATGTTGTGCTGAAATATGTACTTGCATAGGATATAAATATAAATTTAGCATTTTATATGAAAATGAATTCAATTAAGTAAAGATTAATATAAAGTGAATTTCCATTAAAGAATGTTTGATAAAGAAAGGACTAGTAAAAAATAATCAATGATTGAATTCATACTCAATAATAAAGTTATAAAAACCCATTTGAATAATGGGATGACTTTGTTGGATTTTGTAAGATATAAGCAACGGCTAACAGGAACCAAGATTGGTTGTAGGGAAGGAGATTGTGGTGCCTGTACTGTTTTAGTAGGCACCTTAAAGAAAGATAGAACGGTTGCATATAAAAGTATAACCTCTTGTATTTCCCCTTTAGGCAATGCTCATGGAAAGCATATTGTAACGGTTGAAGGTACTAATTTAACCCAAAGTCTAACAATTGCTCAGCAAGCTATGAAGGACAATTATGCTACACAATGTGGATTTTGTACACCTGGTTTTGTAGTATCACTAACAGGATTTTCACTTTCCGATATCGAAAAAAATCAGAACAATGCCTTAAATGCTATTAGCGGAAATATTTGCAGATGTACAGGTTATAAATCTATTGAAAAAGCAACAACAAATATATGTCAAAAATTAAATTTCAATAAGGGTTCTATGTCTATAAACTGGCTTATTGAAAATAATTTTATTCCAGAATACTTTAAAGACATCCCTAATAAGTTATTAGATTTAAAAAAGAAGGCATTAGTACAAAAAGGGACAACATTCATATCTGGAGGTACAGATTTATATGTACAGCAAGCAGATAATTTAATAGATGGTAAAGTACATCTTATTTCAGGTAGTAACCCTTTAAAAGGGATAACTATCAATAACGAAACTTGCACAATTGGATCCAATACAACAGTTTCCGATTTATGGAATCATCAAAAGTTAAATTTATATTTCCCTAATTTAAAACAACACCTTAAACTAGTTTCATCAGAGCAAATACGCAATATGGCTTCTTTTGGAGGGAATATAGTAAATGCGTCACCTATTGGAGATATGACTATTTTCTTTTTAGCCCTAAATAGTGAGATCACCATTATTGATAAAAAGGAGAAAGAAAGAGTTCTACCGCTTAAAGAATTTTATAAAAGCTATAAAACTTATGATTTAAAAGGTGGAGAGCTAATAAAAAACATTCGTTTTAAGTTGCCTGCTAAAAATTCATTTTTCAATTTCGAGAAAGTATGCAAACGCACACATTTAGATATTGCAAGTGTTAATTCTGCGATACATATAATTATAGAAGATGGTAAAATAATAGAAGCTCATGTATCACTTGGAGGTGTTGCAGCAATTCCAAAATACTTACATAAAACATCTGCATTTTTAAAAGGTAAAAACTTAAATACCAAATTAATTATAGAGGCCAATGAAGTGATGCAAAAAGAGATAGCTCCAATAAGCGATGTTCGCGGATCTAATGATTACAAACGCTTGTTAGCTCGCCAATTATTTTATGCACATTTTATTGAGTTGTTTCCAGATCTTTTCACACTAAATAATTTTATTCAATATGTCTAAAAACAAATCACATAATGAGTTAGAATTAAAGAAAAATTCTGTAAAAAAAGCTCTTAAGAAAAGCGTAAAGAACATTGATTCATATACACACGTTCGTGGTGAGTCACTATATGTAGATGATATTAATATAAAAGAAGGTACATTTTATGCAGTAGTTTTTGATGCACCAAAAGCCCATGGAAAAATAAAAAGTATTAATTATTCAAAGGCAGAAGCTTTAGAAGGCGTTGAAAGAATTTTTACATATAAAGATATACCCGGAGAAAATCAAATAGGAGGTATTTTTCCAGATGAACCTTTGTTTGCCGAACAAGAAATTCATTTCTGGGGTATGCCAATTGCACTAATTGTTGCGGAATCTGAATTTATTGCACGACAAGCACGTTGTTTAATTGAAATAGACATTGAAGAACTCCCTGTCATTACAACGGCCAAAGAAGCTAAGGAGAAAAAAAGCTTCATTAATGCACCTAGGTCATTTAGCTTAGGGAATACAGCCGAAGCTATGAAATATTGTGATTATGTTTTTGAAGGAGAAACATATTCAAACGGACAAGAGCATTTATATATAGAAGCCCAGGGAGCCTATGCTGAACCCTTGGAAAATGGAAACATAAAAATTAATTCTTCAACCCAAGGGCCAACAGCGGTACAAAAAACAGTAGCAAATGTTTTAGGGTTACCTATGCATAAAATAGAGATTGATGTGACACGTTTAGGAGGTGGTTTCGGAGGAAAAGAAGACCAAGCAAGCCCTTGGGCTACCATGGCAGCTTTGGCAACATTCCACCTCAATCAATCGGTTAAATTGATATTAAACCGTCATGATGATTTAAGAATGACAGGGAAAAGGCATCCCTATGAGAGTACATTTAAAATAGGCTTATCTAAAGATTTAAAAATATTGGCCTATAAGGTTGAGTTTTTACAAAATTCAGGAGCTGCAGCAGATTTATCACCTGCAATTGCTGAACGTACTCTATTTCATGCCACAAATAGTTATTTTATTCCAAATGTTTTATCAACGGTGCATAGCTGTAAAACAAATTTGCCTCCCAATACTGCTTTTCGGGGTTTTGGTGGACCACAAGGTATGTATGTCATAGAATCCGCTATAGTTAAAGCTGCCTCGGAAATAGGAGTGCCTGCTAGAAAAATTCAAGAGGCCAATTTGTTTAAAGAAAACGACACGTTTTCTTATGGACAAATAGCAACTCAGGTCGAAGCTAAAAATACCTGGGAATCAGCAAAATCACTTTTTGACATAAATAGTATAGAAGAAGAGATAAACCATTTTAATGCATCAAATAAAAATTTTAAAAAAGGTATGGCATTAATGCCAATAACCTTTGGTATTTCATTTACAAATACCATGATGAACCATTCACGAGCCTTGGTTCACATATATCAAGATGGCAGTGTAGGTATAAGCACGGCTGCTGTTGAAATGGGGCAAGGTGTGAATACAAAAATGCTTCAAATAGCAGCGAAAGTGTTTTCAATTGATGTGAAAAAAATAAAAATAGAAACAACAAATACAACCCGGGTTGCCAATACATCTCCTTCGGCAGCTAGTTCTACAGCAGACCTTAATGGAAAGGCACTTTTAAAAGCATGCAATGCATTGTTAAGCAGGCTTAAAGATATTGTGTCTGAAGAATTTAATGAGTCAAAGGATGATATAGCTTTAAAGGATGAATTTGTTTACATAAATAACAATAAAACGGAGTTAAGTTGGAAAGAATTAATAAATAAAGCCATGTTTAAGCGTGTGGCATTAACCGAGAATGCACATTACGCCACACCAGTAATCCATTTTGATAAAACAAAAGAAAAAGGACACCCATTTGCTTATCATGTATATGGTACTGCTATTATTTCAACAACGGTTGATTGCCTTCGTGGGACTTATGTTTTTGATGATGTTAAAATTGTACATGACTACGGAAAAAGTATGAGTAAAGGTATTGACTTAGGTCAAGTCGAAGGCGCTTTAGTTCAAGGTATAGGTTGGATGACTATGGAAGAGATTGCCTATAATAAAGAAGGTCGCTTACTATCAAATGCGCTTTCTACTTATAAAGTGCCAGATGTTTTTTCAGTACCAAGGCATGTAGACATTATTCCACTTGAAACTAAAGGGAACGACATGGCTGTCTTAAAATCGAAGGCCGTTGGTGAGCCGCCGTTAATGTATGGCATTGGCGCTTACTTTGCCATTCAAAATGCTATAAAATCCTTTAACTCTAATTATGAATTGAAGTTTCATGCACCAATGACCCCAGAAAAAGTTTTAATGAGTTTGTACAGCAAATAATTGAATGACTGAATTTTTAATATATAGTAAGTTATGTTTTATCGATGGCAAGTTCATTGAGGCAACACTGTATATTAAAAATGAAAAAATTCATGATATTTTTAAAGGGCGTTACCCATTAGCTGATGTTTCTTTTTTAGATTATAATAATCTAATTGTCATACCCGGTATAATAGATGCCCATGTGCATATTAACGAACCAGGTCGGGAGCATTGGGAAGGGTTTGATACAGCAACTAAAGCGGCAGCTCTAGGAGGTGTTACAACACTTATAGAGATGCCTTTAAATGCAAGCCCTGTAACAACTACTGTTGATGCTTTTAAATTAAAACAAAAAGTAGCGTTTAATAAGCTACATGTTAATTGCGGATTTTATGGAGGCGTAATTCCATCAAATATAAACAGCATCGAGTATTTGATAAATGAAGGTGTTTTTGGTATCAAAGGGTTTTTGACACACTCAGGAATAGATGAATTTCCAAATGT
Organism: Alterotamlana spongicola; assembly: GCF_035818475.1. Lineage (NCBI taxonomy): Bacteria > Pseudomonadati > Bacteroidota > Flavobacteriia > Flavobacteriales > Flavobacteriaceae > Alterotamlana > Alterotamlana spongicola. The sequence continues at coordinate 140,319 of NZ_JAYMGV010000004.1, forward strand.
AACCAGAGAGCATTTAGAAACGATTGCACCAATTTTAAAAAAGTATGACGTGCCATTGCTCTTGCATTGCGAGTTAAGTGATGCAAATATTCCAGAGGTTAACAATCCTAAAAGTTACAAAGAATATTTATGTTCTAGACCGCAACGTTGGGAAACCAATGCTATTGAGCTAGCCATAGGTATTCAACAAAAGTTTGATATAAGAGTTCATATAGTGCATTTGTCAGCTTCAAATGGAATTCAACAAATTAGTCAACGAAAAAAAGAGACCACTAAATTAACTGTTGAAACTTGTCCGCATTATCTGTTTTTTAATGCCGAAGAAATTCCGGATGCAGCACCTATTTATAAATGTGCTCCACCCATACGCGAAAAGCAAAACAATGATTTATTATGGGATTATTTTTTAAATGACGGATTTAATTTTTTAGCATCCGATCATTCTCCCGCGCCACCAAATCAAAAACAGTTAGAATCAGGCGACTTTTTTAAAGCATGGGGAGGTATTTCTGGACTACAATTTACATTGCCCATTTTATATACTGAAGGACAAAAAAGAGGATTACCCCTTGAAAAATTAATACCCTTATTAACAAAAAATCCTGCAAGTTTTTTAGGGTTAGACCATAAAAAAGGGCTGTTAAAAAAAGGGTTCGATGCAGATATAACAGTTTTGAATGATACCCAAGATATTACTATTACAGAGTCTTCCATACAACATAGGCATAAACAAACACCATATTTAGGGAAAAAGTTAAAGGGTAAGATAGAGCATGTTTTTGTAAATGGATTTCAGGTGATAAAAGACTCCAAAATAGTTAATGAGGGTAAAGGCATGATGTTATTTAGAAATTAAAAATATAAAAAGAAGTATAGGTTTAAAAGATGAATCAGAAAATTGAAATTATGTTGCTAATTGCATGGCTTGTTATTTTTGTTGTGATTGTAGGAGCTACTTATAAAATACATCATTTAATTAAAGGCTTTAAAGTTGAAGGTGATGAAGAAAAAGCTGATTCGTTGCAAACGGCTCAAAATTGGTTTTATGCTTTAATTATAATCGCTTCGGTTGGGGGGGTAAGTATATTGTATTTGTTTTTAAAAGGAACAATTTATGAGAGCCATTTCTTTGAATGGTTAAATTTAGTGGTTCGGTTAATGCATATAACCTTTGGTATAGCATGGATTGGAGCATCTTTTTATTTTGTGTTTTTAGAAAATGCTCTCAATAGGACAGAAGGTGTAAGAGATGAGCTGGCAGGGAACTTATGGGCAGTTCATGGCGGCGGGTTTTATTATTTAGAGAAGTATAAATTAGCACCAAAGGAAATCCCAAAACACTTGCATTGGTTTAAATATGAGGCTTATTTCACTTGGTTGTCTGGGTTTTGCCTATTGGCTATTGTCTATTATTTTAATGCCAGTTCTTATTTAATTGATCCAGAAGTTTTAGACTTAAAACCATTGGAAGCTATTGCTATAAGTATAGCATCATTACTAATAGGTTGGGTGATTTATGACCAAATTTGTAGAAGACTTAGTAAAAATAAAGTTGTATTTACATTAGCAATTACAGCTCTAGTGTTTTTATTTGCTTGGTTTTATGCGCAAGTATTTAGTGGTAGAGCAGCTTATATTCATTTTGGAGCATTTTTAGGAACTCTAATGGCAGGAAATGTATTTTTTGTAATTATACCTGGACAAAAACGAATGGTTGCTGCTGCAAAAAAAGGAAACCCTCCAAATCCGGCAGATGGTAAAGCAGCTTTTTTAAGGTCGTACACCAATAACTATTTCACACTTCCAGTATTGTTCGTAATGATTAGTAATCATTTCCCAAGCACATTTGGGAATACATACCAATGGCTTGTGCTTTTAGGGATTACTTTAGGAACAGCAGGAATAAAGCATTATTTAAATGTTCGGGAAAAAGGGCAGCTCTCAGTATGGGTAATGCCAGTTTCAATAGTGGTCTTATTTGGAATGGCATTTATAACAGCTCCAAAAAAGCCCAAATATGAAAATTGCAGCGAAACCGTTTCGTTTGCAGAAATTCAAACAATAATAAGTAATAGATGCACAGTTTGCCACTCATCAAACCCAACCGATGTTATATGGAAGGTGGCTCCTAATGGAGTGAAATATGATACCCCCGAGCAGATTTATAATTTAAGAGATAAAATATTTCAACGTGTGGTAGTTAGTAAAAATATGCCCTTTAATAATAATCAGACTCAAATGACACCAGAAGAACGCGATATGATCAATTGCTGGATTAATCAAGGCGCATCAAAATAAGAATTATGATAACATTAAATCAACTTAATTCATTATCAGAAAAAGAAGCTTTCAAACAATTGGAACAATGCTGTGTTTCAATAAAATGGGTGACAGGAATGGTTAAATCCAGACCTTTTTCTTCAGAACAAGACCTTGTTGATAAAGCGGCTTCAATCTGGTTTAATGACTGCGATGTTAAAGATTTTAAAGAAGCCTTTACCGGGCATCCAAAAATTGGTAATGTAGAAAGTTTAAAAGAAAAATATGCTCATACAGCAACCTGGGCTGGAAATGAGCAAGCTAAGGTTGAAGAGGCCAATATAAAAACTATTGAAGCTTTAGCTAAAGCTAATCAACAATACGAAGATAAGTTCGGCTATATTTTTATTGTTAGTGCAAGTGGTAAATCAGCCGAAGAAATGCTTGCCATTGTAAATTCAAGATTACACCATCAAGTAGAAGATGAAATTTTTGTGGCCATGAATGAGCAACATAAAATTACAGTAATTAGGTTGGCAAAACTTATTGACGAACTACCAGAAAAAACCAATTTAAGCAGTCATATTACAACACATGCTTTAGATACGTCTTTAGGTATTCCAGCAAAGCATATGGTAATTACATTGAAGGGATTACAGGATAACCAATGGAAACCAATAAGTGTAGGTATAACGAATAATGACGGGCGAATTTTAGATGTTTTACCACCTGCAAGATTTTTAATTCCGGGTATTTATACTATGGTATTTAATACGTTAGAGTATTATAAAAAAAATAATCAAAAGGGATTTTATCCTGAGGTAACCGTGCAATTTGAAGTGACTGATAAGAATCATTATCATGTTCCATTAGTAATAAATCCGTTCGGTTATTCAACTTATAGAGGAAGTTAGAATTTAATAATAATAAGAAGAATATGAATATAAGTGTATCAGAATATAAAAAAGAAAGCATTTTTAACGATTTAAAAGAAGCTAACCTTGCATTTAATAAAATATACAAAGGGGATAGAAAAGAAAGACAACCCATACACACTGTATATGGCGGAGCTAATTTGTTTAGATATGATTTAACTCAGCAATTAGGGCAAAAAGCATTAACCACTTTTTTGAAATATGCTCCTAATTTTGTTCAATTCGGAAAGGCATTTCAGTTAAAAGGCAGTGAAAACCTATCCTCTGATGAGTCAATACAATTAATGCAGGTTAAAGAGCTGAATTCGTTTTCTGAAGAAGATTTAAAGAAACATCCGGGGGGATTCTCTTATATCATTTATCAAAAGGTAATTGCAAAACTAAAAAAGGAAGCTATAGAAGATTTTCGAATTGATTTTGAAGATGGCTTTGGAAATCGTACTGATAAAGAAGAAGATGACACCGCTGTTTTTGCAGCAAGAGAAGTAGCAAAAGGGATGGCTGAAAAAACATTGCCTTCTTTTATGGGGATTAGAATTAAACCTTTTACAGAAGAATTAAAAGAACGAGGCTTACGTACTTTGGATCTTTTTTTAACTACACTGCTATCAGAAACAAATGGAAGATTACCAGAGAATTTTGTGGTAATGTTACCTAAAGTTACTATACCAGAACAAATAGAAGCATTGATTGCTTTTTTTGAAGTTATAGAAGAAGCTTTTAATCTTAAACCAGGAGTTTTAAAAATGGAAATGATGGTTGAAACTACACAAGCTGTAATGGATTATAAAGGGACAAATCCTTTATATCGATTTATTCAAGCTAGTAAAGGAAGGTGCATTGCTACTCACTTTGGAACTTATGATTATACAGCTTCAAATAATATTACAGCTAGTTATCAGGATATGGATCATGCAGTTTGTGATTATGCCCATTATACAACCAAGGTAGCTTTAGCGCATACAGGTATTTGGTTATCAGACGGCGCTACCAATACAATGCCAATTGGCCCGCATAGAAATGAAAACATAACTCCAGGCCAAGAGGAAGAGAACAAGCAAGTTGTACATAGAGCTTGGTTAAAAGGCTATAAGCATATCAGGCATTCATTATATAAAGGCATGTATCAAGGTTGGGATTTAAACCCTGCACAATTACCAATGCGATATGCTGCGGTTTATGCCTTCTTTTTAGAAAGCTATGATGACGCTGTATTACGATTAAGAGCTTTTATGGAAAAAGCAGCTCAGGCAACTTTAATAGGCGATACTTTTGACGACGCAGCAACAGGTCAAGGCTTATTAAATTATTTTTTAAAAGCACTCAATAGTGGTGCTATTACAACCGATGAAGTATTAGCAACTGGTTTAACGTTAGAGGAAATTAGGATGCGTTCTTTTTCTAAAATTTTAAAAAACAGAAAAATAAAACAATAAAAAGAGTCAGAATACATCAATTAGCATGTTCAATTGGGTCGAAATATTAAATACGTTCCAACTTAAAAAGGAATCAGTGGCACTTGTAACTGTGACGAAGGTTCTTGGGTCTGCACCATGTAATGTTGCCTCTAGAATGGTAGTCGATAAAAATAAAAGCATATATGGCACTATTGGAGGAGGCAAATTGGAGCACGAAATTATTGAAAAAGCAATCCAAGCAATTAATGAAAATAACGTTATAGAAGTATCATTTACACTAGGGCCTAAATTTGAACAATGTTGTGGAGGAAAAGTAGACTTATTAATAGAACCAATGAATCAGTCACCAGAATTATTTTTATTTGGAGCAGGGCATATAGGGGTTGAGATTTCCAAACTTTTAGAGAAAACGCCTTTTCAAGTTAATTTAATCGATTCCAGAGAAGGCTGGTTTGATTTAATTGAAGTAAGCAAAGAAACATTAACTTCTTCAGTAAATATAACAGACTTTAAAACATTCAGAGATGCAGTTAAGTGGGGAGACAATTGTTATGTATTGGTTATGACCCACGATCATGGTATTGATTTGGATATAATAGCCATGGCTATTCCAAAAAAAACCAAATATCTGGGTTTGATAGGAAGTAAGACCAAATGTTCAAGATTCCACAAAATGCTTGTTGAAGATTTGAATATCAAGGAAGGTATGGAGCATGTTGTGTGTCCGGTAGGTTTAGGTATTGGAGGAAATACTCCTAAAGAAATTGCTATAGATGTTGTTGCCCAACTATTGAAAGAGTATTATAAAAGCAGATAAATTAAAACATTAAATAAAATAACATATGACATATTCATTTAATCCTCAGAAAAGATATTTAATGGGGCCAGGGCCCTCAGATGCCCACCCCAGAGTTTTAAAAGCAATGGCTACGCCTTTAATAGGACATCTAGATCCTCAGTTTGTAAGCATGATGGATGAAGTAAAAGATATGGTGCAAAGAACGTTTATAACTAAAAATGAACTGACCTTTGTAGTGTCTGCTCCAGGTAGTGCAGGAATGGAAACCTGTTTGGTGAATCTTTTAGAGCCAGGAGATGAATGCATAATTTGTATTAATGGGGTGTTTGGAGGACGTATGGTTAATATCGCGGAACGTTGTGGTGTAAAAGTTCATAAAATTAACACGGCATGGGGAAATGTAACTACAACAGATCAAATTAAAGAAGCCTTAAAAAATTGTCCAAAACCAAAATTGGTAGCCTTAGTGCATGCAGAAACTTCAACAGGAGCTTTACAACCCTTGAAAGAAATAAGTGAATTAGTACATGAAGCAAATTCTCTGCTAGTAGTAGATGCAGTAACCTCATGGTGTGGAGTGCCACTTAAGGTAGACGAATGGGGTATTGATGCTATTTATTCAGGAACACAAAAGAACTTAAGTGCACCCCCGGGGTTATCACCGGTTAGCTTTTCACCCAGAGCAGTAAAAGTGTTAGAGCAAAGAAAAACAAAAGTACAAAGTTGGTTCTTAGACTTAAATTTAGTGAAGAACTATTGGGTAGGAGCAAAAAGAGCCTATCACCATACAGCTCCGGTATCTTCAGTGTTTGCTCTCCATGAAGCATTAAACCTTGTTATTGAAGAAGGTTTAGAAAATAGGTGGTCTAGACATCAAGAGGTTTATAGAGTATTAAAGAGTGAATTAGAGAAATTAGGATTTAATTATTTAGTCAATGAAGAAAATAGATTACCAAACTTGAATGCTGTTTACTTACCTGAAGGGATAACGGATGAAGGTGTTTTAAGAAGTAAATTATTAAAAGATTATAACATTGAAATTGGAGGAGGTCTAGGAGATTTTGCAGGGAAGATATGGCGTATAGGTATTATGGGAGAAAGCTGTACTAAAAACCATGTAAACATGCTTATTGGAGCATTGAAAGAGTTATTATAATAGGGGTGTATTGAAATAGTTAATGAAAGTAGAAGTAAAAAGAATAGTTGAGCGTATAGAAAACCTTGGAGGTATTAGTGATGAAAGCCATTGTTTATCTAGGTTTTATGGAACACCAGCACATAAAAGGGCCGGTGATTTGTTAATACAATGGATGGAAAATGCAGGAATGGAAGTATTTAAAGACAGTATAGGGAATATTAGAGGCGTATTGAAAAGTCCTAGGGCAAAAGCAAAGCATTTTGTTATAGGCTCTCATTACGATACAGTTTTTAAAGCGGGGAAATATGATGGGCCTTTAGGAATATTGTTAGGTATAGAAGTCGCCCAAAGAATTTCTGAAAATGCTATTGAATTGCCTTTTCATTTAAACATAGTAGCTTTTGCAGATGAGGAAGGCTCTCGTTTTAATACTGCATATTTAGGAAGTTCTGCATTAGTAGGTGAATTTGATGAGATATGGCTAAATCGGAAGGATGATAATGTTCATACATTGAAAGAAGTTGTTGAAAAAAATGAAGGCAATGTTACTCATATTTTTAAGGAATACATTCCGAAAGAAGATTGGTTAGGATATTTTGAGGTGCATATTGAACAAGGCCCTGTTTTATGCGAAAAAGATTTACCATTATGTTTAGTAAGTAGTATAGCTACTCAAACTAGAGTTAATATTGCTTGGGATGGGGTATGTGGACATGCAGGAACCTATCCAATGCATTTAAGAAGTGATGCACTATGTGCAGCAGCTGAGTTTACCTTAGAAGTTGAAAAGATAGGAAAAGCGTATAATGATAAATTGGTTGCTACAATTGGAAAGCTAAATGTAGAACCTAATATATCTAACGTTATTCCAGGTGTTGTAACCCATAGTCTAGATGTGCGTAGTCCAGATGATTTATTATTAGCAGAGATTACAAAAGAATTAAAATATAAAGCTGAAACTATTGCTAAAAAAAGAGGGCTTAATTACCATTGGGAAATAATGCAGACTAATCCATCAGTTTCATGTGATGCTCAATTAAAAGCAGCTCTAAGTAAAAGTATTAAAAAAGCAAATATAAATAGCCTCCTAGAAATTCCTAGTGGTGCAGGACATGATGCTGTTATGATTTCTAAAGTAGCACCCGTTTCTATGCTTTTTGTACGCTGTAAAGACGGAATAAGTCATAACCCATTAGAATATACAGCACCTGAGGATATAAACGAAGCTTTGAATGTATGTAATAATTTTATAGAGGAAATAATTGAAATATCAAATACAAAAAATAAATAGTTATGAATAAAATAAACCTTACCGCATTATCAAATACAATAGTAGAAAGAGACCATGCAGTTATTACTGGAGATGGATTTGTGAATAGTGTAGTACCCGGATGGACAAATTGTGAGGTTAATGTCGTTATCAATGAAGCTATGGGAGCTAATTTTTGCCAACTCCTTATTACGCTAAATAGTCAGAGTCAGTTGAAAGGAAAGACCCAACATTCACAGATTTTCTTTTACATATTAGAGGGGTCATGTGATTTATATTTAAATCAAAATAAATCAAAATTAAAAAAGGGATCCTATGCTTACGTTTCTATTGATCAGAGTTATACATTTGATAAAGCAGCAGAAGGTACTAGAGTTTTAACTTTTCATAAAAAATATGAACCATTAGAAGGTCATACATCTCCTGAAGTGCTTGTTAATCATGAATCTAATATAGAACAAACTATCTATTGTGAAGATCCGGATTTATTGATGCAAAATCTTTTACCTGATGAAAACGATTTATCATTTGATATGGCAGTAAATATTTTCACTTATAGCCCAGGAGCTAACCTTCCTTTTGTAGAAACACATATTATGGAGCATGGATTGATTTATTTAGAAGGTCAGGGTATATATCGTTTAGCTGATAAATGGTATCCTATTAAAAAAGGGGATAGTATATGGATGGCACCTTATTGTCCACAGTGGTTCGGTGCATTAGGCAAAGAGCCTGCAGTGTATATATATTATAAAAATGTAAACAGGTTTCCAACAGTCATTTAAATAATGATTCTTTAATATTGATAAGAATTAAATCAAATCATTTAAAATAATCTAAAAATCAAGTTCCGAAAAGTTCTTAGATAAATGGAAGCTGCTGTTAAAAAAAGAGTTTCTTCTATAATTAGCTGAGATTTTAGTAAATCAGAAGAGGGGGCCCAATTAAATATTACAGAAAGCAGTATAGATAGACACTTAACAACTCGTGGAAATTAAAACAGGTATTTTTTTGAACCTAAAAATCCATTAAAAGAAGTCAACATATTACTTATATCTAATTGTCCTAACGGCTTAATAGGCTTTCCAATGTATTTAAAAGATCAAAGCATAAAAAAAAGAAATCACGCTTGTATATATCTTCCTAATGATTTCAGAATGAATTATTTCGATTTTTATTGATTACAAAATTAAAGGTTTTATGACTGCTACCTTAAAACTACTAAGGGCTATATTTGTGCACGTTTCATATTAAATTAGAGTATGTCCAATAATTTTTCTTCACCGGATTTCATTTCTAAATGAAATATTTGGCCTTTATAATGAACACTTGTTTTTCCACCACTCTGTGATAGAATTTTTATAGTGGTCGCTTTACCATTTTCCCAGAATATATCAACTATAAAACCACCTCTGGCTTTTAATCCGGTGATATGGCCAGTTGGCCAGTCATGGGGTAATGCAGGTAAAATTTCAATACCATTATTATGTGATTGAAGTAGCATTTCAGCAATACCTGCGGTGGCTCCAAGGTTACCGTCTATTTGAAATATTTTAGGAGGGTGTAAATCTAATAAATTAAGAGCCACTTGCTTTGACAGCAAGCCATTTATACTTTCTAAACTTTTGTCTCCTTCCTGCAATCTGGCAAAAAAATTAACAAACCATGCGCGGCTCCATCCTGTTTGCCCTCCGCCGGAAGCTAAACGTCTTTCTATTGTTTTTACAGCTGCTTCTTTTAACTCAGGCGTATCGTTAGTAATTTGATTGGATGGATATAATCCATAAAGATGGGAGATATGACGATGACCGGGCTCAACTTCTTCATAATCCTCGTACCATTCCATGATCGTACCATTTGCCCCGATCCTTGTTTTTGGTAATTTGGATAATGCGATGTTTAAATCTTTTGTAAGCCCCCCTGATATTTTTAATATGTTTTCTGCTTCAATTGAGGCTTTGAATAAGTCTCTAATTATTTGGATGTCCATAGTGGCCGCTACAGTATTTCTGATGGCTTTACCTGTTGTTGGGTCTATATATGAATTTTCAGGAGAATAAGATGGAGCTGTTACTAATTCTCCTTTTTCATTTTCTTTTAGAAAATCCAACACAAAACGGGAAGCACCTTTAAGCAGGGGGTAGGCCGTTTTCTCAAGATAGTTTTTGTCATTTGTAAATTCATAGTGCCTCCATAGGGTAAGCGTCATCCAGGATCCGGCAATAGGGTAAGAGTAGCCATTGTTTAACTGAGAGGATTTTGTTGAACCACTGGGGTTGGTTCTTCCGAAGATATTCGTTGAATGGTGAGCCATCCAGCCTTCCGAACCTATATATCTTTTGGCAGTTTCTTTTCCCCTGTCGGCTAGCATCGTCATGAAATCAGATAAAGGATCAATGGTTTCTGATAAATTGCAGAGATCAGCTGCCCAATAGTTCATTTGTAAATTAATGTTTAAATGATAATCAGATTCCCATGCTGCCCACATGTCTTTGTTCCATATACCTTGTAGGTTTGCAGGTAATTTAGCCCTGAATGCCGAGCTATTCATCAGTAAATAGCGCCCATATTGAAAAAATACCTGAGTTAGGTAATTATCGTTGTTACCATTTGCTACTTGTTGTAAACGAAGGTTTGTCGGGATCGTATCTTTCGTTATATCACTTATCTTAAATTGAACCCTTTTATACATACTGGAATGCTGATGGATATGTTCTTCTTTAGCTTGTTTATAAGGAACCTTTTTAGCAGCTTGTATTGCTGAATTTGTGATTTGACCGGGGGAGATACTACGGTCGTAATTAAAAAGGTTTATATTATAATCTGTAGCAGCGCTTAATATAATTGTAAATTCATTGGTATTGGATAACAACATGTTCTTGCCTTTAGTCGTAGTATTTTGATCATTACTAAGTCCAATTCTGGCATCAAATTTCATGTGTTTTCCACCTTTTCCCGACCCTCCTTTATTGTCGTCATAGGCATTAATATCATCAAAAATCTGTCCTTTAATATGTAATTGATTGTGTTCTGGAACCTGTTCAATATCTTTTTCCCGTTTAAAAGAGATTTCGGCATTTACAGGAGCATTATCCAGGCTTTTAAAATGATAATACAGAACATCATATTTTGAGGAAATGAATGACTCCCGCAGATAGCGATTACCATTAATTTCATAGGTTACACTTGAAATACCACGGTTTAAATCTAAACTTCGCTTATAATTAGTGGCCTTAGTATTATGATCAAATGTTATAAATAAATCCCCCAATGGCTGGTATGATCGTATAGATGTGGGTTCAACTACTAAATTTTGCATACCATATTTAAGAGCTTCTTCAAATTTACCTTCCAGGTTTAATCTTTGGAACTGTTCATAATGTATTTGAACATTTTCAGGATATGGGTTTTCTGGAGTACCAGCCCAAAGGCTTTCTTCATTGAGTTGTAAATGTTCTCTGTTTATATGGCCATGAATCATGGCCCCCAAACGACCGTTACCAATGGGCAGTGCTTCAAACCAGTCTTTGGCAGGCGTTTTATACCAAAGCCTTTCATCATTTGAAAGTGTAGAAACATTTTTATTTTGCGGCTTGCAGGAAAAAACGTATAGAACAAACAAAAGGAGATAGCCAACTTGTTTAGTATGCATAATATTCAATTTAGTATATACTTTATGGTCTAATTTAGACTTTTTAGGTTAAATATGGAGTAGATTACTATCACAAAGTTGATTGTTCTGTCATTAGTCATTAATTTATTGATTACAATAGGTGGTATTGTCTTCTTTTTTTCATAGTTTTCTGTTCAATTAAGGCTAACTTCTTAAACAGGTAAAAACTATTGAAAACACTAATGAATAATAAGGGGCTTAAAATAATGATATGTCTTTTTTCCATATTAGGAGTAGGTTTAAGTGTTAATGCGCAAACAGCCAAGAATTTTTCGGAAATGGATATAGCATTGGGGCAGCAAACTTATAGTGCTCCTATGTCAAATAAATCGGTTACAGGAGAGCCATTATCCATTGCGGGAGTATCTTATAAAAGCGGGGTAGGTGTACATTCCAAATCTGTCATTAAAATTAAAAATAACGGAGCCCGGGTTTTTACAGCCAAAGTAGGGATTAACGATTCAAAAACAGAGTATAGTGCTAAAACAATTAAGACTATTCCTTTAACAGATGGAAAACGTATTTTTTATAATATAACTAAGACTAAAAAGCAATTTTTAGGTGTTGAAGGAGCTCATGGAAAAATAGATAAAGGTAGTGTGATATTTAAAGTGCTTTACAAAGGGGAAGAGGTTTTTAATAGTGGAATCATGCGCCAGGGAGATAAAGCCAAGACAGTAAATTTAAAGCTTAGCGGAGGCATATTAGAACTAATAGTTGAAGATGCCGGTGATGGTTCCAGTGGAGACCATGCTGTTTGGGCAGATGCAAAGTTTGAATATTTTGAAATAGAACCAATAGTAGTTCAGGGAGATTTTGAAGGAGCGCCTGTAGTCCAAAACCCTAAAATAAAAGAAAAGCTATCAGGACTAATGAATAACCTCCCAATAATTAGTTTGCCTTTAAAAGAACCGGAAAATGATTGGTTAATTAATAACAAAGTATTTAAAGCTCGAGTTTATCAAATAGGTAATGGTAAAGATATTGTGATATCCAATGGTTTAATAGCAAGAGTTTTTCGTTTGAACCCCAATTTAGCAACTATAGATTACATAAATCAAATGACTGGAGAAAGTTTGCTGAGAGCAGTTTCAAATGAAGGTGTATTGATGATAGATGGCAAAAACTATACCTTAGGAGGTTTAAGCAAACAGCCTGAATATGCCTATACCCTGATGAAATGGGTAGATGAGCTGTCTGCTACACCCAATGCCTTTTTAATTGAAGATTTTGAAGTGAAGGCATTGACCGATAGACTCTCATGGAAACGCATGCGTTGGGCTTCCAACAACAACATGCCTACAGGAAAAGAACTTGTGTTTACCTTGGGTAAAGATAATATTAAAGTAAAAGTGCACTATGCGCTTTACGATGGCATTCCTACGTTAAGCAAATGGATAGAAGTGATAAACACATCCGATGTCATGATCCAACTTAATAAATTTAAGTTGGAGCAATTGGCAATGGTAGAAGGGGAGAATTTAGTAGATACACCAAAACATTGGGAGAAACCCAATATTCATATAGAGACCGATTATGCTTTTGGGTCCATGCAACAAAAGACCTCAGATAAAACCACTTATTGGGAAAAAGACAAACGTTATACCTCGCAAACCAACTACCCCCTGAATTTAGAGTGTATGTTGGAGGTAAGACTACCGCTGGGGCCTGATACTGCAATTGACGTTGGGAAATCCTTAACCACGTTTAGAGTTTGGGAAACTCCTTTTGATAGTTTTAATAAAGAGCGAAAGGGATTGTTTAAAAGAAAACTATACCGTACCATATCACCCTGGGCAACAGAAAACCCTATGTTTTTACATTTAACGTCTTCTGACCCTAAAGTTATCAAAAGCGCTGTAGATCAGTGTGCCGAAACAGGATACGAAATGATTATTTTAAGTTTTGGCAGTGGCCTGAATATGGAAAACGAAAACGAAGCCTACTATGAAAAATATAAAGAATTAAGAGAATATGCCAATGCAAAAGGAGTTGAGTTAGGGGGATATTCGTTATTGTCTAGTCGTTGGATTAGTGAAGAAGTAGATGTCATTAACCCTAAAACAGGGAAACGGGGAGGAATGATTTTTGGCTCATCACCTTGTTTGAGTAGTGAATGGGGGTATGATTATTTTAGAAAAATTAAAACATTTTTTGCCAAAACCGGGATGCAGGTTTTTGAAAATGACGGTTCTTATCCAGGTAATGTATGTGCGTCAACAACACACGCCCATCATAATGGTTTGGAAGATTCTCAATGGAAACAATATGCACAAATTCAAGGCTTGTATAAATGGATGCGTTCAGAAGGGATTTATATGAATATTCCTGATTTTTACATCAATTCAGGATCTAACAAAACAGGGATTGGCTATAGGGAAGTTAATTGGTCCTTGCCCAGAGATCGCCAATTAATTTTAGGGCGCCAAAATATGTATGATGGGTTATGGAACCATATACCAAGTATGACATGGACCTTTGTCCCTCTAACACAATATCATGGAGGTGGAGCAGCAGCAACTATGGAGCCTTTAAAAGATCACCTGGTGGATTATGAAAATCATATGATGCAAAATTATGGATTTGGGGTACAAGCTTGTTACAGAGGCCCTAGGTTATACGATAGCCCTGAAACAAAAAAACTAGTTATAAAAGTGGTGAAGTGGTATAAAAAATATCGCAATATATTGAATAGTGATATTATCCATTTAAAAAGGCCATCGGGAAAAGACTGGGATGGATTTTTACACACAAACCCAAATTTAAAAGAAAAAGGCCTGGCTATGCTTTTTAACCCAACAGATAAAGACATTGTTAGGGAGGTAAAGCTACCGTTGTATTATACCGGATTGACTAATACAGCATCTGTTAGAATAAAAGAAGAGGCTCCAAAAACATATAGTTTGGCAAGAGACTATACAATTAATATTAAAGTAACTATTCCGGCAAACTCCTATACCTGGTTAGTTATAGAATAAAATTTAAAAATGTTAACACCTTAAATATAAATATCAGAAAAATGATGAAAACTTCACATTACCTTTACCTCTGCGCCTTTTTAATATTTATGTCCTGCGGACAGAAAGAAATTAAACAAGGTACTACCAATATTATTCCCAAACCAGCTGAACTAACCAGAGGTCAAGGCTACTTCGAAATCAACAAGAACACTACCGTTTCGGTAGAAGACGGAGTACAGGCAAAAACAGTCAATTTATTTTTCAAAGAATTTGAAGCTGTATCCGGTTGGACACCACAGGTGAATGTAGGAGCTCATGGAGATATCACCTTTACTACAGATTCCAGTATGGAAGAAGAAGCTTATACACTTGATGTTACTACAACAAATATTGTAATTAAGGCAGCATCTGGAGCTGGTTTTTTCTATGCTTTACAAACTCTTAAGCAAATGTTACCCCCATCCTTTTACAGTGGCGAGTTACAAGCAAATGTGGTGTGGGGGGTACCTGCTGTAAACATTAAAGATAAGCCTGCCTTTGGATGGAGGGGTTATATGCTGGATGTATCCCGCCACTTTTTTGATGCCGAAAGCGTAAAAAACGTAATAGACTTTATGGCAGCACAAAAACTCAACCGTTTTCATTGGCATTTGGCAGATGATCAGGGTTGGAGGTTGGAAATAAAAAGCTATCCTAAACTAACTGAAATAGGTGCATGGCGCATGGATTACAATACTACTGATGAGAATATATCATTTTGGTTTGGACGCCCTAAGCAAAAACCAGGAGAAAAGCCCACTTATGGAGGCTTCTATACCCAGGAAGAGGTAAAAGACATTGTAGCCTATGCCAGGGAGCGCTTTATAGAAATCATTCCCGAAATAGATATGCCCGGACATGCACAAGCCACCATTGCGGCCTATCCTGAAATAGGTTGTGTTAATGCGGAACCGTATGTGGCTACAGGAGGTGTAGTGAAAAACAATACATATAATCCCGGTAAAGAAGAGACGTTTGAATTTGCTGAAAAAATGCTCAATGAAGTTATGGATTTATTCCCTTATAAATATGTGCATATAGGAGGAGACGAATGTAACAAAAGTCAGTGGGGGGTTGACCCTGATGCACAACGCAGAATCAAAGAAGAAGGGCTTAAGGATGTATATGAGTTACAGAGCTATTTTATCAAGCGCATTGAAAAAATCATTAATGCCAGGGGACGTGCTATGATAGGCTGGGACGAAATTTTGGAAGGCGGACTAGCCCCTAATGCTACCGTAATGAGTTGGAGAGGGGAATCGGGAGGTATAAAATCAGCAAAGGCAGGCCATGAAGTTATCATGACACCTAACAGTTATTGCTATATAGACTTGAAGCAAGGTCATGACGATTTAGAACCAAATCTCGGTTACGGACGATTATTACTCTCTAAATCCTACAGCTATCAGGTTATCCCAAAAGACCTTTCCGAAGAAGAAGGCAAACTCATTAAAGGTATTCAAGCCAATATGTGGACAGAATCTATAAGCGATTGGAGTAAACTGACCTATATGACCTTCCCAAGGCTTTATGCTATTTCAGAAAGTGGTTGGACGGCCCATGAAAATAAAGATTGGAATGATTTTACAAACCGGCTGGAAAGTCAATTTAAAAAGCTTGATGCTCAGAAAGTGCGTTATGCTGTGAGTGCATTTAGCCCATGGATAGACCACAAAAGCAAGGGGGAAGCAATAGAAATTACCTTAAAAACAGAAGTAAACGGACTTGACATCCATTATACATTAGATGGCTCAGAACCTACAACGGCTTCAGCCAAGTATGATGGGCCTTTCACTGTTAGTGAAACCAAAACCGTAAAAGCACATGCCTTTAAAAATGGAGAGAAAGTGGGGTATTTGTCCGCTCTGGAATACCCGGTACACAAGGCAGCAGGGGTTACTGAAGGAAGCCTCGGCGTGGAACGACTTACTGATCTTAATTATGCAAGTATGAATAATGGTGATTCTAATTGGATGCAGTTTAACGCTGGAGCAGAGGTCGATATAGAATTTGATGAATTGACAGAGGTAAAAGAAGTAAAACTCAATGCGCTCCGGTGGACTATTTCCGGTGTGTATTTCCCTGAGGTAGTGGAAGTGTTCGGCTCAAAAGATGGTATGACTTTTACTAAACTAGGTGAACATGACCAAACAGAGGAGAGTCATATTCAAGGGCGCAATAAGCTAAAATACACTATAACATTTAATCCAACAGAGATAAAGGTACTTCGTATAAAAGCTAAAGAAGTAAGTCCTATACCTGAATGGCATCATCAGGGAGGCAGAAAACATGCCGTTATTAAGATTGATGAAATTGTAGTAAATTGATAGCCAGGTAAAAGTGGTTATTATCGATTGGCATACCTCTCACAGGAACCCAATGACAATGGAGATACCCCAAAAAGAAGTGTTGAAGCAGATAAAATATTCAATAATTAATTATATGAAAGGAAAAAAGATTAGAATGCCAATAATATTATTGATAATATTTGTTGGAGGAATTCACGTGAGTGCCCAACAATATGAGGCCAATTGGAAGTCATTGGACAAACGTCCGGTGGCAGATTGGTTTGAAGATGCTAAACTGGGAATTTTTATCCATTGGGGGCCATATTCTGTACCGGCATGGTCACCTAAAGGTACCTACTCAGAGTGGTACCAGTTTTGGATGCAGAGTAGAAGTCTTTTCGGAAATGGAAACTTTAAAGGCGATGAAGTATGGCAATACCACAAAGAAACGTATGGGCCTCACTTTAGCTATTACAATTTTGGTGAGTTATTTAAGGCTGATTTATTTAATGCTGATGAATGGGCGGCATTATTTGAAGAGGCCGGAGCTAAGTATATTGTGCTTACCTCGAAGCACCATGATGGTTTTACACTTTGGCCAAACGAGCAGGCCAACGATAGAGGTTTTGCTTGGAATAGTATTGAGGTTGGTTCCAAAAGAGACTTAGTAGGGGAACTTAATACAGCAGTAAAAAAGACCTCAGTAAAAATGGGATTATATTACTCCCTTTATGAATGGTACCATCCCTGGTGGAAAAAGGATAAAGCACGTTTTGTTGATGAACATATGCACCCACAATTTAAAGACCTTGTACAAAAATATGAGCCCCACCTTATCTGGAGTGATGGCGAATGGGACATGGAAGCCGAAAAGTGGAAATCAAAGGAATTACTTGCTTGGTTATTTAATGAATCCAAGGTAAAAGATGACGTTGTGATTAACGACCGTTGGGGTAAAGGCGTCCGTTTTAATCACGGAGGCTATTACACTTCAGAATATGGTGGAGATAAAGTCTATAATAAACCTTGGGAAGAATGTCGTGGTATGGGTTTCTCATTTGGTTATAATCAAAACGAAGATGCCTATGATTATGCTAAACCTCGAACACTTGTATTAATGCTTGTAGATATTGTAAGTAATGGAGGTAACCTATTATTAGATATAGGGCCCGATAGCCGAGGAACTATTCCACCTATTATGCAATTACGTCTTAAAGAATTAGGAGCATGGCTTAAAGTAAATGGAGAAGCCATCTACGGTACCCGGAAATGGAAACAGCCTGTACAATGGTCTGAAGGCGATCAGAAGTTTGAAAAAACAACGCACTATTTGGGAAGTGATTATATTTTAAAACAAACCGTAAATCCGGAACCAGGTAAGGCTGTTAAAGAACTGTTTTTTACAAAAAAAAGAAATGATATATATGCGATTGCCCCCAAATTTCCTAAAGGGCAGTTGATCATAAAAGATGTAAAGCCATCAAAAAATACTAAAGTAACCCTATTAGGGCGTAAAGGCAATTTATCATACACATACAAAGGCAGTAAACTCATAGTCAGCATACCTTCATTGACGTATGATGAATTGCCTTGCCAACACGCATGGAGCTTTAAAATATCAAATGTGGAGTAGTAAATTTAAAGACCATAAAAGGGTAAGTACAAAACCAAGAAAAGGGTGAAATTTAATTGTTAGTAGATGATTTGAAGCAGCTATTCCCTTTTTAGCAGAGGTAGGTATTATTCATGTTATTGAACCTTTAGATGCATATAAATGCTTTCTTGCCAATATCT
Source organism: Alterotamlana spongicola (assembly GCF_035818475.1). Classification (NCBI taxonomy): domain Bacteria; kingdom Pseudomonadati; phylum Bacteroidota; class Flavobacteriia; order Flavobacteriales; family Flavobacteriaceae; genus Alterotamlana; species Alterotamlana spongicola. The sequence continues at coordinate 158,892 of NZ_JAYMGV010000004.1, forward strand.
TGTATATTTGGATTAGACACTTTATAGCTACTGACTTTGAAAAAAATTAAATTTTTTCTTTTTTGGATTGTTTTAACTTTTATTATCAATAGTAATGCACAAGAGGTGCTAACGAGTGAAGAAGCACTTGAACGGCATAAATACATTGAAAAATTAATTAAGAATATAGACGCTGAGAAGGAACCGCAGAAGTATTTTTCAATGCATTTTAATGCACTAGATCTAATTCCATTAATTGAAAATAACCGGGCTTATATATTAGACTTTTACCACCATAGAGGATATAAATTTAGGTTGTTAGACCACCCACAAGAGTCTTTAAATATGTATAAAGCATTTTTTGATCATTATGAAAAAAGCGCCCCTTATTTAACACCCGAAATAAAGTATGAATATTTAAGAAAAAGATCTTTTGATTATCGTGGTTTAGCTTTAGCATATGAGAAGCTAGGGCATTTGGATAGTGCAGTGATGGAGCATAAAAAGAATTTGAAGTTTACAGATCATATGAAAACAATTTGGAAGCCATCAGCAATTAACGATTATGGTATATTTTTGTATGGTAGTTTAAAAGATAGAGACTCTGCTTTATTGTGCTTTAAGAAGGCTTATAAAATTACAGAGAGAGATTTTCCCAGGCATTTTTTATTTGGTAGCATAAGAGATAATATTGCCAACATATATATCGAACAAGGTAAGTTGCATGAGGCAAAGGTTTTGTATTTAGATAATTTTACTTTTTACCAAAAAGTACCTAACTATATGGGAATAGATTATCGAATACTTATAAGTACAGGAGTCAAGCTTATAAAAGTGAATCTAGAACTTAATTTTTTAAATGAAGCAAAACAAATATTTACGAAATTAGAAAATTTAGAGAACAACGAAGGCTTCCGTTTTTCTTCTTATCCTGAATCTAAGTTGAAATTCTTACAGGCGAAAGAGTTATTGCTGTCATTTCAAAACCAAACCAAGCAAGCATATACTGTTTCAAAAAAGGTAAAACAGCTTTCAGACAGTATTAATGAGGCAGATTTTTTAATGAGAAACACAATGAATTCTGCTGTTAATGATCTTGTTTTGGAACGTTTTAGAAAGAATCATAATTTGGAGAAAGCTCAAAAAGAAAGCGAAATTAAGAACCAAAAGCTAAAATCGTGGATTATTACTTTAGTATTCTCTACAGTTCTAATTCTGATGTCATCCTTATTGTTATGGAGGCGACAACATATTATAAATGCAAAGAGTAAACAATTATTAGCAGAACAAGCGCTTGAATTCTCTGCATTAAAAAATGAGAAGCTTAGTTCTGAAATAGAATCCAAAAAAAGGGATCTCTCAGATTTTGCACTTAATTTGTCTCAGAGCCAAGAGTGGGCTAAATCGCTATCAAAAAAGTTAAGTGATTTGAAGCAAACTACTGGACGTGCCAGAAAAAAAATGCTTGACGATTTTGAGCAAGAATTACATAATAAAATTTCTTTCGACCAAAACACGCAAGAGTTTTATAATCGTTTGGATGAATTAAGTCATTCATTTTATAAACAATTGAAACAAGATTTTCCAAAGCTTTCAAAAACGGAGGTTAGATTATGTTCATTAATACGGTTGATGATAGATAGTCATGAAATTGCAACGCTTCAAAACATATCGCTGTCTTCTCTAAATACAAGTCGTTACCGCCTGAGAAAGAAATTAAACCTTTCTAAAAACCAAAATTTAGACGATTTTATTCAAAATTTGTAAGCAGGCTTTATATGCTTATTTTTTAAATTATACACAACGTTGAAACCATTTTGTCTATCATTTGTCTATAGTCGAAATTGTGGTTTTTCAGGGTTTTACTGTTACTTTAGATAATGAGTTGATCATCACAAATCATTATTGTATTGTGGATTAACATTCCTAAAATTAATAGCACTTTACCTGAATAAGCAACTTTAAAGATTTCAACATGAAAAAGTTTATCATTGGTTTATTTATTTTAGGATTAACCAACCTAATGTACTCACAAAATTATAGCATTGAATATAGGATGAGTGATATAATCCCTGTTAATTATAAGGAGGATATAAAAAATAATTTAGGGTATCTGAGAAGTTCAGAAAATTATAATATGGCAAAGCGTGCCATTAAGCTAAAAGAAATAGTAGCAAATTTTAATATTCAAGAGCTGGATATTTATAAGCCACTATCAGCATCCTCTAAGGTTTCTTTTCTTTATGAAGTTGTATTTAAGGAAGGTGCCAATAAAATTATAGCAACATATAATCAAAAAGGACAAATTATACATGCTCAGGAAGAGTTTTATAATATGCCAATTCCTCGACAAGTAAGTATAGCTCTGTCCAAAAAATTCCCTGGATGGGCATATACTAGAACGAGTTGTAAAGTAAACTATTCTAAAAACTCAGATTTACAAATTTCATATAAGATTCAATTAAAGAATGGTAAAACTTTAAAAAATCTTAAAATTGATTCTAAAGGCAATCTCATATAACTAAATATACGGATTCTGTTGCAACGGTCTAAACTGGTTTTATCATCCTATCAAGAAAAACTATTCATTTATCATTAGTATCAAAAAACATGCTTAAAGGCATTGGTTGTAATTCCTTTATTTACAAAAAGTAGATAGCTCTTATTAGGATTCATAGATAAAACCCGTTGTAGAATCATCCATAGGAATATTTCATTTAAGAATGCGCTGTAAATTAATACATCAAATTGATTTTGCTTCTTTTTCGGTAGATAATACCAAAAAACAAAACTTACAGAAACTAGACATTTTTGCATGACCATAACTTTTTATTAAGGTGTAAATGATCAGACTTCCTAAATACTTGACAAAAACTTAACAAGCCCTAATTATCTCTTTTCTTTAAACAAATACTTAAGTTAAAATGCTTTACTTGTATAAGGTCAATGAAGGAACACATTTACTATTAGCTACAATCTTAAATGGATAAGGCGTCAATTTTTGAATCAAAATCCATTAATCATGAGGTTTAAAAAGGAAAGGCAGAAATATTTCTAAACCCAAATATGTAAGAGATTGATTTTAAGTAAGATAAAATTTATAAACTTACAGAGTTTATGGGGTTACCTTTTAAAAAGGCATCTAAATTTTGAATTGCAATATCCATAAGTCGTATTCTGGCTTCTTTAGGAGCCCAGGCAATGTGTGGAGTGATAATGCAGTTCTTTGCATTTAATAACGGGTTTTCCGGATTTATGGGCTCAATAGACGCCACGTCTATAGCTGCCCCAGAAACCTTACCGGAGTTCAAAGCATTCTTTAGGTCTTCTTCAACAACTAAAGGACCTCTGGAAGTATTAATTATCATTACACCATCTTTCATTTTATCAATATTTTTTTTATTAATAATGCCTTTAGTTGCTTCAAATAATGGGCAATGCAGGCTAATAATATCAGAAGATTTAAATAGTTCGTCTAAAGAAACATATTTACAAGACTCAGATTCCAATTCAGGTTTTACGGTTCTGCTATGGGTTATGATATGTAATCCAAAGGCCTGGGCTATTTTGGCTGTTGCCTGTCCAATACTACCAAAACCTATAATCCCCATAGTTTTACCGGCTAGCTCTATTAAAGGGTAATTCCAAAAACAAAAGTCTGGACTTTTAGACCATTCTCCGTTTTGTACTGCTAAATTATGATCCCCAACATGATGACACATTTCCAATAATAAAGCCATTGTAAACTGAGCCACAGCGGTTGTACTGTATGAAGGAATATTAGTAACTATTATATTGTGCTTTTTTGCAGATTCAATGTCAACAACATTATATCCCGTAGCTAAAACACCTATATATTTTATACTGGGAGCCTTTTCTATAACTTCTTTGGGTAAGGGAGTTTTGTTAGTAAATACAACCTCTGCATCAGCAATATGTTTTAAAATTTCATGGTTATCAAATTTAGTACGTTCATAAACCACAAGCTCTCCAAAGGTTTTAATCCCTTTCCAGTTTAGGTCTCCCGGGTTAAGTGTATAACCATCTAAAACTACTATCTTCATATGTTTATTTTAATGATAAACGCTAAATATAGTATATAAAAAGAATAATTGATATAGGCTTTTCTAAAACTATTCTACCCTTATATAGTTTTCAGCAAAAATAGGATGCCCTTCTGTATCAAAGCGTATTTGACTAAATTTGTCCTTCTCTAGGTTATATTTGAATTCATATATAGAAGTACCATCATCAGCAACATTCATGCTTTTTGAACCATACTCAAGTGTTTCTGTTAGTAGACTGTCTGATAGCACATAATTTCCATATCCAAACCATTCGGTTAAATCAGCAGAATTATTTCTACACCACATAACTTTTGTGGGTGTAAAAATTTTGATGTGCTTATTGGCTGCAGAAGATTGAAAGCTATCAATAACTTTACCTTCTTCTCTATAATTATAAAAGCTTGTACGTTCCCAGGTCCCAATAATACTAAGGGAGGGGGGATCTATGTTTTTTACTGCAATCTCCTTTTTTTCTTCTTTTGCTTCATTACAGGAAAATACAATTATAAGGAGGGGGGCCAGCAAGAATAAATTAGTTTTCATATTCAGTAAGTTTTTTGATTTACAACAATTTACAAAAAATATTACAAAATATGACTATTCCGGACTTCTAGAATGTGAATAGAAACCAAGGTTAAAATATAGTATGTATTCCTTATTAGTCTCCTAAAGAAAATACCAGACCGGCACTAACACCGGCTATTAAGGTTGTGGTTCCTGTACTGATTCCTGAAGAAACTTCACCTGAGCCTCCGCCAATATATACTCCGGCCCACTCAATGGGCAATAATAAGTTGCCTTGAAAATTTAATCCAACGGCTTTACTCAACATAATGTTAACCCCAGCTTTGACGGAAAAAGAAAATTTAGTTTCATTTTCTAAGCCTCTGTCAATTAAATCAAAGTTTTCATTTTTTGGAGTCAGGAATACCAGTCCTAATCCACCACCTGCAAATGGCCTTACCTTATCATAACTAAAATATTTAGATGTTCCTATAAAGATCCAATCTGCACTAAGGTCTGAAAGCCTTGATTTTATTGGGCTTAAATTGATATCTCTTATATTCAGTTGTGAGCTGTGATGAAAATATGTTAATTCTCCAATCAAACCGGAATGTAATTCAACACCTATGGTGAGGCCAAATTGATCGCTGTCATCAAATTGAATATAATTTCTACCGTAATTAGACTTTGTACCAAACTGAAACCCGTATGATGGCGTAATTTCTATGGTTTGGGCCCATGTAGAAAGCAATGGCATGAATACTAAAAAGAAAACAAAAAATTTAACTGGTCTCATAGCTGTTTTTTTTTGGTTAAAATGTAATGGAAAGTATAATATTTTAATAATTAGGTTTGTAAAAAGTGATTTATCACCTTATGGTTAAATATAGCAAATTTCAACTTTACATATGCATCTTAGAATTTTAGCTTTTAAAATGAATACCCTACTGTAATACCATATCTGAATGAAATAGCAGAGAAATTTGATTTTAAATTAACTTCTTTAAATTCAAAATCGCCATCAATGAAATCAAAAATGCTATAATTGCTTAGCGCTTCATTTAAGTCTTCATAAAATTCCGGTGGCAGCGATTTTTTTTGAGTAAGTTTAAAGTTATATCGACCTCCTCCCGGACCTGCTATTAAGAAATCTATAGTAAAACGATTGGCTATCCTTAGTTTGTAACCTACCATAAGGCCTATAGAGGTGATATTGAATTTAGCATCATATTCTACATCATAGTCTGTTTTATTTTCATTAATAAAGGTACCGTCTAAATCTGATTTAAAGTCTGAATATTTTACATAAGCCCCAAGGTAAAACCCATCCATTTTATTAATCATGGTTTTTTTCAGGTAATAACGAAATTCAGGGATCAATTTAAGCCCGGAATACGTGAAATCATTAGTTTTTATACTACCAGAATTGAGTCCTCTAAAACGAATTAAGCCTTTCTCTGATTTATAGCCAACACTCAATGCTAAAGTCATGTGTTTAGCCAAAAATCGTTCATATCTTAACAAAGACGTACCATTAGCCAAATCAGTAACAACAACTCCTATCTCATTCTTATAAACTTGATTTTCCGTTTTTTCTTGCGAAAAAACGCTAAAACAAAAAAGAAACAGTGTGATTATAATTATTGATTTAAACATAATCAGGTGTTTTAAACGTTATTTTTCTTTAAGGCTTTTAGAAATAGCTTTAGCATAATTCTTTGCCAAATTATGTGCCGTTTCCACGTTATCAATCTTTGAAGTTATCCTGGCAACCAATTGCTCTTTTTCCGGTAAATCTAAATTGTAGGCCACAGTTTCCAATACATAAACCTTTGTTGTTAGGGTTTCCATAGTACTTGGTTCATAAACCCCTTTAAATTCTGGAGTAGCAATTGGACCTGAGTAAAAACCATAGAATCCAATAAGATTAGAATTTGAATATGCTGATAATGAGGCTCCGGATTCATGGCCACCAGAAACCAAAGTTTTTGAAAGATTCTCAACACCAATTACAGAGCTTACCACAATAGCGTTGAAACCTTCATTTTTAAACTTGGCTATAATCTCCTTGATCTCTTTTTTACTCAATGAATCATTTGGCTTTAGTTCCGGGAATTGCTTAAAACTTTCTATGGCATTCAGTTTATTTGACCTTAACTGTTTAGCAATTTGATATTCATAAGTTTCTCTAACATTTTGTTTAGCAGTTCTCCCTATAACCAAGATATTCTTTGATTCTAAAGTTTCAACATGATCTGCAGTCCAGGAATTAATAACTTTTATACTTGAACAACCAAAAAAGGAAAAGGTTAAACAGAGTAATATTAGTTTAAGTATTGTTGTATTCATCTTTTGAATAATTGGGCATTCTTTGTTTAGCATTTTTTGCAATATTTTTTATTTTTTGGATTAATGTGAAGCAATTTGCGTATTGAATAATTAATAAACAAAGATAAATTAAACTGGTTATAAAACTAACTTCAAGTTCAATAATCTAGATAGTTATTTTCCATATTTAATTAAGGAGCTTATGGTTAAAAAAGACATATGAGGTTATAATTAAAACAAATGGTGTTTAGCTAATGAGGGGGCCGAGATATATCTGTTATTAAACTAATTTATTGTATAAAAGTGCTTATAAAAATAAAACTTTACTTTTTGATTTAGATATGGACCCTTTAGAACGTTATGATATAGCCAATGAACACCCGAAATTAATTGCAGAGTTGGAACAAGCCTATAAAACATGGGATTCTAAAAATTTAGAGCCGGGTTGGTTTGATCCGCATGCTGAAAATGTTTTAAAAGAAGAGAAAAGACTTTAGAATATGATTAAAAAATCATTGCACCCTAATAAACGGTAATTTGCAGGCAAAAGAAAATGGATTATATCAAAACTTAAATAAATAAATAAATTGATTGAAGGGAGGCTGTTTTTACTGTGGCGGATGACAAAAAATGTAGAATTGTAAAGTCTTAGTTAAGGAAAGTATAGGAGAGTTAATCGGTGAAATACATGAGCATCATAATAAGAAAACGTTTAGCTTTATTGATACTCGTTCATTTCAAAGCAATTAATGTAGCAATAAGAATTATAGTAAATCATACTTACAATCTCAAAATATAAACATTTTTCTATAAATCAAATTGAAATCTATGAAGAGGTTTAAAAGTAAGAGAATTATCAACGATACTGTCGTCAAAAAACAAAACCCTTGTAATTCAACTAATTACAAGGGTTTTTACTGAGAAACTATCCAAAAATAATCTTCTCTAGGTTTTATAGAACCAACCAGGCGCCTGAAATTTTAGTGACTCCGAATAGGAAAACTTTATCAATTAAGAGCATATATGACAAGATTATGGCGTTTGTTTTGATTCTTTTTTCAAGTTCATAACTTATAGAAAAACCCAGTCGACTTTCAAAAATAGAGCAGATATAATTAATAAAAATAAAATGACTTGTATAAAAGGTGTAGATCGATTAACATAATCGTTTGGTTCTAATAATTGATATGAATTTAAGGGAGGGAAAATAAAAAATCTGAAAATTAAGTTCAACGCTTTTTGAATAACCGTGAGGTGATTCCGGTAACGTACAATAAACTTCTTCTATATACAAATATGATGTGTAATGATTTCTTTAAATAAGCAGAGGTTACAATGTAGCATGTAAAAGATACAATGTAGCGTGTAGTTAAATGGAATTATGTTGAATTTTGGTTGCAGATTTTGCTATCAATTTTAGCTAAATCATTTAAACAATAAACTAATAAAAAAACTAAACTTATGAATTTTAAACTATGTTATTCACTGGTAGTGTTATTTTTTGTCACGAGCTTTGTTTCAGCGCAAAAAAGTATTACTGGTAAAGTTGCTGGCTTAACTGGAGGAGAGTTGCCCGGAGTAACTATTTTAATAAAAGGGACAAAAAAAGGAACTACGACAGATTTTGATGGAAACTACCAAATTCAAGTTCAAGGAAACAACGATGTGTTAGTTTTTTCATATTTGGGATTTGCAACAAAAGAAGTCGTTGTTGGTAATAAATCAACTATTAATGTGCTACTTGAAGAAGATATAGCCAGCTTGGATGAAGTTGTGGTAGTTGGATATGGAACTTCAAAAAAGTCAGATGTTACAGGAACAATTTCATCTATAAAATCTGAAAAACTTTCTGAGACAAGAGCACCAAGCTTTGTAGAAAGTATTCAGGGAAGAATGTCTGGAGTTCAAGTCGTATCGGGATCGGGAGCACCTGGATCAGAAATTGATATACAAATTAGAGGTGCTGTCTCTATTAATTCAAGTTCAAAACCGTTATATGTAATTGATGGTGTTCAAATTGACCCCAACGAATCTACTGTAGCCAATAGTGCTGTGGTTGGAGACGACTCTAATAGCCCATTGGCATTCATTAATCCTGCTGATATTGAAACGATTGATGTTTTAAAAAGTACATCAGCAACAGCTATCTACGGTAATCGTGGAGCCAATGGTGTTGTAATAGTTACAACTAAAGGCGGAAAAGCTAACGAAAAGGCTAGAATTACATTCAATGCATATACATCAATGGCACAATTTCCAGAATCGCGAAAAATAAAGATGGCTGGTATTGGTAAATATGGAGATTGGTATCGATTTTGGAAAGAGCCCCCTGCACAAGGAAGTGAAAATTATTTTTGGGATTATACGGGATCAGAGCCCATTGCTAAAGATTTAAGTAACGAACCATTTCGTGATTGGCAAAATGAGTTAACTGACCCTTCATTTATACATAACTATAATTTAGGTTTTTCTACTTCAAGTGAAGGTAGTAGTATGTCAGGGTCAATTTCTTATACAGATCAAGATGGAGCTATTAAAAACAGTGATTTTTCCAGATTAACAGCCCGTTTAAAAGGAGAAATAAAGTATAGCGAAAAAGTAAGAATAGGAGGGAATCTAAATTTTTCTAACTCAGAAGCTAATGGTATTTCAGAAGGAGGATCACAAGGTAGATGGGCTGGAGCCATTAAGTCATTGGTTTTATTTAATCCTTTAGACCCGGAGGTTTCAAGAAATTTAGAAGATGAAGATGTTGAAGCCGGGGCAGGATTAAGTAGACCAGCAGAATACATATTAGACTCAGAAAGAATTATCAATAACTCAAGTATTTTAGGAAATGTTTATTTAATAAATGATTTTACTGAAAATTTAAATCTAAAAGTCACATTTGGTGGACGGCTTTCAAATTCAAAATTAAAAGAGTTTTATCCTAGCTCAATTAATCAGGGAGGAGGACTCAATAGAGGTAGTATAAACAATACAAGTATTAACAATTGGTATAATCAAAACCAGTTAACTTATAACAAGAGATTTAATAAAAACCACCGTATAAATGCTACAGTTGTATTTGAAACAAGAAGTTTAAAAAGAGAGACTGTTGATGCAATTAATGCCGATTTTGCTTTTGAAGGATTGGGAGTTGATGATTTAGGAGCTGGAGCACAACCCTCACCACCACAATCTTCTAATATAACCAATACAAATACTGGGTTATTGGGGCGTGTCAATTATTTTTTAAAAAATGGGACCTATATTTTTACAGGAAGTCTTAGAGCAGATGGATCGAGTAAATTCCCTTCAAACAACAGATGGGGTTATTTCCCTTCAGGGTCTTTTGCCTGGAATGTTTCTAGAGAACGTTTTTTAAAGAGTAATTCAACAATTAGTAACTTAAAATTAAGGTTAGGCTATGGTGTAGCAGGGAACGATCCGCTTACGCCATTCCAGTTTTTGCCAAGCTATGGGTCTAACATTTCAGTGTCCAATGAAGAGTTAATCACAACTTATAAACCTGCAATATTGGGAAATTTAGATTTAACCTGGGAAACGACTACCGAAGAGAATATAGGGATAGATTTAGGGTTGTTTAATAATAAGATAGCTTTAACGGCAGACTATTACCAAAGAAGAACAGACGATATGTTACTTCAGGCTGTGGTTCCGGCAACAACAGGTTTCGCGGTTCAATGGCAAAATATAGGGCGTATAGACTCTAAAGGATTAGAATTAGCCTTAAGTACAAATATTATTACAACTAGTGATTTTAAATGGAATGCTAGTATAAATGCAACTTTACAAAAAACTGAAATTAAATCTTTAGGAAACGGGAGTCACATTGACTTAGATTTTCCAGGACCTGGAGATCGTATAAAGGGAAGAATACAAGTAGGAGGTGAAATAGGAGAGTTTTACGGGTTTGAATTTGGAGGAATTTTTCAATATGAACATTTTGAAGAGTTTGACGGGTTAACCACAGAAGAGGCTGCAGAAATTTTTGACAGAAATCAAACCTATACAGTTAAAACAGATGCAGAGGGTAATACTGTTGTGCCCGTATTTGCTTCACAAGGCTATAGGCCTGGTGATATGTATTTTAAAGATCAGGGAACAGATGGGTTAATAGATGAACTTGAAGACAGAACCAGTTTAGGATCAAGTAACCCAGAGGTTTTTGGAGGGTTTTCAAATGGCCTTAAGTATAAAAACTTTGACTTAAATATGAATTTCACTTATTCTATTGGTAATGAGATTTATAATGAAACACGAGTTTGGACAGAAGGAGCAGGAGGACGTTCAAATTTAAATGTTAGTGAAGATTATTTCGATAATGCTTGGAAACCAACAGCGCCTTCTGATGTTTTTCCTAGTTTTGATGGAGTAGGAAAAGATAAAGCATCATCTTATTATGTAGAAGATGGGTCTTATCTAAAATTTCAGTCCTTAACCTTAGGATATTCTTTACCAAATGACATAACCCAAAAATTGAAACTAAATAAATTGCGTATTTATTTTAATGCGAACGATATATATATCTGGACTAAATACACAGGTTTTACTCCAGAGGTTCGTGGCCCAAGACAGTTAATAGGATTAGATCGATTTAATTACCCAAAACCATTAACTATTACTGGTGGGATAGATATCATATTTTAATATAAAAAACAATACACATGAAAAAGTATATTTATATCATAGCTATTACAATCCTATTTATGGGATGTAATGATTTTCTTGAACCAGAAGTAGAAAGTTTAGTAGTGCCAGAAAATGTAGATGACCCGGAATTGCTTGTACGAGGTGCTTTTGAACATTTACGTTCAAGTAACAATAGTTGGAAAATATGGACAAATACACTAACTAATTTAAACAATGATGAAGTTATTAAAAGCTCATTTAGACTCCCTTTATCTGGTAGACTTTGGAACCTAGCAACGTTTGACCATAGAGTTGACAATGCAGATGTTAAAAACGTATGGGTTGATTTATATGGAGGGGTTAATGCATCTAATCATGCCATTTTAGTTTCTAGAAATAATGAAAATATAGCATTAGAAGCAGAGGCCCGTTTTATAAGAGGTTTTTATTATTGGACCCTAACAACCTTATATGGAGGTGTACCAATAGTAAAATCATTTGAAGATGACCCTTTTTTACAACGATCGTCAATTGAGGATGTGTTACATTTTATTGAAGAAGACTGGGAATTTGCAGTTGAAAATGGACCGGATATACCTGTAATGGCTGGTAGAATAACTAAGCTAACGGCTGCAGCCATGTTAGCTAAATTGTATTTGTATATGGGAGGGTGCCAAGAGCATAACATAGACAGTTGGGCAATACCAGTTGGAACAAAACCTGAAAGCGCAAAATTGGTGAGTTTTTCTAATTGGGAAGATCCTCGAACCCCTGCAGAGTATTACACTATGGCAGAAACTTATTTAAGCCAGGTGTACGGACAATATAATTTATTGAATAATTATAGAGATAATTTTAGGAAATCCGGAGAAAAAGATGCCAGAAATAGTGAATGGCTATTTCATATAGAGGCGTCAGCAACAGTAGCAGAGAGTGTTCCAGAAGCTTTTAACATGGCCTTTGGGTTTCATGAAGAAAGTGCATGGCATTTTGTGCCTAGCTACGAAATGTTTGGCTTATATCATGCCAATGACACTAGGATAGGGAATGTTGGAAAACGCGCAAATAACGGTTCTGCTACTGAAATTATTGGGAGTTTTGAGCATGTCTTAGATGTACAACCAAACCTGTTTGGAGGAGGAGCAGCTTATGTATATACAAAATATAGAAGAGATAGAGCCGCAGGATTACACAGTAGGTGGGTAACATCAGGAATGCCATTGCTGAGATATGCCGATGTAATACTTATGTATGCTGAAGCCAAATATTTAAATGGAGATGAATTAGGAGCTAGAGATCTATTAGCAGAAGTAAGAGGAAGAGCATCATCAGTATTTGAGGCAGTAGATTCAGTAGTATTAGGGGAATTAACTACGGAATATTTCAATACAAATTTTATGCAAGAATTGATGGATGAACGTAAACGCGAATTATGTGCAGAAGGGCATAGACGTATAGATTTAATGCGTACTGGAATGATGCCAACTGCTATTAATGCTTTAAATGATACACATCCTACAGGTGCAGAATGGAAAGGTGGAGGTAAAACAGTAAGAGGAATGAAAGAAAATTTTGCTAATCAAGCTTATACAGTATGGTTTCCAATACCTTTAGAGCAAGTTAACCTTGCTGGGTATATACAAAACCCAGGATACCCAAGCGAATAATGATAGTTTTATTTTGATTCAAAACAAAAAGCTCATTGGGTAGTATATAAACTATACCTTTTGAGCTTTTTGCTTTTTTATAGTATTTTTAATTAAAAAGAAGGAGTATGCGCCTATTAACTAAAATAAAATCGAGCCTTATTATTTTATTAGTACTTGTTTTTAATGAAAATCATGCAGTTTCTGATGATTTGCATATTAGAAATATAGGGGTAGATGATGGCCTTTCCTATTATCATGTAACAGATATTATTCAAGATTCCAAAGGCTATGTTTGGGTATCTACATTAAATGGTATTAATCGTTTAGACGGAAATACTATCCTAAATTATTATGAGCAACCAAATAATGAAGGTAGCTTAAAAAATGATCGCGTAATTTCTCTATGTGAAGGGCCTTATGGTAATATCTGGGCAGGAACAGGATTTGGGGGCATCCAGATTTTAGACGTAAAAAAGAACACGTTTATAAACATATTATTAGATGAAAAAAATGTATTGAACAATGTAGTACATTCAATAATTAAACTATCTAATGGTGATATAATTTGTGGAACCAGAGGCGGTGAGTTGTATCGTTTTTCAGCCAAAGCTATTAAAGCCATGTTAGAAGGTGAAAAAATAGAGTTTAAGAAGTTAAATCTATTTTCATCACAAGATGAGTTTAGTATAGACCGTATCATTGATATTTTAGAAGGACCAAATGAAATTTGGCTTATAGATTGGAATAAAAAACTTTTCAGAATAGACTATAGCAATAAAACCACACAAGATTATCATGTAAACATGATAAACAAAAAGGGTATTAATGTTTCCAGTATCGTTAAAAATAATAATGACATTTTTATAGGAACTTCAATGGGAGTTTATCTTTTAGAAGAAAACCAAAAACAAAGATTAAAATTTGATTTATGGAGAAGTATTTCCAATACAAAGAAACTAAATGTTACAGGAATTGCACTAGATAATAAGAATAGTCTTTGGGTATCAGGTTTTAAAAATGAAATTTATAAAATAAAAGACATTTACAATGAAAATTCAGAATCAGAATACTATAGTTTAAATTTAAATACTCCAATAAGGGTGAAAATGATTGATGAATCAAATGTTCTTTGGTTTTCATCACTTAAGTCAGGCGTTTTTAACGCAGAACTTTCTTTTAAAAATTTCAATAAGTACAGGTATTTAAATGATATGTTTGATGAAAATAACAGGGATGTATCAACCTCGTTCCTAGATTCTAATAACTATTTATGGACGGGATTAGGAGAATCAGAACTATTGATCTATGATACAGATAAGAAGCACCTTGTTTATACAAATAACAGAATAGATCCAACATCAGTTTTTGAGGATAGGCTGGGGTTTATTTGGGTTACAACCCGTGAAGGTGTTTTTTGTATAAAAAAGACTAAGGACTATTTAAATCCGATTTCAACAAATAATAAAATTGATTTTTCTATATGGGGAAAGAACGATTTTACCAATAAGTTGTTTAACTCTGTTGAAGAAGATGTTTTTGGAAACGTATGGCTGGCTTCAGACAGAGAACTTCTTTATATTATTAGAAATACCAAAGGTGAGATTAGGGAGGTAAAAGTTATTATGAGGGAAAATGAATCTCAAATATCACCCTGTGATATTCAAACCATTAAAGCCTTTCCCGGAAAATCAGAATTGTGGATATTACAGAGGGGGTGTGGGCTGACTGTAATGAATTATAGTCAATTCTTGGAAACAGTGGTTTTTGAACGATTCAGTGCAGAAAACAAAGATGATAATTACATCTCATCAAATGTTGTTAACAATATCTATTTTAATACGGATGCCATTTGGTTAAGCACAGATAACGGGTTAAATAAACTTGTTTATTCCAATGCCGGTAAAAAATTTGTATTCGATCAGTTTTATAATGTAGATAAAGGATTAGTTAACAGTCTAACCAAGTCATTAGAAAAAGACAATCAGGGAAATATTTGGATTGGAACCAACAAGGGATTGGCTTTTTTTAATATAGAAACAAATGCATTCAGGGTATTTACTACCAAAGACGGCTTATCAAGTAATATTTTTACCAACACTTCATTTAAGAATAAAGAAGGCGCTTTAGTATTTGGAACCGTTAACGGCTATGTTTCTTTTTTACCGGAAGAGGTTGAACTTAATAAGGCATTACCTGTTGCAGGTTTTACGTCACTTTCTGTTTTTAATAAATTAATTGAACCCGGAGAATTAGTAAATGGTAGTGTGATCTTAAAAAAAGCTATTTCGGAAACGGACGAGATAGTGATAAATTATAAGCAAAATGATTTCACAATTGGGTTTTCGGCTTTTCATTATGCCATACCGGAAAAAAACAAGTTTGAATATTTACTTGAAGGTTATCATAACCAATGGGTGTCAACCAATGTCAATATGCCATTTGCGTCATTTGCTAACTTATCAACAGGAAATTATACCTTAAAACTCCGGGCCTCTAATAATGATGGTATATGGATGGATAATGTTAAAGCTTTAAAAATTAAAGTATTACCACCGCCATGGAAAACAGTATGGGCTTTTTTATTATACGCATTAGTATTTGGAGGGGTAATTTATTTTATCATGAAAGCCTGGGGATCCAGGATAAGACTCAGAAATGAAGTGATTTTAGAGCGGTCAAAAAGAGAAAAGGAAAAAGAATTAAATGAAATGAAATTGAGGTATTTTACAGATATCTCACATGAATTTAGAACGCCATTAACACTTATTCACGGTCCTGTATTAGAGCTAATTGAGATTTTTAGAAAAAATAAAGAAGTATATTCTATTTTACTTCCGCTTAATTTGAATATCAATAGAATGTTGCGCTTACTGAATCAGTTACTGGATTTTAGAAAAGCAGAGACTAATAATTTAAAGCTACACTTAACTAAAGGCGATATTATAAGCTTATTGGAAAACATTATCAATTCATATTTTGAAGCAGCAAAAAGCAAATCTGTTAATTTAAAATTAAAGTCAAAGCACAAAGAGTTTATAACCTGGTTTGATGAAGATAAACTGGAAAAGATCATACACAATTTATTATCTAATGCATTAAAATATACAGGTCAGAGTGGAACCATCATTGTTAATTTTACATCAGAAGGAGATAATAAAGTCATAATTTCAGTTAAAGATACAGGCAAAGGAATTTCAGAAAAGAATAAGAAAAAGATTTTTGACAGGTTTTTTCAAGAAGGTATACAGTCAGGAACAGGAATTGGTTTGGCTTTAGTAAAAAAGTTGGTTGAGATACACCAGGGAGAAATTGAAGTGGAGAGTGAAATAGATGAAGGAAGTAACTTTATAATCCGTATTCCTGTTGGCGAAAACCATTTCTTTGATCAGATACAAAACCAGGTAGCTAAAGTAGGTTTAGATAAAGTGCCTGTTTGGATTGGAGGGCAATATGAAGAAGAAATATTTGAGGAATCGGCTGCGCAAAATGAAGATGTACCGTTAATTCTTGTTGTAGAAGATGATGAGGATATCAGAAAATATTTGGAAAGACTTTTAAGTTCAGAGTTTAGAGTTATTATAGCTGAAGATGGCAAGAAAGGAGAAGAAAGTGCTAAAAAGTTTTTACCGGATATGATTATTTCAGACATTTTAATGCCAGAGCAAGACGGTATAGAAATGTGTAGAAATCTTAAATCAGACATAAATACTACATACATTCCAATTATCTTTTTAACTGCTAAATCGTCAGATAAGGATAAAATAGAAGGTTTGAATATTGGAGCAACAGACTATATTTTAAAGCCCTTTGACCCAAAGGAACTTAAGATAAAGGTTGAAAACATTTTAAATGATCTTAAGAAAAATCAGGACAGACTAAAACGCGATTTTATTTTAAACCCTTCTGAGGTAAGTATTGAATCTCCGGAAGAAGTTTTCCTGCAAAGAGCAGTACAAATAGTAGAGGGAAATATGAATGATGGAAATTTCAACCTCTTGTTTTTCTGTAATGAATTAGGGATGAGCAGAATGCAGCTACACAGAAAACTAAAAAAATTCACAGGACAAAGTACTACAGAATTCATTAGGTCCATAAGGCTAAAGCGTGCCGCTCAATTATTGGAAGTTGGGCACTTATCAGCTTTAGAAGTGATGTATGAAGTAGGTATAGAAAGTAGTTCTTATTTCTCTAAAGCCTTTAAAAAACAATACGGAGCAACACCGCATGAATACTCTATAAAAAAAAGGCCATCAACGTAATTAGGTAATTATGTAAATCATGCTTTTAGAACTCATTTTTAATGAAGCGGTATATTTTCTTATCTGGATTTAGGGCAAACCATAATGCCTCAAAGGTGAGTTAAAAAATCATAAATCATAAATAACTTATTTAAAAGCTATATAGAGCTAAAAAATAGTTTTTGAGCACTACTTGGTTACATAACAGCAGTTAGCTTATTCTATTACAGAATATCTTAGCTTAAAAGTTATTATAGCTTACAGATATTCAATTTATGTATAAAAATATAGTGATGAAAAAGTATAAAATATTATTTATAATACTCATTCCGCTTTTAAGTATTCATGCTCAAATAGAAGAAAGAGGGGCGTATAATATGCCCTACTTGCGTTATGAAGCAGATGCAGGAATATATGGAGGAGGCGCTCAATTTAGAGGACCGTCTTACAATCAATCCAAAATAGAATCTGAAGCATCAGAACGAAAGTATATAGCATTGCCTGGTCAAGGGGCTTATGTGCAATGGCGTATACAAGATCAAGTAAATGGAATAACGCTTCGATTTACTATGCCAGATTCGCCAGATGGAACAGGGTTACAAGGTATGTTGGCTTTATATATTAATGATATTTTTATCTCAAATATTTCTTTAAGCTCGTATTACTCCTGGCAATATTTTTATAAAAATGGAGGGACGGATAATGAACCACATAATGACCCCAGTGTAGGAAACCCCAGAATGCGATTTGATGAGATGAATTGGGTTTTACCATCAGTATTAGAGTCAGGAGATATCATTAAATTGCAAAAAAATCTTGATGATGGTATTGAATATGGTATTGATTTTATTGAAGCAGAATTGGTACCTGATAAAATAGAAAAACCAATAGGGTATATTGATGTTACAGAAGCACCTTTTAATGCCATTCCAAATGATAATATTGATGATTTTCGGGCATTTAGTGATGCTATAAGTTATGCTAATGCAAACAATGTAAACATTTATATACCTGAAGGAGAGTTTTACCTTAGTAATCAAATTCAATTAGATCAGGATAATAGATCAATACTAGGTGCAGGAATTTGGTATACAAAGCTTCATTTTACTGAAAAACCAACAAATAATAGATATGGAGGTATCTATTCCAGTGGTTCAAATATGCATATATCAAATTTTTCCATGTCATCAGCGGTTAACTATAGAGGGGCTTATAGAGCATTCGGGCAGCATTGGGGGAAGAATTCAATTATTGAAGATATTTGGATAACACATTTCTCTGTTGGATTTTGGGTTGCAGATTATAAAACTAAGCAGCATAACACTGCAGATGGGTTGATTGTGAGAAACTGCCGTATTAGAAATACATATGCAGATGGGCTTAATTTTGCAAAAGGGTCAAGTAATTGTATTCTGGAACATAGTAACATACGCAACACAGGAGATGATGCTATGGCATCCTGGTCATCTAATGTTGACGCAGTTGGACCCAATACGGGAAATATTTTCCGGTTCAATACTGTAGAAAATACCTGTAGAGCAGCAGGACTTGGAATATTTGGTGGACGGCAACACGTAGCACATCATTGCATTATTAGTGATTCATTTGCCGGGCCAGGTATCAGGGTAAACTCTACTTTTGAAGCACATCCTTTTGCTACAGATTCTGATGTAAACATACATGATATAACGGTTGAACGTTGTGGAACAAGAGATAATATTTGGGGCAATAAATTAGGTGCTCTGGATTTAAACGTTCGCTTTTATGATGTTAATAATATTCGTTTTGATAAGATTGACATCATTGACTCACAGGTAGATGGTGTTCATATTAGTAAAGCAAAAGGCATATACGCACTACATGATGTTTACCTTAAAAATATTAATATAACAGGAACAGCTAAAGATAATGCTGGAGCTGGACACGGCATATTTGTTTCCAATAATAGCGTAGGTTGGATTGAAAACAATACTATTAATATAACTGGTGCTTTTTCGGGAAATATTTTTGAACAATCTTCAACATTCGAAATTAGGGAAGGAACTTTAAGTGAGCCATCCGTTAAAAAAAAAAGATAAACCGTCCACAAGTTTATTTAGATGCAAACGGAGCTCTTTCAATTAAAAATATAAAAACTGCCACAGATGTATGCTTTTTTGACATGCTGGGCAGAAAAACATTTCAAATAAAAATTAAGACACCTTCTTATACAATTAATACTAATGGTTTTGCTTCAGGTGTTTACCTTATAATGTTTGTTTCTAAAGAAGGTGTTTATAATCAAAAGGTGTATTTATGACAATAAAAAATATTAAACCAAACCGATTCTTCTTATTATTAATTCTATGTATAGAATTAGGATGTATTAATTCTTCCAATTCAAAACAGGAAAACAAAAAAGTACAACCAAATATTATTTATATCATGTCTGATGACCATGCACAAAGAGCCATTAGTGCCTATGGTCCAGATTTAAATAAGACACCTAATATTGATCGTATAGCAAAAGAGGGCGCTATTTTTAAAAACAGTTTTGTCAGTAATTCTATTTGTGCACCATCAAGAGCAGTTATGCTTACCGGAAAATTTAGCCATTTAAATGGTCAAACAGATAACCTGAGAAGTTTTGATGGAAGCCAGCAAACATATCCTAAGATACTTCAGGCTAATGGCTATCAAACAGCACTGATAGGTAAATGGCATTTAAAAAGTGATCCTACAGGGTTTGATTTTTGGAGCGTTCACATAGGTCAGGGAGATTACTATAATCCAGATTTTAAAGAAATGGGTAAGACAAAAAGGTATAAAGGATATTCTCCAGATATTGTTAAAGAAAATGGCATTAACTGGTTAGAAAATAGAGACAAAGAAAAACCTTTTGCTATGCTATTACATTTTAAAGCCCCCCATAGAAATTGGATGCCGGCACTTTCAAAATTAGAAATGTACGAGGATAAAGAATTTGATTTGCCGTCTAATTTTTTCGATAATTATGAAAATCGAGGCCGAGCTTCAAAAGAACAAGAGATGTCTATCTATGAAGATATGGAACTTGAGTGGGACCTTAAAATGAATGGCGCAGGAACAGCGTTTGAGAAAGAAAAATTTGAAAGGAAACTCAGTCGGTTTACAACAGAAGAGCGCCAACAATGGGACGCTTTTTATAATAAAATTAATGAAGACTTTAAATCTAAAAATCCACAAGGGAAAGATTTGGCAATATGGAAATACCAACGTTACCTAAGGGATTATTTAAAAGTGGTATCATCTGTAGATGATAATATAGGCGATGTACTTAATTATTTAGATGAACATGGATTAGCCGAAAATACGATTGTAGTGTATACATCAGATCAAGGATTTTACATGGGTGAGCATGGTTGGTTTGACAAACGTTTTATGTATGAAGAATCATTAAGAACACCTCTCTTAATACGTTATCCAGCTAAAATTAAACCAAAAACTGTTGTTAACGGAATGGTACAAAATATAGATTATGCACCTACCTTTTTGGATTATGCAGGCATAGATACGCCTTCAGGTATTCAAGGCGAATCAATACGCCCACTGTTAGAAGGGAAAAAAGATGAAATAAGAGATGCTATTTTTTATCAATATTTTGAATACCCAGGGCCCCATGCCGTTAAAAGGCATTTTGGTATTCGTACATCCAGATATAAACTAATTCATTTCTATTATGATGTTGATGAATGGGAATTCTATGACTTGGAAAAAGACCCCAACGAGATGAAAAATCAATATGCCAACCCTAATTATAAAGCAATAATAAAAGAATTGAAAATTAAACTAAAAGACTTAAGAACCAAGTATAAAGATTCAGATGATAATAATTTTAAAATACAAACTCAGGATTTAAAAAGTAGTAAGGGTTAAGTGATGAAAAGATTAAACCTTAATTTATTTGTAATTATAAATAAGAACAACTTATTCTTTTGGTATTATTTGGAACAATTTCTAAAATATAGGATGTTACTGTAGAGCATAGAGTAGTTACATTATAACAATTAATATTTAATTATTTAATACATTTTTGGATTTTAAAATAAGTAAGATAAGTTATGAAACAATTTCAATCCCTTTTAGTGTTAGTAATTATAGCTATTAATTGTAATGTATTTGCTCAAAATAATAAGCCAAATGTACTGATGTTTGTTGTAGATGATTTTAATGATAGAATAGCCCACTTTGGGGACGATCAAGCTATAACTCCTAATATAGACAAATTAGCTGAATTGGGTGTGTCTTTTACTAATGCTCAAACATCTGCAACATATTGTACACCTTCAAGGGTAGCGTTAATGACGGGAGTAGCACCGTGGAATTCGGGCTGTTATGCTGGGCAAACGCACCATACTGCACTTCCAAATAAAAAAACAATAGGAATGCTCTTTAAAGAAAACAATTATCAGGTTTATGGAGGCGGGAAAGTGTATCACCATATGCCAGGTTTTGTTGATTTAAGAGGTTATGATGAATATTTCCATTGGAATCCCGCACAAAAGAAAAAAGGCTGGGGCTTATTTGCCTGGCGCGATAATAAAGCCGCCCCCAAAGAATTTCCAAAACCACATTCTGATATCGCTAAAGCCGCTTATGCAGGTTTTGATTTGACAACTATAGATAATGAACTGGAAGGTGAAATGGCTGATACTAAATTAGTTGATTGGACGGTAGAAGCCTTAAAGGGGAAAGGGAAAATGGATACTAAAAAACCATTTTTCTTATCTGTAGGATTATATGCACCTCATAAACCAAATTTTGTTCCTCAAAAATATTATGATTTGTACCCTTTAGATAAAATAAAATTGCCAGAATTAAGGGAAGATGATTTTGACGATTTACCAAAGAACGTACAAGAAATCATTAAAAGGAGAATCAACCATACACATAAAGGAGTGGTTAGTGTTAAAGATGGATGGAAAAGAGCTATTCAAGGCTATTATGCCGCTTTATCGTATGCCGATGCACAATTTGGCAGGGTTTTAAAAGCACTCAAAGAAAACAAATTAGATAGAAATACAATCATTGTATTTTGGAGTGATAATGGCTATCATTTAGGAGAGAAAAAAATGTGGGCAAAACACACGCTATGGGAAAGAACAACTAATGTACCGGTATTTTTTGCAGGACCAGGAATTGCTGAAAATAAAGATTATAGAGGCGTTATAAGTTTGTTAGATATATACCCTACATTGGTTGAGGTTTGTGGCTTGAAAGGAGCAACGCCTTTAGATGGAGTAAGTATTGTAAATCAATTGAAAAAACCGAAAAAGATTATTGATCGAGCTGTTATTACAGCACAGAAAGATGGAAAATCTTTTAGCGTGTTTACAAACGAATATCATTATATGAGTCACCAAAATGGAGCAGGAGAAGAGCTTTACAGTATTTCAGATATTCATGAGTTTGATAATTTGGCTATGGATTCTAAGTATGGAGATATAAAGCAATCATTAAAAGCTGCCTTACCAAAATCGCCTGCTAAAATGGCGTTGGATATAAAAGCTTATAGATTAAAATTTGAAGGAGAAAACTTCAAATGGGTTAAAAAAACGACTGATATGAAGTCTAAAAAAGGAAAGAAAGGTAACAAAAAGAAAAAATAATTTTAATGATATGATCGATGTTTTACTTAGAAAACACAAATCGTAAAATAGCATTTTGATATTTACTTTATAAAAAAAACGGAATTCAACAAAATACAGCTTATGAAAAAAATATTTTTATTGATGCCATTTTTATTTTTGACACTACTAGTTCAGGCACAAGAAAAAGTAGAGCAACCCAATGTCCTTATTATTTTAACGGATGATGAAAATACAGATACAGTAGGTGCTTATGGAAGTGATGTATATACGCCTAACATAGATAAAATTGCTAAAAATGGCATAAAATTCACAAATGCACATGTAGTACATACTATATGCAGTCCTTCTCGTTATGCTATTTTAACGGGTAGATACTATGATAATTCATATAGTGACCAATATTTAAGTGATTTTCCAGAAGGAAAGGTAGCCACCGTAGCTAACGCGGTCACTTTAGAAAAGGACGGCTTAAATTTAGTAGGTGTGTTAAAGCAAAATGGTTATACAACAGGGTTTGTGGGTAAAAGTCATGTTTTGGGGCATCACTTGATGAAAAGTAATAAAGGATGGGAAAAAGGAGGCTTACAAACTTATCCGTCTACTGCAGATCCTAAAACAGATGCAGCGACCAATAAAAAAATGAAGGCAAACCATGAGTTTTGGAAAGACCTTGTAAAAGCGCATGGTTTTGATTATGCTAATGGTGTCTATTCTGGAAATACAAGAGAACTCTATAATGAAAAGTCTAATTTTCATAATGTAGAGTGGACCGGCGATGCTGCTGTACAATTTATAGAAGAGCAGGCAAAAGAAACGAAACCTTTCTTTTTATATGTAGGGACTACTTATCCTCATGGCCCAGCTCCAGAACGTGTAGTGAAAGGAAATTATGTGGTATCCTTAGATACAGACCCTGCATATACAGGCGCAGGGTATAATCATGATAAAGATTACAGTAAAGTGATTGCTAATAGACAAGCTCTTAAAAATGATCCAAAGAATAAAGAGTTGTCAAAAAAATCACCAACTGCAACATGGTGGGACGGTACTGTTGGAAACATTATCAATACACTAAAAGCAACAGGACAATATGAAAATACAATTATTGTTTATATGTCAGATCACGGAAAGTTAAACGGTGGGAAATCTAGTTTATATCAAGGAGGAACACATATTCCATTATTAATACAATGGCCGAAAAAAATACAAGGAGACAGAACATTTAACCATGTTATAGGGAGTATAGATATAACACCTACAATTCTTGAAGCTTGTCAGGTACAAAAACCTGATAATATGCGTATAGACGGAAAAAGCTTTTTTTCTGTTTTAAAAGGAGCAGAAGAAGCACATAGAGAGGCTCTTGTGCTTAAAATGGGTTATGCCTATGCTTTAAGAACAGATCATTGGAATTATATAGCAATTAGGTACTCTCCAGAAATAGAAAGGAATATAGCCCAAGGAAAAGATTTTATAGGGTTTAAAAAAGAAAAAATTGCGCAACCTTATTATATATTACATAAGCAGTTGGCACAAAAATCTTTTATGAAAAACAAGCATTATTTAGAGCGAAATCAGTTATTTAATACAGAGCTTGAAAACCCGGAGGAAATTAATCTTTTTTTAAAAGCCCCTAAAAAGGCCTTAGAAATGAAAGCTCTGTTAACTAAACACTTAAAAGAAGTGAATACAAGGCCTTTTGGAGAGTTTTTTGGAGATAATCCTGACATTTTTGCTCCAGCTTCAAATGCTATTATGTATCCGGAAAAGGAAAGCACTCAAAATAATATTAAGTTAAAAAAGAAGCTTAAAGGTTAAAAAGGGCAAGAGGACTATCTGATAACATGAAATAGAAACTACAAATCCCTAATAATAAGGAAGAGACAATAACTTAAAACCTTATTGATGAATTCATGGGAAAAGACAAAGCAGTACTTTTAAATGTAGAATAAATAATAAACTATTCAATAAAAAAATAGAGTTTGATTACTAGCAACGCTATTTCTATAGCGTAGATGTTTGTCAAGGGTTTAATTATAATAATTGAACCCTTTTTTATTACCTCATATAGATAATGAAAAATACCAAGTAAGGCAGAATTTTATAAGCATCTTATTATTTAAAGGCCTTTAACAGGTCATTTTTTCTACCGGTTACTAGGTGTTACGATGTAGCGGTATTTTGTTACTCTATAGCATTATAGAAGCTTATTAATTTTTGAATTTTGGATTGTATAAAAACTTTACAAACACTATGAGATACTTATGTATGCTAACGATTATGATTTTATTAAATAGTTGTAATCTAAATTCTGCAAATAATGAACCTTTAATAGTTTCATCACCGGATAAAAGAATTCAAGTTGAATTTTTAATAAATGAAGATGGAACTCCGGAATACAAAATATTTAAAGATGGAAAAGCACTGTTAGACAAATCTAAATTAGGATTTAATTTAAAAAACAATTTTGATTTGTTAACCAATTTTGAAATTGTTAAAAACGAAACATCGGTACTAGATGAAGTATGGTCTCCGGTAGTTGGTCAATTCAGGAGTATTAGAAATAATTATAATGAATTGACCGTTTTTTTGAAAGAAAAAAAAGGTGTAGAAAAAAGACTTGAATTAAGTTTCCGTGTTTATAATGACGGTTTGGGGTTTCGTTATAATATTCCCAAGCAACCTAATATATCAAAAATTGAAATTGTATCAGAAGAAACACAATTTAATTTAGCTCAAGATTTTAAATCATGGTGGATTCCAGGAGATTTTGATAGCTATGAGAAAATTTATAATGAAACTAGAGCAAGTGAAATTACTACAGCAAATACACCCGTAACTTTCAAAGCTAATAGTGGTACTTACTTAAGTATTCATGAAGCCAATTTAACTGATTATTCAGATATGACCCTACTGAATAAAGCAGGAACTACATTATTAGAAAGCAATTTAGTGCCTTGGCCTGACGGTATTAAGGTAAAAGGTGAAACACCATTGAAAACACCTTGGAGAACAATTCAAATTGCAGAGCAAGCAGGTGAGTTAATAGAATCTAATTTGATTTTAAATCTTAACGATCCTAACAAAATAGAAGATACTTCATGGATAAAGCCTATGAAATATACAGGGATTTGGTGGACTGTACATTTAGGGTTTGAAACTTTTGAAGAAGGCCCACATCATGCAGCAACAACTGAAAAAGCATTCAAAATGATTGATGCAGCCAGTAGATTAGGGATTAAAGGATTACTCGTTGAAGGTTGGAATAAAGGTTGGGACAAACGTAATAAAAGTACGGAAATTCCAGATTTTTTAAATGCAACTGATGATTATGACCTAAAGGCTATAGTGGAGTATGCAAAATCAAAAAATATAGAACTTATTATTCATCATGAAACCTTTGGGAATATTCCTCATTATGAAAAGTATATGGAAGATGCCTTTAAAATGATAAAGGACTTGGGATTAAGTTCCGTAAAAGGAGGGTATGCAGGACAAAACATAAAGTCTGTAAATCAACATAAACATGGCCAATATATGGTAAGGCACTATAGAAAACAATTAGAGTTAGCTGCTAAATATGGTATTATGTTAGATATACATGAACCTGTTAAACAAACAGGATTGAGAAGAACTTACCCTAATTTAATGACTGTAGAAGGTGTTAGGGGAATGGAATTTGAAGCATGGACTTCAGGAAATCCTCCGTCACATACAGTAACTATCCCATTTACAAGAATGCTGGCAGGCCCCGTAGATTACAATGCAGGTATTTTTGATATAAAATTTAACAGTATAGATGATAAGCCGTTTAATTGGAGGAAACCAAAAAGTAATTATCCAAGAAATCCGGGCCCTTCTGTAAAAACAACTTTAGCTAAGCAATTGGCTTTGCATGTGGTATTGTTTAGTCCAATGCAAATGGCGCCAGATTTACCAGAAAACTATGAAAACCACCCTGCGTTTAAAT
This sequence comes from Alterotamlana spongicola, assembly GCF_035818475.1. Classification (NCBI taxonomy): domain Bacteria; kingdom Pseudomonadati; phylum Bacteroidota; class Flavobacteriia; order Flavobacteriales; family Flavobacteriaceae; genus Alterotamlana; species Alterotamlana spongicola. Next base: position 185,871 of record NZ_JAYMGV010000004.1, read on the forward strand.
TCATTCAAGATGTAGGTTTAGATTGGGATGATACCAGGGTGTTAAATGGAGACATAGGAAAGTATATTACGGTAGCCAGAAAAGAAAAAGATACACCTAATTGGTTTATTGGCGCGATGACTAATGAAGGTGCCCGAAACTTAAATATTGATCTTTCATTTTTAGATAAAAATAAAAAATATAAGGCAACCATTTACAAAGACGGGGAAGATGCTCATTGGGATAACAATCCTACTTCTTATACTATTGATGAGATGGAGGTAACAAGCAATACTAACTTAACTCTTGTTTTAGCTGCAGGGGGAGGACAAGCCATTAGTATAACTCCAATAAATTAAATGAGAATGAATCAAATGAGCAAAAACACTTTCACAGTAATAGGATTTTTGGGGCTTATGCTTTTGGTAACAATTTTCTTTTGTTATCAAGGAGATATCAAGAAAAATGTTTCTGAATCTAAAGAAGAAAGGCCAAACATTGTTATCCTAATAGCAGATGATATTTCACGAGATGACTTTGGGTGTTATGGGCATCCGGTGATAAAAACCCCAAATATTGATAAATTATCAGAAAACGGAATAAGGTTTACAAATGCTGTATTAACAACAAGTTCATGTAGCCCTAGTCGGGTAAGTATTATAACAGGGCGTTACCCTCATAACACCGGTGCTGGTGAATTACATGCGCCACTTCCGGAACACCAGATTGTTTTTCCTCAAAAATTAAAGGATGCAGGTTATTATACAGCACAATCAGGAAAATGGCATTTTGGAGACGCTCCAGTTGTGCCATCTGGAATAGCCTTTAAAGCTTTTGATAGGTCGGGAGGAAGTGCCTTAGATAAAGGTGGGCCTAGTGGTTCCGAAAGATGGGTGGAAGTTTTAAAAGAACGCCCAAAAGATAAGCCTTTCTTTATGTGGTTTGCTGCACATGATGCTCATAGAAAGTGGGATGATAAAACAGAAATTAATTATGACGCTAGTGAAGTTATAGTACCTCCATATATGGTTGATGACCTGGAAACAAGAACTGATTTAGCATCGTATTACCAAGAAGTATCTCGTTTTGACCAGAATGTGGGGAAAGTTGTTGAAGCGCTTAAATCTGAAGGCGTGCTGGAAAATACACTAATAATAGTGATGGCTGATAACGGAAGACCCTTTCCAAGAGATAAAACAAGATTGTATGACAGTGGTATACTTACGCCATTTATAGTGCATTATCCTAATAAAATTAAAAAAGGAGGAGAGGTAAGTCATAGTTTATTAAGTATTATAGATATTGCACCAACGGTAATAGAATTGGCTGGGGTAGAATCCTCAAAAACCTTTCAGGGAAAAAGTTTTGAAAAACTTTTAAGTAATCCTAAACAGCCTTTTAGAGAATATGCCTTTGCAGAACATAACTGGCATGATTATGCAGCTTTTGAGCGTATGATTAGAACCGAAAAATATACCTATATAGAAAACGGCCTGCCACAAAATTCTAATATTGGAGCCATAGATGTATTAAGCGGGGGAGCAGGGCAAACTTTATTAAAAGGCATCAAACAAGGAAACCTGAATGAACTCCAGGGAAAGATATTTCAAGTTCCTCAGCCCAAAGCAGAACTGTATGACCATAAAAAAGACCCTGACCAGTTTAATAGTGTTTTAGGGGAAGCGGCATATGCAGGCATCGAAAAAGCATTAAAAAATAAACTTGATGACTGGAGAAAGAAAACAAAAGATATACAACCGGAAGTATTAACTCCTGATTGGTATGACCGTGAAACCATGGAAGAGCTGCCAACCAAAGGAGTTAGAGGAATCATACCAGGAAGCAATTTTAAATCAAAGAGAGTAATTAATTAATTAATAACATTAAAAAACGATAGAACTATGAGACGCATTAAATTATTAGTGGCCATTTTCACATTATTTGCTACCATTCAAGGTCAGGCACAACAATCAAAAAATATAGCAGAGAGGGCTAAGGAAAGTGTTGAAAGAATAAACAATCTGATTAAAGCAGAAGATCCGACTTTAAAGCTATCAGACAAACAAATGAAAGAAGCTTTAGAAGTTCAGGAAGCATGGTATAGAAAAATTAAAGAGGCTAAGAAAACAGAAACAGATAAGGTTAAACTAAAAGAAAAAATACAAACTATCGTAAAGGAACATAATAGAAAAATAAAACATGAAATTTTAACTAAAGAACAACGATTAGCTTTTGTAGCAGGCAAAGAAAAGGTAGGAGTAAAGAAATAATTAAAATAAACCTGATATAAAGATTAAAATAATAATTATGAGAAAAAAAATACTTAAAGTTTTAACTGTTGTAGCAATAGTTTTTTGTACAACATTTAGTTTCGCTCAAATTGGTAATGTTGAGTCGTTGAGTCCTGCAAATGGAGCAGTAAATGTATCAGCAGATACAGATCTTGTTATAGTAGTAGAAGGAGATTATGCCAGTTCAGGTACAGGTGGAGTTGCCTTTTTTTTAGATAATAGCCAAATATTCTTTATAGGAGCTAATGGTAATGCAAATGGAACAGTAAATTTTGTTTATGATGGTTCAGAAAATACAACCGTTACTATAAACCTTACAAACAATTTACCTACAGGTAATATTTCAGTAAATGTACAAAATGCAATCTTTGGAGGAACTAATGGCGGAGATATTCCTGATACTGGATCCTTAGTTGCTAAGGCAAATTGGGCATTTACAACAGTACCGTTAACAGGAGACGTTATTTCATTATTTCCAGAAAACGGAGCTACAAATGTTGATTTAACGGGGAATCCTGATTTAGTAATGGTTATTAAAGGGGAAATAGGCAAGGGGAATGATAATAATGGAGATGTTTTTATTAGACCTGTAGCAAATAGTAATATGCCTCAAACACGTATAGATGCCGATGGCATAGACCCTCATGGTACTGTAACTTTTTCATACAATGCGGGTGCAGATGAAACAACAGTAACGATAGCCCCAATAACATTAGACTTTGGAGCAGCAGCTACGGGAGATATTGCTATTAGAATTTTGGGAAGTAATAATGGACTTCAGGGAACAGGAAGTGATGCAGGCTTTTCTTTTGGAGGAGATGTGATTTCTTTTGGAGATTGGACATTTTCTTATGATCCATTAACACTTTCCACAACTGTAGTGTCAAAACTTCAAGCAAGAGTTTATGGAGAAAATGGAACTATTACAGTATTGGGAGCTAATTTAGAGGCCGTTTATAATATTACAGGACAACAAGTTTCAAACCAAGGATTAGCTTCTGGGATTTATATTGTAAAAGTATCAAAAAACGATCAAGTTGCTACAGTAAAAGTAGCGGTGAAATAGTTCCGACTTCTCATATATGAAAAGTAATAAGGACTGTTAAAAAAAAGATAAATCCTTTTTTTGCATTATCCATCCAAACTCTATTAAAGATAGCTTTACCATAGATGCACCAAAAGATGTCTTAAAATGGAAGTATTTACCATTTTGGAACAACGTGTGTTATCTAATGAAAATGAAAAAATACTTGATATATCTACATTGTCAAATGGAGCTTATATTATAAAAATATATCAAAAATGAGGGGATTATTTCTACAAAAAATATTGAAGAATAATAACCAATCGAATAAATATTACCAATGATGTTTCTATTTAGATTGAACTATATTAAATTAATAAAGTACATATGTGTTGTTATAGCACTAACATATACAAAAGACTTATTCTCTCAGGATAAGCCTAATGTGCTGATGCTGGTAGTAGATGATATGAACAATATGATTGGTGATTTTGGTTATACCAAAGCATTGACTCCAAATTTGGATAAGTTAGGAGACAGAGGTGTACGGTTAGTCAATACACATGTTGCTGCAACTTACTGTGCACCTTCAAGAACTTCAATAATGACAGGGATAGCACCTTGGGTTTCCGGCGCATATGAGGATGAACCACACATGTTTAATAATCCGGATCATAAAGCAATGCCTGCCTTATTTAAAAAGAATGGCTACAATGTTTATGGCGGAGGAAAAGTATATCATCATACAGCAGGCTATTGGGATTTACGAGGTTTTGATGAAGTATTTCATTGGAATAATCAACTCAAATCTCAAGGCTGGCCATTGGATGCTTGGAATTCTAGTAATCTGGCAACACCATCTGGCATCCCAATATCAGATGTTTCAGTAGCGCTTAATTGGGAGAATTTTGACATGACCCCACTGGATAATGCCTTGGAAGATGATATGGCAGATACTCAGGTTGCAACCTGGGCAGTGAATAAGCTCAATGCCATGGGGGGACAAGTTTTAGAAGATCCTTTTTTTATGGCTGTTGGTTTGTATGCACCGCATAAACCTAACTATGTACCACAAAAGTACTTTGATATGTACCCGTTAGCTTCACTTCCTTTTCCAGATTTTTTGGCAACGGGAGCAACCTTAACAGAAAAAGTGGCTAATGATCATGCCGATATACCTGCAAGTGTTATAGCGGCATATAGCACTAGGATAAATAGAGCTGCTCCTGTTATTGCAGACGAGACTTTATTTAAAGAAATGTTACAAGGTTACTACGCAGCGGTATCTTATGCCGATGCACAACTAGGGCGAGTTTTAGATGCATTAGATGCTAGTGGGCAAGTAGATAACACCATTGTTGTTTTTTGGTCAGATAATGGCTATCACCTTGGAGAGAAAGGAATTCTTGCAAAGCACTCTTTATGGAATAGAACAACAAATATTCCGTGTATTGTAGCTGGACCAGGTTTTGCTGAAGGCGTTAATTATGATGGTGTTATAAGTACTTTAGATATTTACCCAACATTAGCAGCTCAATGTGATTTGCTAGGCGCGTCGGTTGCTAATTTAGATGGACAGGATATATCAAATCAACTTGCAACTCCAGGTACTATTGATACCAATAGGCGTGTTTTAACGGTAGAGACCGATGGCGTAAGTTTTAGTGTGTCCAGTAATCAATATAAATATGTAAATCATCAACCATCAGGAGATGAAGAATTGTACGATGGGGTAAATGATTTAAATGAATGGGTGAACTTAGCGTCAAACCCAACGTATACGACTATTAAAAATGAATTGGCTTCACATATACCATCTAGCCCTGCAACTGGTGCGACAGCTAAGAGCGACTTGAATCTTGTTATTTCTGGAGAAGATTTTGAGTGGGAACTTACGGAGACTAGTCCTCTGGTTCCTGGAAATAATATGCTTATAACAAGCCCTAATAATAATTTAAGTATAAATTCATCTTTTGATACAGAAGCAACGAATGATACTGATGATGTTTCTTGGAATTTTATAAAAGTTGGTACCGAAGATATTATAGAATTTGGAGGAACAGCAACAATTACTGTTGACGTATATAATATACAAAATAAAAACACAGGAACCTACCTAAATACGTCTTCGGGAAGTGCTTTAGAACACCTAAGTCCTTTACAAAATACGGATAATTTTAAATTTCATTTAGAACCCGCAACAAAAGTCAATGAATTCTATTTAAGAAGCCTAGCTTCGGGGCTTACATTAAGATTAGAAAACAAGGCAACTACAACTAAATTTCAATTTCAGGATGCTTCTAAAGTGGGAAACAAATGGAGGTGGATATTGTCTCAGTTAAATGCTGTTGATACTTTTGAAACCCCAATACAAAATCAAGCTAATCAATTTTATGTATCTCCAAATAATCATGGAGAAGCCTTTGTAAATGGTAATGAAAATATAGATATCTATTATTGGATTTTCACAGAAGTTGAAGAAAATATTTATACCATAGAAAATAAAGCATCCCATCAATTTCTGTCAGATAAAGTAGGTGAAATAGTAACTGCTAATAAACTAACCATTGAAGATCGTTTTAAATGGGAAGTAATTGCCACAGGAGAGACCGATCAATTTTATTTAAAAAATATAGAAACTGGTCTGTATGCTTATAGAAATAGTACAAATGCTAATCAATTAAATTTAGCAACTTTTGTTGATAATGATGATTTTAAATGGAATTTTACATCGGCTACATTAAGTATTAAAGCCCCTAAGACAGAAAACAAAATTTCCATATACCCGAACCCAAGTACAGCCATTATTAATATTACCAGTGAAATTATATTGGACACTTATTCAATATATTCAATTCAAGGAAAGGTCTTTAAAGAAGGAGCTCTTAATAAATCAAAGAGCAGTATTGATATTTCTGCTTTAAGCAATGGTATTTATTTTATCAAGCTGAATGCGGCCTCGGGTAGTTTTATTAAAAGAATAATTAAGAATTAGAAAAATTGTTTAAAAATTATGAAAACCTCAATTGTATCTATCATATCTATATTATGTTGTGTTTTACAGATAAAAGCTCAAGTATATAAAGACTTATCTCAAAAAGATGTTTTTACTAAAGGGTACCCTCAACTTATATCCTTTAGAGGAGAATATATTAATTCTGTACACGTTGATGAAGCAACATGGATAGATGCCGCAACGCCTACAGCAGGAATTTTTAAAAAATTTGTTGATGTAGATGAACTTGAAAATGTTAGGTTATTCACACAAGATTGGGCTACAAATTATCTTAATTCTAATCCCAAAGAGCTGGTTTTAAATCATTATTTGGGGCGTGCACATTTAAATCATAAACCAGGTTCGAGTGATTTGTTTTTTCCAGGACATTGGCTCTCTGTTCCGGGATCTACACTTACTACAGCTATAGGACCGGCAGATACGGTGATTGGTGTACAAGATATTTCGAAATTTTCAGGGACTATATCAACAGGCGTCACCAGGTATCCTACACTGATGATTGTACAGTTGGACGGTTTTGGGAATAAACTATGGGGTACAGCAGAATATGTTACTATTGAGGATATTTCTGATGTGAATACTTCTAATTCTACAATTACTGTTACCAGAGGGAGTGCTTTGTCTACGGCAAAGTCTCATCCTAATGGAGCAACTATAGTACCAATGACTGCACGTTTAGGAAAAAAGACAGGATTTGATTATAATTTATCTTTGGATTGCCCAACAGATGCAAATGGAAAAACGGCAGCCGATATTATTTTAGAAGAATTAACAACTTTTCATCAAAATGGTGGAGATTTAGAGTTTGCACAGGGGATTTCTTTTGATTTATTGCCATGGAGCCCTAGAGATCCTAAAGCAGATGTTAATAATGATGGCATTTCTGATAATGGTTATAATGGTTTAGAAAATAGATATGCTCAGGGAGCCTATGCACTTATGCAGGATATAAGAACGATGCTTACAGACTCTAGGTTAATGATAGGTGATGGGTATGTAGATGATGATCAAAGAGCTATTGGAATTTTTGATGGTATAGAATCAGAAGGATTGGTAGCAGTAAAAGATGCTTATAGAGGTTTTTCTAAGACAATCAATGTATTTAGTTATTGGAATGAAGCCAATACTTCCAGACCCTATAACTTTAGTTTTATAGTTTCTAAATTTAATAACCCACTTGATGCTGCAGATCCTAATGAGGTTGACAATGGTACAGAATTGGGTATAACAGGGAAAGTGAATTTAGAACGGTTGATCAAAGGAACAGCCACTTGTTTAAATGCGGCTTACACAAGGCCTCATATAGAAGTAGCAGTAGATGAAGATTTGGGAGGAGATTTAAATACAGAACAATGGTTAGGAAATCCAACAGGCGATTTAATTCGTTTGGCAAGACAAACACCAGACCTTTTAAATGGTACCGGATTAAATCTTTCTAATTGGTCAGCATCAAATGCCACCATTTCAAGTTCTAACGGGAATTTAGTTGTAAGCGGTAATAGTAGCAATAGTAGAGAAGATATTCAAATTACATATAATAATTTAAATGTTGGAAACCTTAATGATGACATTGTAATTTATGTAGAAGTGCAAGCTCTGGAAAGCTTAGTTGATTTCCCGGATATTATACCCCGGGTATTAAGGGCTAATACTACTGGATTACCTACTTTAGAAATTAAGAATTCAGATAATAATTTGCATAATGATTTATGGGGCTATATGGATACCTCAGAAACGAGGTTATTGTCCTTTTATTACAGAAAAGCAGGCGGGTTAAATTTAGACTTTATATTAAATGCAGAAAACAACGGAGACTTTGTGGTGAAGAGTATAACAGTACATGCCAGTGCTCAACTTTTGGCTAGACAATATGAGAATGGTGCTGTTTTAGTAAATCCTTCTTTAAGTTCAAAAACATTCTCCCTTACAGATTTGTTTCCTGGAGTTACTTATAAAAAACTAAATGGAATAACAGATTCAGGTCATAACTCAGGAGAAGCTTTAGGGAATACAGTAGATGTTCCAGCAAAAGATGCTTTGTTTATTTACAAGACAGGTACATTAGGGACTGATAATTTTAATAAAGAAGATATAATACGTTTAGTACCTAACCCTGCTAAAGAAAAAGTACTCATACAGAGTGAGCATAATATTCTGGACTACAAAGTGTATTCTATGCTTGGTAAGTTAATAAAGCGGGAATCAATAAATTCTAATGCCAAAACTATTAATATCTCTAATTTACAAAGCGGAATCTATATCTTTAGATTTAGTACTTATAATGGATCAGTGTTGAAACGAGTTGTTAAAGTTTAAAAACTTAACCTAACATTTCATTTCCTGCTAATGATGAGCGTTTCAATAATAGTAAAGGATAGCAATGTTTTTTAAACAACAATTTGTTACATATGGGCACGGGATTTACCTGGTATTTAAAGACATTAGCACTCAGAAACAATTTGAAATATTTTTTAACAAACCAAACCAGTAATCGCTATGCGTCTTATAGTAGTAATACTCTTATTTTTTAGTGCAATTAGCCAGGGGCAAAAACAGCCAAACATCATTTTTATATTAACAGACGATCAAGGATATGGTGACTTTAGCTGTTTTGGAAATCCTTATTTAGACACGCCAAATATGGACAAACTAAAATCAGAAAGTTTGTTTATGAGTAATTTTCATGTGTCTGCTGTATGTGCGCCTACACGAGCAGCTATTTTAACAGGAAGGTATAATTACAGAACAGGAGTAACAAGTGTTAATCAAAGTCGGGTAAACATGCATCCTGAAGAGCATACCATTGCAGAATATTTAAAAGACGCTGGTTATAACACAGGGCTTTTTGGAAAATGGCACTTAGGCTATAACTACCCTATGCGGGCAAACGATCAAGGATTTGATGAAGTGGTCACATGGGAAGAAATGCAATATGGGCGATTTAATCCAATAATGGATGTGAATGGTGAAAGCCAACATTTTTACGGGCACTTTCTTACAGATTTGATTTTTGATAAAGCTATAGATTTTGTAGAGCGAAAATCTACAGCAAACAAACCGTTTTTTGCATTTATTCCTACTTTTTTACCTCATACACATCCGGACGGCAAACAAGTTCCTGATAAATATGTAAAACCGTTTGAGGACGAGAAAGATTTAATACAGCATACTAAAGAGGTTTATGGTATGGTGTCTAAAGTAGATGAAAACATAGGGCGTTTAATGAAGCGTGTAACAGAATTAGGATTAGATGAAAATACGCTGATCATATTTACTTCAGATAACGGCCCGGCTTCACATGGGCCAAGGCGAGGGGGGCAAAAAAGGTATAATAATAATTATCGAGGTGTAAAAGGAGAAGGTTATGAAGGCGGTATAAGAGTACCCTTATTAATGCGTTGGATAGGCAAATATAACAATGAACAAGAAGTAGATGAATTTACTGCCCATATTGATTTATTGCCAACCATAATGGATATATGTGATGTTCCATTAAAGAGAAATAAAGTATTAGATGGGAAAAGCCTTTTGCCACTAATTGAAAATAAAAAAGTTAAATGGGAGAGAACGTATTACCATCATTTTTTAGTGCCATGGTCAAAAGAAGGAAATGATGCGTTCCAGAAAACACTTTGGAAGAAATCAGTGGTTTATGACGGCGCATATAAACTGGTTGAAGGCAAAGAACTTTTTGATTTATCTAATGACCCCTATGAGAAAGTAGATTTGGCAAAACAAAAGCCCGAAAAAGTAAAGCAACTACAAAAAGACTATCTAAACTGGTTAGATGAGGTTATTGATCAAGATAATTTACCCTCTTATCCAAACCATATAGGTAATGACATACAACCTATTACAAACTTATTCTATTTTGAAAAAGTTTCCAATGAAGAGGGCTGGCCTGTGAAAGTAGAGGAATCCGGGAATTACAAGATAACCTTAGAAGATATACAACATAAAGTTTTACCCAATCATACTAAAGCCATAATATCTGTAAAAGGGAAAGAGTTTTATGGGTATACCAATAAAAAAGATAAAGACCTGGTAATAGATAATGTGAAATTACCAAAAGGAGAATATTATTTAAAAGTAATTTTTGAAGGGTATAAAAAACAAAAAGAAGCCTATGACCCGGTAAGGATGAGGTATGCAAATATTACAAAAGGGGATTATGGACATAGAATGGTTAGAGTTCAAAAGCAAGACTGATTACTTTTTTAAATAATAGACTTATGATCACAAAGAACATCAAAACAGTCATATTTATCACGTTAGTTTATTTACAAGCGTTTGGACAAGTTCAAAATGAACCGATAACAAAATGGTTTTCAGATGCAAAGTTGGGAATGTTTATTCATTTCGGATTATATTCAGAGCCTGCAGGAGAATGGAACGGGCAGCGCACAGGCCGAGGAGATTATGCAGAATGGCTCCATATGCAGGGAAACTGGCCCTATGGTATTGAGAAAAAAGAGTATCAGAAGTTGGCAAAAACATTCAATCCTAAAAATTTTAACGCTGATGCCTGGATAAAATCAGCCAAAGAGGCTGGAATGAAATATTTTTTAATAACAGCAAAACATCATGACGGCTTTGCATTATGGCCAAGTAAAGTATGTAAATATAATGTTGTTGATGCTACACCTTTTAAAAGGGATATCTTGGGAGAGCTTGCAAAAGCTTGCGAAAAATATGGATTGGCATTAGGGTTTTACTACTCACATTGGCAGGATTGGGAACATAAAGGAGGAGCTATGCCACCCCATATAACAGTAAAGTCTGAAACACTACACCCCATAGTAAGTGATGCGGACTTTGAAAGTTATTGGCAGGAAAAATGTTTACCACAGGTTAAAGAACTTATGTTAAACTACAAACCGAAATTCTTTTGGTTTGATACTTGGATGCGTTCTCCACATATCACAGAACATCGGGTTGATGAATTGATCAAAACAGTAAAAGAAATAGATGAAACCTGTTTGGTGAATAGTCGGATAGGAGCTCACATTCCTGGTATTAAAGATAAAGTAGACTATATCTCTATGGGAGATAATCAGGTTCCAAATAAAGGGGAGAAAAAAGTATGGGAAACTTCCTTTACGTCACAAAATTCCTGGGGGTATCACAAACTGGATTTTAAATGGAAAGATTCAGGTGAGATCATAAAAGTATTGGTCCAAAATGCGGCTCATGGCGGGAACCTTCAACTAAATATTGGCCCTAAAGGAGATGGCACATTTCCAAAACCAAATGTAAAAAGGTTAAAAGAACTTAGTGCATGGGTTGCTGTTAACGGAGAGGCTATTTACGGAGCTGAACCAAGCCCAGTTGAAGATCCTGATTGGGGTTATATAACCTCTAAAACATTGAAAAATGGTAATACTAAATTGTTTTTACATGTTCTAAATTCAAAACCAGGTATGGAGATAGATTTAAAATTACCGTATGCACCTTCAACATCAATCTCTCCAAAAATGTTAGAAACCGGAGAATCACTATACTGGTATCCCCAACATAAAAAGATGAATATTGTGATGCCACACTTTGTAGTGGATAAAAATGTTAGTGTAATAGAAATAGTATTAAACCACAATATACATGAAAGGGCAGAACGGTTGAAAAAAATAGAGGCAGTAAAATTTAAAGCTAAATAAAAAATAAGGTATCAAAAAGATAGAGATAAATAAAAAACATTTTACTGTTATGTCTCCTTATAAAAACATAATAATCATAGTAATAATGCTAATAGTTACTATTAGTAAAGCCCAAGATAATAACAAGCCGGTTAAAATAGGAATAGCAGGATTAACACACGGGCATGCCAAATTGGTTTTTAAATTTTTGAAAACCAAAGAAATAGAAATAGTTGGCATAGCAGAACCTAATACAGTATTGAAGGAGCGTTACAAAAAGCAATTCAATTTAGCAGATGCACTTTTTTTTACAAGTATTGAGGATATGCTAAAAGAATCTAAGCCAGAGGGTGTTGCTGTTTTTACTAATACCAAACAGCATCTGGAAGTGGTGAAAATGTGTGCGCCAAAAGGTATTCATGTTATGGTGGAAAAGCCTTTAGCAGTAAATTACAAAGAAGCTTTAACCATGCATGACCTGTCAAAACAATATGGAATACACGTCATTACAAACTATGAAACCACATGGCATCCGGCGCTTATTGAAGCCCAGGAAAAAGCTTTTGAAGATCATAAGATTGGAGATTTAAAAAAAGTAGTTTTTCATCATGGAAATAATGGAACCATTAGGGGAAAAGGAAATGACGAGTTTATAGATTGGCTAACCGATCCTGTTAAAAATGGAGGCGGAGCCATCATGGATTTTGGGTGTTATGGCGCTAATATTATAACATGGTTTAATAAGGGAACTATGCCTTCTTCTGTTTATGCAGTAACTAATCAATATAAACCGGAATTATATCCAAAGGTGGATGATGATGCCCTGATTCTATTAGAATATCCTAACTACCAAAGTATACTAATGGCCTCATGGAATTGGGTCATACCAAGGAAGGATGTGGAGATTTATGGAAATAAAGGTTTTATAAAGGTTGAAAATTCTGAAAGCCTTAGTCAATGTTATTTACCAAAAAGAGCGATAGTAAAAGAAGCATATACCTCAATTGGATATCCTATAAATGAACCATTTAATTTTTTTGCCGATATTATCAAGGGCACAAAAAAGATTGAACCATTTTCACCGGTTTCCATAGAAAACAACCTTATAGTAATGAAGATATTAGATGCTGCACGAGAAAGTGCTAAAAAAGGAGAAAAAATTAATTTTTAAAAGAGCCTATACAATGAAGATAAAACATGTAATGGTATTAGGACTATGGATTTTAGGAGCTAATCTTTTTGCACAAATAAGGCCTAAGCAAGAAAAGCCTAATATTATTTTAATCATGGCTGATGATTTAGGCTATGCAGGGCTTAGTAGTTTTGGAGGTATTGGAATAAAAACACCGGAATTAGACCATTTAGTTGAAAATGGTATAAAATGTACAAGTTTTTATAGTAATGCTCCCGTATGCACTCCAACACGGGTAGCCTTATTAACAGGACGATATCAACAAAGAGTCGGTTTAGATCATCTTTATTACCCTTGTATAGATGGTGATGGATTAGACCCAAAAAAGCATATAGTTTTAGCGTCTCAATTAAAAAAGGCCGGATATTATACCGGAGTTTTTGGAAAGTGGCATTTAGGGGATGAAGAAAAGTACAGGCCTAAGAGCCATGGATTTGATGAGTTTACAGGATTTTTAGACGGTAATATAGATTTTATTTCACACCATAATACCAGAAGTAAAGAAGATTGGTGGATTGATCATAAGTTAAAAAATGAAGAAGGATACGTAACTACATTATTAAATAATGCCGCTGTAAACTTTATAGAAAATAATCATAAAGCACCATTTTTTTTATACTTACCACATGCTGCAGTACACGTGCCTATGCAAGGCCCTGATGATCCGGCTTTAAGAACTAATGAATATTGGCAATATCGGGTAGATAAGAAGATGACCGATGAGGTTTATATGAGGCGATACTCAGATATGATGACATCAGTAGATAAAGGTGTAGGGCGTATAATGGCAACGCTTAAAAAATATAATATTGAAGAAAATACGTTGATAATCTTTATTTCAGATAATGGGGGAGAGGAAAGAGGTGTTACGGCTGGTAATGTTAATGGAGGTTTAAGAGGCTATAAAGGAACCATGTACGAAGGCGGAATAAAAGTACCTGCTTTATTTTATTGGAAAGAGACATTAAAGCCTGGTTTAGTAAATAAAGACGTTATGCTGTCTATGGATATTTTTCCAACCATATTGCATTTGGCAGGGATTAAAGAAGATAAAACATTAAAGCCAGACGGGGTTAATTTGTGGCGTAGCTTAAAAAAAGGCAAGAACATCAAGAAAAGAGATTTGTTTTGGATGCATAAAGAGCGTGTGGTAATGCGTTCCAAAAACTTAAAACTGATTATTCAAAACAGCGATGTAGAGCTTTATGATTTATCTAAAGACCCTAAAGAGTTAGTTGATTTATCAGAGAACATAGCTTATAAAAAGGATCTTGATGAGATGCTTATAAAAAGTAAAAACTGGCATAAGGAGACAGCTATTGGGTTTCCATTAGAAAGAGTTTTAGGGAAAGATTTAAAAATTCCCTGGCCATGCGGAAGAAACCTGGAAGAGTATAATAAAAATATAAAAGCGATTCCTTCTTATAATTTAGAATGATTTTTTAGAAAGACAATACATATATAGTATGCGTTTTTAAAATTTTTATTGATTAAAATTATCAATTGCCACATATAAAAATGAGACTGTCTAAAAAGTGTCATTCTGAATGAAAATGAAGAATCTCCTGGAAATTATACACACTAATTTTCAAAACAATAAGATTCTTGTCTGCTTCGCAGGGTGCCCTCTTGAAAGTATACTTTCAAGAGGGCAATGCTCTGAGTGACAAAATGAATCACTTTTTAGACGGCCTCGTTTTATTTTTTAATGTGCTTATTATATTTAAAACTGGAGCATATGCTTTAATTATTATTGTAGCCCATGCTTATATTTATGTATTTCTGATCCAGCTCCGGAGAATCTTTGTACTTAACTCTCAGAACTTTTAACTCTTGCTTTAGTTTTGCTACTACCTCAGCATAATCCGGATCATTATAAACATTGTTCATTTCCTGGGGATCCTTTTTGCGGTCATATAACTCCCATTCATCTACATCATAGTAGAAGTGAGCTAGCTTATAGGCTTTGGTAACAATTCCATAATGGCGCTTAACCATATGTACTGAAGGGTATTCATAATAATGATAGTACACAGCTTCTCTATCCCATGTTTCTGTTCTTCCTTCCAGAAGCGGGATTAAACTTTCACCCTGCATGTCATTGGGCGCTTCAATTTGTGCTGCTTCTAAAAAGGTTTGAGCAAAATCCAGGTTTTGTACCATTTCTTCATTGGTGGTATTGGGGGTTATTTTATTTGGCCATCTAATAAGTAGAGGCGTCTTAAAGGATTCGTCATAAATAAACCGTTTATCAAACCAACCATGCTCACCTAAATAAAATCCTTGGTCTGAAGTGTAGACAACAATAGTGTTATCACTTAATTCGTTCTCATCTAAATAATCTAATACCCGCCCTACGTTGTCATCTACCGAAGAAATACAAGCCAAATAGTCTTGCATATAACGCTGGTATTTCCATTGCATTTTTTGCTTATCATTAAATTGAGGCCAAAGGGCTTTAAATGATGCGTTAATAGAGTCTAAAACAGGGTCATATTTTGCTTTTTGCTCACTATTAGCTCTTGAATAAGGTTTGGTAAAACCATCTAATCCGTTTTTAAAAGTCATTACCGGTACAGCGGGTAATACAGTTCCCATTTCTGCAATGGTTTTTGGTCTTATTTTAGAGTCATGTCCGTACTTCATGTGGTTTAATAAATTCATTTCGGCAGTTTTAGCAGCGGTACCTCTGTTTGAATAATCATCAAAAAGAGAAGCGGGTTCAGGAAACGTTTTTGATGTAAATTCTTTAAATTTTTCCGGACTTGGCCACCAGGCTCTATGGGGAGCTTTATGCAGATACATCATTAAAAAAGGCTTTTCTTTATTTCTTTTTTTGTCAAGCCAATTAATGGTTAAGTCAGTTATAATATCTGTAACGTACCCCGTTATGGTAGTATCTCCTTCTTTAGTAATGAATGTAGGGTTTATGTAGTCCCCTTGACCAGGTAAAATCATAAAATCATCAACACCTTTCGGGTTATTACCAAAATGTAATTTACCAAACATAGCTGTTTGATAACCTGCTTTTTGAAATAATTGTGGAAAAGTGGTCTGGGTTGTATCAAAAGGCATTTGATTATCAATTTTACCATTTATATGTGTGTGTTTCCCTGTGAGTATGGTAGCTCTTGAAGGCGCACAAATTGAATTAGTAACACAAGCATTAGTGAAAAGCATACCTTCATTAGCAATCCTGTCAATATTCGGGGTTTTTATAAGTTTGTCAGAATAGGCACTAATAGCTTGATAAGCATGGTCATCAGACATTATAAAAAGAATATTAGGCCTTTTTGTTAGCTCTTTTTTGTTTTCTGTAGAGCTTTTGCATGAAACAAATATTGTGGCAAAAATTACTGCTGTCAGCTTGGTGAAATTGAATACTTTTTTAAACATATTATTATAGGAACGATTAGATTACTTGTATTTACTTTTGTAAAGTCACTCTTTATAGCGGTTTAATTTTTTTAGAGATTTTAACAATATATATATTTTGCCCTTCATATGTAAATTTTATGTAACCAAATTTACCATACCAGGCTAAAAACGACATGTCATAATGTATCAAAATGGCAATTTATAGGCGTGTAGATACTCAAACGGATTAGTTGTTCTTTTTCTTTTTTGAGTATTCATGAGGTGTCAGGCCATATTGTTTTTTAAAGGCTTTAGAAAAATAAGACCTGCTTTCCAAGCCTATTTCATACATAACTTCCATGGCTGTTAAATGTCCGGTTTCTAATAGTTGCGCAGCACGTTTTAAGCGTATGGAGCGTATGAATTCTGTTGCTGTTTGCCCGGTGAACATTTTTAATTTTCTATGTAATTGCATTCTGCCGGTTCCCAATTGTTCACAAAAGAATAATAAATTAAAATTACCATCATTCATATTATCTTCAACAATTTTAACCGCTTTTTGTAAAAAGATCTCTTCTGGTGATTCCACTTTTACATGAGATGGGTTTAGTATAAAATTACGTTTTAACCTGTCCTTGTTTTTCTTTAAGTCGTTTAACAGGTTTTCAACTTTTATTTTCAATTCTTTTGGATCAAAAGGCTTTGTGATATAATCTGTAGCACCAATGTTAAGGCCCGTAATTTTTTCATTTTCTGAGGTTTTGGCCGTTAAAAAAATAATGGGTATATGTGCAGTATCATTATCTTTTTTTATGTTTTGACACATTTCTATACCATCCATTTCCGGCATTGAAACATCTGAAATAATCATTTCAGGTAAAAACCTCTTAGCGTTTTCTTCACCTTTTTTTCCATTTTCAGCAATAATGGTTCTAAAATCTGAAAGTAGTCTTTTTAAATAATGTTGTATCTCTTTATTGTCTTCTACAATTAAAATAAGTGGTAGTTCTTCGTTCGTAGAAGGCATATCTTCAAATGTTTCTTTCTCGTGTTCTCCACTAATCCAGACAGGTGTCCCTTCTGTACCTTCTTTGGCTATCTGATGTTGAATTTGATCAAAGAAATAGTCTTCTCCTACGGCTAGAGTAACTATAAAAGTACTGCCTTTACCTAAAGTACTTTCTACGCTAATAGAGCCTTTGTGTATTTCAACAAGCTTTTTTACCAGAGCCAGGCCTATTCCTGTACCTTCTGTTGCTATATCACCTTCCTGAAAGAACCGTTTAAATATGTTTTGCTTGTTCTTTTCTGATATGCCTTTACCGGTATCAGATACAGAAATTATGATTTCATTGCTTTTTTCAGCTACAAATGAGATAACAATATTGCCGTTTAAATTGGTGTATTTTAAAGCGTTTGACAGAAGGTTATGGATGATTTTTTCGAGTTTATCCTCATCATACCATGTTATAAATTCTTGGCGTTTGGTTTTTAACTGCATTGCAATCTGTTTAGAGTTTGCAATTTCTGTATAGGAGTTCTTTATGCTTTCCAATAAGCCTAAAATATTTCCTTTGGTTAGATGTAATTTTGAGTTGTTAGATTCGGCCTTTCTAAAATCGAGTAATTGGTTTACCAACCGAATCATTCTATTAATGTTTAGGTTAAGAGGAAGTAATATGGAGTGGGTTTTAGCATCATTTTTGAATGTTTCCATTAGCTCTAATACAGGGCCGTGTATAAGTGTAAGTGGTGTTCTGAATTCATGTGAAATATTAGTGAAATAACGCAACTTCATTTCATTTAGTTCTGTTTGCTTTTCTCTTTTAGAGGTTTGTAAAAGTATTTCGTTCTTAAGGTTTATACGAGATTTCCAAACCTGCATTATGATATAAATAGATATTGTAATTAATAAAACATACAGCATATAAGCCCAGGTCGTTTTCCATGGTGGCGGAAGCACCTGTATTTTTAGAGATTTAGAAACCGGAGACCATATACCATCATTATTAGATACTTTTATATTTAATATGTAATTTCCGGATGATAGGTTTGTAAACGAAACAAATGGGTCATTTAAGTTTTTAATAATCCACTCTTCATGATATCCTTCCAATTTGTACATAAACTGATTTTTTTCGGGAACAGCAAAATGCAAAGAGGAGACTCCTATAGTAAAGTCGTTTTGCTTATAATTAATAACAATTTCATCTGTTTCTGAAATAGATTTAGTTAATATAATATTGCCATTTACCACTTCTCCAGGCATTATTTTTTTATTAAAAACAGAAAGCGATGTAATAGCTGCTTTGGGAAATGTAGTGTTTAATTCAATCTCTTCCGGGCAAAAAGATACATAGCCTTTTATGGTTCCAAAAATCAAATTTTTATAATCCTTTTTAAAAGATGTCTTTGTAAAAGCATTACTTATTAGTCCGTCATCTGTAGTATATGTTCTGAATTGGTTTGTCTCAATATCTAAAAAAGAGAGCCCGTTATTAGTTCCTATCCAAACATTTCCATTATTATCTTTTTCTATAGATTTAACTAAATTGCTGGCTAATCCATCTCCCTCATTAAAAGAAGCACTTAAAGTATAAGCTTTTTCATCTTTGGAAGGGATTAGTTTATTTAACCCATTGTCTGTACACAACCATATAATTTCTGAATTAATATAAATATTGTTTATGGTATTAGATGATAAAAGAACATCTCCTTTTGTATCCATATTAAATACATCAAAAGTGACGTTTTTTAATGATTCGTCATAATTCATTATAGTTAAACCACATGATCTCTGAAGCATCCATAATTGTGCTTTTTTTGGATAAGCTTTAATAATTTGAATATCACACCCTGAGATTTGATAAGAGCTTTCCCGCTCTATTCTTTTTATAGTTTTTATATGCCCGTTATTTTCTCTTTTTATATATATAAGCACTCTATCTGTAGCTAACCAAATATTGCCATAAAGGTCTTCATCTGCCGTATTAAAACGAATGTTTGTGATATGTTCATACCCCCATTCCTTAAAGTCTATTTTATCAGTTGGTTTTAAAGAAGGGGTATTACTTTTTTTTGGATTGTGAACATATACTCCATTTCGTGTTAAAATCCAGATAAAACCGTACTGATCTTCAAATAAATTGACAAGCCCTATATTATGATTTTCATATACGATAGTTTCTTTTTCTATATCATAAATGATAAGTCCAGTCTCATTAACTCCTGTCCATAAATTGTTATTTGAGTCAAGTAATGAGGTAACCACATTAGGAGCTACTACAGTACTGAACATGGAATTAAGGTTGTCAAATTTGTTGAAATTCTTAAATGATAATTCAAAATTAAAGACACCAAGGTTAGATGATGAAAGCCATAATACGTTTGAGTTATCAATTGTTCTAACTCTTCCAGAAGTACCAATTTTTGTGGTGAAAGGTGTGATTTTTTGATTTTCTGAATGAATATCACTAATTTTAAAGAGCCCTTTCTTATAATCAGATATCCATATATCACCAGAACGGCTTATAGCCATACCTGTAACATCTAAGCCATTTGTAAGTGGATATTGATGCCAGTTTTCAATAGCCTGCCTGTTATCGTCGTTTGGATTAAGTACAAAAACACCGTTTGTACTACTTACTAATATATCATTTTTATCATTTTTAGTAATACTCGAAAATAGTATATTGTTTGAAACAACCTGATTAACATAATAATCTTTAGAAGCAGTATTAGTATAATCTATCCTAAAAAGTTTTCTCTTCCAATCTATCAACCATATTTCATTTTTTCCTTCAAAAATTTGAGTAATCCTGTCTATATTAAAGTCTTTTGCTGAAGACAATAAATTTAATTTATGGAATTCTGGAGTTTTTCCTTCTAAAATAGCTTTAATAGAATGTAAGGAGAAACGATATAATGTGCCTGCTCTGGTTCCACAAAGAATATCTCCGTTAGATAGTTTAGTAATAGAATGTATAACATTATTTAAAATATTATTCTTATCAAGAATAACATTTAAAAATGTATTGGTTTCTATATTTAATATTTGTATTCCCCCAAATTCACTACCTGCCCAGATATTTCCATAAGGGCCTTCGCATATAGAGGTAATTCGATCATTTTTAAGTCCTCCTTCAATATTTGATTGTTCGTAATAATTAGTAATAGAAGTTCCGTTTAATCGATTGATACCGTTAAGCGTGGCGATCCAAATATACCCCCTGGAATCTTGTAATATATCTGTAACATGGTAATAAGATAAGCCTTCATCAACACCAATATTTTTAATGTTTGGGTCATTGGAAGTAGCCCATACATCTTTGCATAATAAAAAAAGAAAAAGGCAAAAAAAACAGTATTTTAATTTATGTAGTTGGTTAAAAAAAAGCGCTTTCAAAATACAATGTTTTTGTTTAAAGGTATAGACTGGTTTTTATAATTAAGCTGGTTGTAAATAAAGCCTTAGTTATGTTTTTTATGTTAACTATAGTAACTACTGGCTAAAACTATTTTACAAAGTAGCGGCTAGTCATTTCTTGAATTATAATGACTTTATAAAAATGGATGGTTATTTGGTAAATGAAAAACGTATATAGAATCTATAATTGTTTATAGGCCCTATATACGTTTTCTGTGCATTCCTTTTTTTATTAATTCCCCAGATTTGGATTTGCTAAGATCTCATTCGCAGGAATAGGCATGAAGTATTCTGTAACAGGGCCCAAAGGCTGTAAGTCGTCAGGATGTTTATCAGCATTGGCTTCTTCTACCAATTCAAGTCGGGTTAAATCAAACCATCGTACCGGTTCGCCGGCAAACTCCCAGGCCTTTTCCTGGATTAATTGTGCTACACTTAAAGAGGTGTAATCAACTGTTGGATCAGGAGTATTTAAAGGCAACCCATTAGCTCTTCTAACAATTTTATTGACAGCTTCTAAAGCATCAGCATCAGTTTCATTCCCTGTAGTGACAATCTGAGCTTCAGCAAAAATAAAATATAGTTCTGCAAATCTTTCCAGAGGATGAGATATAGCATTTCTCCAGGTTAATGCATTTCCTTGAAATTTTTTGTAGTAAGGGCGGCCCACACTAAAATCCGGCCAAGGTGTTCCATCCGCTAATTCTGTATAAAACGTATTATCTTTTCTTACCTGATCAGGGAAGTTGTTAAAAAATGTAAGCTCAGAAAAATAATCATCCCATCCACCTTCATCCGACGGGCGTGCAGCGTTACCATATAAAGAATTTGAGTTATACCCTTGTGTTCCAACAAAATTAAGCGCAAAGACCTCTTCTTTGTTCCCATCGTTATTTATAGTTGCGCTAGGCCATAGATCAATAAAATTATCCATTAACCCAAAACCATAGGTGCTTTGGTTATCAATTACTTCTTTTGCAAGAGAAGCTGCCATAGCATATTTGGATTGATCTTTTAGCGGCCAACCTGCCATTTGCATATAAACTTTAGCCAGTACAGCTTTGGCCGTTCCTTTATTGGCACGCCCGGGTTCCGGTTTAGAATTTCCCAGTAGTGTTATTGCTTGATTCAAATCTGATATAATTTGATCATAGATATCTGCTATTGGACTTGTTTCTATGTCTAAATCTTCTTCATTAAAAACGTGAGTTTGTAAAACTAAAGGAACTTTCCCCCATACTCTGGTAAGCCAAAAGTAATTATAGGCCCTTAGAAAAAATGCCTCTCCCGCTATTTGATTAATAACAGTTTGGCTCCCTTCTGCGGTTTCGTAATTAGCAATAATATTATTAGAACCTTGAATAGATTTATATGCGCCTCTCCATATTTGTGGTAAACGTCCGTTTTGCGATACAACAACAAATTGATCAAATGCTCTAAAATCAGCTTTGTTACTTGCCTTATGGGTTGTTATATCATCGCTACCCATTGTAACAGCTCTTACCGATGCATTACCATATCCCCGAATCCAGTTTCTGGTCATTTGAGCATAGGTTCCCACTAAGGCTGCTGTTAAGCCTGTTTCAGTATTTAATGCACCTCCATCAGAGGTTAATTGTCCACTTAGGTCTTCTTCTAAAAAATCGCTGCATGAAACAACAGAAGCCAAAATTGTAGTAAATAATACTATTTTATATATATATGATTTCATTTTCTTCTATGTTTAAGATTAAAATTTAAAATTAGCTCCTACAGTAAAAGTTCTTGAGTTTGGGTATGACCCGGCGTCAGCACCCCCAGTATCACTATTATCTACAGTGTTATAAGCTTCCGGATCTAAACCTTTATAGTTTGTTATAGTCCATAGGTTAGTTCCGCTTAACATAAACTGAGCCTGTACACCTTTAAGAACTTCTTTTGGTAAGTTATACGCTATACTTACATTCTTAAGTCTTAAAAAATCTCCTTTTTCAATAAACCTTGAAGATTGTAATTCATTAACATTTGTTGCGCTAAAATGGGGGATATTACTGTTAGGATTAGTTACAGCATCCCAACGGTTTTGTATATCAGCTAATACGGGCTCTCTACTTGCACCATTTGACATAATGCCAGTTCCGTATCCTAAGTTCCACTTATCAAAACCAGTCATGGCTAAGAAGAAAAAATTAAGTGTGAAATCTTTGATCTCTAAAGTATTGTTCCAACCGTAAACTGTGGTAGGTAATCCTGAACCTATTATTTGAAAATCGTCAGGGCCAATTGTGCCGTCTCCGCTTATATCTTCATATCTGGAATCTCCGGGAACATTTCCAAATGTGGCAGCTTCAGCAGCTTCATCACTTTTCCAGGTTCCTAAATAGTTAAGACCCCAATAGCTGGATAGTGAATATCCCGGTTTTAATACACTTTCAGAGATGTTAGTAATACCACCGCCAACACCACCGTCTAGGAAAATCATGTCTTGATCTCCTATATCAACAATTTCATTTTTTGTGTAAGAGGCGTTAAGCGTACTATACCATTTAAAGCTATCATTATCAAATAAAGTAGCATTAATGCTAAATTCATAACCGTAATTTTCTACTTCTCCTAAGTTTTTTGTTATTCTACCTCCACCTAAGTAATCCGGTAAAGGTTCGTTAAGCAACAAATCGGTTGTGTTTTTTTTATAATAATCAAGTGAAAAACCAAGTCTGTTATTAATCACAGTTGCATCTAAACCAACATTCCATTGAGCAGTAGTTTCCCATTTTAAATTTTCGTTGCCAGGATTTCCAACGGCAATTCCAGAAACTAACGATCCATTGGTAAATGCACCTCCTGCATTAAATTCAGAAGTATTAAAGGTTGTAACCGTTCCAAAAACATCAATAGCCTGACTTCCTGTTTTTCCCCAGCTCCCTCTAAATTTTAAATCATTAAAAAAGCTATCTTTCATAAATGCTTCCTCAGAAATTCGCCATCCAAATGCAACAGAAGGGAAGGTGCTGTAACGATTTTCTTTTCTGAATTTAGATGAACCATCTGTTCTAACGGAGGCTGTTAAAAGATACCTGTCTAATAATTCGTAATTGATTCTTCCAATATAAGAGCGTAGTGTTTCTTCTCTTTTAAAAGAGCCTACAGAAAAATTATCAGCAAGTGTTAGGTTGTCAAATTTTAATTCAGGAAATAAGAGTCCGTTGGCAGTCGTGTTAAAGCCATTTACGTTCCTGAATTGATGCTCAACTACTGCTGTTGCCGTAATTTCATGTATTTCATTAAATGTTTTTCTATACGTTAAGTTATTACTGTTTTGCATAAAAACATTTTCTACGGCGCCTTGTGAGGCACTGGGAGAACCGTTAAGAGTGTTTGCGGTATAGCCTTTAGTTTTTGTATTTATATAATTTAAGCCATAGCCTATATCTAAAGTAAGCCCTTCTATAATTTCGTAATTGAAAGATCCATTGGCCGTAAAAACGTTAGCTTTAGCAATATTATCATTTTGAGCTAACTCAATAGGGTTACTTTGAATAGATGAAATAGGGTCTCTTGTTGTTAGAATACCATTTTCATCCCTTGCCGGTGTGGTTGGTGCCCAGGATAATGGTCCGGAAGCACTAGAGTTAATATTACCGGATCCGGCTATATTGTTAGATTCTCTACTATTAAAGTTTAGCTTTAGAGTCGTTTTTAACTTATCGGATATTTTAGCGCCTAAATTAGCTCTCAGTGCTATTTTTTCAAATTCTGAATTTAATAATACCCCTTCTTGTGATAAATAATTTCCGGAAATAAAATAATTGATGTTTTCACTACCTCCAGAGTAATCTAATTGCACTTCTTCCCCATATGCGGTATCAAATAGTTCGTCTTGCCAATCGGTGCCTCCATTTGCTCTAAAACCAGCAATCTCTTCAGGTGTAAACCTGTCCGGTGTCCCTAAATCTGAAGCTCTTTGGTTTACTACTTCAGCAAATGTTGCGGCATCCATAACATCCCATTCGTTAAGTACACTTGATACGGAAAACCGGGTTGTAAGTGATATTTGCGATTTTCCGGTCTTTCCAGATTTGGTAGTGATAAGTACAACACCATTTGAGCCTCTACTACCGTAGATGGCAGTAGCCGAAGCATCCTTGAGTACCTGGATAGATTCAATATCTGTTGGGTTTATATCTTGAAAATTTGACCCAACAAAACCATCTATCACATATAAAGGCTCATTGCTTCCGTTTATGGAATTTGCACCCCTGATTCTAATAGAAACGGTCCCACCGGGCGCTCCGGAATTATTAATAACATTTACTCCCGGGGCTCTTCCCTGTAAAATTTGATCAACCCTAGTTACCGGCTGATTTTCAAACTCATCTGTTTTTACTGAAGCAATAGATCCTGTTAAATCTCGTTTGGATTGTGTTCCATATCCAACCACCACCACTTGCTCTAAACTTGCTATATCTTCAATAAGAGTAATAGAAAGAGATGTTTGATTTTTTATAGAAACTTCCTGGGTAATAAAACCTATGTAGGAAACCACTAATACAGCATTATCATCTGCTACTTCAAGAGAAAATAAACCATCAAAATCCGTTTGAGTACCATTGGAAGTCCCTTTTTCTAATATATTAGCTCCGGGCAAAGGTGTGCCATTGGTATCAAAAACCGTCCCGTTTATTTTAATGCCCTGTGGTTTTTGTTCTTTAACAGGGGTTATGACGGGAAGTTTATTTTTACGTTCTGTCAGGTGTATTTGATTATCGGTGGAAGATATTGCATAGGTTGTTTTAGTATTTTTAAACACATGGTCTAATATGCTTACAATAGACTCCTTTTTAGCTTTTATTGAAACCAGTCGTTTTAAATTTACATCTTTTACCCTATATACAAATCGGAAATCAGTGCTGTTTTCTATTTCATCTATAAGTTGTTTAACAGGGACATTTTCTAGGTCCAGAGAAATCTTTGTGCGTTGCGCATACGAATTATTTGCTTGTACAGTAAGTAAAGCAGCAAACATGCACAGGGTGAATAATTTCATCTTTAAATCAAATTTCGGTAGTTGATAAGGCAAGTCAAGCCCTTTCAGTATTTTTTTCATACTTTTATAGTGTTAATTGGTGATTAATTTTTTCATTTTGATCACTTTTTTCAATCGGGAAGTGTTGCAGCATTTTCCGATTTTTTTATCCCGTTTTTTAGGAGATAAAAATTGTAATCTTTAGTTAGTTTAATTAGTTTTTACATAGGCATAGGAAGTTTAAAATTGTTTTTTATTCTACGGTTATTATATTACCTTTTATCTTATAGTTTATACCATGATATTTACGTAAGTTTTCAAAAACTCGCTCTACGGTAATTTTGCCAAAATTGGCATTAAACTTTTCCTTGGATAATTTTTCATTCTTATTTATGATGGTTACATCATAATGTCTTTCTAATTTCTTTAGAATATTCTCAAAGGGCATATCTCTAAAAACCAATTCACCATTAATCCATGAGGTATATATATCGGTAATAACCTCTTCTTTGACCAGACTTTCATTTTTCTTGTTGAATCGGGCTTTAAAACCAGGCTCTAACAGAGAAGCGTCATCCGGGTTATATGTTACTTTATCAGTATATAGACTGACCGAGCCTTCTACAAGTACCACTTCTGAAATATTGTCTTCAGGATAAGCATTAACATTAAATTTTGTTCCTAAAACTCGTATGTTTAAATTGTCAGCATTTACAATAAAAGGATGTTTTTGGTCTTTGGCAACATCTAAAAAAACTTCACCGGTAACAAAGATTTTCCTGTCCTGTCCTTTTAAAAATTGGATAGGATATTTAAGGGATGATCCAGCATTAAGATGTGCTATAGTCCCGTCAGATAAATGAAGCTCAAATGTTTTTCCGTGGGGTATGGTGAGTGTGTTATATTTTAGTTTTTTTACAGCTCCTGTAGGGCTATAAACTAATTCATTGTTATTTTGGTTACCTATAATATTTCCGTCATTATCTAAAATTGTGGTTGTTTTGTTTTCTTCAATAACTTTTATACTGCCATCTTCCAATTGTAATGTAATGGCATTGGCCGGGAGTGTATTTTGATTTGAAAAGGCTAAGTCTTTCAGTAATAAAAAGCCAATGGCTATTAAACCAACACATACTGCAGCTACAGAAGCAATTTGCTTAAAAAGCTGAGTTTTTCTTGAAGAAACTTTATTGGCTGTTACACCCTTCCAAATAGATTCTTTTAATTGATGCTTATGAGCTTCATTTATAAAATAAGGCTCTTTATTTCTGGATTTTAAATCTGCATTAAATTTTTCCAGAATTTTACTTTCCTCATCATTTAAAGACCCTTCAATGGACTTTTTTAATAATTTTCTGAATTTTTTTTCCTTCATAAAGCTATGGCTACTTTTAAATAAGAACCATGAAAGGAGAATAACTCACTTGCTAAACATTAATTTAACATTAATTTAACATTTAAGAACGTTCATATGTGAGAATATTAATATGAAATTAAGTTTAAACAGGTAAGATATTTAAAACTAAAATTAACATAACAGATATAAGAAAAGATTGAATGACGCTTAGGTGTTGCCTAATCAACTTTAAAGCTTTGGATAACTGATTTTCTACAGACCTTTTTGAAATACCCAGGTGTAAAGCAATCTCTTCGTTGCTAAGTTCTTCCATTCTGCTTAGCCTGAAGATTTGTTGACAGCGAGGTGGTAAATTACTTAGAGAGTTTTCAATAGCAATTTGAGTGTCTTCCAAGTCATAATGTTTTTCTACTAGAGGTTTTGAAGGTAATGCTAAAGATTCTATGCTATCTAATTGAATCTTATTAAATTTATTATCTCTCAGATATTTATAACAACCATTATTTACAGCTTTAAAAACATAGCCTTTAAAATTTTTAATGTCTTTAGACTCCCTATGATTCCATAAGTTTATCCATACATTTTGTACAATATCCTTAGCAACATTCTCGTCCATTACAATGGACTTTGCATTGATAAACATAGGCTCCCAAAATAAATCAAATAATTTTCGAAATACTTTTTCATTCCCCTTTTTAAATTCAAGAAGGAGTAGTTTATCTGAGTTGGTTTTTTCGGATATCATATAGGGATTAATCAATATTCCAGTTCATAAATGTAATGAAAAGTATTAATTTATAGAAAGAGGCTAGTTATATAGAAAATTTATTATTGGAAGCTATAGGGGCCTAATTGTTATATAATATTGATTAAGAATGGAAATAATCTTTAGCCTATTTATATGAAGATTTTATAGTTACTCCATATTTAGATTAAAGAACACATGAATAAGTTATTTTGAGCAATAAGTTGTTACACTATGACACGGATTTTTTTTAAGACCTAAATAGATTTGTAAAAGTTATGGGAACATAATTAAAAAGACTGTAAAAGGTTTTAGAATTTATTTATTAATCATAAAAATAACCGCATTTTGAAAACTCTTAAAAGCCTACGTGCTTATTTATTAATTTCAGTAGTACTTATTTCTACGGTTTCACTAGCTGAAAATATTAATAATATAAACAATATAATAAGCATCCAATCACCAAAGAAGAAGAATTCAATCCATTTTAAGTTAGAGCACGGAATTCCATATTATGCGGTTAACCATAAAGGAAATTCTATTATCAAATGGAGCCGTTTGGGCATAGAATTTAAACAATACCCTTCATTGGGCAGCAATTTAAAAGTAATAGAGAATAAAAAAAGTGAGAGTAATACAACATGGGAGCAACCATGGGGAGAAGAGCGGTTTATAAAAAACAACTATACCGAGCTGGTAATATCAGCTAAAGAAGCATTTTCTAATATTCAAATAGATATTATTTTCAGAGCGTATGATGATGGAGTTGCATTTAGGTATGCCTTACCCAAACAAGCAAATGTCTCAGCAATAGATATTACAAATGAAATGACAGAGTTTAATTTTGTTGAAGATTATGAAGGATGGTGGATCCCTGCTTATGATAGTAAAGTGAGGTATGAAAATTTACATAGAAAAACAAAGATAAGTGAGCTAGATACCATACATACGCCATTTACAATGGAAAGCAAAAAAGGCCTTGCCATTAGTATACATGAAGCTGCTTTGACCAATTTTGCAAGTATGACATTAGAGTCCAGAGGCAAAGGCCGGTTAAAGGCTAATTTGGTACCCTGGTCTGATGGTATTAAAGTAAAGCTTAAAGATGCATTTAAAACACCATGGAGAACCATTCAATTGGCAGATAAAGCCACAGATTTAATTACATCATATTTAATATTAAACCTGAATGAGCCCAATAAATTGGGAGATGTTTCATGGGTGAAACCAGCAAAATACATAGGGATTTGGTGGGCAATGCATGTAAAAAAATACTCCTGGGGCTCAGGTTTAAAGCATGGGGCTACTACAGAGAACACAAAAAGATACATTGATTTTGCTTCTAAACATGGATTTGACGGTGTCTTGGTAGAAGGTTGGAATATAGGTTGGGATAATTGGCCAAAAAGTTATAATGATTTTAATTATACAAAAACCTATCCGGACTTTGATATGAAAAAGCTTAGTAAATATGCAAAGCGAAAAAAAGTTGGAATTATTGGACATCATGAAACAGCAGGGAATTCTGAAAGTTATGAAAACCAGCTAGAAGATGCATTTGCATATTATAAGAAATACGGCATTAAATATGTAAAGTCAGGTTATGTAGGAGCTACTTTAAATAAAGTAGAATGGCATCATGGTCAGTATGGTGTAAATCATTATAGAAAAGTAGTAGAGACAGCGGCTAAGTACGGTATTATGATGGATGTGCATGAACCTATTAAGCCAACAGGAATTCGCAGAACATATCCTAATATGATGTCTCGAGAAGGCGCAAGAGGTATGGAATTTGATGCATGGGATAAAAATGGAGGTAACCCGGTTTCACACATTTTAACGATTCCATTTACAAGAGGGTTGGCAGGTCCTTTTGATTTTACTCCGGGTATATTTGATGTTATGATAGCAGGCAAACCCAATAATAGATCAAACATGACTTTAGCAAAGCAATTATCAGCCTATGTTTTAATATATAGTCCATTACACATGGCGGCAGATTTACCTGAGAATTATGAAAATAATCCGGCTTTCCAATTTATAAAAGATGTACCAACAGATTGGGAAACGACTAAAGTATTAGATGGTTCTATAGCCGAAAATTTAGTTATAGTAAGAAAGGACAGAGATACTGATAATTGGTTTTTGGGGGCGGCTACATCAGAATCGATATATAAAAAAACTATTGCATTAGACTTTTTAACACCAGAAAAAATGTATGAAGCCACTCTATATAAAGATGCTGAAGATACTGATCTAAAAACCAACCCAACAGCATTTATAATAGAAAAGATAAAGGTTAAAAGTACAGACAAACTACCAATTCACCTAATCTCAGGAGGAGGGTTGGCCGTTAGTTTTAAAGCGATATGATAATAGGGTGTGAGACTGTGATTTATTTATAATAAATTACAGTCTGATAGGAGTCAATTGAAGCAAAATGTAAGTGCTCCCGAATGAACCCCTTTTTATTTGGCATTATATGCCATTATTTGATATTTAAGAGAATTAAAAAGCCGATAAACATTATGTTTATCGGCTTTTAGTAGAATTTGATAAATTTTCAGCAGAGAAAGAGGAACTATCCATAATTTATTTTTTCCAGGTTTTATAAGACCTAAAAGAGGCCTCAAAATTTAGTGACCCCGAATTTGCCCCTTTTTATGAAAAGTTTAACATTTTCATGCTGTTTAACGCAATTTGAGTCTATATGTAATCATATTTGTCATTTCTATTTCTGCTAGTATTCTTTGTGGACTTACTATATTAGACTGGACATAAAGATGCGAGATTTAGAGTTGCATAAATTAACTTTGAATCATGAAAGAACAGTACAGAAATTACAGTCCTTCATTTAAGAAAAAGGCTGTAGAATTAAGTTATGCCCGAGGGAACACAAAATAAGTGTGTGAGGAATTAGACATTCCGTATTCGGTATTACATCGTTGGCGAAAAGAATCACAAGATTATGGTAAGAATAGTTTTCCAGGTCGAGGAAAGCCGAAATGGACAGATGAACAAAAAGAAATAGCCTT
>NZ_JAYMGV010000005.1:0-207400 GCF_035818475.1 Alterotamlana spongicola
CAAGCTTATCAAATGATAGTGCTTCGGTTAGTATTCCTCAGTTATGTGACGGAGGAACGGCTACGGTAACCTGGACCATTACAGATCTTTGTGAAACAATTAATACTATTACTGCGGACTTTAATTTAACAGCACCTGCTGCTGTTACTTATAACAATCCTGCAGATGAAGATGTAGAGTCTTGTGATTTTGTTGATCAGGATGCGGTTGATACAGCCTTTACTAACTGGGTTAATGCACAGTCAACTGCCATTGCTCAAGCTGGTGGATGTACTCCAAGCTTATCAAATGAT
Source organism: Alterotamlana spongicola (assembly GCF_035818475.1). NCBI lineage: Bacteria > Pseudomonadati > Bacteroidota > Flavobacteriia > Flavobacteriales > Flavobacteriaceae > Alterotamlana > Alterotamlana spongicola. Next base: position 294 of record NZ_JAYMGV010000005.1, read on the forward strand.
AGTGCTTCGGTTAGTATTCCTCAGTTATGTGACGGAGGAACGGCTACAGTTACCTGGACCATTACAGATCTTTGTGAAACAATTAATACTATTACTGCGGACTTTAATTTAACAGCACCTGCTGCTGTTACTTATAACAATCCTGCAGATGAAGATGTAGAGTCTTGTGATTTTGTTGATCAGGATGCGGTTGATACAGCCTTTACTAACTGGGTTAATGCACAGTCAACTGCCATTGCTCAGGCTGGTGGATGTACTCCAAGCTTATCGAATGATAGTGCTTCGGTTAGTATTCCTCAGTTATGTGACGGAGGAACGGCTACGGTAACCTGGACCATTACAGATCTTTGTGAAACAATTAATACTATTACTGCGGACTTTAATTTAACAGCACCTGCTGCCGTTACTTATAACAATCCTGCAGATAGTTCGACTGTAGCTGCTGATTTTGACGATCCGGATGCTACTATAGCGCAAGCTAATCTTGATGCGGATATTGCTGCTTGGGTGACTGCTCAAACTGAAGCTATTAATAATAGCATCACCGGAGGGTGTGCTCCTCAAGTAACTCATGATTTTGTTGACCAATCTATTACTTTTTGTAATTCTGGTAGTATAACAATTACTTGGACTGTTCAAGATTTATGTGGTACTACAACACCTACAGCAACATATAGCTTTACACAACCTGATGGAATAAACTTTAATGCACCTTCAGGAAAAGTGTCTAACTCTTGTGATTTTAATGATAATGATATTTCTATAGCGCAAGCTAATCTTGATGCGGATATTGCTACATGGGTGACTGCTCAAACTAATATCATCAACAATAGCCTTACTGGTGGATCTCCTTCTGTAAGTCATGATTTTACGAATCAGTCTATCGATTTATGTGCTGGTGGTAGTTTAACTATTACATGGACTATTGATGATATTTGTGAAACGATAAATGAGTCTGCAACATATACTTTAACGGCTCCAGCCGCGATTACTTATAACAATCCTGCGGATGAAGATGTAGAGTCTTGTGATTTTGTTGATCAGGATGCGGTTGATACAGCCTTTACTAACTGGGTTAATGCACAGTCAACTGCCATTGCTCAAGCTGGTGGATGTACTCCAAGCTTATCAAATGATAGTGCTTCGGTTAGTATTCCTCAGTTATGTGACGGAGGAACGGCTACAGTTACCTGGACCATTACAGATCTTTGTGAAACAATTAATACTATTACTGCGGACTTTAATTTAACAGCACCTGCTGCTGTTACTTATAACAATCCTGCAGATGAAGATGTAGAGTCTTGTGATTTTGATAACACGGATGCAACATTGGCTCAAACAGAGTTAAATACTGATATTGCTACATGGGTTACAACCCAAACAACAGCCATTAATAATAGTATTGCTGGAGGATGTTCGCCTGTGGTTACAAACGATTTTGTTGCTCAGTCTATTGATTTTTGTACAGGTGGTTCAATTACAATTACCTGGTCCATACAGAACTTATGTGAAACAATTAATTTAACGGCAACATATACATTTACTCAGCCAACTCCTGCTGTATTTGATCAAACTACATTACCAACAAATATAGATGTTGAATGTGACTCTGTTCCTGATGCTGAAATACTTACAGCTTCAAATACCTGCGGAAATATAAATGTTGTTTTCACAGAAGACAGAACAGATGGAAACTGTATAAATAGTTATTCACTTTTGCGTACTTGGACAGCTATTAATATTTGTGGAGTATCTACTGTACACACACAAACCATTACTGTTAGCGATAATACACCTCCAGTGCTTACATTACCTGCTAATGTAACTGCTGAATGTAGTGATGATTTATCACCGATAGCTTTTGGATCAGCAACAGCAACAGATAATTGTGACCCGAATCCTGTTATAACATTTGTAGATGTTAGAACAGATGGTGCTTGTTCTGGTACATATACCATAACACGTACATGGACTGCTACCGATGTTTGTGGAAACTCAGCTTCTGCAAATCAAATTATATCAACATCAGATACAACAGCCCCGGAATTTGTACAAACAACACTTCCAGCTGATGTTATTGTTGAATGTGATGCCATTCCTGCTGCTGAAATTTTAACAGCAACAGACAACTGTGGCTCTGCTACAGTTACTGTGGCAGATGTAAGAACAGATGGGAATTGCCCTAGCAATTATGTGATTACACGTACCTATACGGCAACAGATGAATGTGGTTTAACCAACACTCATGTTCAAACAATTACGGTACAAGATACAATAGCTCCGGAATTTGTAGAAACACTTCCACCGGCTAACCTAGTTGTTGAATGTGATGCTGTTCCGGTTGCAGAAACATTAACAGCAACAGACATTTGTGGTACAGCAACAGTGTCGGTAAGCGATGCCAGAACTGATGGGAATTGCCCTAATACTTATACCTTAACACGTACTTGGGTAGCTACAGACGAATGCGGTTTGACAACAAGTCACATTCAAATTATTACAGTTCAGGATACTAAGGCTCCGGAGTTTGTGGAAACATTACCTAGAGATATTACAGTTGAATGTGATGCAGTTCCAGATCCTTTAACCATAACTGCAACAGATAACTGCGGTGATGCCGTTGTAACAGTTAATGATGTAAGGACTGATGGCGATTGTCCATCAAGTTATATCATTGTAAGAACATATACTGCTACTGATGCTTGTAACTTAACAACCACTCATACACAAATCATAACGGTTCAAGATACAACAGCTCCAGTGCCAACAACTACTTTTGAGGAAACCATTGATGTTAGTTGTATAGATATCCCTGATGCTCCGGTATTAGATTTTACAGACAACTGCACAGCACAATCTAATATAATTGTAGTATACAACGAAACTAGTACCTATGATGAAAGTACTTTTGCAGATTATCAAATTACAAGAACATGGACCGTAAGGGACGAATGTGATAACGAAGAGGTTTATACTCAAACACTGAACGTTGCATTAGATGAAATATTTACTGAGATCAATGCTGAAGACAGATGTTATGATGAAGGAGTTATAGATTTAAACAGCTTCTTATCTGATGATGTTTCCGGAGGTTTCTGGGAGATAATTGAAGGGAATACAGTGGCAACTATAAATGGAAATATTTTTGATCCAACCCACTTAGATGAAGTCTTTGACGAAGATTTCAACCCGAGAACAGAAGGTATACAATACCTATTGAGATATACAGGCTTTGAAAGTGGTTGTATGAATGTTACAGAAGTCACCATGATTATAGATGCTAAATGTGTTGTTTTACCTTGTGGAGAGAACGATTTAACAATTTCAAAAGCCGTTACACCAAATGGTGATGGTTTCAATGAAACTTTTGATATTGCTGGAATTGATCTATGTGGCTTTGTTGCCGAGGTAAAAATATTTAACCGTTGGGGAGCATTAGTCTATGAGTCTAATAATTATACTCTAGGTAGTATAGAAACCTCAGGAGCTAAAGGAGATTGGGATGGTTCTTCTCCAAAATCATCTATTGGTAATGCTGGAAAATTACCTAATGGTACATACTATTATATTATAAATTTAAAAAACAGTGGATTAAGTCCGTTGACTGGTCCTGTTTACATCGGAACCAAATAAAACCTTAACCTATGAAACTTATAAAATATAACATAATCGCTATTGCGTTGTTTAGCTGTACGATTGGAGTTGCGCAACAATTACCGCAATTTACACAGTACATGTACAACACAGTCTCAATTAACCCAGCTTATGCAGGGAGCAGAGAAGCATTAAGTATTGTTGGATTACATAGAAGTCAATGGGTTGGTTTCAAAGGAGGGCCTATTACCCAAACACTTTCAATTCATACACCATTAAGAAATGACAGAATTGGTCTGGGGCTTTCCTTTATTGAAGATGATTTAGGGCCTCAAAACTTCACATACCTGTATGCAGATTTCTCATATGCTATTCCTACAGGAAAAGATGGGAAATTAGCCTTTGGTTTAAAAGGCGGATTCACTCAGTTTAGTTTTGATACAGATTTCCGTTTTGACCCAGGTAATATAGATGACCCTACAATTTATGGAACCGAAGACAGATGGACTCCCAATATAGGAGCCGGTGTATATTGGAGTACAAATAGGTTTTATGCGGGATTATCAGCTCCAAGAATTCTAAATAATGACTTAAATAATGAGGAGGATTATGAAGCCTTAGAACGTATAAGTTATTATTTTACCTTAGGAGGGGTATTTGATATAAATAAAACCATCAAGTTCAAACCGGCCGGTTTAATAAAAGCTACAAACGGAGCTCCAGTTTCGATTGATTTAACTGCCAATTTTTTGTTTAACGAAAAGTTTTGGTTAGGTGGGTCATATAGAATTAATGAGGAAGCTGCTGCTATTGGAGGTATTGTTGATTTTCAGGTATCAAAACAATTACGTATAGGCTATGCTTATGAAAAACCCATCTCAGATATAGCCAGATATACTACCGGAACTCATGAAATTTTATTGATGTATGAATTCAAATTCATAAGTTCAAAATTAAAATCTCCTAGATATTTCTAATACAAATGTTCTATGAATACTAAGAATTACATATTAGTTTGTATCACGTTAATGCTAACCTTTTCTGTATTTTCTCAACAGGGAAAACAAAAAAGAGCAGATACTTTATTCAATAAATTCTCTTTTGTAAAAGCAGCTAAAGTTTACAGAGAGCTAATTGAAAATAACTACAATAAAGATTATGCCATTAGAAAACTAGCGGATTGCTATGCGTTTTTAAGAGACCCCAGGAATGCATCAAGGTATTATAAAACTGTTGTAAAACAGGAAAACGTCCCGGTTGATTATTATTATAAATATGCACAATCATTACGTGGTGTTAAAAAATACAAAGAATCTCAAGTTTGGTTACAACGCTATAAAGATTCTGGCGGTGTGGTAAACGCTAATGATTTTTCTAAAGATGTCAATTTTATCACCAGCGTATTTGGAGCAAAACAACAGTATTTTCTGGATAGAGTTCGTATCAATTCGAAATATAGCGATTTTGGTGCATTTGAACATAACGGTAAAGTTTATTTTGCTTCGTCACGCGATGAAGGCGTTTCGGTAAAACGCTTATATGGCTGGAATGAGCAACCTTTTTTAGATGTTTATGTTGCAGATGTAGATTCTAAAAGAAATGTTGATCATACAGCAAAACTCCCGGGAGATGTTAATTCTATTTATCATGACGGTCCTGTTACTATAACTAAAGATGGTAACACTATGTATTTTTCAAGAAATAACTTCACAGAAGATATTGAAATAAAAGATAGAAAAGGCATGACCAATATGAAAATATACAGAGCCTCGTTGGTTGATGGTGCTTGGACCAATATTGAAGACTTACCTATAAATGGGGATAGTTTTTCAACACAACATGCAGCTCTGAATATTGACGACTCTAAATTATACTTTACATCAGATAGACCGGGAGGATACGGAGGATCTGATATTTATGTTGTAGATATTTCTCCCGACGGCATACTAGGAACACCCAAAAACATAGGAGGTGTTGTAAATACCGAAAGTGCTGAAGGTTTTCCATTTATCAATAATGAAGGTGTTTTATTCTTTTCTTCTGATGGACATACCGGACTAGGATTACTGGATGTTTTTGCAACCATAAAAGGAGATGATAATGAAAGCATAGAAGACGTTATTAATTTGGGAATTCCAGTTAATTCAAGTAGTGATGATTTTGCTTTTACCATGAATGCTAATGGTATCACAGGGTACTTTGCATCAAACAGAAAAGGTGGACGTGGTAGTGATGACATATATGCTTTTCACAGAGAGCCTGTTCTCCATGTGGAGGGTATGGTTACTGATGCCATTAACACCAATCCTATTCAGAATGCCAAAATAACGTTATTTGATGAAAATGATAAGCAAATTGCTTATATGGAAACCGATGAAAACGGATATTATCAAATCAATATAGACAGAAATAAGGACTACAAAATTGTGGCCAGTCAAGATAAATATATTGATGACTATCGCAATTTTACATCTAAAAATATTCAAACGGAACTTATAACAATAAATGCAAACTTGTTGTTAAACCCTGTTCCTAATGTTGTGAAGCTAGCCGAGTTAAATACCATCTATTTTGATTTTGATAAACACAATATCAGACCTGATGCAGCTTTAGAATTGGATAAAATTGTGGATTTAATGCAAAACGATTACCCGGAAATGGTTATTAGAATTGAATCCCATACAGATTCCAGAGGTAAGCTAAGCTATAATGACAAACTATCCATTGACAGAGCTAATGCCACCTATGAACATCTGGTTTCCAAGGGAATAGATTCTGCCAGAATTACAGAACATCAAGGCTTTGGTGAGCGAAGACTAACTAACGGCTGTGAAGACGGAATCAATTGTGAAGAGGCAGATCATCAATTAAATAGGCGTACACAATTTATTGTTGTAAAAATGGAATAATTAAAGTAAATAAATCTACAGTTGATTTTAATTTTCTTATAAAGGACAGGATTTTTTAATTAAATAAAGACCCCATGAAATTAAAAAACTACATAATAGCATGCTTTTCATTACTTATAAGTATTACTATTTATTCGCAAAATGGCAGGCAAAAAAGAGCTGATAACCTATTTAATAAATTTGCTTTTGTTAATGCGGCAGAGGCTTATCAAGAGCTTATAGATAAAGATTATAATACTGATTATGCCATAAGACAATTAGCAGATAGTTATGCCTATATGAGAAATCCTGATAGTGCAGTAGTTTATTACAAACAAGCTGTTCAACAAGGTAATGTACCAGTTGAATACTATTATAATTATGCACAAGCTTTACGTGGTATAAAAGATTATGCTGCATCCCGTAAATGGATGAAACGTTTTAAAGATGCCGGGGGGAAAATTGAGAATTCAAAAATTCAAAAAGATTCGGATTTTATAACCTCTATATTTAACGCCAAGCAACAATATTTTTTAAAGGATATTAAGTTCAACTCTAAGTATAGTGACTTTGGCGCTTACGAATATAATGGCAGTATTTACTTTGCTTCTTCAAGGGATGAAGGCGTTTCAACTAGGCACAGATACGGATGGAATGGGGAACCTTTCTTAGATATTTACGTCACAGATAAAAATACCAATGATAGTATTGTAGACCACAAGTCTAAATTAAAAGGAGATGTTAATTCCATTTACCATGAAGGTCCTATCTCAATTTCAAAAGATGGTAAAACCATGTACTTTTCCAGAACCGGGTTTATAAAGAATACCTTAAGCAGAAATAATGATGGCATATCAACTCTTAAAATCTACAAAGCATTGTTAATTGGTGATAAATGGACCAATATTGAAGAGCTCCCTTTTAACAGTAATGAATTTTCCAATGGTCACCCAGCCTTAAATGAAGATGGTAGTAAACTATATTTTTCTTCAGATATGCCGGGAGGTTTGGGAGGTACTGATATTTATTATGTGGATATTAAATCAGATGGTGCATATGGCAAACCTAAAAACTTAGGGGCTATTGTTAATACCAATAAAAATGAACGGTTTCCTTTTATAAATAGTGAGGGTGTATTGTTCTTTTCATCTGACGGACACCCCGGATTAGGCTTGTTGGATATTTTTGGAACGGTTTCTGACAAGAACAATAACCTTATTAGTGTTTTGAATCTTGGTGTTCCTATAAATTCCAGTAAAGATGATTTTTCATTCTTTATGAATGCTGATGGCTTATCCGGCTATTTTGCCTCTAATAGAGATGGTGGTGTTGGTAGTGATGACATCTATGGTTTTGATAGAATTCCACAGTTGAAAATTGAAGGTACAGTATATGATGGCACAGCTAATACACCAATACCCCATGCGATAGTTAGTATTATGGATCCAGCCGGTAAAGAAATTGCTCGTTTAAAAACTGACAAAGACGGGGTATATGATATAAATATTGATAGAGATACAGATTATCATATTAGTGTTAAAAAAGATGATTATATAGACAATTATAAGACTGTTACTTCAAAAGGGATAGAAAGAAGTATTACTTCTATTACTACTGATTTCTCAATGAATCCGGTTCCTCCTGTGGTTGAAGAGATAACTGATCTTGGACCTATCCATTTTGAATTCGACAGTTCTAATATTAGAAATGAAGATACAACCGAACTGGATAGAATTGTAGATTTAATGCAAAATACTTATCCGGATATGACCATTAAAATTGAATCTCACTCAGATTCCAGAGGACCTGCAGCATATAACAAAATATTATCCAATCAGAGAGCTACGGCTACTTATAACTACCTAATATCTAAAGGAGTAAATGCTGATAGGATTATTGAATACAAAGGCTACGGTGAAGAACAATTGGTTAATGGTTGTAATGGCACTATGAATTGTACAGAGGAACAACATCAACTTAACAGGCGTACTAATTTTGTAGTAATAAAAGTAAAATAAAAGCTTCTAATTAAGAAAACAGATATACTGAACCACTGAAAACATTGTTTTTAGTGGTTTTTTTATCTAATATAACACACACCATTAAAAATTATTTTTCATAAGCATAGAGCTCTAAAAAACACTGATCTCGTTGAATTATTGTAACTCTGAAGAAAGCATTAAGTAGATGTTAATTAAAAATTCACCCATATATAATAAAATGGTACCACAAATACTACATATAACCGCATTGATTTTAGCAATAGAGCGGGAAATAAGGTTTAGTATTTAATTAAAAATCCTCTCAAAATGAGAGGATTTTATACCTAAAGCTAAATTTAATAACAAAATAGTTATTAATAAATAACCTGTTAAATTTTAAAGCTATTAATCAGTAAAATCAAATAGGTTATATGATTATTGCTACATTAATAAAAAAGCGCAATATTATTTTTTTATGAAGATATTGGTAAAATACCATCTCCCGTCTTCATTTTTTTCTGCGGAAATATCAAAATTTGTAAAGTCCCCTTCCAAGTTGGCCTTATGGCTTTCACTTTTAATCCAGGCTTTTACAACCCCTTGTGCTGTACTATAGCCATATGCCACATTTTCAGATACTTTTTTAGCCCCGGCATTAGTCTTTAAGTAATTGCTACGCGTATAAAAATTGTCATGTGAAATCTGATCATTATCAACCATGTAATCGGTATGACTAAAAGCAACAGACTTTACAATGTTCATTCCTTTCAAGGCATTCAATCCATTAGATAATCTATGATCATTAATCAGATCAAGTATTTCAATTTCTATAGCTTTAGTTTGTGTTGATATCAAGCTTAATTCCAGAGCTTCAGCTTTATCATCTAAGCTATCAGTAGAACAGGAAGAAAACGTCAACATGGTAAACAATGCCAATACAGGCAGTCTCATTAACAACTTCATAAGTAGGTAAATTTAGATTTGGTTCTGTAAAATTAACAGCCTATTTTGAAGCAATTGTTAATGAAATGTTAAAATCGATTAAAAACATGTATTTTATCGATTTTTTATGTTTTTAATCGATGAATTACAATTTCAATATCAACAATAATGTATTTCAGCGATGTTTTAAGGAGATAATCGATCTATTTGCCAACTATAGTCATCTTGAAGTTGATAACGGATTCTATCATGAAGTCTATTAGGTCTACCCTGCCAAAACTCCATTTCAACAGGCTTTACAATATACCCTCCCCAATGCAATGGCCTGGGTATGTCTTTACCTTGATACACTATTTCCAGTGCAGTCAATTTATTTTCTAAAGCCTGCCTATCTTCTACTACTTCGCTCTGGCTAGAAACCAAGGCTCCTAATTGGCTTCCTCGTGGTCGGGATTCAAAATACCCATCACTTAAATTATCTGCAATTTTTTCTGCCTTGCCTTTGATGATGATTTGCCTTTCAGCTCCATGCCAAAAAAAAGATAAGCATACGTTCGGGTTAGCTTTAATAGCTTTTCCTTTTTCACTATTATAGTTGGTATAAAAGATGAAACCTTCATAGGTGTACTTTTTAAGAAGCACTACCCTATTCTTAGGGTAACCGTCTAAACCAATTGTAGAAATGGTCATGGCATTGGTCTCATCTTCTGAGAAATGCTTATCAACCTCATAAAACCATTTTTGAAATAATTCTATTGGATTTTCAGGTACCTCTTTTAAAAGAAGCTCACTTTTTTCGTATGACTTTCTATAATTGCTTAAGTCTTTTTCCATATAATACAAAATAACAAAATTTTATGCTTTAATACCTATAAATATGTCACTAAACATTGTAATTTTGCACCGCTTTATTCATGACTGATATGACATTTGAAAATTCAACATATAGTAAAACCTATAACTTTTATAAACTTGAAATGCCTTTTGGCAATTTTTTTTTCTGTGATAAGTTTATAATTTCTGAAATTAATGCGGAAGTACATTTTGATTGGAATAAAATTGAATTGGTACTAAAAGAAGCCATCAAATTTTATGGGTTGAATGCAAAATTAGGATATATATCCAACAGAGTTAACTCCTACTCTGTTGATCCACAAGATTGGGCAAAAATTGCTATACAAAGTAATATGATGGCGGGGAGCTCAATAGTATACTATAACTATATGATGTATTTAAATGCTACTTTAGAAAAACGTTTTTCAGTAGTTAAAATGCATCCTTGCTTATCTTTAGATGAAGCCATTGAGTGGATTAGTAACTTAGATGAGTTAAATTAAAATTTAAAAGTTTTACCATCTTCTGATAGCTGTACCTCTTCAAAAACCTCCTGAGCTTCTTTTTTAAAGAGTTTTAAATCATCATATCTCGTTGAATAATGTCCCAATAACAATTTACCTGCATTTGCTTTTTTTGCAATTTTAGCAGCTTCTTTTGCTGTAGAGTGCTTTGTCTTTGCTGCTAAATGTGCGTGCTTTTCCAAAAAGGTAGACTCATGATATAGTACATCAACATCCTTTATGATTGGTATTATATCCTCCTTATACATAGTATCACTACAAAATGCATAACTTTTTGGAGTCGATCCAGTTGTGGTTACAGTCTCATTCTTTATGATTTTACCTTCCTCATTTTCAACATCAAAGCCTTGTGTTAGTTTTCTATAGTAGGCCTTATCTATATTTGCTGCTTCAGCAGCATCAACATCTAACTTTCTAAGTCCTGGCTTTTCTTTAAATAAAAAACCATTGGTATAAACTCTGTGATTTAAAGGGATAGTACGTACTTCAACCTTATCATCTTCAAATATCAATTCTGATTTTTTAGAAGTCAGCTCATGAAAATATAGTTTATAGTTGGTCCAGGAATCTGCCAGTTTCATTTGAAGTGTCACCACTTCCTTAATACCTTTAGGCCCATAAATATGTAAATCTGTCTCTCTTGTAAGCAATCTAAACGTAGAAATTAAACCTACCAGGCCAAAAAAATGATCACCGTGTAAATGTGATATAAAGACATGTTTTATTCTATTAAACTTAACTTTATGCTTTCGTAACTGCACTTGGGTTCCTTCGCCACAATCAATTAAAAACATATGATTATTTATCTCCAGTACCTGAGATGTCGTATTATTTAAAGCTCTGGGGGTTGCACTATAACAGCCTAATATGGTTAATTTCATTATTGGAGTAAGTCCTATGTGGTTGATATTATTTAACTACAAACAAAATCATTGGTTTAGAAGCCTAAATCACGCTCCATATCTTCCATTTCAATAATATCATAAGCCTCTTGAAGTGTAGGAACAACAACAATATCATCTGAAATACTATTCAGATCAACTTTATCTGATACCAAAACAAAAGAATTTTTTGCTCTTCTATGCATGTTCGACAATTCTAAAAACTCATCAATGTCATTTTTACCATAAGCTTCTAAAGCACTTAAGGATACAATAATATTGTTATTTTTAAATTTAGGATATAAAGCTTGCATTTTTTTAACCAGCTCTATAACTGTAACCTTTTCTTGAGTAATTATGGATGTGTTACCATTTTGATCTAAAATCATAATCTACTGTTTTATTTTTGATGCTAGTAAATAAATAACGGCCATTCTTATAGCTACACCATTTTGAACCTGGTCCAGTATAATGGATTGTTTTGAATCTGCTACATCACTGGTAATCTCAACACCCCTGTTTATTGGGCCGGGATGCATAATGGTAATCTCTTTATCTAAGGAATCCAGCAAATCTTTATTAACACCAAACTGTTGTGTATACTCTCTGGTGGAGGGAAAATAACTAATACTCATACGTTCATTTTGCACTCGAAGCATGTTTGCTACATCACACCAATTCAATGCTTTACGTAAATTTGTTTCAACTTTTACTCCAAGCTCATTGATATACTTTGGAATTAATGTTTTTGGACCGCAAACCATCACTTGAGCCCCCTGGAGCTGTAAAGCAAAAATATTTGAAAGTGCTACTCTGCTATGCAAAATGTCTCCAACAATAACCACTTTTTTTCCATTAACATCTCCCAACTTTTCCCGTATTGAATAAGAATCCAACAAAGCTTGTGTTGGGTGTTCATGGGCCCCGTCTCCGGCATTTACAATACTGGCATTTACATGTTTTGATAAAAACACGCCTGCACCGGGATTTGGATGACGCATTACTACCATATCTACTTTCATAGATAGAATATTGTTTACCGTATCAATTAAGGTCTCTCCTTTTTTTACAGACGATTGCGCAGATGAAAAGTTAATAACGTCAGCAGATAAGCGCTTTTCTGCCAGTTCAAATGATAATTTTGTTCGGGTTGAATTTTCAAAAAATAGATTGGCTATGGTAATATCTCTAAGGGAAGGCACTTTTTTTATAGGTCTGTTAATCACTTCTTTAAAATGATCAGCAGTTTCAAAAATAAGTTGGATATCCTTTTTGCTAAGATATTTTATTCCTAATAAGTGATTGACACTTAATTCGCTCATTTATTTCAGTATTCAGTCGCAGTTAGCGGTTAAACTTTATATTAAATTTTACTCAGGCTTCACAGCTTCAAACTCTCCCCTATTTTTCAATTAGATAGACAGAATCTTCATCATCAAACTCTTTCCAGTTTACCTTTACTTTTTCATTATTTATAACATCAACCTGTCTTCCTCTATAATCCGGCTGAATTGGTAAATGCCTGCTAAAACGTCTATCTATTAAGGTTAATAGCTCTATTTCATTTGGTCTTCCAAAAGACTGAATTGCTGTTAGAGCTGCTCTAATACTTCTTCCTGTATATAGTACATCATCAACAAACACAATGTTCTTATCTTCAACCAGAAAGTCTATTTTAGTAGTATTTGCTTCTAAGGGCTTTCCGCTTCTTCTAAAATCATCTCTAAAAAAAGTGATATCTAAGTGTCCTAATTGAATGTTCTTAACACCATAATCTTCTCTCAAAATTTTAGCTAACCTATTTGCTAAAAAAACACCTCGTGGCTGTAAACCAATAAGTACTGTATTAGAAAAATTGTTGTGTTTTTCAATGAGTTGACAAGCCAATCGATGAAGAATGATGTTTACCTCTTTTTCGTTAAGTAAAACTTTTTGACTCATATACTATCCAAACGTATTTGGATTACAAAGGTAATGCAAAAATTTAGAAGTAAAAACCATTACTACCAATCTTTATCTCAACACACCTTTATCTAACCTGGTCATGCATTATGCCTACTCAATATAGATTTCTTCTATTCAAAAATAGAATTGATATATGTCCTAATCTCAGGAGATCTCATCATCCCGGTAAAATCATGAGCTATACCTTCAACCGTAATGAGTTCGTGGTTATTATCAGGTACCTTAAACTGCATATATTGATAAGCTTTAGTAGACTTATCTAAACTTGTAGACCCCAAATAATCAGCCTCACAACTTGGATCTGTTATATTAAAATCCCGTGTTCCAACACAGTATGTAAGGTTTCTATATGGAAATGTTTCATTGATATACTCTGCAGTAATATCCGGTCTGTATTCGTTTAATTCAATATTATTCAACCCATAATTCCAAGTATTGTAATCCGGGCATGTGCTTAAATCCGGTGGAATAATAAACGAATTGATCTCTTCATTCCACCGTTCAGGTCCAATATATAACAGGGATGCCGGATTCATAGGAAGATAATTTACATCTCTTGATATCAATTCCGGTAAATCCGTTAAGACAGCATACCTAAATACGGCTTGAGCTCCTGCCGAATGCCCGGTTAAAATAATATTTTCTATGGATGGGTATTTTGAGATGATTTGACTTATTAAAGCATCAAATACAGCATAAGAACTCACTTTTGGCACACCATTGTATGATTCTCTACCATCTTTCCAGTTATATTTACCCCAGCGGTAATTCCTGCTAATATTTTCTGTCCGAAACTGGGGAGCAACTACAATGGTATTTCCCAATTTATTTGCTAGTCTCACGCCATCTAATGCTATTTTATAATGCCGTTCTCCGTCCAGTGCGCCTCCATGTGAAACAAACAGTAAATTCTTATAATGTGTTAAACCTTCCGGGTTATCAAGATTTGCATTACAGAAAACGTTAAATCCAAGTTCACTTTCGGGGTAAACAGTTATACGCTGATAAACCGATGGATCGTTTTCTAACGAGTCACTACAGCTTAAGGCACATAATACAAGTGATAGTGCAAATATAAATTGATATTGAACTGTGTTTTTCATTATTCCCGGCAATTAAGTTCTAGGGCAAAGTATAACTTCCTAAATTATCATAATAACTCTTTTCTCTTACAATCCATTCTGAATTTAAAGCATCTGTTCCTGCTGACATATCCCAATCTGTATTGGGATCTTTAGTAGCCCACTTCCTAAGTAAAACATGATCTCTTGAACCCTCCCTGACATCAGCAACATCCCAAGCGTCTCCGGGATCATTTGCAGCATCATATGGTTCTCCGTATTGATCAATAACAACAAAGCTTCCACTTACATTTTTAACCAAACCAATGGCATCATCCCCATTAGCTGTTAAAGCTTCCCATGTAAAATCAGATGCAACGATTATGCCTGGATCTGTGTTTTCTCTAACTATTATAATCACTTCTCCATGATTTAGGTTACCTGAAAAAGTTAACTGAGAGGATTCATCCCATACCCCTGAATTACCATTAGAGGCATATTGTAGGCCGTAATTTGAGAGATCTACGGCCACTCCTGTACCGTTATAAACTTCTACATAAGTATTCCTAAAACCGCCTTCTTCTGATACACTGGTTACACGGACTTCTGAAATAATCAAATCTGTGGTTTCTGGCGGACCGTCTCCACCGGGGTCTTCCGGTATAAAATCATCATCATCTGTTGTGAATATGCCTAAATTATCAAAATAGCTATTTTCTTTTACAATCCATTCTGAGTTTAGAACTGTTGTTCCTGCTCCAATAAGCCAATTGGTGTTAGGGTTTTCTACGCCTCTTTTTCTCAGTAGCACAAAATCTTTTGAAGCATCAGTAATTCCGGCAATATCCCAGGCTCCACCCGGATCATTGGTGTCATAGGGCTCACCATATTGGTCAATAACAACAAAATCTCCTGCGATATTCTTTACAAGCCCAATGGCATCATCTCCATTAGCTTTTAAATCAGACCAAATATAATCGGGAGAAACAATAATGTCCGGGTCTGTACCTTCTCTTGCAATAACAATCACCTCACCATGATCTAAAATACCATCAAATGTTAACTGCGAAGCTTCATCCCAAACACCTCCATTCCCGTTAGAAGCATATTGAACACCATAAGCAGAAAGGTCTACAGCTTCTCCTGTACCGTTATAAATCTCAACATATGTATTTCTAAAATCACCGTCTTCTGCTCTACTGGTAACTCTAACCTCAGAAATAATAAGATCATTGGTTATTGGTGGAATAGACTCTATATCCTCTGGTGCAAACGGTACTTCATCCCTGGTATAGGTTCCTAAATTTGAATAGTCATCAAAATCCTTAACAATCCATTCAGAATTTATATCTGTTGTTCCTGCACCCATAGGCCAGTTTGTATTTGGCGAATCAACCAATCGCTTTCTTAGCACCACATAATCTTTAGAAGCATTGGTGATTCCGGCTATATCCCAGGCCCCTCCAGCTGGTGGATTGATATAAGGTTCACCAAATTGATCAATAACCCTAAATGTACCACTTATGTTTTTAACAAGACCTATTGCATCATCCCCATTAGCTTTTAAATCTTCCCATACATAATCCGGATTAAAAATGATATCCGGATCAGTTCCTTCTCGGGCAATGATTATTACTGCTCCCGGTTCTAATTCACCTGAAAAAGTAATTTGAGTGGATTCCCGCCATTCCCCATTATTTCCATTGGAGGCGTACTGCAAACCATAATTAGACAAGTCAACGGTGTTTGGTGTGCCGTTGTAAACTTCCACATACGTGTTTCTATAATCACCATCTTCAGACCTACTTGTTATTCTTACTTCTGAAATGATTAGATCATTGGTCTCTGGTGGCACTCCAATGTCTTCGCCTGGACCTACTAACTTAGTTTCACAACTCCAGAACAGGGTTATAATTAACAACAAGACTATATGTAACACTTTCATCTTCTAGAAATTTAATTGGGTCATTAATATCAATTGATAACCATCAATGGTTTCATTTTCTACCAGATCTTTTCTATTAAAGTACGCTCCTTCAAATTGTATCTTAAACTGCTTGTTCTTACTAAATCTAGAAACAGCCAGAGAACTTTTATGCTGTTCTTGTAAAATTGAAGTAGCTTCTTTAAACTCTGGCTGAACGAATGTTGAACGTATATCAACGGATATATTATTCTTAAAAAAATACCCAAGTTGTAAGTTTATAGCTTCTCCCAAAGCATAATAATTGAAAATATTCTCAGGGCTAATGAGTTCCCTATCTTCATTAGTTAATTGAACATTAGCATGCGCTCGGGTTGATGCATATTCTGTCAGAAAAGATAGCCCTCTCCATTTAAACAATACGTCCAGATAAAGCTGATCCAGATTAGCATTTTTTAAACTCCTGTTTAAGTCATAAAAAGTAATATCTCCAATTTGTTCACCAACAGCATCAGAGGCTTGAAAATTTCTACTTACACTGGCTCCAATAGCTAACTTAGGTGTGCTTTCCCTATGTATATCATGAATGGTTCTATGCTCTTTTTCAGAGAACTTACCAAAGGGAAATACATTAATGCGGGCAGCGTATTTTAATCCGCCAAATAGCGTATCATTAGTCCGTTCAAAATTATTACGCCCGTTACCCGACGTAACGGATAGCACAGGTTGAATATACCATTGATTGATTGAGAATTCGGGTTCAATAAAGACTCCAAACTCACGTCCGGATCGGGAAAAAGCACTGCTCAATAAACTTCTGTTAAGATAAGTGATATTCCTTTCATCCAGATTCATTTCCAGGTTATTCACTTTATTATGCTTTTGTCCGGCATAAATATTGAATTTACCAAAATGAACTCCAAAATAAGCATCCAATAGAATGGAATCATTTACAAAATCAAGATTTACATGGATGCTTAATTTCTCTTTTAATGAACGTCCAGAGAAATTCAATCGTGCCCTTTTTAAAGACATTCTATTAAATGCCCGTTCTTCTATTTCTTTCGTTGTAGAAGCATAAGGTTGGATGAACCCATTAAACCTTAATTCGGTATCGTTTAAATCAATCTTTAAACCGTCTTGTGCAGAATACGACAGATTTGAATTGCTTGAAATAGAATCTGTTACAGATTGTGCTGTAATTACATTACACCCAAACAGCAATATCATAATTATACTGATTCGAGACATAAATACTATTTAATAAAGATTAGATCATATCAAAGATACAGGAATTTTGATATACCAATCAACCATCCAGAAATAAAAAGCCTCCCCAAAAAGGGAGGCTTCAATGTTATAAATTGTAGGGAAATATTATTTTTTTCCGTCCATTTTATCTTTAAGAGCTTGTAAAGCATCATTAGCGTCACCTAATGTAGGTTTGGCCTCAGCAGCTGCATTAGCCGCTTTTTTAACTGCTGCTTTTACATTTGCAGCTTCTTCTGCTTTAAACACAGCAGTATGAGATGCAACTACACGTTTAAACTCTTTGCTGAATTCAATAATTTTGAATTCAGCAGATTCTCCTTTTTTAAGTTTACTTCCATCTTCTTTTTCAAGATGACGAGATGGTACAAATGCAACGATATCTTCGTTGAATTCAATAGTAGCACCTTTATCAACTATTTCAGCAATCTCAGCAGTATGAGATGTTCCCAAAGCAAACTCAGTTTCATACTTGTCCCAAGGATTATCTGTTGTTTGTTTATGACCTAAGCTTAATTTGCGTCCTTCAACATCAAGTTCAAGTACTACAACATCTAACTTGTCACCAACTGCACAGAATTCACTTGGATGCTTAATTTTCTTAGTCCAAGATAAATCTGAAATATAGATTAATCCATCAATACCTTCTTCTAGCTCAACAAACACACCAAAATTAGTAAAGTTACGTACCTCTCCGCTATGTTTAGAACCTACAGGGTATTTACCTGTAATATCTGTCCATGGGTCTGGAGTCAATTGTTTAATACCAAGAGACATTTTTCTGTCTTCTCTATCTAAAGTTAAGATTACTGCCTCAACTTCATCTCCAACAGACACAAAATCTTGAGCAGAACGTAAATGTGTAGACCATGACATTTCAGATACGTGAATTAATCCTTCAACACCATCAGCTACTTCAATAAATGCACCATAATCTGCAATTACAACTACTTTTCCTTTAACTTTATCTCCAACCTTAACCTCTTCAGCAAGAGCTTCCCAAGGATGTTTAGATAATTGTTTAAGACCTAATTGAATTCTTGATTTATTTTCATCAAAATCAAGGATTACAACATTAAGTTTTTGATCTAGCTCAACAATCTCATTTGGATGATTAATTCTAGACCACGATAAATCTGTAATATGTACTAATCCGTCAACACCTCCAAGATCAATAAACACACCATAAGATGTAATGTTTTTAACAACACCTTCTAATACCTGACCTTTTTCTAATTGACCAATGATTTCTTTCTTTTGTTCTTCAATATCAGCTTCAATAAGCGCTTTATGAGAAACTACTACGTTTTTAAATTCGTGGTTGATCTTAACAACTTTGAATTCCATAGTTTTATTAACATACTGATCGTAATCTCTAATTGGCTTCACATCAATTTGAGAACCTGGTAAGAATGCTTCAATTCCAAAAACATCTACAATCATACCACCTTTAGTTCTGCACTTAACAAAACCATTAACAATCTCTCCTGATTCATGTGCCGCATTAACACGGTCCCATGCTTTGATTACACGTGCTTTTCTATGAGATAACACTAACTGCCCTGTAGCGTCTTCACGCACATCAATTAATACCTCTACTTTGTCTCCAACTGCTAAGTTAGGATTGTAACGAAATTCGTTTAAAGAAATTACACCTTCAGATTTTGCATTGATATCAATGATAGCATCGCGATCAGTAATATGAATTACTTTACCTTCAACAACCTCATCATCTAAAGTGTCAACAAAATTTTCTGCTACTAATTTTTCAAATTCTTTTAATTGTTTGTCATCAACCTCATCAATACCTTCCTGATAATTGTGCCAGTTGAACTCTTTTAAGAATTTTTCAGGGTTAGCTTGAGCTTCAGATACAACCGGAGCTTCAGCGGTTTTTGCTTCAGTTGCTTCAACCTCAGCTTGTTTTGCTTTTTCAGCCATTTAATATAATTAAACAATACTTTACTAGATTTTCGTTATTTCGAAAGCGTAATGCATTGTGTTTTGTATTCTGTATGCTTCGGAAGATTTAAGCGCTTAACACACAGAAGTGTTATTTAATATTTTAGTTCATTCCTTTTATCATTTCCGATGATTCGCTAAAAGGAGCGCAAAAATACATAATATTCTTATAAATACCTAAAAATGAGAAAATAAATAAGATTGTGACTTTCTGTAAACTCATGTGTCAAAAAAAGGAATAAAAACTTAACATCTATTAATATTTTGAAATAAGAATTTTATTATCTTGAAAACAGAAATTATAAACACTTAACACATATGACAATGAAAGCAAAATATCAACCGGTTTTAGACCTTGGAGAATCATTAAACATCCAAAACGGCGATGTAAAAGAGGAAGATGGCAAACTAAAAGTTTGGGGAACAGCCAATACGCAATATGAAAAAAACTTAATATGGGATAAAATAAAGGAAATAGGTGGAGAAAATCCTGATGATATTATGGCCGATATACAAGTTGCTGATGAAAGTGTATTCCACAGGCACGTTGTTAAAAGCGGTGAAACTTTAGGGAAAATAGCGAAACATTATTATGGAAATGCCTCAAAATATCAAGACATATTTAAAGCTAATTCTGATATATTAAAAAACCCAGATTTAATTTATCCTGATCAGGAATTAATCATTCCTAATTTATAAAGGAAACTAAAATTTATAGCGATTAAATAAAAAGGTCTAAATTCATTTTGTCATTCAGAGTAAAGCGAAGAATCTTATTGTTTTTAAAATTAGAATATTATAACTTTATGAGATTCTTCATTTTCATTCAGAATGACACTTTTTAGGCCTTTTTGTTGTTTAGTGCAAGCCAAATTTATTCACAATCTTCAATGGTCATTTTTACCAATTGCAAAACTTTATTGAACTGCTCATCTAAAGACAACTTAGAATTGTCAATTTCAATGGCATCTTCGGCCTTAATTAATGGGGAATCTTTTCTATGTGTATCCAAATAATCTCGTTCCAAAACATTTTTTAAAACATCGTTATAAACTACCTGATCTCCTCTTTCTATTAATTCGTTATAACGTCGCTCTGCTCTGGTTTCTGCTGATGCAGTCATAAATAATTTGAGTTCAGCTTTTGGAAAAACTACAGTTCCTATATCCCTGCCATCCATCACTACACCTCTGGCTTCCCCCATTTGTTGTTGTTGCTCAACCAGCTTTTGCCTCACTTCTGAAACAGCAGCGACCTGGCTTACAAAACCTGATACTTCAAGTGTTCTTATCTGCTTTTCAATATTCTCGTTATTAAGATAGACTTCAGCAAATCCCAAACCATCGTTAAACTCAAAGCTAATATTGATTTTATTTAACTGATAAATAAGAGCTTCTTTATTAAAATCAGTCTCACTTATCAACCCATTTTGCATAGCGTAATATGTTACTGCTCTATACATAGCACCAGTATCAACATACACATAACCAAGCTGTTTGGCTAATTGTTTGGCTACCGTACTTTTCCCGGTAGAAGAGTAGCCATCTATAGCAATAGTGATTTTTGACATGTTTAAATTTAAAGCGTCTAAAGTAGTTAAAATGCTTAACGTGTAAAACTATAATTAATTAAATTGATAAAGTATGAAATTAAGCTCCTGATACTATCCTATTTATTGCAAATCTATTTGAAGTCCAAAGAAATTGGAATTTGCAGCACTGGTATATTTTGCATGGGTATAACTAAACCGCATTTTATTCATTTTAATGGATATGCCAGCTGAAAGTCCCGAGAAATTGCGTTGATCTACTATTCTTAGATCTTCACCTCTTCTAAAATTATAGCCTAAACGAATATTAAAACCTCCTTCAGGAAACAATTCTGCTCCAACAATGGTATGCCTGATAACCTGACCCAAAAAACCTATTTTTTCTGAGGATTGATTTCCTGACAAATCACTTACTGAGCGTGCAGGATTTGGCCTGGCAATTGGCCATTGTTGTAAATTTTCAAGCGTGACATGCCATCTGATAGGTACATTTTCCAAACGTTGAGACATCCCAAAAGCGACTTCAAAAGGCAAGCGTTCATTTACATCAGCATAAGTGGTTATTTGTGTTCCTAAATTCCGGATCACCAAAGCCGCATTAAAATCTATGTCCTTATTTATATAAAGTAAACCTGCATCAACTGCTACCCCAAGTGAACTGTATTGTTCCAGCCTTGAAGAAATGAACTTTGCGTTTGTACCAAAATAAAAGTCTGAATAATCAATTTGAAACGCGTAACCAAAAGACAGCGCTACCTCATTTCCTGTAAAAGTACCGGTAGCATTACCGTCTTCATCATACCCATCAAAAGCCCCATAGTTTATATAGGTTACACCCCCATGAAACGTTTGGGTTCTTCGGTCTATCGTATAGGCATAGGCCGCTGTACCATAGCTTATCCCTCCCAAATAGCTTGTGTAATTAACAGCCAGTTGATTATCCATTTCAACATTTATAGTCGCAGGATTGAATAACGCCTGGGTTACATCATAATCTACATTGGTAAACACTTTACCTCCTAAGGCTGCCTGACGTGGGGAAGATATTAAGTTTAAAAACTGATAAGTAGTCTCCCCTCCAACTTGAGCAGTTGCAAAAGCGCTTATAAGCAGACAAAGCAATGAGACTATTTTTTTTTGCATATTTACCGATACAAAGTAAGTAAATCTATCTTAAAACGATAGCATATGTCTTTTATTTTAAATCATAAAAAAACCTCGATTAGGTCACGAGGTTTTCTTTACAATTTGCTTTATATCTTTTTTGCGTTTTTCACTTTTTGATCTGTAACCGCTATTTTTATAACATCACTCATGTCTGATACATAATGAAAAGTTAACCCCTTTAAGTATTCAGGTTTTATTTCTTCTATATCCCTTCTGTTGTCTTCACAAAGTAATATCTCCTTAATTCTTGCACGCTTAGCTGCTAAAATCTTTTCCTTTATCCCGCCTACCGGAAGTACTTTCCCTCTAAGTGTAATCTCACCGGTCATTGCTAAGCTTTTCTTCACTTTTCTTTGTGTAAACAGTGATACTAATGAGGTCAACATAGTTACTCCGGCACTAGGGCCATCTTTAGGTGTAGCTCCTTCCGGAACATGAATATGTACATTATAATTATCAAAAACGGCTGTATCAATTCCAAAAGTATCTGCATTTGATTTGATATACTCCATGGCTATTGTAGCCGACTCTTTCATGACTTTCCCCAAATTACCGGTAATAGTCATGGCGCCTTTTCCTTTTGATAAAATGGATTCAATAAACAGTATATCTCCTCCTACACGTGTCCACGCCAGACCTGTTACTACGCCTGCAACATTATTGTTTTCATATTTATCACGTTCTAATTTTGGACCTCCAAGAACTTCAACAATATCTTCATTAGTTACTTTAATATTATAAGTCTCTTCCATGGCTATATTCTTTGCCGCATAACGTACCATTTTAGCTACTTGCTTTTCCAGTCCTCTAACACCAGATTCACGTGTATAACCTTCCACAATCTTTTCTAGCTGTGGTTTTCCTATTTTTAAATCATTAGCAGATAGCCCATGCTCTTTTAATTGTTTAGGTAATAAATGGCGCTTGGCAATCTCCACTTTCTCTTCAATAGTATATCCGGTAACGTTTATAATCTCCATGCGGTCACGTAATGCCGGTTGAATTGTTGATAAGCTATTAGATGTAGCAATAAACATCACTTTAGAAAGGTCATATCCCATTTCTAAGAAATTATCATAAAATTCACTGTTCTGTTCAGGGTCTAAAACCTCCAACATTGCTGAAGACGGATCTCCCTGATGTGAATTTGACAATTTATCTATTTCGTCTAATACAAAAACCGGGTTTGATGTTCCGGCTTTTTTCAGGCTTTGAATAATACGTCCCGGCATAGCTCCAATATATGTTTTTCTATGTCCTCGTATCTCTGCTTCATCACGTAAACCTCCTAATGAGATTCTAACATACTCGCGCCCTAAGGCTTCTGCTATAGATTTCCCTAAAGAGGTTTTACCAACTCCCGGAGGGCCGTATAGACATAGTATTGGTGACTTCATATCATTGCGAAGTTTCAATACGGCCAGATATTCAATAATTCTGCGCTTTACATCTTCCAAACCAAAATGATCTCTGTCCAGAATTTTCATAGCGCGTTTTAAATCAAATTTATCCTTGCTAAACTCATTCCATGGTAAATCCAAAAACAGTTCTAAATAATTACGTTGAATGGAGTATTCTGCAACCTGAGGATTCATACGTTGCATTTTAGCAATCTCCTTTTCAAAATGTTTGGCCACTTTTTCATCCCATAGCTTCTCTTTCGCTCTGGCTTTCATTTCTTCCAGCTCTTCATCATGACTCACACCTCCCAATTCTTCCTGGATGGTTTTCATTTGCTGGTGAAGGAAATATTCACGTTGCTGTTGACTCATATCCATTTGAACTTTAGACTGAATATCATTCTTAAGTTCTAACTTTTGAAACTCAACATTCATGTATTTAAGTGTTGCTAATGCTCTTTGCTTCAAATTATCAATTTCCAAAAGCCCCTGCTTTTCAGCAACCGACAGATTCATATTTGATGATACAAAGTTTACCAAAAACGAACTACTTTCTATGTTTTTAATGGCAAATGAAGCTTCACTTGGAATATTTGGACTCTCCTTTATAATTTCAAGAGCCAGATCTTTGATAGAGTCTATAATTGCTGAAAACTCTTTGTTTTTTACTGCGGGCTTAGCTTCAGGAATATCTCTTATTGTAGCATTCATATATGGTGTTTCTGTAAGCACCTCCGCCACTTTAAAACGCTTCTTTCCCTGGATGATAACCGTTACATTGCCATCGGGCATTTTTAAAACACGTAGTATTCTTGCCACCGTACCGGTTTCATGAATATCTTTTGCTGAAGGTTTTTCAACCGATTCATCTTTTTGAGCAACCACCCCTATAACTTTACCACCTTTATTGGCATCGTTTATAAGTTTTATTGACGTATCCCTACCGGCGGTTATTGGTATAACCACACCAGGGAATAACACCGTATTTCTTAAAGATAATATGGGTAAAGTTTCCGGTAATTCTTCGTTATTTATTGCTTCTTCATCCTCAGGAGTCATTAAAGGAATTAACTCAGCATTTTCGTCAAAATCCTGAAGTGACAAACTGTCAAGGGTAGTAAATTTAGATTTCTTCATAAATATATTCTAGGTCAATCTGTCATTAAAAACAGCATTGATCATTTTTAAAGTTTTGCGTGAATCAACACAAACATCTTAAAATCAATAGTTTAAATTAATTCACAGTATCATTCATAACTAATTAAAGTCAATACCTATGCCATACAAATATTTGAAATAATAAAATAACAATAAAATGATATTCATCATAACAGTTATTGCTTATTAAGTGCTATTTTCGATACATTAATAAAAAATTTTATTTCAATGAAATTAAAACTAATCCTACTGAATGTATTAATGATTGTAACTGTTCTATCCTGTAACACTGAATCTGTCGATCTTCCAGAACAAAAAGAGACCGCAGATAATACCTTGGTTAAAAGAATTGTATATAACATTGGTACTGATGATGAATACACAGAAACTTTCAACTACGATGGTAATAAATTAACAAGTGTTCATTATAGTTATGGCGCCAAAAACGTTTACACTTATGATGATAACGACAATCTTGTTAAGGATGAGTATTTCGAGGGTGACGGATTAGTGGCCTCAGTTAGCTTGGAATACAATCTTGACAATAAAATAGCCTCTTATATTGAAACCTTTTTTGAGTTTCCAGGTTTTAGTTTAGGTGGTCGTAGATACAAACACATTTTTACTTACAATAATGATGGCACTATAGCCGATACTTTATATGTAAGCGACCATAATGCTGAATATGAACTAAGCGGAATCAAAACCTTTACTCTTAACGGCAGTAGTATTACGGAAATATTATATGATTGGGGTTATAACATATCTTACAGGTATGATAATAAAAATGGGGCTTTTAAAAATATTCACGCCATTGAGGCTCTACACATTTTGAGTCAAAATGAATTTGGTGCTGCAATTTATGGAAATACCAATAATATTGTTAGTCATAGAGAAAAATATACCAACAGTGTAGGTGATAATTATAATGATTCTTACGAGTACACTTATAATGAAAAAAATTACCCGAAAACTTGTGTATATAATTCAAAAGAAGAAGGTATAGAGGATACCGAGACCATTGAGTACTTCTATCAATAAACAAGCAATAGAGGTTAAAAAAACGCAGTTTATAAAATTTTATGAACTGCGTTTTTTATCTATAATTAAAGTGTTAAATTTTCCCCATTTTCTTCAACACAAACAACAAAATAATAGGAAGTGCTAACAGGCCAATCATAAGCAAACTGGTTTCAAACAGCCAGGGTGCTAAAAACAAGGTTATGATATACCCGCCTATGGCCCCGCCAAAATGGGCATCATGACCAATATTACCAATTTTATTTTTCATACCATAAATAGAATATAACAAATATCCTATACCAAATACGTAAGCCGGAATGGGAATGGGTATAAAGAAAAACATCAGACTCATACCCGGTTGCAGTAAAATAGCAGCATATAGTATTCCGGTTACTGCCCCACTGGCACCAACGGCACTATAATGATATTCATTTTTATGGAAATATAATGAGAGTAAATTACCTATTAGCAAGCTTCCAAAATAAATAAGGGAAAATTGTATTGGCCCCAATATATCTACAACCACATCTGCAAAAAAGTAGAGTGTCAACATATTAAATAATAAATGCTGGGTATCAGCATGTAAAAAGCCGGAACTGAGCATTCTGATTTGCTCTCCGCGCTGGATGGCCCCAACCTGAAATTTATATCTATCAAAAAAGCTATAGTCCCCAAACCCTTTATAGGATATGATGACGTTTGCTGCTATTATTATTACGGTTATTAAATCTAAATTGCCCATAAAGGATCTCAGGTTTAAAATGAAATTAATATATCTTTGCGCTTACAAATCTAAAATTAATTAATGCAATTTCTAGTTTATATTCTGGTTTATCCACTTTTATGGCTAACTTCTATTTTACCCTTTAGATTATTGTATCTAATCTCTGATGTTGTATTTATTATACTCTACTATATTATTGGATACAGGAAAGAAGTTGTTACTTCTAATTTGAACCTGGTTTTTCCGGATAAGCCCCAGGAAGAAATCATAGCATTAAGAAAGGCGTTTTACAGGCATTTATGCGATATGTTTTTAGAAATGGCAAAAACTATAAGCATTTCTGAAACTGATTTAAAGAAACGATTTAAGATTAAAAACCCTGAAGAGTTTAAACGACTGGAAAAACTTAATAAAAGTGTTATCCTGATTTTTGGACACTATGCCAGTTGGGAATGGTCAATTGTGCTTCAAAACTATATTAATTTTAAAGGCTATGCGGTCTATAAAAAGCTTGCCAATCCGCATTTTGATAAACTGGTTAGGGCTATTCGGTCAAAATTCAATACTACTTTAATAAGTACAAAAGAAACCATCAGTATTATTAACCAAAATGAAGCTTCAGGAATCAAAACCATAACCGGTTTTTTAAGTGATCAATCCCCAAGACAAAGCAAGGATGTATATTGGGGCAAGTTTATGGGCATTGATGTCCCCTGTTTTACAGGAGCTGAACGCTTAGCTAAAAATCTGGATTTCTCAACAGCATTCTTAAAGGTGACAAAGCTAAAAAGAGGGTTCTATGAAGCCGAAATCATTACCCTGGCTGAAGATTCAAAAGCATATAGTGATTATGAGCTAACCGATTTGTTTTTACGGGAACTGGAAAAGCAAATTCATGAAGCTCCCCAATATTATTTCTGGACCCATAAACGCTGGAAGCATAGAAAAACTTAGAGTTATTCTGTTACTTGTATAATTATTCCTTTTCCGGCTCTTTAAAATCCGGGTTCATTAATACCTCACCTGCTTCCTGAGCTTTTAAATACTCTGCCTTAAACGGTCTTGGACGTATCCTGTATTTTGTTGGCATACCGGTATTTCTATTAAAGTCATCATTCAATCTAATTGGTGGTAAATAATCATTAGTAGCCTCTCTTATACTATTTAACCTGGCTCTCATGTGATCCAACACATCAGCATATTCAACCTGCAGCGCTAAATTATTCAATTCATTAGGATCTTTTATAACATCATACAATTCCTCTTCTAGTCTCGGAATTTTAAAACAATGCTGCTGTGCTTCATTAAGTGTTCCTTTTTGCTTTTCTTCTATCATACTTTGCCACGACAAATCTCTAATAATATCAGCAGATGGTGTATTAGGTAAATCAGTATAATAATTCTTAATATATTTATATTGTTTTGTTCTTATGGCACGGGTATAATCTTCAAAATCATGAAAATGATCTTCGGCATAAATAACTTCTCTTATGGATTTTGTGGTATCGGTCAACATAGATATAAAATCTTTACCATCAAATGCTTCTAAGGGTGTTAAACCGGCCAAACTCATAAAGCTAGGTGCAATGTCAACAGAACTGATCAAATGGTTATTTACGCTTCCCGGTTTGATCTTTGCAGGCCATTTTACTATCCATGGGGTTTTTATACCTCCATCATAAAGTGTGGTCTTGTCTCTTGGAAAGGCTCTGCCATTATCTGAAACAAAAAGTATTAAGGTGTTATCTGCAACTCCCTGAGCTTCCAGTTCTGCGACCACTTTTCCAAGATAATCATCCATCCTGGCAATTTCATCATAATACAAGGCAAAATCCTTTTTAACCTTATCAGTTTCCGGAATATAAGGAGGAATAACAACGTCCTCAAAACTATGAGGGTTATCGCTCATACCTTCATAAAAAGGTCTGTGGGCATCAAAAGAAGCCAGCCATGTAAAAAATGGCTTACCTTTTGGTCGTTGCCTTAAAAGTTTAATCCAGTCGTCACAACCACTGCCATCCCCAACCAATCTTCTGTCAATTCCAATAGGGGCATCTTTCCATTGCATCTCTAATAAAATATCAAAATCATCTCTTACAGGATCCCCCATATGATATTTACCTGCTAAACCTGTCCAATATCCCGCATTCTTCAATTCTTGTACAAATGTCTTCTTTGTTTCCGGTAACGGCCATGATAATTGTTCGGCATCCGTATTATGAGGATATAACCCTGAAACTATACTTGTTCTACTGGGGCTACATGAACTGGTTGTTAAAAAGGCCTGATTGAATACCATTCCTGCTTTAGCTAATGCATCAAGATTTGGTGTTCTTACATTTTTATGGCCATAAGGTCCTATGTCATTCCAACTGACATCATCCGCAATAATGAAAACAATATTTGGTTTTTCAATCGGATTCGTCTCTTTTTTTGATTTACAAGACAGCAATGAAGCACTAAAAGACAATGAAAATATTACAACATGTAGAGGTTTTAAATAAAGCATGGTATGAATCCGAAATATTAATTATCAAGATAAATGTAATGCTTTCAAACTATTCATTTTTTAAAATGACCATAAGTTACATGAATTTGAACCAGACTTACCTAATTCAGGTTTCTGTGGTACGCAGCTCACGCATTTCTTAAAAGATAAAAATAAAAAAAGCGCAATACCTTGCGCTTTAATGTGTTCAATTGTATATTATTCTAATAACTTAAGAACTTGCAATTTCTCCTATTTCCTTAATAAACCTATCTCCCAATTCATTAGCTTCATCTTGTGATTTAGCTTCGGTGTAAATTCTAATTATAGGCTCTGTATTACTTTTACGTAAGTGTACCCAGCTCTCTGAAAAATCAATTTTCACACCATCTATGGTTGTTAATTGTTCATTTTGATAACGCTCCTCGATAGTTTTTAAAATACCATCTACATCCAAATCTGGAGTTAGTTCTATTTTCTTTTTACCCATAAAATAACTTGGGTATGTCTTTCTTAGCTCGCTCACCTTAACCTTTTTGTCTGCTAATAAACTTAAAAATAAAGCCACACCAACTAGGGCATCACGACCATAATGTGCATCCGGATAAATAATCCCCCCATTGCCTTCACCTCCAATAACGACCTTATTTTTCTTCATAAGCTTTACAACATTCACCTCCCCAACCGCACTGGCTTCATACGTACCTCCATGTTTTTCTGTAACATCCCGTAAAGCCCTTGTAGAACTCATATTACTTACTGTATTTCCCGGTGTTTTACTCAAAACATAATCAGCACAAGCTACTAACGTGTACTCTTCCCCAAACATGTCTCCATTCTCATCCATAAATGCTAAACGATCAACATCCGGGTCTACCACAATTCCAAAATCGGCATTATGTTTTTTAACTTCATCAGATAAGTCTGTTAAATGTTCTTTCAATGGCTCCGGGTTATGTGGAAAATGCCCGGTTGGATCACAATACAATTTAACAACATCAACACCTAAACGTTCTAAAAGTAAAGGTATAGCAATACCTCCTGTTGAGTTTACCCCATCCACCACTACTTTAAAACGTTCGCCTTCAATGGCTTTTACGTTAACAAGGTCTAAATCCAACACTTCAATTATGTGTAAATCTATATAGGCCTTGTTCTTTTTTATTTTTCCCAAGCTATCAACATCAGCAAAATTCATATCATCATTTTCAGCAATCTCCAATATCTTTGCGCCTTCAACAGCATCTAAGAATTCTCCTTTTTGGTTTAAAAGCTTTAAGGCATTCCATTGCTTTGGATTATGACTAGCCGTTAAAATTATACCACCATCAGCATGCTCCATAGGTACGGCAACTTCAACTGTAGGGGTAGTAGAAAGCCCTACATCAACAACATCAATACCTAAACCTATCAAAGTGTTCATCACTAAATTTTGAATCATCTTACCGGAAATACGAGCATCCCTACCCACAACAACTTTATAATGTTCTTTATTACGCTGTTGCTTTATCCAAACACCATAAGCTGAAGCAAATTTTACCGCATCTATTGGTGTTAGGTTTTCACCTACCTGTCCGCCAATAGTTCCTCTAATTCCCGAAATTGATTTTATTAGTGTCATAATCTCCTTATTATAATTTTCGAGCAAATATAATATTTCAAACTCGTATTTCTTTAAACGCTTTTCGTAAATTTCGCAAATGAACTATTTAGCACACATTTATTTATCCGGAGATAATGATTTGGTAACAATAGGTAATTTTATAGCCGATGGCATTAAGGGGAAGCGTTATAAAAAATATCCCAAAGCTATTCAAACCGGAATTTTATTGCACAGACATATTGACACTTTTACCGATGCTCATGAAACAGTAAGGCTTAGCACCAAGCGCCTTCATAAGAAATACGGTCACTATTCCGGAATCATTGTCGATATTTTATATGATCATTTTTTAGCCAAAAACTGGGATAAATACAGCAATATACCTTTAAAAGATTATGTTGAAGCATTCTATGACTCTTTGAAAGAACATTATGATATTTTACCATTAAGAATTCAAAAAATGATGCCCTATATGGTATCAGATAACTGGTTGCTTAGCTATAAATCTATTGAAGGTATCTCCAGAGTTCTTGATGGCATGAACCGAAGAACCAAAAACCGATCCAGTATGAATGAAGCGGTAGTTGAGCTTCAGGAATTTTATGAAGCGTTTGAAAATGAATTTTCTTCTTTTTTTGAAGAGCTCATCGTTTCTTCCAATAAAAAACTATTAGAGTTAAATCAGGATTAAATGAGAAAAAAAATCATTTATTCAATAGCGTTGATATATTGTGCCATCTCATGTAAAACAACTGAACTCAAGGTTAACAAAAGCGGTTTAATTACACAGCATGCTATGGTAGTTTCGGCCAGAGTTGAAGCTTCAAAAATTGGAAATGACATTCTTAAAAAAGGCGGAAATGCCTTTGATGCTATGGTCGCTACAGAATTAGCGCTTGCAGTAGCTTATCCTTATGCCGGTAATTTAGGTGGCGGCGGATTTATGGTCTATAGAAAAGCCAATGGAGATATTGGAGCTATTGATTACAGGGAAAAAGCTCCTTTAGCCGCCACCAAAGACATGTACTTAGATGAATCCGGTCTGGTTATTCCTAACAAAAGTACTCTTGGAGCTATGGCTGTAGGAGTTCCAGGGACTATAGCTGGTGTTTTTGAGGTTCATGAAAAATTAGGCTCTTTGCCTATTGAGGTAATTTTAAGGCCGGTAATTGAGCTGGCTTATAAAGGCGTGGTTGTAACAGAAAAACAAGAAAAGCGTATAAAAAAATACCAGCCACTCTTTCCAAAAGCAAATAAAACCCCTATTGTTTTTGATAAAGTATGGAAAACTCATGACACTATTAAATATCCGGCTTTAGCAAAAACTCTGGAACGCATTTTAAAATATGGCAGAGACGAATTTTATAAAGGCAAAACAGCACATACACTGGCCCGCTTTATCCAACAAAATGGAGGCATAATAACTACAGAAGATTTAGCTAAATATGAAGCCAAATGGCGCACTCCAATAACATTCACTTATGATGATTTAAAAATTATCTCTATGTCGCCTCCTGCAAGTGGTGGCATATGTTTAGCCCAGATCATGGGAATGATAGAACACTATCCACTTCATAGATATGGCCATAATTCACAAAAGGCAATTCAACTTATAACAGAAGCGGAACGACGAGCTTATGCAGACAGAAGTTTTTATCTGGGTGACCCTGATTTTGTTGATATCCCTATAAACAAGCTTATTGACAACAATTATTTAAAATCCAGAATGGCTGATTTTACATTTAAAGAAGCCACGTTATCAACCCAGGTTTCTCATGGTGACGTTCAAATCATTGAAAGTGATGAAACCACGCATTATTCTATAGTTGATCCATTTGGAAATGCTATTGCAGCTACAACAACTTTAAACGGCGCATATGGTTCAAAATTATATTGCTCTGAACTCGGATTCTTTTTAAATAATGAAATGGATGATTTCAGCAGCAAGACCGGAGCACCAAATATGTTTGGGCTTATTGGTGCTGAAGCCAATAGCATTGTTCCTGAAAAACGGATGCTTAGTTCCATGACCCCTACTATTGTTGAAAAAGATAACAAATTATATATGACCTTAGGTACTCCTGGCGGCTCCACAATTATCACATCTGTTTTGCAAACTATACTTAATGTGCATGAGTTTAATATGACTATGCAGGAGGCTGTAAATGCACCAAGGTTTCACCATCAGTGGTTACCGGATGAAATCAAAGTAGAACCTAAAGCTTTTAATAAATCAACAATTAATAAGCTTGAAAGCTTAGGGTATTCAATTCGTGAGGAAGAATCTGTTATAATAGGCAAGGTCGATGGAATACTGGTTTTGGACGATAACAGGTATGAGGGTGGTGCAGATTATCGAGGAGATGATACTGCCGTCGGTTTTTAATCAATTTCTTTTTCTAAAAATATCATATTTAATAATTTAGACAAGAGTTACACCTAACCATTAAAACACTTGAAACCCAAAAAGCCAAGAAACATCTTAAAAATAATTGCCGGAGTGATCATATTCCTGACACTACCCAGTATATTGTTTTTTGGGTTCCTGTACTTCAAATACAACGAAGAGCTTCCTGTAGGAATTCAGGGGTACGAAGCTGATGCCTTAGCAAAAAAAATGTTAGTTGCTTTAGATTATGAAGCTTACAAAAATACCAATCACATAGAATGGACATTTAAAAAACGACGACATTATAACTGGAATAAAGCTAAAAATATATGTGAAGTCTATTGGAAAGACTATAAAGTAATTCTTGACTTAAATGATTACAGTCAAAGCCGTGTTTACATACACGGTTTTAAAAATGAAAGTGACATGACTGATGATCTCATTGAAAAAGCTATCAAATATTATAATAAAGACTCGTTTTGGCTGGTAGCGCCCTATAAAATTTTTGATGAGGGTACACTACGCCAAATTGTAAAAACCGAGCATAATAAAAATGCCCTTTTGGTTACCTATACGCCCGACGATTCTTATTTATGGTTGCTTGACGATAACAACAAACCCATTGCGTTTAAAATGTGGACTTCTCTTCTCCCTATTGACGGTTTAGAAGCCTCATGGAATAATTGGACTGTTACCGAAAGTGGAGCTCAGCTTCCAACATTTCACAAGTTTATGTTCTTTGGCCTGGAGATTAGTGATATTAAGGGAATAGAATAATTCAACTAGTAGTTCAGCTCAATATTGCTTTACTTACTCCTCTGCCCCACAAAATTATGACTCTTTGATTTAAACAAAATATTAAAGCTGGTTAAACTACCATAAATTCTGGTAATATATTGCTGCAAATCAATTTTGCCTTGTTCATCCAAATCACTGGAGTTAATACGTTGTTCCATTACCCGTAATCGGTCTCTAACCATAATGATTTTATGAAAGAACTTATCAATTGGTAATTCATAAGGTTTTAAATCATCGTCAGCCGGCTGTAATATAAGTTTGCCCCCTTTATACTTATCTGCTATAGGTACTATTTCACTGGCGTCACTCCATTTTTTCAATATGTTTACCAAACTACGCTCTACTTCAAAAAAACTAATGGTGTCTACATCACCGTCAGCGGCTTCAATCACTTCAAAATCACTATCTATATCAATAGTTTCTAATCCATTTTCAATAAAAGTAACCCAGTAATGCTGTGATGTTACGTTAGTTACAACACCTTTTCCATATTCAACATGATTAATTCTTGATCCTATTCCTAATAATTTCATATTTACTTTTTTAATGTACGATACAATTTGGTTTTAAAATTCACTAAAATAAATCAATATACAAGTAACAGAACCGCCTTATAAACGTTAAAATTTTGTTAATACTTCATTAATTGTATATTTTAAATATCCCCCAAAGAAATACCCCCTAAAAGCATAAAAAAACTATTGTCGGTTTTTTTAGTATTATAAAAACATAGGTAGATTTCATAAATCTTAATGTTTTCTCTCCTTATACCATCAAAATAATAATGTATTATAAAAAAACTCAATCACTTATTGACAGTAAGACTATTAAGAAAAGCTATTTTACTTTTTTATTTTAGTAGTATTAATATTAAAATATACATTTATGAAAAGATTGCTTTATGTATTGTTTTTAGTTTATGGAATGACATTTGCTTCTGCCGATACACCTATAACTCCAAACAACACAGATCCAAAAATTGGAGATGTTTTAAAAATCAAAACCCCAAAAAGAGTCTCGTTTAAGCACATTGATTTCCCCAGGTTAAACTTTATTGTAAAACGAGGTAGTATAGCCAGTTACAAAAGTGTGCACGAGGAATTAGTAGTTGTAAAAGAAGTCAATGATGATAATGGGGATATCCATGTTATCCTTGAAAGAAAAGATGGAAAAAAATTTTTTGGGTATCTAAAACAGGTTAAAGCTAATTATACCGAATCTATAGAAGCCGGTGAAATTATAAAAGTAGAATCTTAATTTTATACTAAACCAAAATACGTTAAAAAGCGAAAGAATTATAATTAACAATAGTCTTTCGCTTTACTTTTTACAATACTAATTGCTTTTAACATTTCTGAAAATTTAGTATCAAAATTGTACCTTTGCACTTTTGTAATTATATGAGCCGATACAACGATTTTATTGAAGTAAAAGGAGCACGAGTACACAACCTTAAAAACATTGATGTATCCATTCCCAGAGAAAAACTTGTAGTCATTACGGGTTTGTCAGGTAGCGGAAAATCGTCATTAGCCTTTGATACTATTTATGCAGAAGGGCAACGCAGGTATATAGAAACATTTTCTGCTTATGCCAGGCAGTTTTTAGGTGGCTTAGAACGCCCTGATGTGGATAAAATTGATGGACTCTCCCCCGTTATTGCTATTGAGCAAAAAACAACCAGTAAATCTCCCAGGTCTACAGTTGGTACCATTACAGAAATTTATGATTTCATGCGATTACTTTTTGCCCGAGCCAGTGATGCTTATAGTTATAATACGGGCGACAAAATGATCAGTTACAGTGATGAGCAAATAAAAGAACTTATCATTAGTGATTTTAAGGGAAAACGCATTAATGTTTTAGCTCCAGTTATTCGCTCCAGAAAAGGGCATTATCGCGAATTATTTGAACAGATTGCAAAACAAGGCTTTGTCAAGGTAAGAACTGACGGAGAGATTCGTGATATTATAAAAGGCATGAAACTGGACCGGTATAAGACCCATGATATAGAAATTGTAATCGACAGATTAGTTGTAGATGATACCGTTGACAATGACAAACGCTTAACAGAAACCATAAATACAGCCATGTACCATGGTGAAGATGTGCTTTTGGTTATTGACCAGGATACTAATGAAGCCCGATATTTTAGTAGAAGTTTAATGTGTCCAAGTTCTGGAATTTCATACCCTAATCCGGAACCTAATAACTTTTCTTTTAATTCTCCAAAAGGGGCCTGTAGCCACTGTAACGGTATTGGTACTTTATATCAAATTAATGAAAGTAAAATTATTCCGGATGATACACTCTCAATAAGTAATGGTGCATTAGCACCACATGGTCAGGAAAAAAACAGCTGGATTTTCAAACAGTTTGAAACCATTGCCCAGCGTTTCAATTTTAAACTATCCGATGCCTATAAAGACATACCTGCAGAAGCAAAACAGATGATTTTATATGGTGGAAACGATAAATTTTCAATTGAAAGTAAAACTTTAGGCGTTACCAGAGATTATAAAATAGATTTTGAAGGCGTTGCTAACTTTATTGAAAATCAATACAAAACAGCCGAATCTTCATCATTAAAACGCTGGGCAAAAGAATTCATGGATCAAGTTACTTGCCCGGTTTGTGAAGGTTCACGTTTAAAAAAGGAATCGCTATATTTTAAAATAAATGAAAAAAATATTGCAGACCTTGCAAATACAGATATTGTAGAATTAGCGGATTGGTTTTACAACTTACATGAACAACTTTCAGAAAAACAACTGAAAATAGCTGAAGAAATATTAAAAGAGATAAAATCCAGACTTCAGTTTTTATTGGATGTAGGTTTAGATTATTTAACCCTAAACAGAAGTTCCAAATCACTTTCCGGAGGAGAGGCGCAACGTATCAGGTTAGCCACCCAAATAGGTTCTCAATTGGTTGGTGTGCTTTATATATTGGATGAGCCCAGCATAGGTTTGCATCAACGTGATAATGAAAAACTGATAAACTCATTAGTGTCGCTGCGAGATATTGGTAACTCTGTTATTGTTGTGGAACATGATAAGGACATGATTGAACGTGCTGACTATATCATTGATATTGGTCCTAAAGCTGGCAAACATGGTGGTGATATTATTAGTATAGGAGGCCCTGACGAATTAAAATCTCACGATACCCTTACAGCTGATTATTTAAATGGCAATAAAGAAATTGCAGTACCCAAAGAACGACGTAGCGGAAATGGTAATTACATAGAATTAAAGGGATGTACCGGAAATAACTTAAAAAACGTATCAGTTAAAATTCCATTAGGAAAAATGATTGGTGTTACCGGTGTTTCAGGTAGTGGTAAGTCTACTTTAATTAATGAAACCTTGTACCCTATTTTAAACGCATATTACTTTAATGGGGTAAAAAAACCAATGCCCTATAAAAGCATAAAAGGCCTGGAGCACATTGATAAAGTTATAGATATCAATCAATCTCCTATTGGCAGAACACCAAGAAGCAATCCGGCAACTTACACCGGCACATTTAGTGAAATTAGGGCTTTGTTTGCAAAAATCCCTGAAGCTATGATTCGTGGTTACAAAGCAGGAAGATTTAGTTTCAATGTAAAAGGAGGGCGTTGTGAAACTTGTCAAGGTGGCGGATTACGAGTTATAGAAATGAATTTTTTGCCAGATGTGTATGTGGAATGTGAAACCTGCCAGGGCAAACGGTTCAATCGTGAAACATTAGAAATTCGTTATAAGGGAAAAAGCATCAGTGATGTATTAAATATGACCATTAACGAGGCCGTTACATTTTTTGAACATATTCCTAAAATCTATAATAAACTAAAAACCATAAAAGATGTTGGCCTGGGTTATATTACCCTTGGACAGCAAAGTACAACACTTTCTGGAGGTGAAGCACAACGTATTAAACTGGCTACAGAACTTTCAAAACGAGATACGGGAAATACATTTTATATACTGGATGAGCCTACTACAGGATTACACTTTGAAGATATACGTGTTTTGATGATCGTGTTAAATAAATTAGCAAACAAAGGAAATACGGTATTAATTATAGAACACAACCTGGATGTTATTAAAATGGTAGATCATATTATTGATATTGGTTATGAAGGCGGAAAAGGTGGCGGACAAATAATTGTAGAAGGTAGCCCTGAAGATATTATAAAACATAAAAAAAGTTATACTGCTAAATTTCTTAAAAAAGAATTACATTTAGATTAGCTAATTTGTATACTGTAACTTAGACTAAAAATTTAAAGCATGAGAAAGGAACAACATCATAAAGGATGGAATGAAATAAAGACCAATGATTCATGGGCCATATTCAAGATCATGGGCGAATTTGTTAATGGTTTTGAAAAAATGAGCAAAATAGGACCCTGTGTTTCTATTTTTGGTTCGGCCAGAACAAAGCCGGAAGATCAATACTACAAACTTGCAGAGCGTGTTGCCAAGGCTATTGTTGAAGCCGGATATGGTGTTATAACCGGTGGAGGCCCGGGAATCATGGAAGCTGGTAACAAAGGCGCACATTTAGGAGGCGGTACCTCTGTAGGCTTAAATATTGAACTTCCTTTTGAACAACATGACAATCCTTATATAGATGCTGATAAAAATTTAGATTTTGATTACTTTTTTGTTCGTAAGGTTATGTTTGTAAAGTATTCTCAGGGATTTGTTGTCATGCCCGGTGGTTTTGGGACACTTGATGAGTTATTTGAAGCAATGACACTTATACAGACCCATAAAATTGGAAAATTCCCAATTATTTTAGTCGGTACTGAGTTCTGGAAAGGCCTTATAGACTGGGTTAAAAAAACACTTTTAGATACATTTGGTAATATCAGTGCTAAAGACCTGGATCTTATTCATTTGGTTGATACTGAAGAAGAAGTTATTACCATTCTAGACAATTTTTATAAAAAATCTAACTTAAGTCCAAACTTCTAGTAGGTACTTAGCGCTTATATATAAAACTTAAACGACTTAGATACCCTAGCATAAATAAATTTTAAGCCACTATAATTTTATTATATTGCAACGCCTTACTTTGAGTTTAACCCTAATGCTATTCTATATTGAAGTTGCGTGTTTTTAATTGTATTGTTTTTCTTTCACTATGCTGCTTGAGCTTTAGTCAAAATAGAATTGACCTCAAGGCTGTGTTTGATATAGAAAACAAACAAGTTAAGATTTCGCAAACCATTCAATACCAAAATACAACATCAGACAAGCTTGATACTATTTATCTAAGTGATTGGAGTAATAGTTATTCTACTAAAAAAACACCATTGGCCATTAGAATGGCAGATGAATTTAAAAATGATTTTCATCTGGCTAAAAATGAAGACAGAGGTTTTACAGTAATAACAGCTTTAAAACAAAATGATCAGGATTTGACTTTTGAAAGACTTAAGAACCAAAGTGATATAGTAAAAGTTATACTTGCTGAACCTCTAGCCCCAAATGGAACCTACACGCTTAAACTGGAATACTTAGTCCAGTTACCAAGCGCTAAATTTACAAGCTATGGTATTACAGATACAGGCGATTTAAATCTAAGGTATTGGTATATCACACCGGCTGTTTATAACGGAGAATGGCAATATTATAGTAATAAGGATTTAGACGATTTATTCATTCCAAAGTCTGATGTTAGTTTAGAAATTGAATATCCAATAGCCTACAAATCAACTTCAGATTTGGATGTAGATAAAGAATCGCAAACACCTGATAAAAAGATAATTACACTAAAAGGAAAAGCTAGAAACTCCAATAAATTATTCTTAAATAAACAGTCTAAATTCAATACGATACAATCCGATAAAATAGCTATTGTTTCTGATATAAATGATGGTGGCCTGGAAGTTTTAGATAAGGTTCTAATCACAGAAAAAATAACAGATTTTGTATTAAATCATTTTGGGGAATACCCATACAAAAAACTTCTTTTATCCCAAATTGATTATGAAAAGGACCCTATTTATGGTTTAAACTTTTTGCCCAAATTCATAAAACCCTACCCTAGCAATTTTGAATATGAATTAAGGCTTTTAAAAATCACGATACATAACTATCTGGAAAACACACTCCTATTAAATCCAAGGAAGGAACAATGGTTATTTGATGGCATACAGATTTATTATGCCATGAAATACATAGATAAGCATTACCCGGATATGAAGTTTTTAGGTTCTATAGCTGATGTTTGGGGTGTAAGGTCATTTCATGCGGCAGATATGAAGTTTAATGATAAGTACGTATTGGCTTTTATGCTTATAGCCAGAACCAACAGGGATCAGGCATTAACCAAACAAAAAGACTCCCTTTTAAAATTTAATAAGAACATTGCCAGCAAATATAAAGCTGGTGTTGGTCTTAAATATTTGGATGATTTTGTAAATCATGATGTGGTTGAAAATGGAATAGAAAGCTTTATTCGTCAAAATAAATTAAAACAGACTTCAACCAAAGATTTTGAAAATCATTTAAAATCGTTAACAGATAAAAACATTGATTGGTTTTTTGAAGATTATCTAAGAACCCGAAAGAAAATAGATTTCAAAATTAAAAAAGTTATAAAAACAGAAGATTCAATTACCCTTACAATAAAGAATAAGCGAGATAATAATATGCCTGTTTCATTATATACACTAAATAATGATAGCATATTATCTAAGTATTGGGTAGAAAATATTTCAAAAAGCAAAACACTAACTATCCCCAGAAATGATGCCAATAAACTTGTTTTAAATTATAACAATACCATTCCTGAAATTAACCTAAGAGACAACTGGAAATCCTTAAAAGGTTTCTTCTTCAACAATAAACCTTTACAGTTCAGGCTTTTTAAAGATATTGAAGACCCCTATTATAATCAGGTTTTTTTAATGCCTCTTGCTGAATTTAACAATATTTACGACGGGGTTACATTAGGTGTAAAAGCATATAACAAAACTATTTTAAGAAAACTTTTTAATTATAAGATCTCAACGCGTTATGCTTTTGGGTCTAAATCCATAACAGGCTCACTTGCAGTTTCTAAAACACATTATTTAGAGAACAGTAATTTGTATTATATTAATTATGGCCTTGTAGGCAGTTACAATTCTTATGCAGAAGATTTATTTGTCAGAAGATTAACCCCTATTCTAACCTTTAAGTTTAGAGAGAATAATGATTTACGCTCAAATAAAAATAAAACACTAATCTTTAGGTATGTTGATATCCATAGAGACCGTGACATCAGTAATCTTTTAACCTCAAATGAACCTAATTACTCTATCTTTAATACACGTTACATACATTCAAACAACAACCTTATTAATTTTAACAGATGGGAAGCTGATTTTCAAATAAGTAAAAAGTTCAGTAAGCTATCATTTAATTACGAATACAGGCAACTATTTGAGAATAACAGGCAATTGAATCTAAGAGCATTTGCCGGAACGTTCTTAAGTAATAGTACAGAACCTGATTCTGATTACTTTAGCTTCGCCCTGGATAGACCTACAGATTATTTATTTGATTATAACTACCTGGGTAGATCGGAAACATCTGGTATCTTTAGTCAGCAATATATTCCTGCAGAGGGTGGATTCAAGTCAAAACTAGACCCGCCTTTTGCTAATCAATGGATTACAACCATTAATGCCAGTACAACATTATGGAAGTATATTTTACTATACGGCGATGTGGGGTATGTAAAAAATAAGTTTGAATCTCCAAAGTTTGTTTATGATTCTGGTATAAGAATCAATCTGGTAACTGATTATTTTGAAATATACTTTCCTATATATTCTAACCTTGGATGGGAAATTGGACAGCCACATTATAGCCAAAGCATTAGATTTATATTTACAGCAGACCCACAATCACTTTTAGGGCTTTTTAGAAGACGCTGGTTTTAATCTATTTTTAACTAATTATCATTGAAATATCATTTTTAATGATAATTATGTAATTTATCACTTAATTTTAACAAAATTTTGAATTTTTCGTAATCATTTAACACTTGCTTTAATTGCAAAAAAGGCAAACTTTAACTACTTTTGCAAGAGCTATTAAAGCGCTATTCTATGCAAACCATTCCCAATTTGAAAAACAACATTTCATTCGACGATTTTAAAGCAGAAGTACTAAACGACTACAAAATTGCTTTAATAAGCCGTGAATGTAGTTTACTAGGCAGACGAGAAGTACTTACTGGAAAAGCTAAGTTTGGTATTTTTGGTGATGGGAAGGAAGTTCCCCAGTTAGCTATGGCAAAAGCATTTATGAAAGGGGACTGGAGATCAGGATACTATCGTGACCAGACATTTATGATGGCTATAGGAGAACTATCTCCCGAACAATTCTTTTCCGGATTATATGCTAATACCAATTTAGAACTGGAACCTATGTCTGCAGGCCGGCAAATGGGAGGGCATTTTGTAACGCATAGTCTAAATGACAATGGCAGCTGGAAAAACCTTGCTCAACAATATAATTCAAGTGCAGACATCTCTCCTACTGCTTCCCAAATGCCTCGATTATTAGGTTTAGCACAAGCTTCAAAAATATTTAGAGATGTTAAAGGCATAAATACTACCAACTTCTCAAATAATGGTAATGAGGTAGCCTGGGGTACTATTGGAAATGCCAGTACAAGTGAAGGTTTATTTTTTGAAACCATTAATGCGGCTGGTGTATTACAAGTCCCAATGGTTGTTAGTGTTTGGGATGATGAATACGGGATATCTGTACATGCAAAACATCAAACAACAAAAGAAAACATATCGGAAATCTTAAAAGGGTTTCAACGTGATAAAGACCATAACGGTTTTGAGATTTTGAGAGTTAAAGGTTGGGATTATGCTAACTTAGTGGCTACATATCAGGAAGCGTCAGCTATTGCCAGAGAAGAGCATGTACCCGTTTTAATCCATGTACTGGAACTAACACAACCACAAGGGCATTCAACTTCAGGGTCACATGAACGTTATAAAAGCGGTGAACGCTTAGAATGGGAAGCAAACCATGACTGTAACGCAAAAATGCGCGAGTGGATTATTGAAAGCGGAATAGCGACAAATGAAGCTTTAATTGAAATTGAACGCACTACAAAACGTGATGTCAGACAAGCTAAAAACAATGCCTGGAATACTTTTTTAAAACCTATAAAAAAAGAACAACAGGAACTTATATCTATTTTAAAACAAATAATCCCTGTAAGCTCAAACGGTATCTTTATTTCAAAAATTCAAGAAAGTATTGCTAGTATCAGTGAACCTACCAGAAAGGACATTTTATCTCACGCCAGAAAGGCATTAAGATATATGATTGGGGAGTCTTTTGAAGAAAAGCAAAAACTAGAACATTGGATTAATACTATTTTTGAGCACGTTCAGCCCATGTTTAGTTCGCACCTGTATTCACAAACTCAAAACTCAAATACACGTATAAAGGAAGTAAAGCCAACTTACGATGATGATGTTGTACAAGTTGACGGGCGTATCATACTGAGAGATAATTTCGATGCCATTTTTAGTCATTATCCTGAAGCTTTGGTATTTGGAGAAGATACAGGAAATATTGGCGATGTTAACCAGGGATTAGAAGGCCTACAGGAAAAATATGGAGAGTTAAGAGTAGCAGATACCGGCATTAGAGAAGCTACCATAATAGGACAAGGTATTGGTATGGCTTTGCGT
This sequence comes from Alterotamlana spongicola, assembly GCF_035818475.1. Classification (NCBI taxonomy): domain Bacteria; kingdom Pseudomonadati; phylum Bacteroidota; class Flavobacteriia; order Flavobacteriales; family Flavobacteriaceae; genus Alterotamlana; species Alterotamlana spongicola. The sequence continues at coordinate 44,128 of NZ_JAYMGV010000005.1, forward strand.
GGATTAAGACCAATTGCAGAGATTCAATATTTAGATTATATCCTTTATGCTATACAAATCATTAGTGATGATCTGGCTACAGTGCATTACAGAACCAAAGGCAAGCAAAAAGCGCCTTTAATTATTAGAACCCGTGGCCATAGACTTGAAGGCATTTGGCACTCGGGATCTCAAATGGGTGGTATTTTAAACTTAGTAAAAGGGGTTAACCTTCTGGTGCCTAGAAATATGGCTAAAGCAGCTGGTTTTTATAACACATTATTATTGGGAGATGATCCGGCTATTGTTGTAGAGTGTTTAAATGGTTACAGGTTAAAAGAAAGAATGCCTAACAACTTAGGAGATCTTAAAACACCTATTGGCTTAGTTGAAACTGTTAAAGAAGGAACAGATATAACCTTGGTGTCCTATGGTTCTACATTACGACTTGTTGAACAAACAGCTAAAGACCTTTTAGCAGTTGGAATTGATGTAGAAATCATTGATATTCAATCCTTAATACCATTTGATTTAAATCATGATATTGTAAAAAGCGTAGCCAAAACCAATAGATTGATGATTATTGATGAAGATGTACCTGGAGGAGCTTCTGCTTATATTTTAGATGAAATTATAAATAACCAAGATGCTTTTCAATATTTAGACAGTGCTCCAAAAACATTGACAGCTAAACCGCACAGGCCTGCTTATGGCAATGATGGTGACTATTTCTCAAAACCTTCAGCCGAAGATATCTTTGAAGCAATATACAATGTTATGCATGAAGTAAGTCCCGGTGACTATCCTAAACTAAGATAAAGTTCTTTTAAATAAATGATAAAAACCATGACTTGACGTCATGGTTTTTTTATATTTATTCCATAAATATATCTATTCCCATGAAAGCTGTTACTGTAAGAGAAATAAAAAAGGAACTAAACATGCTTTCTAACCAGGAACTACAAAACTTGTGCTTACGCTTATCAAGGTTCAAAGCAGAAAACAAGGAGTTGCTCACGTATTTACTTTTCGAATCTGAAAACGAAAACAGTTATATAGAAAGTGTAAAAAACTTTATGGATAACGAGTTTGAAATTATAAATGCAGATAGCTATTATTACATTAGGAAGAGTGTTAGAAAAATCCTGAGGCACGTCAAAAAGTTTATTCGTTATTCACAAAAAAAGGATACCGAAGTAGCACTTCTACTCTATTTCTGCGAAAAATTAAAAGACTTCAGTCCAAGCATTTCAAAAAGCACACAATTACAAAATACCTACAACAGACAAATCCTTTTAGCCAAAAAAGCAATTAGTACATTACATGAGGATTTACAATATGATTATAATCTTATATTGGAAGACCTGCAATAAACATATACATAAATCTAATTATTATTTATACTAAATCATATAGGTTTTAGTATATATAATGTACCTTGTTATTTATCTAAAAAAAGTATGGCAATATGGCTAACCGAATATTAATAGCTTTAGGTGCTCCAAATTCGCCATCAGGCATATTAAGTGAGATCTCTATAAGCAGGTTAGATTATGTTTTAAAACAATATAGCAAAGGTACCAAGGTACTTTGCACCGGTGGCTGGGGGCAACATTTTAATATTGCAGCTAATTCACATGCTTTTTATGCAAAACAATATTTAATTAAAAAAGGGGTTCGGGAAGAAGACTTTCTGGAGCCTGCACTCTCTCAAAATACTGTTGATGATGCTGTTAAAATAAAACCCATAATTTCAGGTGCCTTGAATCCCAAGCTTACAATAATCACTTCAGACTACCACCTGGAACGTGTGACGTTAATTTTTAAGGACATCCTAAAAGGTCACACAATAGGCTTTGTTGGAGTTTCAAGTCATTTAGACAAAAAAACAAGGGACTCACTTGTTAAACATGAGCAGAAAGCCATAAGAGCCATTCTTAAAAATGGATTATATTATTGAAAAACACTCTATTTTAATAATACTTTTAACTGTTTCAAAACAAAGAATATATTCACAACTATTAAATTAAACATATAATTTGCCTAATCAATAAATTATTTATGCCTTCACACCATAATTCACAATGCTTTGTTTGAATGGTTGGCGCAATATTTTATCTTTGTGCGATCAAATAGGATATTGATTTATGAAGATTTCATATAACTGGTTAAAGCAATTTTTAAAAACAGATTGGACACCAGAACAAACCAGCGAATTACTTACAGATTTAGGACTTGAAGTTGAAGGTTTAGAACCTTATCAATCTGTTAAAGGCGGATTAGAAGGTGTAGTAGTAGGAGAAGTGCTTACATGTGTGAAGCACCCCAATGCAGATAAGTTAAAAGTAACCACTGTAGATATTGGAGCAGATGCTCCTTTACAAATTGTTTGTGGCGCACCAAACGTGGCTGCCGGCCAAAAAGTTCCTGTTGCTACCATTGGAACCACTTTATATACAGAAGAAGGCGAATCTTGGACCATTAAAAAAGGGAAAATAAGAGGAGAAGAAAGCTTTGGTATGATCTGTGCCGAAGATGAGCTGGGCTTAGGAAAATCACATGATGGTATTCTTGTTTTAGATGATAGCATTAAGGCTGGTACTCTTGCAGCTGCTATTTTTGATATTGAAAATGATCATGTATTTGAAATTGGTTTAACACCAAACAGAGCAGATGCCATGAGCCATTTGGGAACGGCCCGCGACCTTAAAGCCGGATTGCTTCAAAAGGATATTATTTTAGAATTAATAACACCATCGGTTAGTGCTTTTCGTGTTGATAACCGTATGGTAAAAATTGATGTTGAAGTAAAAAACAAAGATTTAGCCCCCCGATATTGTGGTGTTACTATCACAGGACTTAAGGTTAAAGAATCCCCAGCCTGGTTACAACACAGATTAAAGGCTATTGGTTTAGCGCCAATTAATAATATTGTTGATGCCACTAATTATGTATTACATGATTTAGGTCAACCACTTCATGCTTTTGATGCTGTTAAAGTTTCGGGAAATAAAATTGAAGTTAAAACCCTGGAGGCTGGAACCAAATTTGTGACTTTAGATGGTGTTGAGCGTGAACTTCATGAAGATGATCTTATGATATGTGATGCTGAAAAACCAATGTGTATTGCCGGGGTATTTGGAGGAGAATATTCTGGAGTAACCGAAAACACAACCAGTATCTTCCTGGAAAGTGCTTATTTTAATCCGGTTAGTGTCCGTAAAACTGCCAAACGCCATGGACTGAACACCGATGCATCTTTTAGATTTGAACGTGGTATTGATCCTAATATTACAGAATACGCATTGAAACGTGCTGCTTTATTAATTCAAGAAATTGCAGGAGGAGAAATTACCAGTGATATCATTGATATTTACCCCAATAAAATTAAGGATTTTGAAGTTCGTTTAAGCTTTGAAAATGCTAAGAAGTTAATTGGCGAAGACATCCCAAGGGAAGTTATAAAAGGCATTTTGTCTTCTTTAGAGATCAAAGTAAATAATGTTACTGAAACTGGTCTTGGTTTAACCGTGCCGGCATATAGAAACGATGTACAGCGTGAAGCTGATATTATTGAAGAAATTCTAAGGGTTTATGGTTATAATAATATAAAAACAACGGAGAAGCTTAATGCTTCAATTTCTACAACATCGCGTTTTGAAGATTATAAAATTCAAAATATAATAGGAAACCAACTGGCCTCTCAGGGATTTTATGAAATTCTTTCAAACTCGCTTACAACTCCAAATTATACAACACTGAGTGCCCAATTAAAAGAAGAGCATAATATTAGTATACTTAACCCTTTAAGTAATGACCTGTCTGTTTTAAGGCAATCGTTATTATTTTCAGGTTTAGAATCCATTTCATTTAATATCAATAGAAAACGTGCTAATTTAAAATTCTTTGAATTTGGTAACACCTATCATAACTATGGTGAAAACCGTGAAGAATTGAAACACCTCTCTCTTTTTATTACAGGAAATCAAGCAGCTGAAAACTGGAATGAAAAAAGTAAAAAGAGTGACTTCTTTTTAATGAAAGGGTTTATCACTGCAATACTCGATCGATTAGGAATTTCAAGATTTACAGAATCTCCTATAAAAAATGATCTGTTTTCAGAAGGCATAACCATAGCTTTAGGCAAGAACAAGTTAGTCGATTTTGGCTTGATCAAAAAGCCTGTTTTAAAACATTTTGATATTGCCCAGGAGGTCATATTTGCAGATTTTAACTGGAACGCCATCTTAGAACTTATCAAACATAACAGCATTAAATTTAAAACCATTCCGAAATACCCGGAGGTTAGACGTGATTTTGCTTTGTTATTAGATGATCATGTAACTTTTGAATCTATTCATAAAATAGCAAAACAAACCGAAAAGCAATTGCTTAAAGCTATTAACCTGTTTGATGTTTATCAGGGCAAAAACCTTCCTAAAGGGAAAAAGAGTTATGCCGTTAGTTTTACATTACAAGATGAAAACAAAACACTTAACGACAAGCAAATAGATAAGATCATGAAAAAGCTTCAGGCCAACTTTGAAAAACAACTTGGAGCAGAATTACGATAAATTATTTGATGAGGGCTATAATTCTTAATGGCCCTCCACTACCCCCTTTAATTTTCATTGGCAAAGCTACTATCGTGAAATCGTTAGCGGGTAGTTTATCTAAGTTTGTTAAGTTTTCAAAAGCAGGTATGTTTTCTCCTAACAGTATAACATGACTTTCAAAATCTGAAGATTGCCCATAATCTATACTGGGAGTGTCAATACCTATAGAACTAATAGTCCTGTTTTTAACCAACCAACTGGCAGCTTTAGGATCTAAACCCGGGAAATGCAACTCTTTAACCGCTTCCTCTCCTCGCATGTCTGTCCCCAAATATTTTACCTTATCAGGATAGTACCTGGAAAAACCTGTTTCCAGTAAGACTATGCTTCTATCAGGAATTTGAGTATTGTTTTCCTTTTCCCAATTGAGGAGATCTTCAATACTCACCAAATACTCCGGATTATTCATAGCCCGCTCAGAAACATCAACCTTAATAGCTTTACCTATAAGATTTTCAACAGGTATTTGGTCTAAGGTTTGTCCGTGTCTGGCAAAGTGAATTGGAGCGTCAACGTGTGTACCTCCATGTTCTGCAGTTGAAAAATTATTAGCGGCATAAAAAAAGCCCTTCTCAGTTTCTCCATGAGCAACAACATCCATTTCAAATTCTTTTGCCGTTACCCAATAAATAGTTTCTTTGGAAAACTCATGAGTCAGATCTATTATTTGATTATACTCAAATATGGTATTGACACTATCTGATACGTTATTTTTTTCAGTGTTGTTTTGACACGCTATAAAAGCAAATACACTTAATAAAATTCCATTTTTTATAAGTCTCATAATACCGGGTTTAAATTGTAATACATACTAATTAAAGCAAATAAATTTAACATAAGGTAAATAATTTAAAATTAAACAAACTTAATAGGTTGGATTTACACATTTTATAAAATGAGTTAGTACATTTATTTTATTAAAAATAAATACACACTTAATGAGATTGTTAAGCCTCAAAAAAGAACTGCTTTTTTTAATGCTTTTTTCTTATGTTGTTAATGTGTTCTCTCAGGTACCCGAATCTGATGAACTTATGGTTATCCATAAGGTAACAACATCCGATATGAACGCTATAATCACCCCTTTTCAAGGCAGTATTGTTTATAATACTGATCATGACAGTATGTTTATATATGATGGTGGTCAATGGCTCAGGTTGGTCACAAAGAAAGAATTAATAACCTCATTAACCGGAGATTATACTTTGGAACTAAAGGATAACGGAACTGTACTTGCTTTTGATAGCCCAAACCCGGCTACTTTAACAGTTCCATTAAACTTACCTATAGGATTTAATGTTAGCCTGTATCAAATTGGAGATGGTGAAATAACTATTGAAGGTGATACCGGAGTCACAATAAAAAACAGGCTCTCACGGTTTAAAACAGCCGGTAAGGATGCCGGTGTAGGCATTATATCTACAGCGTTAAACACTTTTCATATAACAGGGGATTTATCAAAATGAATAAGATATTTGTTTTATGGGTGTTTATTCTTTTGGGACTACAAACAAACAGTCAAATTAGTCATTATAACCAATACCCAACTTTTAGCTTGCATCATATTTTAGATGACAAACTTGAAAACATCAGCTTTGCTCTTTCATTAAGAGTACTTGTCTCAGATTACAATGGTCCCATTATCCGCTTAAGAAGAGCAAATGACAATCTTGAAGAAGATTTTTTCGCCGACTCCTCAAATGACATTGTTGACCTGAATGCTATTGATGCCTGGCGTAATGGCAATGCTGTTTTTGTTGTTAGATGGTATGATCAAAGCGGACTTAATAGAGATGCCATTCAAACTGACCTAAGCAGGCAACCTCCATTTACTTCAGACCCAATCATGCCCTATATTCAAGGTGATGGTAGATCTGACAGATTAGATGTTCTTACCAGTATTCAATTATTAACAAATGCAGGAGCAAACGGTACGGTTTTGTCTGTAATGTCTGTAACCAGAAGACAGCAGAACTCTTTTGGAGTTTTGAATCAAAGAAATCGTTGGTCTGTCCATGCTAACTGGGGTAATGGTAGTCTTTATTTTGATCCGGGAATGTGTTGTAATAATCCAAGACAATTCAATAACAATGATTTTACAAACAAATTTGCTCATTATACATTTATAAGAGCCACTAACTCAGTTACTGTAAGGCTAAACAACGTTCAAAAACTCTCTGGTAATTACACGAGATCAAGATGCACCCTGAATAATAATTTTGGAATATTTTATGCAAACGGTTTGAATTCAAGGCTTCATTCAAATATGAAACTATCGGAGTTTATCATGTATAGTACAGATATTCCCAATACGGTATATGAAGATATAGAAAAAGATAGCATACTATGCTGGGAATTATAACGGTGTCATGTTTTGTAACAAATCATAAAGGCTTCAAAACTGTCAAACAGAACGTATTTAAAAAACCAGAATAACACTTTAAAAAAGACGAGGGGTTACTTTTAAAAATATCAAAAATCATTTTCGGAATTAAAAATAAAATTTTGTATCTTTAAGAGAGAACCTTAAAACCCATTTTGCTATGTCAAACTATGTAAAAGTCTTTACGGGAAATTTTATTGAAGTACAACGTATTTTTAACGAGCTTGAAAAACTAGGGGTTTGCGCTGTAATAAAAGATGAATCAGAATCCGGTCGGTTAGCCGGTTTCGGCTCTTCAATTCAGGGCTTTCAGGAAATACATGTTCATAAAGATGAACTTAATAAAACCCAATCCCTTCTAAAAAAGATTACAACAGAATTACAGGAATAATTTGATTATGCAGTTACTGCATACATTTTATTACGCAATTCTTTAATCTTAGCATCTTGCATATACTCATCAAACGTAGTGTAACGGTCTATAACACCATTAGGAGTTAATTCCACCACTCTATTGGCAACAGTTTGAGCAAATTGATGATCATGTGTTGTAAACAGTATAGTGCCTTTAAAGTTTTTAAGAGAATTATTGAAGGCTGTAATGCTTTCTAAATCCAAGTGGTTTGTAGGCTCATCAAGCATTAAAACATTAGCTCTGGTCATCATCATTCTACTTAGCATACAACGTACTTTTTCACCACCCGAAAGTACATTTGATTTTTTAAGTGCCTCTTCTCCACTAAAAATCATTTTCCCTAAAAATCCACGAATATAAACTTCTTCACGCTCTTCTTCGGTAGTAGCCCATTGACGTAACCAGTCTACTAAAGTCAGATTATTATCAAAGAAAGCACTATTGTCCAACGGTAAATAAGATTGTGTGGTAGTTACACCCCAGGCAAATTTGCCTGCATCTGCCTTTTCATTATTATTTATAATTTGATAAAAGGCAGTTGTAGCTCTTGAATCTCTTGAAAACACAACTACTTTATCGCCTTTAGCCAAATTCAGGTCAATATTTTTAAAAAGCACCTCACCATCAATAGAAGCCGCCAAGCCTTCAACATTTAATATCTGGTCTCCAGCCTCTCTATCTCGTTCAAAGATAATAGCCGGATACCTCCTGCTTGTTCTTCTTATATCTGCAATATTTAACTTATCAATCATTTTCTTTCTACTTGTAGCCTGTTTACTTTTTGCTACGTTAGCAGAAAAACGACGAATAAATTCCTCTAACTCCTTTTTCTTTTCTTCAGCCTTTTTGTTTTGTTGCGCATGTTGTTTTGCTGCTAATTGAGAAGATTCATACCAAAACGAATAATTACCCGAGTAATGGTTGATCTTGCCAAAATCAATATCAGAGATATGTGTACAAACAGCATCTAAAAAATGCCTGTCATGAGACACTACAATGACACAATTATCATAGTTTGCAAGAAAGTTTTCTAGCCATGAAATGGTTTCATAATCCAAATCATTGGTAGGCTCATCCATAATCAGTACATCTGGGTTTCCAAATAAAGCCTGTGCTAATAATACACGTACTTTTTGTTTTCCATCCAGATCAGCCATTAAAGTATAATGAAATTCTTCTTTAATACCCAGGTTAGACAGCATGGCGGCAGCGTCACTATCAGCATTCCAGCCATTCATTTCTTCAAATTCTACCTGAAGCTCTCCTATTTTTTCAGCATTCTCATCAGAATAATCAGCATAAAGCGCATCAATCTCTGTCTTTATCTTAAATAGGGGTTTATTACCCATTAAAACCGTTTCTAAAACCGTATGCTCATCATATAAATTATGATTTTGCTCAAGTACAGACATACGCTTACCGGCCTCTAAGGATACATGACCGGATGTTGGCTCTTGCTTACCGGAAATAATCTTTAAAAATGTAGATTTTCCTGAACCGTTTGCGCCAATGATCCCATAACAATTACCATTATTAAAAGTAGTATTTACTTCATCAAAAAGCACACGTTTTCCAAATTGTACAGAAAGGTTTGATACTGATAACATAAACTTAATTTAAAATTTTATTCAGATTTTTACTTTATTAAATCTGCTTATATGAACTTACAAACTAATCTGATTTGCACCTCAGCATACCTCAAAATTGTAAGTTTTTGCAAAAGTAGAAAATTCAATTGGTTAGACGAAACTAAACCCTTCAATTTTAGGTTGAATCTTGACAAAATGCCAAAGCACACGGTTTAACAGTCAATAACTTTAACAACGCCTTAACAGCACTTTATGTCTACAACTTATACATTTGTTTTAGCAAATATACTCTCTGACACTTTATGAAGTTCTATTTTTCATATCTAGTAATACTAATTGCATTTTTAGGCTGCAAAGACGATAAGCATAAAACAATTATTGATTATGCCTACATTGGCGGTGAAATAATTAATCCCAGTGCTAATTATGTTGTACTTTCAAAAGAAGAAAAAGTTATTGATACTATAAAACTTGATGGTAGAAACCGCTTTTTACATAAAGTAAAGCACTTAAAAGAAGGCATTTATACATTTAAGCACGGCGTTGAATATCAAATGATTTTACTTGAACCCAGGGATAGTGTTCTTTTTAGATTAAATACTTTAGATTTTGATGAGTCCTTAGTCTTTTCTGGTAGAGGTGATAAAAAAAATAATTATTTAATCAACGAATTTTTAGAAAATGAACGGGAGGAAAAGTATGTTATTAAATTGTGTCAATTAAATCCGAATGCCTATCAAACACATATTGACTCATTAAAAGATAGGAAAGTGAAACTATATGAACGCTTTATTGATAAACACGAGCCTTCAGAACTTTTTAAAAAAATAGCCCAGGCTAATATAGATTACAGCCATTATTCAAATAAAGAAGTTTATCCATTTATACATTACGGAAGAGATAAAGCCTCCATATTAAAATCGCTTCCGGACGATTTTTATGATTATAGAAAACATATAAACTATAATGATGAGTTTTTAAGCAGTTATCATAATTATAACACCTTTTTAAGACATAGCCTCAGTAATTTATCTCTCAAAGTTCACGATGCTCATAATACAGGAAAACCCTTTAATAGAAACTCTCTATGCTATAATTTAGATAAGTTAAAGCTTGTTGATAGTCTGGTTACTAACACTGCTATAAAAGATGATTTGTTATATCATTTTACAATGAATTATTTATCCAGAAGCAAAAACGAAAAAAACAACAATATCATATTGAAGTCTTACCTCAGTAAAACCAATAGTACAAAAGGTAAGGAAAAAATGACTGGATATACCTACGCCATTAACAGCTTGAAAGAAGGCTCTGAAATCCCTGATATTGAATTAATTGACCTTAATAATGAAGTCGTTAAATTAAGCTCGTTAACACCTTCTACCACGGTTGTTACCTTTTGGTCTAATGTATACTACAAACATTTTAAGGAAAGCCATTTTAAATTAAAAAAGTTAAGGCTAAAATATCCCGAAGTAACATTTATTAGCATAAACATAGATGGTTTGGGGGTTAATAAATCTAAAAAAATACTTGAAAAGTATAATTTTGAAAGCTCTAATGCATACTTATTTAAAAACCCTAAAGAAGCTACAGATGTTTTGGCTGTTTATCCTTTAACCAAGACAATTATTTTGGATAAGAATAATAAGATTGAAAACTGTCACACCAATATTTTTTCAGTTTACTTTGAAAAACAGCTTCTTGGATTGCTCAATAAATAATTGTTTATAGCTTATAATGGTTCATTAAAAGCTTTTCATAAACTTTATCAGGTAAAATTCGTTTTAAAACAATTGAAAACTTCTGCATAAACTCCCCTACTTTATAATGTACCTTAGGGTTTGGAGTAACCATCACTTTATAAACCGCTTTAGCCATTAAAAGCGGATCACTACCATCATCTACATGGGTATTCATTAAATTTAAGGTATCTCCATATGGTTTTTTGTATGGAGAATGGTCTAATAATGGAGCATGGTATCTCCCTGCTGCTATATTTGTTGCAAAATCACCGGGAGCTATATTTGTCATTTTAATATTAAAACCTTTCAGTTCCATTCTAAAAGCTTCTGTAATTAATTCCAAAGCACCTTTACTTGCACTATAAACACCTCTATAAGGTAAGCCCATATAGCCAGCTATAGATGTTATATTAATTATTAAACCTGATTGTTGTTTTCTCATTTGCGGTAATACCGCTTTTATCACGCTTATGGGTCCAAAAAAATTAGTTTCAAAATTGTTTTTGATTTCTTCTTCCGGAATTTCTTCAATTGGACCGGTTATACCAGCCCCAGCATTATTAATAACAACATCTAACCTGCCCTCTTTTTCTAAAATAGTAGCTATGGTTTGTTTTATAGTCCCTTTATCTTTAACATCTAAAGCTAAAATTGGAAACTTACTATCCTTATACTTTTCCGGATTTCTACTTGTTCCATAAACCACAAACTTCTTTTCTCTTAAAAACTCTCCGATTGATTTACCTATACCTGAAGAGCCTCCCGTTATTAAAACAACTTTAGACATACTGTATTGAAATTACAAAAACCAAGCACCAAATTACAACATTGTAAAACGATAAGAAAACTTAATTTTAAGGCATAAAAAAAGGCAAGCTACCTACATCACACCGCTACGACCATATACCTTTGCTTCGTTCCCGACCTGGAGGATTCAACAGGAGCTGGTTGTGTAGGACTTGCCGGGTGCAAAGATACAACCTTTTAAAATTTTCACAATGATTTTTTAAACCGATTTTAAATAAATATATTGCTCTAAATTATAATTTTAAAATGAATATATTCAAATACCTAATAATCATATTTTTAAGTACGGTCTTAGTATCATGCGGATCTAATACAGGGCGAAAAAAAAAGGATTTTAAAATAAAAACCAATGCTGTAAAAGGTAATATTCCTAATAATGAGACCCTGAAACTAACTTTAGTAAACAAAAAAAATCACGATATTGAATCTGTTCAGTATACTATAGATGGTAAGGAGGTTGAAGCCGAACATGATTTAAAACATAATAAGCTGGGTAAACACACCATTGAGGCCACAGTCAATTTTAATGGAGAAACTCAAATTATTACGTCAAGTTTAACTATCCTGAACCATGAACTGCCAGAGGTATATACTTATAAAATAATTAATGAATACCCACATGATATAACGTCGTATACCCAAGGCTTAGAATTTTTTAATGATACTTTATATGAAAGCACCGGACAATATAAAGAATCTAAACTTAGAAAGATTGATTATAAAACAGGGCAGGTTTTAAAAAATGTAGATTTAGCCAACGAATATTTTGGAGAGGGGTTAACCATATTTAACAACAAAATATATCAGCTTACCTGGCAAAAAGGAACCGGTTTTGTTTATGATATTAATACGCTTGAGAAATTAAGTAGTTTCAGATATGGCAAGAGCAAAGAAGGCTGGGGCTTATGCCATAACGGTAATGTAATCTATAAAAGTGATGGTACTGAAAAAATATGGTTGTTAAATCCGGAAACTTTAGTTGAAGAAGAATTTATACAAGTTTATACCAATAAAGGAAAGATAGTTGGTATTAATGAAATGGAGTGGATTGATGGAAAAATATACGCAAACCGTTATCAAAAAGATGGTGTGGCTATTATTAACCCTCAAAATGGAGCAGTTATAGGTGTTGTAGATTTTTCACCATTAAAAAAACTTGTCACACAACATGAAGGCTTAGATGTCTTAAATGGCATTGCTTACAATCCAAAGTCCAAGACTATTTTTGTAACCGGTAAGCGTTGGGATAAATTATTTGAGGTAGAAATTGTTGAAAACTAGTAATACCTCTAATTAGATTTGAATGATTATCCTGAATGTAATTCTTTGAGTTTGATTTCCTTAGTTTTACTATGAAACCTTTATACAGTTAAATACCTCACTCAACCAAAAGAGCCATTTGCTCATTCTTCCTTTTAATTGACAACTTTCTTATGGTTCTTTGAACTATGAGAAAAGTAATCAACATTAACATACCTGAGCCATGTCATGAAAATTGGAATGACATGACACCTGAAGAAAAGGGACGGCATTGTGCAGTTTGTCAAAAAACAGTTTTTGACTTTACAACAAAAACGGACGAGTATATTGTAAAGACTTTTACTGAAAATGATAATGTCTGCGGCCGATTTAAATCCACGCAACTTAAAAGAGATTTAGTATTAAACAGGAAAGAGAAAAACAGCTACCTTTCCCTAATAGTTTCAGGGGTTTTGGCTCTAATAGGTATAAGCAACCATACTGTTTTTTCGCAAGAAAAACCAAGTACATTTCAAGTTGATAGCATAAAACAGAATAACATAAAGGGTAAAATTACGCCGCAAAGTCAACTCGACTCCAGACTTATTAAAGGCATTGTACTTGACGAAAGTAAAACGCCCCTACCTGGAGCAAGTATAAGCATTGAAAGCTCTTCTGAGGGCACGGTATCAGATTTTGATGGAAACTTTTCAATAGAGGTCAAAAAAGGTGCTATTCTATATATTAGTTATGTGGGCTATGAATCCCAAAAAGTAAAAATAACGGAAAGTCTCAACGAAATTATTATGGTAGAGCTTGATGAAAGTGTTTTGGGGGGTATTGTGGTAGTTGGTGGTGCCATTTCAAATGATAATATGCCATATATATCTGAAGAAGCGCGCGAAAGAAAAAAGCAAAGAACGTTTGCCCGTAAAAACGCTGCGACCTTCTATAAGCAAAAACGAAAAGACGACAGATTAAAAGTAAAAAGTGGAATGGTAGAACGCACAAAGGCTGGTAAATTTCTTCATAACATCACCAATGTATTTAGAAAGAAAACCAACTAGCTTAGTGCACCGGACTTTGAGTACACGGACAGTTACTAATACCTTGTAAAAAGTTTAATCCTATAGTAACTACATGGGTACCTGAATTGTATGCAGACAAATCATTGGTTGTTATTTGATAGGCATACCCAAAATAGAAAATGGATTTTTGGAACCCTACCATAGGCCCTATATTTAAGGGCTTAAAAAACTGGTCATTTAAAAAACGATATGAGATACCTGCCCAAAAATAGTCTTCATTTCTGTTAAATTTCCTGAATTTAAAATTAACATCGGTACTTGAACGTTTGTCACTACTAAACATTTGATAAAAAACAGAAGGTTCAAATTCCAAGCCGCTTTTCTTTGGCCCTCTAAAGGTATAACCGGAATATATCTGGTAGTTCAAAAGTAAATTTGGTTCAGCAGCCCTAATGTTTTGATCTATTTTTTTATCCAGGATATTATTAACATTAAAACTTAAAAAGAATCCTTTAATTCTGTATAATGCGCCTACATCAAAGTTGTTATTTGAAGTTCGCCTGTCATCAGTTATAAACGGGTCTATTATTGGATTTTCATACCCTGTATTAAAATTATTAATATCTATTCTGAAGTTATTAATGTTATATGAAATACCAAAAGATAAATATTGTTTTGAGTAGTAATCTAAAACCAGATGGTGTGCAAATGAAAACTTCACCCCCGTTTGAATGGTATTACCATTTCTATCATTATATAGAGATAAACCAATCCCTGAACGATCAGCAATTCTAACATCTCCATAAATAGATTGATTATCAGGAGCACCTTTAATACCTACCCATTGTGTCAATCCGTTAGCTCTAATTTTTAAATTATCACCAATACCGGCATACGTCGGTGATATTACAAAATTATTATCTGCCAAATGCTGGGTAAATACCGGCAAATTCAATTCCTGGCCATAGCCGTTTGCTACAACCAAAAAAAGGATATATATCATTAATTGTCTTATCTGCATAATTTTTTCATTTAGAGGTTTAAACCGCTAATTATTATCTATAAAGTGTAAAATGTCCAACAAACTCACGATCATCTTTGGGGTCATTAAGCTTAACAACATACCAATAATCTCCTGTAGGAAGTTCAATACCATTATACTTACCATCCCACTTATCTCCTGCTCTTAAGGTGGCTATTTTACGACCATATCTATCATAAATATCAAATGTTAAATCTTTATATTGCGATGTACATCCTGGCCCCCATCTATCCAAAGTACCATCACCGTTTGGTGTGAAATAGTTTGGTATACATACATCTATATATTCAAAGAATCTTGTTGCCGTTGCTACACAACCATTAGCATCTGTAACGGTTACTGTATAGTCTCCTGACGCATAAATAATAAACGTGTTTTCACTTCCATAAGCTTCCCCGTTTAATGTATATTCATAAGGTTCTACACCTCCTGAAGTAGCCGCTACAATCTCATTAAGCCCGCCATCTTCTAAAGCTAACTCTAATGGATCCACCTGATCAATATCAAAATCCAGTGTTGGTTTTATACATCCGTTTGTATGTCTTACATTGATATAATGGCCAATCCCAGCCGGTACATCTGTAAACACATGACTTGTTTGATAAGGGCCTCCGTTTAATGAATAATCTATATCAGCAAGATTTGTAATACTAGGATCAACAGAAACGGTAACCGTATTGGTTGATAAGTTGTTAACACAACCATAATCAACAACAACCTGAGGATCAAGAAGCACGGATTCAGGAAATGTAATATTCCATTCAGATTCACAGCCTTCATTATCTCTAACATAGACAATATGGTCTCCACCTGCCAGGTTATCAAAATCAAATTGTGTTTGTGTGGCTCCTCCTGTAGTGTATGTCCCATCAATATCATCTAAACTCACACTATATGGTAAGTTTCCACCGGAAATATCAATACTGAAAGCCCCGTTTAAATCTCCTGAGCAAACTTCGGGTATTATTGAATTAGGCACTATGCTTAGTACTACCGGAGTAGGCTCGTCTATAGTAAAATCAATAAGTACAAAACAGCCTAACTCATCTTGTGCTATGGCCTGATAAGTTCCCGCAGTAAGATTTTCAAAAATAGGAGATTCAAAAAACTGATTTAGTTGTGGAGAAATGGCATATTTTATAATACCGGTTCCTCCTGTTGCTGTTATCTCCATAATACCATCATCTCCACCGTTACATGCAACATCCGTAGTAGTATATGAAGCTTGTAATGCTAATGCAGGTTCTGTAATAGAGACCTGAGCAGATACTTCTTCACAATCCACACCGCTGGTTACTCTAACCTGATAAGTCCCTGCGGTAAGGTCTGTAAATACTCCCGGGCTATTTTGGGTTGGTGCTGGTGTAATATCTGTACCGGACGCATCTTGTAAAATGTAAATGTAATTACCAAGGCCTCCCTGTGCCTCAGCTACAATAACCCCTGTATTATCTCCTACACAATTAATCGTGGCATTTGTAGCATCTAAATCTATTGTTAATACCGGTAACGGATCAACTGTAATTTCGTTAGAGACCATTGATGTACACCCATTGGCATCTCTCACATAATACATATATGTACCCGGTGTTACTGCAAATGTCACATCAGAAGTAAATGTTCCTAAAACACTAGAAAAAGCCATATCATCACTATATTCATATGACCCTGTTCCTCCCACTGCGCTTAAAGTAAGTGTGGCATCAACAGTACAGGTTTGTGATGTGGCCTTAACCAATGTGGCCTGTATGGCATTTGGTTGCGTGATTATAACATCAGCTGTGGTAAACTCACAATTGTAACCGTCTCTTACAGTTACATTGTAGGTTCCTGCTCCTAATCCGTTGAATATTGGTGAGGTTTGCGGCCCCGAAGAGGTCACTGTTGGCAACACCATATTCAAAATATAAGTATAATTACTTCCCTGTCCACCTGTCACATTATTTACTGTTATACTGGCATTAGTATCACCAAAACACGAAACCAAAGATGGCGTTGCTATTGCCTGAGCATCAATAGGCGCCGGATTTACAAGTGGCACATTTACTATAGCAATACAGCCAGCACTATCCCTTACACTGACAATATAATCACCAGCCATTAGGTTCGTAAAATTGGGCACAGCACTGAATGGTGTTATAACTGTTCCTCCTGCCAGCTCCAATTGGTATTCATAAGCTCCCGGCCATCCGCCAGTAGCCGTAGCAGAAATTGAACCATCGTTATTACCAGCAATACAGGTGATTTCTGTATGTGTTTCTGAAATAGCCAGAGCTGCCGTTGGTGCAGAAATTGTAAAACTTTTACTTACTGTACAATATGGTGTATTAGTCAAGGTAGCCGTTATGGTATATGTTCCGGCAGCAAAGCCCGGAATATTTACCGGTCCAGCATTAGCAACCGAACCAGAGGTTACCGGATTACCCAATGCATCAACAATATTATAGGTAAACGCTCCAGACTCATCCGATGGTGTTGGTACTCTATCTATAAAAGTAACATTAACACTACCATCAGAATCATTAAAACAAGTTACATCAACAACATTATCAATAGTCAAATCAAACGTGTTTGGATCATCTACATAATGTGTTGTCTGTAAACTACAACCTGTATCTAAATTAACCACTGTAACCAGATAATTACCAATTGGTAAGCCTGTAAACACACCTGTAGTATTAGTTTGACTGTAAACCGCTCCTAATATTGTCCCATCTACATCTTCAACAGTATATTCAAGATTGGTTGGTGTGCCACCTGTACTGGTCACTGAAACAGTAATATCTTCGTCATTTGTACATGTAATGGCATTATCTATTGTTATGTTCAATGCATCTAACCCAATAAACGGTTGAATAGTCGCCGTAGTACTACCTGAACAACCGTTATCATCATAAACATTAATGGTGTAGGTACCTCCTAACAAATCGGTTTCCGTATACACATTATTGGCAGTAGCCTGAACAACAGTGCCTCCCCTAATAAATTCATATATAGTATATACTGAAGATCCACCGGTTACTCCATTCACGGTTATTGTAGCATAATTAGTTGCATTGGTATTTGCAGTACAATCATACTCCGCTACTATAGGATTTGCAATCACTACAGGGTTTGGTTCCCCAACAGTTTCTGATTGTGTCAACGTACAATTTCTTCCTGAGGTTACCGTAATATTATAAGTACCTGCAATTAATCCTGTGAACACATTAGACGTTTGTGTTGTAACACCTCCGTCAAGGCTATAAGTGTAAACCGGATTATCATTACTTGCGGGTAAATTAACCGTTATCATACCGTCACTACCTCCATTACAACTTACATCTGTTGGCACAGTTGTAAAAGTAACCGGTGTAGCTGCATCTAAGGTTACATTAACAGTTCTGGTACATAAGGTTGTAGTATCTTCTATGGTCACGGCAAATGTACCTGATGGCACCCCCGAGATCACATGTCCTGCAATAGAAACCGATGCGGGGCTTGGGCTAATAGAATACACATAGTTTCCTGAACCACCCGAACCAGTAATTGTAATTTCCCCATCATCATTTGAACAACTTGGTAAGCTTGTTATGGCTGCTGACAAGTCTAAAGCAGGATATACGGTTATAGTAGTTCCTCCGGTAACCTCACAACCATTTCCATCTCTAACCGTTACAGCGTATGTTCCCGGTGTAGATACTGTAAATGTAGGACTTGCCTGGAATCCATTTCCAATAGAATACGTAAATGGTGCAATACCTGTTGTTCCGGTAACTGTAAACGTATAAGGGTCTCCCGTTAAATTACACTGGTTTATTGCCAGTGCCGGTACACTTATTGTTGGCAACGGATCTGTAGCAATAACAACATCTATTTGATCTGTACATCCATTACTGTCCATAACCCAAACATCCCAATCCGTACTAATTGCAGGATCTAAGATGGCAGAAGTACTACTAGTATAATCCGATGCTATTGGTACAGAGCCATCCACAACAAAAGCATAAGTATAATCAGGAGTACCTCCTGTTGCCGTAACAGATACCTGGGCACCAAAGTTACAATGAGCATTTATATTAGTAGCTTCTACTAATATCAAGGCTGTTGGTTCTCCAACATTTACTGTAACAGTATCTGTACACCCAGTAAGCTCATCGGTAACCACTATGGTTTGAGCTCCTATAGCTAATCCTGTTAACGAAATTGTTCCTGCAGTTTGTCCTGTAATGGCACTACCTCCATTAATAGTATAGCTATATGTTGTTGCAAAACTTCCAACTGTAAACTCAACGGCTCCATCTGAACCGCCATTACAACTAACATCGTTAAGCAATAAACCTGATACTGTAATGTTTGTTACCGGGTTTACTGTATAGGATTCTGTATAATAACAACCGTTGGCATCTGTAACTGTAAAGGTATAAGTGTCCGGTGTTAATCCGGTAAAGATTCCGGTTGATGCTCCTGTAATATTCCCTGTAGCACTTGCTGGGGCTATAATAGCGTAACTTAATGGCCCTACTCCATTAGTTGCAGTAAGTGTCACATCACTTGTTAGTGCTAAACAGGTTACTGCTGTTGAAACAAAATCTAAATCTGTTGGAACATCTAAGGCCGGTATAACAACATCTATTGGTGTAGTTATAATACATCCATTAGCATCCTGAATATAAGCTGTTACAGTTCCTGAAGTATTGGTTGTGAATGTATTGGTTGATGTATAATTGGCTCCTCCGTCGAAACTATAAGTGTACGGTACTGTTCCCCCACTTCCGGTAATAGTAACTGTTGCCGGTTGTGTGGCATTACCTGCACCACAGGTTAAACTTTGGGTCAATGTTCCTGAACCGCTTACTGGTGAAGGCTCTGTTATTGTTACTGTAACCGGTAATGAATCACAGTTCTTACTATCTCTAACCACCACATCATAAGCTCCCGCTGACAGTCCGGTAAACACATTTGAAACCTGGAATGTTGCACCGTTATTAATGCTGTATTGGTACGGTGCAATACCATTGGCCGCAGTAATAACTATACTCCCGTCTGCTCCTCCATTACAGCTTACATTAGTTTGCACATATGTGAAGGTTGGCGTGGTATTTGGTGTTACAACAACAACATTTGATATTGCCTGACAGCCCTGAGAGTCTGTTACTCTAAACAGGTATGTTCCATCTAAAGTTGTTGTATATGGTGACCCTCCGATAGCGACATACCCTCCGCCATTATAGTTAACTTCATAAGTTGTATAGGTTCCTGTTCCTCCATTTGGATTTAAGGTTATACTGGCATCAAGAATACAGGTTAAATCCTGTGTTAAATCTGCATCTAATAACAATGGCGGTTCTACTACAAATGTGTCTGTGGCTATACACCCATTACCATCTCTAACACTAACAGTATAAGTCCCCGCTGTACTAATAGTAAAGGTATTACTGGATTGATAGGCTCCTCCAATACTATAGGTTAACGGTGCAATAGCTGTTCCAGTACCCTCTACTAAAGTAATAGTGAATGGTGTTCCGTCAAAACATTGCTGAGATACCGGGTTAATAGTTGGCTCAGGATCTCTTATTACAGTTACTGCAGCTTGCCTGATACAATTATAGGCATCCTTTACATAAACAATGTAGCTATCAGCACTTGCATTAAATGTATTTGCTGACCCCCAACCTGGGCTGGTTGCACTTGGTGCTGGATCTGTGGCCAACAACAATTGATATTCATATGGTGCTGTACCATCTTGGGCTACTGCAGAAATAACGCCTAACTCATTACAGTTTTCATTCTTCGAAGAAGAAGCTGTGATAGCTAATTCAACTGCTGATTCTGTAATATTAAATGTGGTAGAAGCTACACTACAACCTGCATTTGTAGCTCCCGCTAATTCTTCTACTAAAACCAAATACTCGCCAAATGGTAATGTTCCAAAATTAGAGATTGAAACCGTTCCGTTTGCCGGAATTGTAGTAGTACCCGAAATACCTGTGGTTACTAACGTCAGGGAATTATAAATTTCATAGCTAACATCTGTTGAAGCCGGATAGATACTTGTAATATCAAAACTTACATTACCATCGGCACTTCCTGTACAGGTGATATTGTTTGATGTTAATGCGCCAACTGTTAAAGTGGAATTAGTCGGGATTGGAGTATCTGCAACCTCATAGTAGTAACACCCGGTTAATTCATCATAAACTATAAACGTATATGTTGCACCAGGTATTAAACCTGTAAATGTTGATGTTTCACTTCCTGGAGCATCCTCATCCTGCCAGGGTGCAGTTGTTGGAGCGGTATAAGTCATTCCCGGCCCAGTATAAATGGCAAAATGATAAGGTCCGGAACCACTCAATGGAGTTCCTATTGAAACCTCTGCTGTTCCACCGGTAATACAATCGGCCGTAGCATTAATATTAATATCCAAATCATCTGGTGGAGATGCTACTAATATATTGGTTTCAATAGCCGTACACCCATTAGCGTCTGTAATTATTATTTCATACAAGCCAAAATCTACCACTTCAAAAACCTGTGTTAATCCTGTTTGATTAAGTAATTCCTGATTATAACCATTAACTCCGGTTACATGATAAGTATAATTTGGCGTGCCACCACTAACTGAATCAATAATTATTCGCCCTAACGAAACACCTCCTGCGCCACAGGTTATTGGATCTACACTATAAGCTAAATTAACTGGTGTTGGTTCAGCTATTGTAATAGTTTCCGTATCTGTACATCCATTAGCATCGGTTAATGTAATGGTATAATCTCCTGCTGCCAACCCGGATGTTTGAGTTCCATAGTCAGTACCGGTTGTATCATTATTCACATTAATGACAAAGGGTGCCAGACCTATCGTGTTATCAAAAGCAATATTAATTGCTGCGGTCTCTTCACTACTACATAGAATAAATTGGGTTTGGGTAACACTTGTAATAAGCGGATTATCTGGTGTTGACACCACTACTACATTAGTCTCTCTTGTACACCCATTAGCATCAGTAATTCTAAACTGATAATTCCCTGCCGTTGAAGCTGTATAAGGCGAACCTGCTATGGCTGTGTAAGTAGTACCTCCATTGGTACTAACTTCATAAGTGTATGGTGCATCACCTCCGGATACTGAGATGTCAATATTGGCATCTGTTGGCCCGGAACAGGTTAAACCTTTAGTCAATACAGCACTAGCTGTAATTGGTGCAAATACATCTGTAGTTGTAGGGCTTGTTGCCGTACATCCATTGGCATCTCTGACCGTAATAGTATAACTGCCCGGTGTGTTTACTGTAAACGTTGGACTTGATTGATATGAAGCCCCTCCGTTAATACTATACATAAACGGTGCTACTCCTGTTGGAGTTGAAACTGTAAACGTAAACCCAGATGTTACTGTACATTGATTAGCAACACCCGGCGCCGTTACTGTTGGTAAGGCATCTTCAATAATGGCAACTGTATTTATTTCAATACAGTCATTAGCATCTTTAACATAAACATCCCAGTTTAAGTCAGTACCTGTATTGGTATCAACATTTACAATATGACTACTGTTATAATCTCCAACTCCCGGAGCTGGGTTACCTGAAATAACTGCCGCATAGGTATAAGCAGGAGTCCCTCCTGAAGCTGTTACCGTAATTTGAGCATTATCATTGTTACAATTTATGTTTGTTGCTGTTGTGGTAAAACTTAAAGCATTTGCCGGTTCAGAAACTATTATGGTCTCATTAGCTGTACATCCTGTAGTTGTGTCGGTAACTTCAATAGTATAAGCCCCTACAGTCAGGTTCGTTAAGTTTATTGGTGATGTTCCGGCTACTGAAGCGCCTCCATTTATAGTATAGCTGAATCCAGTGGTATCGTAAACGGTAAATTCAATAGCTCCGGTATTTCCCCCTTGACATAATACATCACTTTGTATTAACCCAGTTACTGCAATTGGTGTTACCGGATCTATGGTGTAGGACTCTGTGTAATAACATCCGTTGGCATCTGTTACCCTAAATACATAAGTACCTTCTGTCAATCCTGAAAACACATTTGATGTTTGCTTTCCAACGATGATTGGTGACGGTGCAATAGTTTCATATTCCAGTACTCCTACCCCATCAGTTGAAGTTAAGGTTACTGTTGACGTTGTTGCCAGACATGTTATTGCCGTAGATACAAAATCAAGATCTGTTGGAGGGTCTAATTGAGATAGGGTTACCGAACCTCCTGCCGTACATCCCTGGGCATCCTGAACCGAATAAGTAATAGTTTGATCTGTACCGTTATCATTTACGGTAAAAGTATTAGTTGCGCTATATCCTGAGCCGTTAAAACTGTATAAATATGGCGCCGTTCCTGTAGTTGGTAAATCAACGGTGACTACAGCAGATTGGTTTGTATTTGCCGCATCACAACTAAATGCCGTTGCACTTGCCGAAACTATCAATGCTGTAGGTTCTGTTAATGTAACTGAGCCACTGAATACACAGTTTTTAGCATCTCGTACCTCATAAGAATAATTAATCCCTGCACTGAGTCCGGTGTATAAAGAAGTAGTTGTAAAAGCACTTCCGTTAAAACTATACTCATAAGGCCCCACGCCATCTGCCGGAACAATTTGCACAGAACCGTTAGTATCTCCATTACAGCTTGGATTTACAACTGTTGTTGTAGCTGTTGGAAATGATATCGGGCTAACTGTAATAACATTAGACAAGGCCTGGCAACCGTTAGCATCTGTGACCTGAAATTGATAAGTTCCATCAGATGCGGCAGTATAGGTAAATGGTGTCCCTGTAGCTCCCAAAGTACTAAAAGCACCTCCGTTTACTGAAACTTCATAGGTATATGGTGGGTATCCGTTAGAAATTGTACCTGTAATTTCTGCATCGGGTGAGCTTGTACAATCTAATTCTTTTGTAAGAACAGCACTGATTTCTACCTGTGTTTCTATTATTTCAGTTGGTAAGCTAAATGTACACCCGTAAGCATCTCTTACTGTAATATCATAATTACCGGGCGTTAGATTAGTAAATGAAGGTGACGTTTGAAAAGCGCCTCCATTGATATTGTATTCATATGGTGACTGACCTCCGGAAGCAGACACTTCAAGTGTAGCTCCATTGGTACCATCATAGCAATAATCAGCATTAATAACAGTAGCTGTTGGTGGTGTTGAGTTTACTAAACTTAGCGGTGTTGTATCTGTACAGCCATTAGCATCCGTAACTCTTACAATATAGTCTCCTGCTGTTACATTGGCCAAAATACCACTACCCGGGAAGTTTGATACTAAATTCAGAGACGTATCCAATAATTCATAAGCATATGCGGCTGTTCCTCCTGTAGCTGTTGCTGTAACTGTAGCATCATCAAGACAGGTAATGGTTGTTGCAGATGCACTAACATCAACTGATGCCGGTGTTAAAATATCCTGGTTAAATGTAAATTCACAAGTATCTACAGCATCTTCATAACGAATTTGCACTGTATAACTTCCATCAGTCAATCCTGTAATGGTATATGGAGAGGTCATTTGAGTAATCCAGTTCACACCATCTAACGAATACTGATAGCCATTTGCTGTATCAAAATTTTGAGCCGAAATAGTAATTGAGCCATCATTAGAGTCATTACAGGTTACATCAGTTGCACTTACAACCTCAGCTGAAAAAGCATTTCCTGATTCAATAACTATAGGAAAGTCTACTTGTGTAATACAAGTAACCGGAAGTTGAAAAACCTCTATATCATCAACAGCAAAGTCAATACCATTTCTTTGGGATAATTCTAAACGTAATACAAAATCTAAAGAGGTGTTGTTTCCGGGGTTGATTGTTCTAACATACTCTACCCATCCATTTGTTTTAGGTATACCTCCCGTAGACTCTGAAGACAATGCTATGCCGTTAGTGTCTTGTAATTCTACTGTAAGTGAGGCATCCGGTTGATTATTACCAACCCTTAATAAATTGGTTGCGAAAAAACGAACCTGTATAGGTTGATTGGGTATAATGTCACTAATGGTCTTTCTATAAAGAACAGCGTTATTTGGTATTGCATTTCCAGCATCAACCGCCATATATCTTCCATTAGAACTTCCACTGGTATGATCTACCGGGTTGTGCCAACCGCCATAAAAATTCCCCTTAAGACTATTGGTAACTGTATATTCCCCGTTTCCTAAAGTCCTTCTATTGTGGCATTTTGTAGCCTCAACTTGCCTTTCAAAACAAAATGCCGGATTAATACCTGGAGAAGGCACCTCTGAACCGGAGCCAAAATCTTCAATCAATAAATTACTATAAGTAGGTACGGTTTGCAATTGATAGGTTACACTAATGGTATGTGAACCGTTTGGTACATCTAAAAACGTAGTTGGGTCTGCCGTATTTGTATTTTCTACACCGTCTAACAGATAGGTATAAGTGTAGGCATTTGTTCCTGTATTATTTACGGTTACTGTGGAATTTGCCGTACCATCACAATTAAAGTCCGGATCTGAAATATCAATAGTTGGTGCTACCGGTTCCGGATCTAATGTAATATCTGTCATAGGGAAAATACAACCATTAGCATCTCTTATATATAAGGTATAGGTTCCCGGCATTACATAAGCTTCTGGTGTAGTTGACCATGTAGCCTGGTTGTCAAAACTGTATTCATAAGGAGCTGTTCCTCCCTGTGGATTAGTAATTCTTAATAACCCTTCACCTCCGGGACCACAACCTGCAAGTTCTGTAACCCCTGCTGAAGCTGTTACTGCTGCATCCGGTTGGGTTATAATAACATCTTCAGGAACACTAAAACAATCTGCGCCATTCAATGAATATTTAATCATGGTTTGGTAAGTTCCCGCACCAAGATTGGAAATAGTTGGATTGCTTCCATAAGTTACACCATTATCTATACTATACTCAATAGTGTACCCATTGGCATTGGTCACATTAAATCTGATTTCCCCGGAATTATCTCCATAACATAAAATATCTGTTTTATCTACGGTAAATTCTGGTGCATCAATTTGGTCAACTGTAATGGAGGTATCTGTAGAACAGTTATTGGAATCTACAACAGTAATATTATAAACTCCTGCTGCTGTAACCGGAATTATAGGTGTACTTTGAAATACCGTAGTACTATTTACAAAATAATAGTAAGGAGGGGTTCCACCGGTTGGATATACTGTTATCTCTCCATCTGTACAAGTGAGTGGTTGTGTAAGCGCTACAGTAGCTTCAAGTAATGGTGGTTCAATAATTTCAACATCTCCGGAGAAAACACATCCGTCTTCTGTAGATACATCTACGGTGTAAGTTCCCGGGTTTAAATTTGAAAATGTATAATCCCCTTGCATAATTGGGCCTACACTATTTATAACCGTAGCCCCCTGAGAAATAGAAAAGTAATATTGAGGTCTTACATCATTTGCTGCTACAGCAATACTTCCCAACTCGCCATGACACAACGGTTGAGTAATAATAGTTGACACTGAAAAATTATGATCAACAATCTGAACATCAGGAACGGTAAAAATACATGGGTTTGGAGACACTCCAATTTGTCTTATATAAACTGTATACAGGTTAGCTGTGGTTACTGTAAATGTATTACTTGGCTGGTAGTTAACACCATCAAGACTATACTCATAACCACTAGGTACCCCACCTACAACAATTTCGCCAGGGGTAGTACAATAAATATCCCTTGAGCTTACCGTTGGCACTAATAAATTGGTATATATGTTAAAATAAAACTGATTAAAACATCCTCCTGAATAATTTAAAGTTAACCGGTATTGTCCTGCTGTATCTGCCGTAAAATCCGGTCCGGAAGCTACCTGGTTCCAGGTACAACCCGGATCTTCATTGGCACAATCCTGATCTACAACAGCAGCACAACTGGTTTCATCCAGTTTTTCCCAGATCATAGACGTAGTATCTGTAATTCCTGTTTGTATTAGCCTGGAATCGTTAGCGCCACACAAAAATATATTAGGCAATTCTTTTCCGTCATTAGGGCAAATCACCACCTGATCGGCAAAAGGAATCACCGGGTTGGTTACGTTAGCTCCAAAGGTAATGACATTAAATACCTGATCTGTATCCTGACAAGGTGCAATAGCTGAATTATGTACATAATAAGTTCCTGTTTCCGTTACGGTAATAGACTGTGTTGTTCCTATTACAGGAGTTCCGGTTGGACTTGTAGACCATGAATATGAGTCATAACCACTACCAGCGGTCAGAACTACATCTGCACCACACAATATCACTTCTTCTTCAAATGTACAATCATTTAGATCGGCTAAAAAGTTTGTTGCTCCCGGTGTTATTAAACAGCCTGTATTTGTATTATAACTAGGATCATCAGAAATTGTGAAATCAGGATTTATAGTCCCTTTGTAAGTTGAATATGCCTGATTATCAATAATATTAGAACAGGCATCACTTAATAAGCTACAAGTAGACACTACGGTAACTTTAAAACGGATTTCTGAAACCGGATCATTCTCTTCTACAACAGACCTATTTACCCTAAAAACCAATTCTCTGGTTGCAGGATCATAGCTCTCAACGGTAACTCCCGGTGGTAGATATTCTATATCGGTAGGGTAATCAAATACTATATTTGTTGGAAGCACATCTCTAATAGTCAAATCTGTTGCGTCGTCATTCCCTGTATTTTGTAAACCAATAGTATAGTATAATTGGTCACCTAAATCTACTACCTGGCCCTCTATATTGTTACCAAATTCATCTTCTACAATTTTTGTTAAGACAATGTTTGGAGCAATAATTTCAATGGCAAATGCATTAAAATAGAAATAATAGATATCCAGATTACTCCCCAAACTAATGGTTGCCGAAGTAGCGCCATTGGCTATTACTGTATTTCCTGCATTGGGAATATTGATTATCCCGGAGTCAAAACCTAATGTATTTGATCCATTGGGATTCCTTGCCGTTAACAACTCCGGTGTATTTGTAACCGGATCAATTATTGATGATGTACTATTAAAAAAGTTATTGCCTTCACGAATCACCGTTCCGGCATTATTTGTTGCACTCACTGTAGTTCCGTTTAGCAATAAATAATCACCAGTCCATCTTCTGTCTCCTTCAATAGTACTAAAGGCATACTTAGCACGAACCGGCCCGGTTGGAATAGTTCTAAAGCCTGTAACTGGAAAGGTTTCATTAATACTACTTGTAATTTTAGTAAACCCATCAAAAGAGGTAATGTATTGACTTGGTAAAAGCGGATCTTCATAGATAACAAAAAGTGACCAACCCGCAGATAGTCCCTCGCTATTTGGTTTAGGGCCTACCATTGAAGAAATATTGGCAACGGTATAAGTCCCTTCGGGGTTTGGTAATGCCGAAAGAATACTAGTTACATCATGG
Source organism: Alterotamlana spongicola (assembly GCF_035818475.1). Taxonomy (NCBI): domain Bacteria; kingdom Pseudomonadati; phylum Bacteroidota; class Flavobacteriia; order Flavobacteriales; family Flavobacteriaceae; genus Alterotamlana; species Alterotamlana spongicola. The sequence goes on from NZ_JAYMGV010000005.1 coordinate 72,356, forward strand.
TAATAAGCATAAGTATTTGAGTTTACATTATTTGATGCGTTTTGAAAATATATTTGGGTTCCTGTAATATCAATATATGAACCACCTGGTGTTTTAAATTTAATATCAGACATTGGCGTAGAACCATTGACTACAGAACTCCAATACAAACCGGCATATACTATTTGATAACAGTTTGTATCACTGGGAACATCCAGATCGGCACTACTTGAATTGAACGTTGTGGAATCCCCGTCAATATCTACATGAACCGCAGCATCAAGTCTATCATTGGTATTAGTTCCATTATAAGGATCAGAAACATGAATACCTACGTTACTATTTCCTATGAGAAGCATATCTCCTTTAATAGCTTCATCATATCTGGGTGCAAAAGGCACTAAATTTTGACTAAACAACGGTATGCTTAATACAAGCATTAGAACAACAAGTCCTTTGTTTAAACAAGCAGGTTTCTTCATGGCGGTTATTTTTAGTACTTCTTCTTAGTTTGGGCACTAAAAAGAAATATTATACGTTAATTACAATTAAACCAGAATGTTACGAGTAGGAATAATACTTCAAACATAACAAAACAACTGTGTTTAATGTATTTAAACGGTATAAATATCGTAAAAATATTTGTAACCTTGATGAATAAAAGTTAGAATTTATGCATTTAATCGATAAAACAATACTTTAAACTAAATTATTTAATTTTTTTGTAATATTTTAAATACAAAAAGATAATATTAATTTAAAGCATTCGTTTAGCTAAGCTTAGACTTGCGTTATTTAGTTCTAATTATATACTTAGAAATAAAGTAACACGCTTTATTTATCTGAGTGTTTTTTGATAAAATTCGTATCGGGAATACTATTTATTAAAAACTCTCACGCTCTCATTTTTATGTCTTTCAAAAAGTAAGCTGTTTATGAAAGACATAAACAAAGCTTACTTAAAGAAATTCAATACTAATTTTCAATTTTAACCATGGACATTTTGCCATTGTATGGTTTATTGCCTTTATTCTGCATGGCACCTTGTGCCTGATTCAGTCCATTGAATTTTTCATAATAAATATAATACTTACTTGTATTTACATCATAGAAGAAATTTACATCACTTTGTCCTGAAGCTACTGCTTTTCTTAAGAATTCATCACGTTTCTCAACATCAGAATGTACCGCTATTACCAAATAATAACCACTCTCTACATGTTTGACATCTTTAACAATTTGTATATTATTCAGTTCTTCTCCATAATCAAAATCTTCAGCTGTTAAAGGCGTGGAACTTACTGCTGTATTTTGTTTAATTCTATTTAAAGTAGCCCTGTCTTTTTCATACCTATCATCTTCATTATCATATAGAGCGCGTTTAATTCTTCTTTTTCTTTCTTCTTTTATGTCTTCTTTTAACTGTTCAATTTTAGTAAAAGAACGTTGCCTTAGCTGAATAGCCTGCATTTGTTGTGCCTTTAATTCCTGTATTTTTTCTTTATAATAGACATTGGCAGGATCATTTTTATCAGAGACATCTTTAAGTCGTTCGTTATAAATTCTCTCTAACCTTCTGATCTTTTCATTTTGCGATTGTATAACGCCTTCTATCTCTAATGATAAGGTTTCCAATTCTCTATTCTCTGCCGTTACACTTTTAAAAGGCTTGGGTGCTTTTACTATACCCTGTTCACTAAGATTATTTTCTTCTATCAGATCATCCAGATCTTGTTGCTTGATGGCCACTTTTTCGGTTAATCTTGATAATAATTCCTCTTGCTCTTTATTTGATGCTACAGTTTCTTGTGTAATATCATTCATTAATTGAGTAACTTCATCAGTTGGAACAATACCGTCTTTCAATGCCGCTTCTTGTTCAGCTTTTGCCTTTTCTATATCTGCTAATCGTTTAGCTTCTGCTTCGGCTAAAGCCTGAGCTTCCTGCTCTGCTTTTAGTCTGGCTGCGGCTTCTAAACGTTTAGCCTCTTGTTCGGCTTTTGCCTTTTCTATATCTGCTAATCGTTTAGCTTCTGCTTCGGCTAAAGCCTGAGCTTCTTGCTCCGCTTTTAGTCTGGCTGCGGCTTCTAAACGTTTAGCCTCTTGTTCGGCTTTTGCCTTTTCTATATCTGCCAATCGTTTAGCTTCTGCTTCGGCTAAAGCCTGAGCTTCCTGCTCTGCTTTTAGTCTGGCTGCGGCTTCTAAACGTTTAGCCTCTTGTTCGGCTTTTGCCTTTTCTATATCCGCCAGTCGTTTAGCTTCTGCTTCGGCTAAAGCCTGAGCTTCCTGCTCTGCTTTTAGTTTAGCTGCCGCTTCCAATTCAGCTTGCTTCTCTAACTCAAGTTTGGCTTTAGCCTCTTCTGCAATTTGATCCTGTTTCTTTTGTTCAGTTAATACTGAAGCTGTAGCTGCTTTTGGTTTATTTACTTTTCTTGTACTAGGCTTTCTCCTGGCTACAGGACGGTAGCTTTTCTTTTTAGGAATAATAAGCGCTTCTTCCTCATCATCACCGCTATAATCATACCTGTTTCTGTTTTTAAACTTATAGGCTATTGTGATATCATGAGCATTTCCTAAAGCTGATAAATCCCCTACCGCCTTTTCATAATTATATTCTAATGCAATTTGAGAACTGATGTTAAGTCCTATACCCGCTGAAACGCCATAAAATGAACTATAGCCTACCTGTCCCCAAAATCCTTTTGGTATGGTAAGCATCATAATTCCTGAAATTATAGTTTGATCTTTCTTGAATTCAGATCTTATCAGTCCCGAAAATTTACTTTCATCAAAAAAACCGCGACTGTTAACATAACCGGTATACATAGCATGTGCCTGAATACTTTGTTCCGGATTCTCTTCAATCATTTCTGATGACGTCAAATTATAAGATGCCAGATTATTTAGGGATACTCCGAAATCAAAAAAATCGGTTCCATAGTTTATCCCTGGGTTAATGGTAATTATTGAATTAGAAGGTATATTGCTTAAAGACGGATCCGGGAAATTAGTAATAACATTCCCTTCATTAATACTACTTTTATAAAAGCCAAGGTTTAATCCAAAGGTTAAATTATTATAACGGTCAAGTACCACATTATAAGCAAAGTTCAGGTTTCCTCCAAAGGTTGTTAAAACCCCATAGTCTTGCTGGAACAAACTTAACCCGGCACCAATATTTTCTCTAAATCTTCCAGAATACCCAAACAGATAGGTCTGAGGAGCGTTGTCAAACTGAACCCATTCCCGTTTATTATTAAAACTTATATATTTGTTTTGCTCTCTTACAAAACTAAATGTTGGATTAATAAATTGCCTGTTGAACTTTAGTGAGTTTCTCACAGGAATATTAAGAGCCACAACGCCATCCTCCTGAGCATTAACTTGTGACAGTAAGCAAAAAAATAACACGATATGTAGTATATATTTCATCATGTTACTTAATCAATGTAATTGAACCTTTTTTTTCACTGCCATTTGGTGGTGTTATAATATAGTAATAGATGGGATTAACATTGGTAAACTCTATTTGATTTTCCGGCCAGTTATTTTGGTAATTATCGGTTTTCAATACAACCTTTCCTTGGGCGCTTAAAATAGTTACTTCTGTATTGGTTCCGTTTACATAAGCTTGAGGGATGACCCAGGTGTCATTAATTCCATCTCCATTTGGACTAATCAGATTAGGAATATTGGCTACATCAGGAAAAGGAGAACTTACATTAAATAAAAATTCAGTTGATGACAAACATCCTATAGTTTGCCTAACAACTGCCCTGTAGTTCCCAACTTTAGTAACTTCATAATTGTTAGTAGTAGCTCCGGAAATTTCAGAGTCATTTAAAAACCATACAAATTCAGGGTTGTTTGCTGAAGTGGTGACCATTACCGGTAATGTTTCACCATCCTCCAGCATATTGTTTTCTTCAACATTTATACTACTGGTAAATCCGGTGTTATCTAAATTTATAGACGCACTAGTTGTACAGGTCCCTAAATCAATATTGACTGAATACTCTCCGGATTCATTAGTTTCATATGTTTGGCTGGTAGCGCCTTCAATCGTTTGTCCGTCTTTGTACCATTGGTAACTTCCTCCATTTGTTGTACTTAATATGGTAGGGCCATCTCCTATACAATATGGATTTCCTAAACTTGAATTTATAGAAGTAGAGCCTCCTGAAGCTATCTCGCTAACCTCTACCCTGTTTGAATATGAATTTGATGTACAGGTTCCATAATTAGTCTCTACAAAGTATGTTCCGGATTCGCTAACTGTTAAACTTGATCCGGCGGCTATAAACTCTTTGGTGGTTGGGCTTGTTTCCCTATACCAGTTAAATGTAAGCGATGGGTATTGTAAGGGAGAATCATTATCAGGTCCTCCGGGATTATCTATAGTTAACAGATAGCTACCCCCTGCGCAATAATTAGCCGTTGCAATTAAATTGTTTATTGAAAATGGTGTGTCTTGTAATTTGTAATAAGCAGGAAAGGCATCTGAACCGGAACTTGTAGCTGCCGGTGCCGTACTCTTAATTCTAACTTTATAGGATTGCCCTGAAACCGTAGTTGGTACGGCAAAACTCAAAGTGGCCGGCGATGTTTCGACCGAGCCCGCTGCTGATGTAAAAACAACTTCGGCATCTGTAAAGCTTCCTGATTCGTCTGAAAGTTCAATAATAAATTGATTGGTTGATACCAAAGACGTTTCAGGGGAAAATGAAAATGTGACATTATATGTATTAAATGAAGGGCTGGCACAGGCCTGGCTAAACCCCAAATTAGGCTTCCCTATAACAATCTGCCCCTGAATTGTTCCCAAAAAAGCAAAATATAGAAAGACCACAATATGTAATACAGTAAAATTTTTCATTGTTTTTATTTTCCATTGAAAACAAATCACCATATATAGATACTGAAATTATAAAGCATGCTTTTTGCAATGCTTTATAATTTCTACTATTCTATCCTATAAAAATGCCTGATGCTTTGTTAAGTTTCAATTTGGTTTGTAGAAAAGGTTTAGGGGCTATTATTACAACTATTTAATTTACGAAACAATGCTAAACATTCTAGTTATCCTTTAAACCAGAATCAACTTCATTTGATGCTATTATTTTATTAATTCTTAATCTGTAGTCCGGTCTTCTGGAACTGGCAATATCTATAAAGGTTTCTGCATTAGGGCTTTTAGAGTATACATTAAAAAATGCGTGGTTTCCATACCAATTTTCCAGATCCTCATTATTTGAATTATGCTCAACAAAAATATTTCCATTACAATTGTTAAAATACATATCCGTAAACTTAATTTTTTCTAAGTTTTCCTGGTTTATTGCAATCTTATCTTCAAAAATCACTGCTGGATTAAATCCTGAAATCACACTTTTATTCATATCAAGTGAAGCATTTTCTCCTATATAAATTGCTTCCTTAACCAGACCCATTTTAATATCTTCTTTAAGACTTTCACTGGCATTCAGCATAGTCAGGTTTTCGGCAACTAATGATGTGAAATTTTTAGTAAAATCAACTTCTTCTTTTTTGTCATAAGAAGCTATTTGCAAACATCTGGATCCGTCACTACTAGATACATAAGGCGATCTAACGACTAATGAATTTATTAATTCACACTGAGCGCCATAGTTAAATTTAAAGTCGTTATTATTAGATCTGTAAGATATCATTCTATTTAAATTCACGTTCCCTCCCCAAATCTGAACGGAGTTTCCTGCTGAATAGCTCACCATAATATTTTCTAAAACCGTTTCTCTTCCTACACCTGCCAGTAAAAGTCCGTTAAAATGGCCGGCACTTTTAATTCTATTACCCGCATATTCAATTCTTACATACCTCATCAAACCTGAATTACTATCCGGATTATCTCCCCCAAAGTTTGTATTGGCATAGTTTGCCGGGTTTAATTGCTCATGAAATGATGCAACAGATCCGTTACCAAATTTATTTGTGGCAGCTTCTCCAAGAATAATTATACCACCCCAATCTCCTGCTCTTTTTACGCTTCTATTTGACGTAAAAACAATAGGATCTGTTTCAGTACCGTTAGCATTTATAGCTGAACCTTTTGAAATTGTTAGAGACCCTTTTGATTTATAGTCTCCAATAATTACAGTTCCCGGTTCAATAGTCAATACCGCTCCATTAGCAACAAACACACTACCAACAAGGAGATAGACATGCCTCTTAATCAATTTTTTATCTTCTGTTATATTTCCCGTTAAAATTTGAGTAGGTTCTCCGTAATCCTGAGAGTTTGGATTAAACTCTGTCCAATTAGAAAGCCAGTTATTGACTCCTATAATTCCTTTTTCTTGTTGAGCAAAAACATTTGATAAAGCAAAAAGAAATATGAAAACGATTTGGGTAAAATTTTTCATAATAAACAATTTGTAGTTATAAACTAGTATGGTTTTAAAATTAATTAACAGTTCAAAAATAGAAAAAAATCTATGAAATACCAATTATTTCGACAAAATACACAAAATTTATGAATTTATATGAAATTTCCATCGATGAAATGCACAATAAAAATAGCTGAAATGAAATTTTAAGTGTGTTTTATAATTTTTTAAATGAATTCAAAAAAAAGATATCATAATAACCATTCTCTAAATAGAGAAAACTTATTATAATATCATCCTATAAATTATCAGAAAGAGAGATTTTTTATTTAGCGAAATTCATTATACTGATGCAATGATTTCATAATCTCTTCATAAAATAATATAGCGGCTATTAAATTTCTTGTGTCAGAATAAGGTAAATACTCTTTATGAAACTCAAGTGTGTTTTCTAAATAGGTATCTGTATTCTCAAACTGATTATCCAATGCCTTAATGTTATCGTTATTTTCAGGAATACCTAAAGTAGTCATTGTAACTCCTGGCTTAGTAGCAAAGGCTATATAGGGTAGTGTACTAATGAGCACTTTATTTCTTTCTGTATAAAGTGCTAATAATTGCCCCTTTTGCATACGTTCTAACTCTTCTTTATTGTGATATTTCCCAATAGTAACTTTCTCATTAATAATGCTTTTAGGTCCTTTGCCTTTTTTCTGGGCAAAACCAATTCCTGTTACCAAAAAAAGGCTAAAACTTAATAAAATAATCTTCGCTTTCATATCTAAGATTTAGGGATTCAATGCACAAATTTATGTAATTAATCGTAAAAAACAAGCGTTTTATCGATTTTTTTAATTAAATGTTAAATTTTACAAGCTTTTTTTAGCTTCTACAACGTCTTTGCTGTATTTAGAAGCGAATTAGATTATTGATAATCAAATATCAGTAACTTAAAAACGACATTATTTAATTAACTTAAACTTTTTCTTCCTATAAAATGCCAAAACTGATACTATAATGACCACAGCTACAAGAACATAAATAAAAGTTGGAATTGGCAAAGGATCTCCGGCAGCATAACTGTGTAAGCCTGACAAATAATAATTTACTCCAAAAGAGGTCATTATTATAGATCCAAAAGCAAAAACACTAGCTGTATTTAAAACATATGTACTTTTTAAATTAGGAATGAGGCGCAGATGTAATACTATAGCATAAACTATAATACTTATTAAGGCCCAGGTTTCTTTGGGATCCCATGCCCAATAACGTCCCCAGGATTCATTGGCCCAAATACCTCCTAAAAATGTACCTACTGATAATACAAATAAACCAATAGTCATTGAAATCTCATTAATATAGGTCAGTTCCTTTATTCTGATATCTATTTCTTTCTTTGATTTTTTAGTTTTAAAAATCATAAGCAATAATGCCATAAATCCTAAAATAGCGGAAAGCGCTAATGGGGCATAACTACTTACTATTGTGGCCACATGTATTTTTAACCAAAATGATTTTAAAACCGGCATTAAATTGGTTATTTCCGGACTTAGCCAATCTAAATAGCTCACAAACAACAAAGCCCCCGAAAACAATGTAGATAAGGGTAATGCAAAATCGGATTTTCTAAATGTTAACAATCCGCAGAGTAATAATACCCAGGACACAAAAACCAGCATTTCATAACCATTACTCCATGGGGCGTGCTGTGCTACATACCACCTGAGTATAATATTTCCGGTAAAACATATAAATGTGACCAGCGTAATAATAATCAATAGATTCCATAAAATATCTACGAGTTTCTTCTTAGTAAATATTTTTATAAGAGCCAGTATTAGGAGTATTGCTCCCAGGGTAAAGTAGACCTGAAATAACCAAAAATTTAAGTTTAACTGATTATACCATAGCTCAGCCTCTACCCTTTTACGACTGGGAATTATTTCTTTTCCTAAAACATCTTGAAATGTTTTTATATATCCTAATTTTTCACTGGCCTCTATCCAGTTTTTATTATTTACATCATTAAAATAAGTGGGGATAATCTGTTTTGCAAATTGTCCGTCTTCAGCAGGAAAATCCTGAAAATGATGTGTTTGACTGTGCCATTTATTGGTCTCATCATTACTATTGGGGAAAATTTTTAAATAGTTTCCGGCAAATACATTGTATAGAATATTGAAACGCTCATCAACCTTAAGTACCTCTTTATCAAATTCGCTTCGCTCTGCAGGCTTTTTTTTATTGGCAGCTTCCACGTCCTTTCCCAACATATATTTTCCTTTATCATCAAGCAAAGTAGTAAAGGAAACCAAGCCATCTTCACTAACATCTAAACTTTTAAACAAATCCCCTCCTTTTTGAGTATCTACTTTTATCAGTGGTATATATTGCCAAATATTTGACGCTGATTGCATGGACAGAAATGCCTGGTTGGCACTAAAACGAACACGTTCTCCTTTTTGAGTAAATTTAAAATACGGTTTGCGGGAAAGCTTTCTTAAAAACTCTGATGCCAAAGTATTCATAGGCTTTATTCGTCCGTCTAAATCCTGAACCATCAAACGCCCAAATAGCTCTGCGTGCTGTTCATCTATTCTAAGTTGCTCAATGGCCTTTACGCTGATCTCTGGTGCTTTTGTCTGTGCCCCGATAGCAGAAAAACTTAATAGCATTAAAATGAGTACTGCGCTTTTTAATTTTACCTTTTTCAATTTTTTATTTATAAGCATAAACCGGGAGGTTTTTCCAAAAAGTGTAAAAAACATACCAATCATCATCAAAAAATACCCTAAGTACGTCACATTCGTGCCTAAAGCATCATGATTAACAGCCAGCACTGTACCTAGCTCATCGGTATCATAACTGGCCTGAAAAAAGCGATAGCCTTTATAATCCAAAACATTATTCATAAAGATTCGATGTGGGATTTCCTTATCATTATCAAGTACTTTAACTTCACTGGCATAAGCTGAAGGGCTGGTAGACCCAGGGTACCTCTCCAGCTGGAAATCATCTAATTGTATTGAAAACGGTGTGATTATAGGTTCTGATCCGTAAGATAATGTTATAAGTATATCATCAATTTTCACCTCATGGTTTGTAGGCAGAAACCCTTCGCGGTATAATAAGGTTGACGTTTCTGTAGCTTCTCCTAAGGTTACATCTACCATCAATGCATCGTCTTTTTGCTCATCGTTATCTTTTGGTTTCTCTGAGGCACTTATCAAACTAATTTCAGCCTTTGGATGGTATGAAAGTGGTACAAACGAGGCATCTCCATCTCTATATAACGTTCTTAATTGTATAGTTTGAAGGCTGTCCTTTTTTATGGTGCTTGCCGTTTCAGTAGCCATAACAAAAGCACTCAAATTTCTGGGTGACAAAATACTGAATTCGCCATCTTTCTCTGTGATGTTAATAACACCTTCCTGGTTTACATCAAAACCTACTTTATGTTGATGTGCTCCAATAGCTTCTATTTCACCCTTTTCTAAAAATACAGTTTCTCTACCATTTCCGGCAGAAACCACCATTTGAATCAAGGGCTTACCGTGTTCTGCACCGTCAACTATTTCCGGAACAGCATCTGCTATAAATTTGTTATAAGAAATAGTTACAGCTCTACCTTCAAACTCACTATTAACTTCAAAGTCGTTATTACTTATTGGTGAAAAATTAAGGGCTTTTCGTATTGTTTTAGTAGTATTACCATTAGTTATATGAACATGAAGATAGTTGTTATCTGATATAATAACATTTGACGACGCGCCTTCTCTGATACGCATTATGCCTCCATACGATGCGTATCGCGTCATACCGGCTCCAATTAAAATAACTATAAATGCCAAATGGAACATGAGCAAGGCCCATTTTTCAAGACGCCAAAGCTTGTATTTATAAATGTTCATTATAAAGCACAGCCCAAGCCCTAACATGATCAGTTCAAACCACCAGGCATCATATATGATTTTCCAGGCAGTAGCTGTTCCGTAATCATTCTCTACAAATGTGGCAATTGCCATAGCCATTCCAAAAGTAAATAAGAGAACTACTGCTAATACTGGCGATGCAAATATTCTAAATATTTTATTCATAGTTATTATTATGTCCTTTAAAGTAAAAAGATACCTTATTATAGCAATAAGGTATCTTTATGTTTTTATAATAAAATACGTCTTAGTTAGTAGCGGAAACTGTATTTACAGGCATTTTATCTTCTCTGGCTTTTGCTGCCTCCAGCCATTTAGGCAATACATTCTTTTTAAATTCAGCTTTTTCTGCATTTAATTTATCCATATCTAAACCAATATATTCCTGAGCTTTTTCTTTTGAAGAAATATCCGGCATCTCTACAGGTTTATTATGTCCTAAATCTGCTAATAAACGTGCCAGTTTAACTCTAGCCTCTTGGGCTATTACCAATCCGCTACCAATAACTCTGGCTGTTTCTACCGGAGAATGAAATGATGCTCCATGTGCCGCAGCTGAATAATCCCAGCGCCATTGTCCGTGGCGAATATCTGTTAAAATAGGTTTCATTTGCTCTTCTGTAGCTCCTAGGTCCCAGCATTTTTTAGCTTCAATATGTGCCTTAACTAATAAGTCCTCTAATTTCAAACGATTTTCTGTGGCTTTACGCTGTCTTTCATAAACATTAGCAATCAATTTACTTGATTCTTCTCTATGGCATACCTGACAGGCATTAGAAGTATTATTCAATGGCGATTGAATGTGATGGTCTGTGAATTTTTGCCCGCCTTCACTCTTATATGGCATATGACAATCTGCACAAGATACGCCTCTATCTGCATGAACTCCGGTTGTAAAGGTTTCATAACCCGGATGTTGTGCTTTTAACATTGGGGTTCTACTGATTTTATGCGTCCAGTCTGCAAACTCTATATTATCATAATACTGTTCCATGTCTTCAACCGTCATACCATCTTTCCAAGGAAATACTAAGTATGGTGTTCCTTCCTTTCCTGGTAAATTTGTATTGAAGTAATATTCTACATGGCACTGTGCACATACCAAAGAACGCATTTCATTATGCGTAGCCTGATTGATATCTTTCCCCATAGATTCAAAGGCTTCAACCAAAGCAGGTCTTGTAATACGCAGTTTCATAGTTTCCGGGTTATGACAGTCTGCACAACCTATAGGATTTACCACTTCTTCTCCCTTATCAGCCCATTTACCACTGTAAAACTCCTTTATACCAATTTCATTCATTAAGCGTGGTACATCAGGACTCTTACAGGTCCAGCATGTAGCCGGCATTGGTCCGTCCCCTTTACCTTTAGGGCCACCGGTTCTTAAGGTATTATAAATATCTTCAACAGCATAAGCATGTCCTCTACCCTGATTATAATCTTTTGAAAAACCATAACCGGCAAACAGTACCACTAAATTAGGGTCTTCTTCAAGAACATCTCGCATGGCTGATCCACCTTGCATTGAAGCAAAAGATGTATCTAAAGTTTGCATATAGGATTGATACTCTAATGGAAAGTTTTCTCCCCAAACTTCATTTCTTGGTTCGTTCTCGGCTATATTAACCTGTGGAACATACTTGTATTTAGCTTCAGACTTTCTATTGACAATACTGGAAGCCAAAAGCCCTAATAGAAATACTACGATAACGGTTACAATAAATAATACTTTGTTTTTCATTTGGTCACTTTTATTATTCTTTAATCTGTTCCTGCATCCATGTAGGAATAACAAGTTCGTCTACTTGATCTGTTGGTAATGGTGCTACGTTATACTTAATTGTTGATAATCCATGGACTTTTCCATGTGGTACTTGTTTATGACAGCTCCAACATTGACGTCCGGTTCTATTGTCTTTATGGTCTTCTAACCAACCATTGTATTTTACTTGGGTAACTTGCTGAACATGGCAACGAATACAATTACTTTGAACCACTTCCTGAGAGGCTTCTTTCATTTTAATAACATCTGGTTCTGCTCTAAGCGTAAATACTGAAGCGTGATATACGCCATCCTTTGCTTTAAAATAATATTTGTTAAATATATTATCATGAGGTACATGGCAATCGTTACAATTAGCCCACTCCCGATGTGAACTATGCATCCAACTATTATATACCGGTGTCATGACATGACAGTTTACACAGGCCTGAGGATCATCAGACATATAAGACAATATTTTTGACTCTCTGGCCATAAATAATCCTAAGCCAACTATAACCGCAATGAAGAAAACCGCAGTTACTCTCCATCTGGATGTCTTTGGTGGTAATATTTCTTTTTTACGCTTCAATATATTGTATTTATAGGGTTTGCAAAATGCCTAATATATAATTGCGCTTAAGTCTCCACAATATTGAAGATAGAATATGTAATAACAAATAGCGGGTACTCAAGGTTGATTAGTTTGTTTAGTAAAATTAACGAATTTATTTTTTCAAACAACTTTTGTACAAATATATTTATTCATTATTTACATAAATATAACATTTGTCATAGTTTTAATTATTGTTGAGTTTTGGGTGATTTTTTTTGGAAAAGGCTGCTTCGTCCTTTGTCCTTGCAATAGCTGAAATGGGTAATAACCTGGTATAAAGTCGAATAAATTACCATACCTTGAAATGACCTTTCTTTGGACTAAACCGCTTCGTTTTGCCTTCTCGCAAAACGGTATAAGTAACAACAGGCAGATTACTTCGCCCTGGGGCCTCGTAATGACACTATAATGAAATATAAAAAAAGTAAAAGCCAATTCAAAATTAAATTGGCTTTTAAATTATACTAATGGGTTAATTGGTTTTTAATAACTACTAATTTTCTAATACTCTAAATTCTGTTCGTCTATTCTTTTGGTGTTCATTTTCAGAACAGTCCACATCATTTTCACAACGGTTAACCAACCTGGATTCTCCATAACCCTTTGCTGATAAGCGGCTTTTTGAAATGCCTTTTGACGCTAAATAGTTCACAACTGAATTAGCGCGTTGTTGAGATAATATAATATTGAAGTTGTCATGTCCTCTTGAATCAGTATGAGACATAATCTCAATGCTTATTGGTTTACTTTTAAGTAATGGTAGTAAGGTTTCATCTATTGTTCTCTTTGAAGCTGGTGTAAGGCGAGCACTTCCTAACTCATAAAATATTGGTAAAATATTAGCATCTAATAATTCACAATCTACCTCTTCCCAAGTAGTAATACCTCCTTTTTTTGTTATAATGGTTTTTGATACTTCTTTATACTGTGCTGGTACCTTTACATTTTTTGTTATTGCCGGTGAATCTACAACCAACTTTTTAATGGTTTTGTATTCTGCAGGAATTTCGATTTCATCTACCCTTGCCGGAGTTTTTATAACTCTTTTTTTATAAGAACCAGAACTTTGAGGTGTTTTTTCATTAGAAACTGTAGCATCTTTCACAAGAGCTGTATAGTTAACATTTCTGAATTGAGCAGGGTATTCTATAAAACAGGCTGCTACGCAGTCATCTTTATTTGGAGAGTCACAGGTAATTTCTTTGTATTCCCAACCTCCTGTTTTTGGATACACTTCAACAGTTTTACTACCCGTTGTAAAAGATGCCGGTATAATTTTTAAATCACTACTACTTTCTTGTTTGATATATGATACTTCTTCAGTTTCATATACAGCCGGTACATAAACAAATTTTTTTGAAGCTTCTTTTACTATAACACGCTCTTCAACTGTTTTATATGTGGCCGGCACTACCTCTAATTTGGTATATGCAGGATATACTTCAATGGCTTCTGTTACAGTTTTATATTCATTCTTGGTAATACACTTTACATAACATTTCCCTGGTTCTGCTTTGCCCGGCAGGTTTTCTTGGGCAAACAAGATTACCGATGAAAACATCATAATTACTAATAGATTAAGCTTTTTTGTCATAATTTCACTTTTTTATAGATATAATAAATGTTAATAATTCTTTATATGTCTTTGAAACAATAGGGCTTAAAGACTTCTTTGTTGTCCTTTTACCAAAGTGATTAAAAAGCAACATAGTATTAAAGCTATTGGAAAAATGTTTTCATGATATTGTATTAAAAAAATCTGGGGTTAATAATTTTATTAATGGTTGTTGCCAGTTCAAACCTTAGAACTATTTCATGAGAACCGGAATTGTAATTACTAAAATCTGTAGTATCATAATCATAAGCATAGCCTATCATGATTTGATCTGACACTTGAAATCCAGCTAAAGTACTTATTGCTGCATCCAAACTATAGGCTACACCTAACATAAGTTTTTCATTAAACAAGAAATTTGCAGAGCTATTAATAGCTAATGGAGCTCCTGATGTTCCTTTTACTAATACTGCAGGTTTAAATTGAGTGGTGTCATTCAGCGTAAACACATAACCTGTTATAAAATAAAAAGTAGCTTTTTCTGATGCGGTGGACACTAATACATTATCATTATAATGCTTGGTTTCCAACAAATTGGGACTAGACATTCCTAAATACCATTTATCACTACTTAAATATGCTCCTAAACCAATTATTGGTGAAAATTCATTATTAATATCTGCTGAATTGGGATCAGATGGATCATAATTCAATGTAGAATTTGTAAAATTGACATTGTATAGATTAAAACCACCTTTAAGCCCAAATGATAATTTAGTAGTATTTGAGATTCTAATTCTATATGCAAAATCTACAGCAAAATTACTTTCTTGAGATGGCCCTATTTCGTCATTAAAAAATGATACCCCTAACCCAATACCCCGTTGCCCTACAGGAGTATTTAAAGAAGCTGTTAAAGTTTTAGGGGCACCATTTATACCAGCCCATTGTGCACGATAGATAGAATTAATGTTAAACACCTCTCTACTTCCAGCATAAGCCGGGTTTATAGCCACTGTGTTGTACATATATTGTGTATATTGAGCATCTTGTTGAGCAAAACTTGAAATTATTGTAAAGAGACCTCCGCAAATAGTTATCACAATACATGAGCATATCTTTTTTAGGGACTTCATTTGTTTTTAATTAGTTATGACCTCCATTTATATATAAATAATCAGCTTTTTTAACTGTTTGGACCATTGAGGTATCACCATTTGTATAGTCTACCTCTAGTATATAATAATAAGTTCCTGTGGGAAGCTTGTTGTTTTTGCTTATAGTTAACCTGCCATTTGAAAAACCAGAAAACACATTACCATCAACGCCATAATCATCACTTTCAAATACTTTTATACCCCATCTATTAAAAACTTTTATGCCTAACCTTTTTACACAAGAAGCTCTTCCCGTTGCTGTTTTTATTTTTAAATAGTCGTTGATACCATCTTTATTAGGCGTGATAAGGTTATGTACTAATAAACCACATGGTAACATATTATCATCATTGATTCTCGCTAGAGTAAAGACACCATATTTATTTACCGCTGTAGTCACCGTTTGTGCATCTTTATTAACCAAACCTCCTTCATCGACCCATGATTTCAGATCGTCATCCCACCTTGCAATATGTATTGCATTGTATGGTTCTGTAATTATACTTTCTGGGGTTATAGCTTTATTCCATGATAGGGTTATCAACACATCTGTATTACCATTTGTTCGTTCTATAAGCCAATGTTCTGCATTATCAATATGCTCTAGTCTTGAACTTCGTTTGGCTATTGGATAATTGACATTGGTATCTTCAAAAAAGTACTTTGAAGTAAATACTTCTGATCCTGTATTTGGTGCAGAAATACCAGCTAAACGGTAAAATCCACCAGCTCCAACTGGATATGTAAATGAAGTGCTTCCATTTTTTATAACCGGACCATTTATATGGCTATCATCATTAGTATTAACATGGATTGCTTCTTGTTCAAATATAAAATCACCTCCATAGCTCTCATTATCTACAATTCCATTATTATATTCAACTTCATTAGTTATACTAATAGTTCCACTAAGTTCAAAAGCGTGTTGGGCTGCAATATTATTAAATAAACAATTGTACAAATAACTGGCCTGGCTTCCGGTAATTTGTTGTACCGTATCTCCAACGTAACGTGTTAAACCGGTAGCTCCTGAAAAATCAACAACGCCATCGTTATTCCAATTAGCATATATATAAGCATCTCCATCATTGATAAATACCCCCGAAGGTGTATTATTAAAGGGCATTATTGTAGAAAACTGAGTCCCTGGGTTAATGTACAGCTCTCCAATATTAGTAGTTTGTGCCCTGATAGCCATGCCAAAACACACTGAGATTAAGGAACCTGTTGTCATTATTTTTTTCAATTTTGTTTCCATAATCTTATATCCAAAAAGAAAGGGATAAACCTGAAGAGGCAGGAACTCTATATTTTAATTCAACTAATTAAAAACAGAAGTTTAGGGGCTTTACATTTGTATAAACAAATTAATCAAGAGAACTTTTTCTGTAAATATTGTGCTTTATTCAGAACATATTAACGCAAAAGAAAATTACACTTCCTGCGAATTCGGCTTAGTGATTGTGGAGTTATTCCCAAGTAAGATGAAATCACTCCTAATGGTGTATCTCGTATTACTTCCGGGCTTTTGGTTAAAAGTAGGTTGTATTGTTCTTCGGCTGTCTTGGTTAACAAGTTAAATTCTCTTTCTCTCTTTTTTACATATTGATTTTCAATAATTTTCTTAATAACAAGCTTAAAGTCTTCGCTACGATTGCAAAGCTTATTTAATGCTTGGTAACAAATACTAATTAACTTTACATCACTTAAAGCTACAATATTATACTTTGATACTTTATTTGTAATAAACGATTCAAATTCTCCAACAATCTCATTTGGAAATGCTATCTCAGTTGTTTGTTTATACACATTCCTATTAGTATCATCCTCAACTATTCTATAATATTCTACAATACCACTCTTTAAAAAATAAATATTCTTTTCAAACTCTCCTTTTTTCGTTATAAATTCTCCTTTTTTTAAACTATGCTCGCAAGTCTGAGAAGCGAAACATTTTATGTCTTCTTCACACAATTCAACTTCTATTGAACTTAATATATGCTTTAAACAATCTATATACTTACACATGGATTCTATTTTATAATTTAAAAAACCCTTCCACTACACTACTCTCTATTATATAAATCCCAAATACGATGACCAATCCTATTTAATTAATAGACATAAGCGTTAAAAGTTATAACGAACCAAAACTTTAAACACCACTTTAGTGGAAGGGTATATAACTAAGGTTTTACTAATTTTTATTATTTATACTTTAAAAATCCCCTTTTCACTTTGCTTAGCTCTCACAAACCCTTGCAATATGATGTTAGTAAAACAACCGTATTAAAAGAGAGCTTTATTGAAGGTACAACCCTAACATAACTTCATATTTAAAGCTCCATAAAAAGGGGGATTTTTTATTATTTCATTTCATTCTTAGCAAAAGCATTTTTTATAATAGATTACTGCGTCATCTATATTATTAAACTGTATGCCAAAAAAATGATTCAATCTGTCATTTAAGCCAGCAATACATCTATTAATGCTAGCTTCTGTTTTATCCATACAAAGTGCTATTGTTTTCACCGTATACTTTTTATCTCTTAGCAAATAGACAAGAACATTTTCCTGCATTTTGGTAAGCATTTGATTTATCAAAACATGGCTTTTTACAAATTCAGTGGCTTTATCATATTTTTTAAAATTTCTGTATACATTAACATTTATAACCTCATTATCATATTCCTTAATTGGTGTCAATACAAAATACACACCTCCCTTATTGGTAGTATTAGGAATGACCTTTAATAAGGCATATGAAAAATAATCGTGTCTTAATTGAATCGGTAAAACTACTTTCATGCAATAATCACTGCGATTCTTCTTCACAAAAGAGCTATTAAGAAAAATCTCAAAGTTTTTAAATATCTTTAAAAAATAATTTTTAAAACAAGGCTTTATTAATGAGACAAAGTTGTTATAATCGAGGTTTATATCTTCTAAAACTCTTAAATTAGAACTTAAAAGGCTAAAGCCTGACTCGTCTGTATCCAAACCCCAAATAAGTACCGGATCTATAACATGTTCTTTCTTCCTCATCTTGAAAACTTTTAATTCAAAATTTTAATAACTCAAAAACCAAGCGATACAAACAATGGTTTCATGTATTGCTTAATATTCAACATTTATAAGTCATCGTTAAAATCATTTTTAGCGCTTTTATTAAGCTCTCTCTCTATTAGCTTTATATACTTAACAATTAAAAAAGCCAACAATCCTATCAGTACAAAAAACAGTGTGAAAAAAATAATCTTCATTTCCAGCGTTGTAAAAATTAAATTCATATAGTTTTTTAGAAAGCTTCCATTATCATTTTATTGTTAAACCTTAATCAAATAATTCTCTATTCCTAGCTAAATTATTATGATATAAAATTACATTTAACAGCCTTTAAACCTCATGGATTTCGAGTAGTAATAGTTCGAGTTTTTCGTAGAAATATGTCCAGTTATAAAATAGTTTTAAAACTACACATAAGTAGTACTATAACTACATAATGGATTTTTTTAACCTGAGACATCTAAGTTTAATACCTTAAAGGCAAATAAAAGATAGTTTACTATAAGCTATCTGTAAACGCTTATAGTTTTCAATCTACATACGTGTAGTCTTTGGATTACTTTTAAATATGTTTTCATACCTCAACTTTATAGTGATGCTATATGAATTGATTCAAAGTGTCTTTGTTTGTAATGACATTATAACAAAATTATAGTTAAGTTGAACATCTATAATTAGGGTCTATATTATTAAAACAACTTTCTTTTTTGGTTGATTTTTTTAAGTAAATACAAGGATTAATGTAGCAAGCTGAACTACAGGCAAATATTATTAATTAAAAAGGACATATGAATTACCCCCTTTACTCAAAATCTTTAAAACTGTAAATTGTTTTAAGAAATAATTGTCATTTTTTTAGTTAGTATGTAGAACTGAAGACTAAACCCTTTATCAGTGTTTATTTGATGCTTTAACAACAATCATTAGAATAAGACGCTTATTATTTAATATACTTTGCTAAAAGAAATTAGCTCTGTAAAGTTTGATACCTCTAACTTTTCAAATATTCTTTTTTTATATGTACTCACAGTTGAGACTCTTAATCCCAACCTATTCGCTATTTCAATATTTCCTTCTCCTTTTATTAAATACATATATACTTCCAATTCTCTTTTTGATAAATTCTCAAGAGGATTTATTGATTTTTTATCAATAGATGCTTTTACAATTTTGTTAACAATATTGTCTGTATAATAACTCCCGGTATTCAATATGGAATTAACAACTTGTATGATTTCATGCTCTTCACTTTGCTTATTTAAATAGCCATTAGCTCCTGCCATAATATATCTGCATGCATAAACTTCTTCTTCAAAAGCGCTAAACATTAATATTTTAACCTCTTGTTGAATGCTTCTTATTTCTTGAACCATTTTTGCTTTTTTTCCTCCCGGAATATCAATATCTAATATTATTAAATTGACATCATTTTCTTTTAAAAAGTGTATAGCTTCTACATAGTTCCTAACTGTATAAACCTTCAAATCATCAATATTATCTTCTAAAATCATGCTTACACCTGTTCTGACAACAAAGTGATCATCCACTAATAAAACCTTCTTTAACATAATCTTTAATTTTAATATACATACTTAGTTTATTCAAAAACAAGCACTGCATTATTAGCTAAATATTCTTTTTTAATAACATCAATTACTAAATTAAATCTAACAATAGTTCCTTCTCCTTCTATACTCTGAATATCAATATGCCCACTAAACAATTCTATGATTTCCTTACATAAGTTTAACCCCAAACCTACACCTAGATCATTAACGTTTTCTGAAATTACACCTTGGTAATAGGGTTCAAAAATATTCTCCAAATCGCTATTTGCTATACCAATACCGTCATCTTTAATTAGAACTTCCAGACTTACTTTATCATTTGAAATTGGAACCAGATTTAAGGTTATTATTATTAAACCATTTTCAGTAAACTTATTAGCATTTCCCATTAAATTATGAAAAATCTGATGAATTTTTGGAATATCGGTAAATACTTCAAAAGCTTCACTTACATGAGAGTTTATTTGGATCTCATTCCCCTTATTCTCGATCAACAGTGCTATAGTGGAAATTATTTGGTCTAACTCTGTTTTAAGATTGACCTTTTTCTTTTTTAATTGAAGCTTTCTTTTTTCATTTTTATAAAATTCCAATATTTGGTTTGTCATAAGCAACAGTGAATTTGCTGTATATTCAATACCTTTAAAACTCTTCACAATATCAATATCTTTAACGGCTTTACTTATTTTATTACTATAAATGGAAATTATTTTTAATGGTGAACGCACATCATGACTTAACATATTCATTACTCTATTTTTAAAGTTTAAACTTTGTGTTATTTTATTTTGTGCGTTTGTTAATTGAGTTTCATACTGGAATGCCATACGGGTGAAATTAAAAAGCACAAATGATATGACTATCATCAGCAGAATTAATATTATTGAGGCATAATTTCTAACAACTTTTATAGAGTAAAATTCATTTAACAAGGTTTTTTGATTATTAGCCTGAAGCATACTTAATGCATTTGTTAAATTGGAGAGTACTTTTTGACTTAGATTAAACAACTGATTATTTAGTGTTATAACCTCTAAGTTTTTATCTCTTAAACTTAAAAAAGAATATTTTAAATTCTTAAATTCATTTTTATAATAATTGTTTGTTGTTGAAAATAATTCAGCCATTTGTTCTTCTATACTCCCGGATGACGGCTCATCTTTATACTTCATGGTAACCGTTATCTTTAATCGTTCTTTTTGAACATCGGCTTTTCCTGCAATAGCCTTACCTACTCTGGCAAACAAACCTTTACGGGAAACACTATCAATTTCTTCTTCATAATTAACATCTATACTACTTAAAATAGAGTTGTATTCAAACGTATTAAACTTAAACAGATTTGAAATAGTTTCTGGTTTCAAATCTATTTGCTTATCCAAAATGGCATTAATTGTTGAATCTAAAGCAACTAAATCATGTTCTTCTTCATGTACACTTGCTAATATGCTTTTAAATACTTTATCGTGGTCAGAAATAATATTTAAACTATCAAGTATACAGGCCATTTCATTCAAAGCATATTTATATTTATTTAATGAAGCTTCATTCCCTTCTTCAATATAACCGTCAAAATGCTCTTGGGAATTCACAAAAAAACTATTGATATTATTAGTAAATTCTAATACTTTATTTATAGCTGATAAGTTGTTAAAAACCCCGGAAATTTCGTTTTCATTATCAGATTCATTACACCAAATAAGAGCAACCAGAATTTGCAATAAAATAATACTTACTAATAAAATGTAATGGCATATTTTTCTGTATTTGGGTTTTTTGTTTTCCATAAAATATAGAGGGCTTTATAAGTAATTATTTTCTCTTGTAATAGTCTTGTTATTAAATATGTTATTTTCAAAGCATTTCTTATAGTAATCAACAGCATCATAAACAGTATTGAAATTAATATCAAAAAAATGAGACAATCTATTATGAATCATTATTTTATATTTATCAATTGCCAAAATATCTTTATTTAAATCCTCAGCAATACAGGAAGAAGAAAGGCCTTTTTCTTCTAATAAGAGAAAAAATACTTTTTCTTGTGAAAACGTAAAAATAGTTTTAATGAAAATACGGTTCTTGACATACGTTGTAGTGTTATTGCATTTTACGAAGCTCTTGAATACTTGCATACTTATAACTTCATTATTATACTCCTTAATTGGTGTTAGAACAAAGCAAAAGTCTTTAATTTTACCTTTGTTAGTTTCTGGTATAACTTTTAATAATGAATAGGTGAAATTCTTATTATTTATATGAATAGGTAGAACTATTTCCATATGATAAATGCTATTTTTAACACGAAAAAACCTATTGTTTAAAAATTCTTCAAATTCTTTAAGAGCTTCTATAAAATACCCTCTAAAACAATATTTAATTAAAGCTGTAAATTTTTTAAAACTACAGCTCGTCACATTTGCATTACCAAAATTCAAACTTGCAAGGTCAAAAATTAAAGTTTCAACATTTAAATTCCATATAATTATTTCATCAGTAGCCAGACTTTCTTTCATTATAAATTCCATAATTATCCGTAGGTTTTCAGAGGTTATTTAATAAATAAAAGTATTATTAGTCTAACCTTTTAAATTTACCATATGTTAACTATAGCTGAACTACATAAAATATTCGTTGAAATTACTTTAAGCCCTTTAGTCGTTTTTTAACTAAAACTTAACATTTGATAAGAATTTTTGTTAAAAAAAACTTAAATATCCTTAATCAATCATAAAGAGCTACATCAACCTGAACTTGTTTCAGGTTCTCATTATAATAATTTAACAATCAACTTAATGTGATTCCGAAATAAATTCGGAATGACGCTAAAAAATAGCATTATGACACAAAACGGACATTCAAAAAAAAGGTGCAAATTCGGGACAATTTTAGATTATTTGCCTAGATATTTAGTTAATCCTTTCTCCGGTTTTAGATGAAATTTACTGTTCTACAGCCCATTTTAAATCCCTACTGGCTGTAGTCTGACTAATATTGTTAATAATCCTTACGGCTAAATTGGTTGTCCTTTATGATAGTATCACAAAGATATTAGATCTTACTAATGTTTGTTTTAAGCAATAGATCGTGAGCTCCTCATTATTTTGTTCAAGACTCAACATCAGGACTTGTAATCCAAACGAGAAGCGGAAATTATGAAATTAGGATTCGGATACATAAACCTATCCATAGGTACTTTAGGACATTAAGTGTTAATTAATTAACAAAATTCAGAAAATATAGTTCGAGTGCATGAATTCGAACGCCTATAACTAACAGAAGTCTAATATTTGTAGATAAATAAAAAATAAATTATTAAATTATTTTCTTATAATTATCATTTGTTTAGCGCTTTTTTGGAATAGTATTTTTTTAATGATTATGATCAATCACATCTATACTTTGTCTGTTTTTTGGAGTCATTGTTATACTTCAATATACCGTTTCAATTAAACGTATTATTTGACTACTATCTAAACACTAAATATGGCTAATGACTGAATTGAAAATTATATATAACAGTACGAAAGAATGCTTTGTGAAGCACAATCAATCTGATACAACCATTATTACCCAAACACCAAAAGAGTTTGGAGGTTTAGGAAATGAATTTTCGTCAACTGACTTATTAGTCGCTGCATTAGGAACTTGTTTAGCTACTTCAATAAGCGCAATTTTAAAGAGAAATAGTGTAGCATTAAAAGATATAGAGTTAGTAGTGAAAAAAGAGTTATCCATTAAACCAAAGGCAATAAAAGGTATCCATGTATATATACAGATTAATACATTGATTGAATCAAGTTTAGTACAAAAATTAGAAAGAGCAATAAAAAGTTGTCTAGTCTTTAAAGCTTTATTAATTAGACCCAAAATATATATTAAAACAAAAACCAAATCATTTGAAATATGATAAATAGCAATAGTAATGCTCTATTTTTGTTTAGCCGTCATACACAGTAATGTTTAAGTCTCAGAATATAAATTTGAAAAGTGATGTGTCATTTTAATTTTTAATTAATGCTTTCATATACTAATGTCATCTATATTATCATAGTATTTCAAGGGACATTACTGTCTTTTTTTATACTTAATTCAAATAAAAGAAAATCAAAAAGCAATAACCTTTTAGCAACAATCATTAGTGTGCTTTCTTTTCAGGTTTTAGGTCTTTTTTTAGCAGGTAAAGATATCGCTATTGATTTTTTTCAAAATATTAATTGCGTTTATGGTTTCTTATATGGCCCATTATTGTTTATGTATAGTAAATCAATTACTGAAAAGGATTTTAAATTAAAGCCTCAGTATTTATACCATTTTGCCCTATCGCTAATCGTTCTTACAACATCATTAATTTTTGGAAAGCACATTGTTCAAAACTATATTTATATACTTTACCCACTGCATATCTTGACATATTTAATACTTTGTTTTTTAGAGTTAGCGAAATATAAAAAAGCAATCAAAGACAATTATTCTAAATTAGAATCACTAAGCTTAAATTGGCTAAAATGGGTTTTAATAATCTTTTCATTCACTACAGCTTTAGATGTAATACAGTCTACGCTTTTCTTTTTAAATATAGAATTGATTCCAACCGAAAATTTTGTTTTTATATTAATCCTTTTAATAATAAACATTCTCTATTTCAAAGGCTTTATGTCTTCCAATAATTTAATTGGTTTGAAAGAAGAAGATATTGTACTGTCTCAATCAATGTCTTCTAGAAAAAGATTAAATACAACACTCAAAGAGAACCAAATAATAGTTAATAAACTTGAAGATCATATTAAAGAAACCCGAACATTTGAAAATCCAGATTTAACAATCACAACGCTAAGTCAAGAGTTGGGTATACCAAAAAGGACGCTCTCAGAGCTAATAAATGATTATTACGACAAAAATTTTGTGGACTTCATAAACACGCACAGAATTATTGAAGCAAAACGGCGATTCATGAATCCAAAAGATAATAAAGAAACAATTTTGGAAGTCATGTATAGTGTCGGGTTTAATTCAAAATCTTCTTTCAATACTGCTTTTAAACGAAAAACGGGCTTAACACCAACAGAATTCAAATCGAAGTACAAATAAAAGTTTTCATTTAAGTAGCGTAGATCACAACCCTTTTCTTTCAACTAAATAAGTCCACATTCGCGAATGAGAACCTAACTAAGAACTTCTGTGCCTATGTTTGAATAAAATCTTTAAATATGAAGTTTATTCAAACCACAATGTGCCTTTTTATATTGATAATAGGACAAATACATGCACAGTCCTCTCAAACAATTTTTAAGATCAAAGTACCATCTAATAAAGTTGAACATGTTCAAATCAAGAAGTATAACTATGATCAGGGTAAAATGGAAAAAATTAAATCATTCAACAATTTTTCTCAGTATCCGGATAATAAATTTACTAGCATATTCTCTGAACCTTCTATTTATTTAATTGAAACCAACACTGGCAAAAAGTTAAGAATAGCTGTTGAGAGAGAGGGGCTCATTGACCTAATAATTGACAATAAAATTAATATAAACTCGCAAAATGCCGTAGAGTCCAACTTTGAGCAAACCATTAAAACTCTTAACGAGAAGTATTTTGGAAAGTTGATCAAAGATTTAGACGTGGCAATGAAAACAAATGATAAAGCTAAACTTTTGAAACTAGAGATAGCAAAAGAAAAGATTTTGATAAGCTTTATAAAAGCTATGGAAGACTCCGTTCGAGATATGGGAGCTTCAGCTCAAGCTTTTGATGCATTGCAGTATTTTGATCTAAACAAAAATCTTGATTTTTTAAAAGAAATGAATATCGTATTACGTGATAAATATCCAAATAGCGGCATGAGTAAGTCACTTTCCGCTAGAATTCATAGAGCTTCAATAACTTCAATAGGAAAAGATGCACCTAATATTAACACGACACTGCTAAATGGTTCTAAAGTTAGCTTGAAAGATTTTAAAGGCATCTATCTGCTCATAGATTTTTGGGCATCATGGTGTCGTGCTTGTAGAATTGAAAACCCAAAAATTGTAGATATTTATAATCGATATAAAAACAGAAAATTTGAAGTTATTAGTGTAAGTATTGATAAAAGTCATAAGGATTTAAAGAAAGCAATCAAAATGGACAAACTTCCATGGAAACAGGTTCATGATCCAAATTATAGTATTTACAATCAATACCAGTTATCATCGCTTCCTTCAAATTTTCTTTTGGACAAGAACGGAAAAATTATTGCTAAAAATGTCAAAGCTGAAGAATTAGAAATGATACTTTCTAACGAAATTTCTTCTAGTAAAGATCAATAATCGATTAATTACTAAAGAAAAGCTCGAGAACATAAAGTAACGAACGACACAGAAAATATAGTTAAGATGTAACATTTATTCTTCATGTTTGTTGATTCATATAGGTTACTTCTCAATACAATATATAACTTTCCTTATTTTATAAGGGTTTAAGTAGTATGAGGTGTAAATATGACACAAAAAAATAGCTTCTGTTTTTTTAGCTTGGTAATATTTTCTTCATTTTCATTGTTAATAAATAAAATAGTGTTACCAATCAATGAACTTATACTTCATCATAATCTAAATTGATATTTTGTTAATCTTTTATCTCCGGTTTTAGACAGTATTTGTTGTTCTACAGCCCATTTTAAATCCCTACTAGCAGTTGCCTGACTTATATCTTTAAAGTTATGCAAATAGTCCTTACGACTAAATTGGTTGTCCTTTATGATATCTTTGTATAGTTCAATCCTATCTCGCGTTGTAAGTGTTCTGTTCTGGGTTTTCAATAGGTTTCCTAAGGCTTGAAGTATAATGTTTAGCATAAACTCAATAAATGGTGTTGAATGCCCCGATTTATCAGACATACTCAATACCTTATAATATTCCTCCTGATTTTCTTTAATCAGGCTTTCTACTGGTAGAAACTCAAATACCGGGTATTGTTGCATTAAAATTAATGTTTGCCACAATCTCCCCATACGTCCATTACCATCTAAAAATGGATGTATAAATTCAAATTCATAATGAAATACACAGCTTTTGATTAGTAAAATATCCTTATCTGTTTTAAGATAGTTAAATAAATCATGCATGAGACCCTTAACCATATCTCCACTTGGGGCAAGATGTTCTACTTTTGAACCTTTAACAATACCAACATTTTTAGTTCGCAGCTTTCCTGCATCTTCAATTAAGCCATGCAATAAAATGGCGTGAGCCTTTTCTAAGTCTTTTAATTTATTTGGATTGAACATTCGTAGCTGCTCATATACTTTTATAGCGTTTTGAACCTCCAAAATATCCTTTTGTGGTGCAATCACTCGTTTATTGTTTAAAAGTGCCGTAATCTGCTCTTCTGTTAGCGTATTACCCTCAATCTCTAAAGAGGATTGTATGGTTTTAATACGGTTCTTTTTTCTTAATTCGGTTGGTGGCTTATATAAATGAGTTGCATTTATTTCCCCTAATCGCTCAGAAATAGCTACAACTAATTCTAAAATGTTATCGGTAACCTGGTATGGTGGCTTCATTTACGATAGTATCATTTGATAGTATCGTAAAGATATTAAATCTTAGTAATGTTTATCAGAAATTGGGGTTAGTTTTTTGTTAACTTATAATTGACGGATTAATTATTTCTCACATAAACTGATTTTTAGAGCTTTATACCCTAAATGTTTTTGATTTTGTCAGACTATTACTAAATAGCATTATTCAACCAAATTAATGAGCCGTAAATCCAGTCATAAGGAAGAACAAGAATCCTTGCACAAATCAATTTATAAAATTGATACCCTTTTTAAACAGAGATTATCTTTGCAAGAGATTGGAGAGTTGTTACCTGGTACGTTACATTTAAATGCTCTTGACGATTTTTCTTTACAGTATTTTGACGAATCTGGAGAGGATGTTTATAAATGTTCATATGATGTAGTGAAAGCTGAAGGTTATGAAATTATGGATAAGGTCATACATCATAAAGATACTATAGCCATTTTGCCTCACCTTCAAAAATATGTCATAAACCAAGACGCTTCTTCCAACATAAGTTTTTTTCAAAGGTTAAAGGGTATAGGAAAGAAGCACTATGAATGGTATTTTACTAATTGCAAATTGTCAGATGTTGGGTTAGTTTCTATTACTCACGCAGTAAAAGACTTACGCAATCATGGAGCTATCATAGAAAAAGTATTAGAAGAACATACTTTTTTTAAAAAAAACTTTAAAAAATTTCAGTCTTTAACAAAACGAGAAAGAGAAGTACTCAAAGAATTGGCTATTGGTAAAACGGCTCCACAAATCTCAGGTGCGTTTTTTATATCGGTGAACACCGTTAAAACACATAGACAACGCATTTTTGAGAAGCTGGAAGTTAATACCTTTACTGAACTTTATAAATATGCATTTCACTTTGATTTGCTATAACAAAATACTAACATGTTAGTATTGTTTACTTATGAAAATTTGAGTTGATTACATTAATTACTTCAGTGAAGCTAAACCAGATTAATGAGTCGTAAATCCAGTCATAAAGAAGATCAAGAATCCTTACATAAATCCATTTACAAAATAGATTCCTTATTAAAAAAGAAATTGACTCTTGAGGAAATAGGAGACCTTTTACCTGGATCTCTACATGTAAATTCTTTAAAGGATTTTTCTGTGAGTTTCATGGACAAATCTGGAGAAAACATATACAAACATCCTATTGAAGAAGTTATTTCGGGTGGTGTTCCCATGTTACAAAAAATCATACATCCAGATGAATTTTTGAGTATTCCTCCTTTATTGCAAAAATATGTTGAACAAAAAGATAATACGAGATCATTTAGTTTTTTTCAACGTTTTAAAGCGGTTTATGGAAAACATCACGAATGGTATTTTACTAACTGCAAATTATCTCAATTAGGGTTAATTTCTATTACCCACCCTATCAAAGACCTGAGAAATCACGTTGTATTAATCGAAAAAGTATTAGAAGAACATACTTTTTTTAAAAAGCATTTTAAAAAATTCCAGTCTTTAACAAAACGAAAAAAAGAAGTTCTTAAAGAATTGGCTATTGGGAAAACCGCTCCACAGATTTCAGATGAATTTTGTATTTCGGTAAACACCGTAAAGACACATAGGCAACGGATTTTTGAAAAATTAGATGCAAGTACCTTTACAGAACTCTACAAATATGCTTTTCATTTTGACTTGCTATGATAAAATACTAACATGTTAGTATTGTTTCCCTCTTACTTAATTAATAATTTTGATTAGCTATTATCAAAAAGTCTGAACCTATATATTTTAAACATTGGAAGTAGAAACTCTATTTTTAAATAAACATAGTCATTTTTGTTTTCAAATAACAATGCCTTCGATTAAACGTAAATCACTAATAATCAAAATACTTTTTTTGCTTGGTTTTTCTATTTATTCCTTTGCTCAAGAAAACGATAAAATTTATTTATTAAGTAAAGAAGTTGTTGAAGGAAAAATATTAAGGGTTACGGCTGACCATATTGAGATTAACCCTTCAGGAAATAAACCGTTTTTAAAAATAAATCGAGATAATGTTTCTGTTATTATTTATAATGATAATACTGTTGTAAATTTTAATGAATCTAAAAATATAAAAACAACTTCAATTACAGAAGAGGAAGCAGATGAAGGTATTAATGAAAACCATGATAAAACAATATCTGTGAAAAAAGAAGGTGAGTATTTCCCAAAAGATGAAAAAGAAGTTCTTGGATTAGCAAAAAAGCACTTGAATAAAATCATTTCAGAAGCTGGTGATATAGAAGAAAGACCTAATGTACCTTATTCTTTTCCGAGTTTACTAACTAAAGAGTACATAAAAAAGAACAAAATCAAAATAATCACTACAAAATATTCACAGGTAGTACCACTGGTAACACCTACATTATACCGAAAGCACATTGAAACATGGGAATATGACCAGAATGGTAATTTAATTCAAGAATTGGAAACAATTAATGAAAAAATTGAAAGTAAAGATAGGTATGAGTATGACTTTCAAGAAAGAATAATTAAAAAGAAAAGGTATAGTAGTGGAGGATTATTAGGTGGAGAAAGAACAGAAATAGCGCAATATAAGTATAGTGGAGACACTACTTTTATCAGAGAGTTCTACAGAAAAAAATTAAGCTATTTAACAATAAATTATAAAAACATAAGTGTGAGTATTAGTCCAAAATATAAAAGTGTTGGAACAAATGTGACAAAAAAATATGGCCATAAATATATAGAGAAAAGCTTTTATAAATCAGAAAAAGAAACTCCAAGGTCTAACACTTATGAATATCAATATAAAATTCAAAATGGGAGATTGCTAGAATATTATAATGGATATTTTAAGTATGTGACAGATTTTAAATATGATAAAAATGACAGATTAATAAAAATATCAGAGCATAAAAAATCAGAAAAAGGAACATATAAAATATCATACAATTCAAAGGGACTGATTAAAAAAACCGATGATTCTTACTACGGGGTACGTGCTTACGAATACGAATTTTACGATTAGCCTATGAACTATAAAAATTGATTAAGATGAATAAAAAATATTTTACGGTTATACTCTTGCTATTATTTGGTTCAATATTTATAGGTGTTGGCCAGAATTCAGATAAAATTTATTTAAAAAATAAAGAAGTAATAAACTGTAAAATCCTTAGAGTAACAGAAAAGCATGTTGAAATTGACCCTGAAGGCTCAAAACCTTTTTTAATGATTGATAGAACGGAAATTAATATTATAATCTATCAAGATAATACCATAGTGTCATTTAATGAAGAAGACAATAATAGAACTAATAAAGTTAACAAAGCATCTATTTCAAATAAAAGCATCTTGACTGTTGATAGTAAAAGCCTAAGACCACATGGAATAAGATCTGATGGGATATACATTGCACGAGAGCCATTCAAATTAGATAAACAGGGAAAATCTCTTGTAGGAGCTTTTACTGGTGCACATGCATGGTGGCCAATCTTTGCTATAAAAAGTGAAGGTTCGTCAAGAGATCGTATTTATTTTGCATTTATTACAATGAAATATAATCAATACAAAAAAATACAAAGACAAAATTTATCATCTACATCATTTGAAAATTTAAGAAATTCCATTTTAAGCGATCAAAAGATTAGAAGTGCTTTACTGTCCTCAAAGCATGATAATTACAAATATGATTACTACTATGTTCACGATAATGGTGTTCCATATCTATTTGTTTCTACCGGAAGTTATTTTTGGATTTTAGGAGAGCTTAAAGCTCTAGAAGATGGTTTAGTAACTTCTAATATTTACTGGGTGTCTGATACACCAAGTTTAATCAAGTTGACTGCTACTGCTTTACTTATAGATTCAGATATCAAAGGAGCTTCTAGTAAAAAAGCAATCACTAATTTATTAACAAAAGAGTCTACTAAAAATGAGATTGAGGCAAGAAGATATAGCATACCATTTGAGTTTATTCCAGTAAAAGTTAATTAGCGTGAAAACAGTAATTTAAATATTATGGAATGAAAAAACTTATTTTATTATTAGCTTTATGCTTCTCACCTTTTTTAAAAGCTCAAGAAAAAGTACCATGTAAAATTACATTGAAAGATGGTAAAACAATATCCGTTAGTCATTTTGGACATTTAACTTGTGGAGGGCGAGTAGACAAACATCCCTATAAAAATTATATGAGAGTATTAGGGGTTTATGAAGGACAAAATTTAGATATTAGAAAGTATAGCACGATAAGAAAAATTGAATTAATTGATTTTTATAATAGTCCTGAGCGCGGATATGGGTCTAAACCCGAAAAAAGTATTATAAAATTTTATAAAAAAGACGGAAATGTTTTTACACTCCAAAAGGCTTTTTTAAATAATAACTGTTATGGGTCTCCTGATCGCTTTAATCAAATAAGATTAATTGTATTAAATCCTATAACGGAAAGCAGAGGTGAAATATTAGTTGATATTAAGAATATTAAATACATTCATTTTTAAAATATTAAAGCTAACAAGCCTAATGCCCTAACATGTCCATTTTTAGGTAATCCATTAATTATTAAACGATTATAATAACCTTTTCTCGAAAAGAAGTTTTTCGTTTTTGTTAAATATTTAAATTAGATTTCTCCTACAGCTATCAATAGTTAAAACAACCCAAAATTTTCGAGAACTGAACCTAATTAAAACTAATCAATTATGAATTTCAGGATTAAACACTCCTTATTCGTCTTATTATTTATTATTCTCACTACTTGTTCGAAAGATGAATCTTCACAACAAAAACCACAATTTAACTTAAACCTGCAGGTAAACCCAATAAAAGGTGGTACAATAGCTCACGATTCAGGAACATTTGAAGGAGGTACTGAGATATTTCTAAGAGCTACACCTTCAGAAGGATATGTTTTTAAAAAATGGACCGGTGGAATTACAGGAACAGAGAACCCCATAAACTTTTTTATTGATAAGGATTTAGATATTTCAGCTGAATTTCAATTAGATCAGAATTCCGAAAATTTTACACTTTCTGAAAACACATATATAATTGACGAAAGAATCATGGATGATTATTTTGTAAGCCTCGATACAATTGACTTCACTTTTGCTTTTAAAGAAGACATTTCTGATATACTTTTTTTAAAACCAAACGATATTTTAATTGGAACTAAGGAAGCGGGGTTTTTAAGAAAAATCAAAAAGATAACTAAAAGTAATAATCAAGTTATTCTAGAGACTGATTTTGTCACAATTATTGAAGCATTTGAAAGGTTAAACCAACAAACTCAATTAAGCCTTGTTCCAAACTTAGATGGTGATGAATTTTGGTTAGATGAAGGAATAACTATATCATCTGGTAAAACTTCAGGGAAAAATAATAATAGAATTTTGAATTTTACAATTTCAAAGGTGTTATTCGACGCCGATGGAGATAATACAAGCGTGAATGACCAATTGAGGATTTCTGGGGACTATTCACTTACACCTACTTTTGGAGCGGATATACAATTAAACGGTAACAATTTTGAAAAAATAGAATTCGATGTCATCTATAACAATCAACTGAGTTTAACTGCTCATGTAGGTGGTACAATTGAGAATTCTGTAGAGAAGAAAATTGGTAAAATCCCTTTTGGTTATGTCACTGTGGGTCCTGTAATAGTTGAGCCTATAATTGAGTTTTATGCAGGAGTTAACGTTGAGCTTAATGGTAGTATACAATTTGGAAGCAGTCAAGATTATCGAGTATACACAAAAATAACCACTCAAAATGGCAATAATTGGCAAACAGAAAAGAGCATTATTAAAAACACAGAATTTTTTGAGCCTTTGGTAAATTTGGACGCAGAGGCTAAGGTATATTTTAAACCTGTCCTTAAATTTAGAATTTATAAAGTTCTGTCTCCATATGTTGATGCAGAGATATATGGAAAAGCAAAGGTAGAGTATCCATCTCCATTTAAGTACTTAAATCTACAAGGGTATAATGGATTTAATTTTGGTTTTGGAGTAAAAATGGGAATTTTCAAAAAGACTTTATTCGATTATCACTTTGACGCATATAGTGAGGAGGATTTAATTTTGGACAAGCAGATTCAGTTATTTAGCGACATCGTTTTCAATCCTAATCTTACATATGGTACGCTTAATGACATAGATGGAAATACATACAGGACAATAAAAATCGGAGACCAAACATGGATGGCCCAGAATTTGAAAACAACTAAATATAATAACGGTGATGAAATACCTTATTTAGTTGATAATAATTCTTGGGTGAATACACAAAGCGGAGCTTACAGCAAGTATGACAAAAGAGTTTATGGTAATTACTATAATAGATATGTAGTAACCGATGAAAGAAATGTTTGTCCAGAAAATTGGCATATTCCAACTAAAATCGAATGGGATAGGATGATTAACTTTTTGGGAGGAAGGTACGAAGCAGGCAGTGAGTTGAGAGAAACTGGTACAAATCACTGGTCTACTAATGATAATTCAACAAATAGTAGTGGGTTTACAGCACTTCCTGTGGGTCTTCGTTCCAGTGATCGTAATCGGGGGACACATCATGAATATGATGGTCAGTTTTTAAATCAAGGAGAAGGGGGGCAGGATAAATTAGGTTCATGGTGGACAGGTAGTGCTAAGAATAGTTCCGATTATTTTACTAAATCACTTTTTATGGAACATCCATCCATTGAAGATAATATATTTGATTCTACTAACTCTGACCCTAATGAAGGTTATTGTATAAGGTGTGTTAAAGATGATGAAAATGGCTCGAATGACAGTGATAATGATGGGGTGGCTAATAGTAATGATTTTTGTCCTGAAACTCCTGAGGGAGAAAATGTGGATGACAGGGGGTGCTCTTCTTCTCAATACCCTCAACTGGTGTCGTTACAACCATCTCAAATTACAGATAATAGTGTTCTCTTAAAAGGGCAAGTAGTTATTAATTCTTCTTATCCCGTTAAATTATTAGGTTGGCAAATAGCAGCGGTTGAATCAGGAGCCTCTTTAAAGCATGAATTATATTATGACGAATATAAAACAGGGACTATTTCAAAGACAATAACTGGTTTGAAACCAAATACTGAATATTGGTATAGAGTATTTGC
This sequence comes from Alterotamlana spongicola, assembly GCF_035818475.1. Taxonomy (NCBI): domain Bacteria; kingdom Pseudomonadati; phylum Bacteroidota; class Flavobacteriia; order Flavobacteriales; family Flavobacteriaceae; genus Alterotamlana; species Alterotamlana spongicola. The sequence continues at coordinate 107,020 of NZ_JAYMGV010000005.1, forward strand.
ATATGATAATTATAATGAAGATTTCTATGGAGGGGATATTTATTTCACAACAACTAACAACGGAAATACAGGGACAGACTCCGATGGAGATGGCGTTAGAGACGATATAGACCAATGTCCTAATACCCAGTCTGAAACCACTGTAGATTCTAATGGTTGTCCTATTACTTGGGACGATGATGGGGATGGATTATCAAATGAAATTAATGACTTAATCCCAAAATATATTCTTGATGAAATGATTAACTTGGGAATGCCAATACATACAGGCAATAATCCTCCTAACATTGAAAACTCATATTTATCATCCCCTAATATATTATTTTCAAGTAATATTTCTAATGATTTAATCGGTAGGCCTATGAGCGACTCTAGGATTAAATTCTATAGTCAGGATAACTCTAATTTAACAGTACAAGTAACTAATGAGGAAGAAGGTACTTTAACAACTGGCCTTGGTAGTTTTATAGCTGGAAATAATAATAAATTTACGGTATTTGCTGAAACTTCATCAACCGATGTCGACACTGGAGATATGGCCAAAACTGTACTTGTTTATTCTGGTACGCTGACTACAGGAGGAATAGCTGATTTACACACCTCATATTTTATGATTGATAATAATGGTAATCCTAATGGTAAATTTATAGAAAATGGTGAAGGTAGAGTAATCAAAGATTCGGATGGTTTTTCAGAGTTCATTGAAGCTTTTAGCAAGTTTATAAATGTTAAGAAAACAAATTCTTTTAAGAGTGGTTTTGCTAATTGAACCATTTATAAAATCATTAATTAAACTATATAAAACTTAATCACTTTGTTAGTTAGTAAACTTAAATTATGTAATAAATATGTACTAAAAAAAATCCAGATACCAAAACCGATAAAATAAATACAACAACCGCCCAAGTAGGATATATTTTAGCATCCTCAATCTTGCTGTTAAATCTCCTTTCAAAATTTTTAATCTCGTTTAAATGCGATTGCATCTGCTGTTGATGTTCTTTGATTATGCTTTTGTATTCTGATACGTCTATTTGGACTTTGGTATCATGTAACTGGTTATTGATTGTTTCCATTTTTTCTATACTGGTCTTAAAGTCATCCAGTTCATTGACCAGTAATGCTGTTAAATCCTCTAATTTTCCCATGATGTTTATTGTCTAATATCCGATTCCCTGTTGTATGGCTTTTTTAACGATGAACTTGGTTATTTTTAATACGATGTTTGGGGTCAGGTCAACTACTTTTCCCGCTAGTTGTACACTCTTTATGTTTTCCTTCGAAATCCTGTTTCCGTCTATGCCTGCTATTTGCTTGCCTATGTTACCTAATGACATCTGGCGGTGTACTTCACTGCCTTTGAGGTTATGCCCATCAAATTTAAATCTAAAGCCCTGTAATTTATTTTGGTTGTTTATACTTGGTATCACCTTAACGCCATTGGCTTCCATAGACTTTAGGTAATCATCAAAGGATTTGGGCTGAAACAGTTTCATGGTCAGATCATGCCGGCGCTTTATCTCTTCCCGTATTTCCTTTTGGTTAAACTCTTTTTCCAGTTGTACTTGCCTTACGGTGGTCAGTCCCATTTGTTCGGCTGTTTTTTCTGCTGCTTGTTGGCTGCGCTTGCCAATGAAGCTGTCATTATAGGCCTGCCCTTTAAAATCTATACGATTGACATATAAATGGATGTGTTTGTGTTCCTTATCCTGATGCACAAAGGCTATGGCCTGTCGCTCTCTGAGTTCCATTTCTTTTAGAAATTGTCTCGTTATGTTTTCCAGTTCTTTTTTGTTTAAGTCCTTACCATCTTCTATGGTGGGGCTTATGACAAATGAGAGGGTATTTTTTGTACAATGGTGATTCTGCTCTTGTATCATTCTGAATTCTTCTGTGATTTCTGTCGGGGTTTCGCCATATAGATAGTCCTTTAATATGACTTCGGCTTCTTTCTCCTGGTTCCATCCATAGGACATGGATGCCCTAGTGATATGCTTTTCCCCTTCCCTATCATGCTTGTAATTTTTTAAGGTGATTTTTGATTTCTGCTGCCAATTGGTATACCGTTTCTGTGAGTTTGGGGTTTCGTTTTCTGTACATATTCCCTATGGATTTAAAATTGTTATGGTATTTAATGAGCATCTTGTATATTTCTATATGTTCATCTGTCATACGCTCTACGATTTCTTTTCCCAATACGCTTCTTCTTATATATTCGCTTAAGCTCAAACCACTTCTATCGGCTTTGATTTTTAGGAGTTTCTTTTCAAAGGCTGTACATCGAAATTTTACGAGGTCTCCCTTGCCCTTAAACACTCTTTTTACTTTGCGACCTTCGGGAGCAAACGAGTTTGTGTCCACAGACACACATCTCGAATTCCTCCCCAACGTCAATTTTGTTTCCGATGCGTCCGTTTTTATATCCAAAGGGATGGCATCTGACTTTTGTAACTGCTCGGTCGGAATTTTTAAGTACTGTGGTATGTTCTGTTCTGGCATCCACTGTAAATCGTCTTTTGTCAACTCACCTTTCATTTCTTAATAATTCGTTTAGGTCTTTATAATGTTTATAACTCGCGCTTTGGTCTTTGATATGTTTAAATTTTTTGGTCAGGTAATGTGATATGTTTTGTCCGGCAGCATCGTTGTCTAAATAGAGTTGTACTATTTCATAGTTGGTTGTGTATTGTTCAACGTCTTTTATAAATGCTGTGGAATTTAATATGAGTATATCCGAAGTGTGCAATTGGGCGTTGTTTAATACGGCCAATGACATCAGGTCAAACATGCCTTCCATTATTATCAGTTGGGAGTGTCCTTGTTTTATATAAGTGTAGGTTTTGGGGCTGCTGCTGTTTTTAAAGATTTTGTTCCGTAGTTCCCAGCCTCCAAGAATATTTTGTAATCCTATGGCGAAATAGGTTTTGGTTTTATAGGTGTACCAAACTTCTTTGCAGTATAATTTTGCTATGGCTAATGGAATGCTTCGGGTCTGTAAATAGTGTATCAGAGCAGGGTGTTGTATCTCTTGAACTTTTGTAATTGTAATGCCCGCGGTTCTTTGCTGAATAATGGGTTGCTGTTGAAAAGAAAAATGAGAAATTTCATTGTTTAAAAACTCCAAGGCTTCTTTTACTGTACATCTTAGAATCCTGCTTACCAAATCTATGACATTACCCCCTATTCCCATTCCGTGATCGTACCACCTATTCCTAGTCAAAGAGACTTTAAAAGAGGCTTGGGTTTCTGACCTGAAAGGACTTAGAAACCAAGCTTCTTTTTCCGTTGTCCGATTGGGAAAGTGCCCGAGTTTTTCCAGGGCCATTAGCACGTAAAAATTACGGGCTGTTTCACAGTTTATCTTTCTTTTCATAAGCAAGTGTGTTTTAGGCTATTTTTTGATGATTTTCCCTGTAAAGCCTTATCAATACTAGCTTTGACCCAGCATCATTTTTTCATCGTTTCATCATTTTTAGTTTTTATCTCTATTATGCTGTCATCATTATTTTTTTTGATGACAGAATGATGACGGTTTGATGACAACCGTAGCATCAATAAATACATGTCTTCATCTATTCTGTCATCGTTTCATCAAAATTTTGGACTAAAAAATCCTTTTGAACTGTAAAATACCTTCCTTTGGCGTCTACCATAGTCATATCGCCATCAGTCCAAATCACAAATTTTTGATAGCTATTTGAATTATCTTTATTGGTCAGTTGCCAGTCCTTTTTTAGCAAGCGGCGTAACTGTGTTAAATCTGTTTTTACCCGGGTTCTATTGAGAGCCAATAATGCATCCATTGGGCAGAGATCTACTGCTTCTAAATCAAACTTTTCAATCACATCCAATAAAATACTGGCCAGTTCCTTTTCTACCCGATTACGGTTATTCTGTACCAACTTGGTCAGGGCTTTTGTTTTTATTTGATTTGGTGTAAACCACATACGGGTTACATGTTCTGAATGCATCTTACGGTTCGCTAGAAAATGCAGAAATGCTGGTATTTCTGTTATCAAATTTTCTAAGAAATGGGTATCTTCTTTGTCCAACACTGGTACTTTTATAACCCAGAACCGGGTTTCATTGGCATCTATCTTTATAAAGTTATCTTCATTATTACTACAGAGTATAAACTTTCCAAAAAATTCAACTTCCCGCTTGTCTTTTCCTTTCGCTTCCAGTTTGTTGATATTGGTTGTGCTCAGGTATTTTATACGTTCGGTCAGTTCTTCTTTGTTGAACAGGACTTCATCAATGCATATTAAGAGTTTATTGGCCCAATCTGCGTTGAACTGGCTGCTGAAACTATCATTGGTCAAATAAGTGAGGTTGTTCTCAAATATTTCCTTGAGCCATTTTAAAAAGGTGCTTTTTCCTGTGGAACGTTCTTTGGAAACCAAACATAAAATGGGTAGTACTTGTATGGGCTTTTGATATAATAATTGTAGATAATCCAACCCCAATTCAAAGTGCTTTCCGAAAATATGATTTACAAACTTTAGGGAGTTTGAAACAACACCCTCCTTGGGAGATTTCCCTAGTGGGTAATAAATATTATAGAAGCCCAGATATTCCTGTTTAAAATCTATATGATTTGGAATACAGGTGAATCCATCATATTTGGGTATTTTGCTTAGGTGGTCCTTGCCATGGTCTTGTTTGATAGTTTCCATATTCCAAGGCACTAAGATTTCATTAAAATGACCTGCTATGGTAGGTGCCTTGACTTTTTTATAATAGGATGTACCCACACGTATATATGGTATCTGTTTCATGTTAATAGTTTTTCTTATGGATACCCTTATCTTAATTTATTGCGATTGGTATAAATCAAGGCTTCTGCTTCGAGCTCCTGTTTTGATTTCCGGTTGTTTTGGAGTAACCAATCCACCAGTTTTTTCTTCTCAAAAAAGAGCATTTTGCCATTGGGCTTGGAGTGCGGAATCTTGCCGGAAGATGTTAGTTTATAGAGATAACTCCTTGATATACCTGTATAATCGCAGGTCTCATCAAAGGTCAATACTTCCTTATGGCCTATGAGCAGTTTTTCTAAACGATCTAATCGTTCAAGAATTAATAAATTGTCCATTCTAATTTGTTTTAAAGTTTATAAAATGAACAAAAGCGCTTTTGTTTTTCCCTTTTGGGTGTTTGGAAATAAAAGTATAAAAATAGGATAATGAAAGAAGAAACTAGCTTTATTAGTTATTCACAAAATACTTATATACAACAATTTAACTTAATTTAAGATAAATTTCATTACAATAATAAACTATAATTTTTTATGAAATTATTTGATACCATTTGGCTATAATATAAATTGCTCTAAAGTCTGATATTTAGACTGTTTTTGAGTTATTAACAATAGAAACGGTAAAGAATTAATTTTTCTACTCTAAGGAACGGCTATTTTCATTCTACCCCATCTAATTCCAGTTCTAATTTTTGAATCAAATTAGCAGCTTCCTTCATTTTCTTGTCTATGATTTTGGCATATATTTCTGTGGTTCTAATTTCTTTGTGTCCCAATCGCTTAGAAACCGTATAAATATCTGCTCCATTTTCCAAAAGCAAGACTGCATTTGTATGCCTAGCTGAATGAAATGTAATATGTTTAGTTATACCTGCAAACATACACCATCGCAATAATTGAAGATTCATATGAGCACTATAACGAAGTCCTTTAAATACGCGTGCTTTAGAATCTTGCCTTTTCCCCAAGAGCTCTCTTGCTTGTTCAGATATATACAAGTATTCAACACCATCCGTTTTCTTTTGTTGAAATACAATACGGTAAATGTCATTTCCTGAATTATCTATCCCCTCTTCTCGTACCTCAGACCATTTTAGTTTATTAACATCAGACCACCGAATCCCTGTCAGAGCTGAAAAAAGAAAGGCACGCTTTAGCAAAGGAATAGAACACCGCGTTTCAGCTAATTTTTGAAGCTCATCAGAGGTAAGATATTCTCTCGTCGATTCACCCATTGTGAACCCTTTAACTTTTTTGATTAGATTTTCTTTTAAATAACCTTCATCAAACGCGGCATTTAAACAAGCTTTGAATTTATTAAAGTAAGTGTGCTTAGTATTTTGCGATAATCTTTTTTTACTTTTAGTAACAGCAACCGTATCGAGATATTTCCTAAACCCTTTAATAAAATCTACGTCAACATCATTAAAGGTAATATGTTCTGGACAATATTTCTCTAAGTGTTTTTGAGCAGCATCCCAATTATCATAGTTACCCTTGGTTTGATAACGTTCTTCTTTCTTCATTTCATAAAAATCCAATAATGTTGTCTTACCCTTATGGGTATTTTGGATTTTAAATTTTCCTTGATAAATATCTGCTTGTCTTATTGCCAATATTTGTTTAGCTAATTCAAGTTTCTCTTTGTTCTTTTTCTTTTCATCAGCAGATATTGGGTTCTCAATCAAATAAAGTTGTAAGTACTCATAATCTCTGAGATGTCTTATTTTACCATTAGCTAGGGTTTTGAAGCCTTTATAATATTCGATATAAAGACTTTGCTTTCCCGACTTTAATTTTTTCTTTCTTAGATGAGCTTTTATCATTGCGACACAAATTTTTGTGTCTCGGCATTTTTGAGACACACATGAGACACAAAAAAGTACTAAAAATGAGATATAAAAAGAAATTATAAACCAAAAAGTTTTCAACAACAATTTGATTTACAACTAATTAACACCAAATAGCATCAAATAAAATTACTGTCTATTTGCCAATACAAAAATTAGCAAAAATATTGCCTAACAGATCATCATTAGATATCTCGCCTGTTATTTCTCCAAAATAATACAGGGCCTGACGGATGTCTATGGCTAATAAATCACCCGACAATCCGGTGTCTAATCCTTCTTTTACTTTAGCAACTTCTTCCAGTGCTTTTAACAAGGCATCATAATGTCTGGTATTGGTAACTATGGTATCATTATTTCTTAAGGCCCCTGTATTTACAAAGCCTAACAGGGTGTTTTTAAGTGCTTCAACCCCTTTCTTGGTTTTGGCAGAAATAAGTTTGATATCCTTAATACTCGCTGTAAGCTCATGCAGCTCTTTTTCTGAAATAGCGTCAATTTTATTAGCAATAACCACCAGAGGTTTTTGGGGGTATTTGTTCTTAATTTTTTCTATTTCAATTGCTATGGCTTCAATAGATGATTTTTGGGCAAAAATGGATTCGGCATCAAATAAATAGATAATTACCTGTGCCTGGTCAATCTTCTCAAAGGTCTTTTTAATACCTATACTTTCTACAACATCTTGAGTATCTCTTATACCTGCTGTATCTATAAACCTAAAACCTATACCTCCAATAGATATTTCATCTTCTATAGCGTCTCTGGTGGTTCCTGCTATATCAGATACTATAGCGCGTTCTTCGTTTAACAAAGCGTTCAGCAAGGTTGATTTCCCCACATTGGGTTCTCCTACAATAGCCACGGGAATACCATTTTTAATAACGTTCCCAACAGCAAACGAGTCTACCAATCGTTTTAGAACCAACATAATACGATCTATGAGATCTTTAAACTGGGTCCGATCAGCAAACTCCACATCTTCCTCCGCAAAATCAAGCTCCAATTCTATAAGAGACGCAAAGTTTAAAAGCTCTTCTCGGAGCTTAGCAATTTCAGATGAAAAACCGCCTCGCATCTGCTTCATAGCAATTTGATGGCTGGCCTCATTATCACTTGAAATAAGGTCTGCCACGGCTTCTGCCTGTGACAGGTCTAATTTTCCGTTTAAAAACGCACGTAAGGTAAACTCTCCGGCCGTGGCCATTCTACAGCCTTTTCTAAGAAACAATTGAATGATTTCCTGTTGTATATAACTGGAGCCATGACATGATATTTCAATAACATCTTCTCCTGTATAAGAATTTGGATTTCTAAAGACCGATACCAATACCTCATCAATAGTTCTGTTATCATCCATGATGTGCCCCAAATGGATGGTATGCGTTTTTTGATCATCAAGCTTTTTTTTACTTGTAACAGATTGAAAGCATTGGTCTGCAATCTCTACCGCAGTTTTCCCGGATAATCTAATTACTGCAATAGCTCCGGCCCCTGATGGAGTAGCTAATGCCACTATGGTATCTTCATTAATCATAAGACAAAAATACTAAAATTGAAGGGTCTATCCCCCATCCTGTAAAAGATTCGTAATACATCTTATACTAATATGATAATATCTTTAAAGCCTATGATTAACAATTTATTAACGTCCGTTATATCTATTTTAATGTAATTTTGCCAATCATTTTAGTCTTGATCAGTTAAGGCCATTGAACCATAATTATAACTTCTAACCAATTAAAAAACGACATAAGAAGTATATAATTTAGTTTAAGATGAAAACCATTGAATCTGTTTTTTCAAACCATGTTGTAAAATCAACAAACAAAGCGTTGGGTGACGTATTTTATTTTAGCCATTTTGCAATTATAGAGTTTAATGAAGGGGTACATATTGATATTCATAATTCTACTGGGATCCTGGATGACCTGATTGACTATTTTGGTGTTTCCAGGCCTTTTGGCATTATATCCAATCGTATAAACTCCTATTCAGTGGATATTCTGGATGCCAAATCTATTGTTAATAAAATTGAAAATTTACATACTTATGCTGTAGTAGCACATGATCTAGCCAGTCAAATGAGTGCTGAAATTGAACGCTCATTTTGTCTTTCTGAAAACATTATATACAGTTGTTTAGATGAAGCTATTTACAAGGTGTACGATAAAGTAAAAGGTGAAATGATAACCTACTCAGACTAAATAAATACCATCCGGTTTAATCTCAATTTGACGTTTTTTATATAAAGTCCCAACAGCTTTTTTAAAGTTCTTCTTACTCATTTGAAGGCGATCTTTTATGGCATCCGGACTTGATTTGTCCGTAAGGTTTAAATAACCACTATTATCCTGGAGCTCTTGTACTATACGCATTGCATTAGGCTCTATATTGCGATATCCTACCTGTCCCAGAGTGATATCTAATTTATTACCGGGACGAATTTTATTAACGATCCCTTTTAGTTTATCTCCAACACTGATATCCTTGAAAATATTGTCCTTATAAATTAAACCTGAATGTGTTTTATTCACTATAACATTCATACCGATATCAGATGGATGCGATACTATTAAATCTACTTCATCAAACAGTTTAACTGTTAGCGTTTTATTATCTAAAAACCTGTTGGTTTTACTTGATGCTACTAACCTGTTTGTTTTTTCATCTAAATAACAGTGTACCAAATACCAACCTCCCGGTTTCATTTTAAAAGCTTGTTCTTTAAATGGGCAAAATAGTTCTTTAACCAGGCCCCAATCTAAAAACGCGCCATAATCTGTTATTTGATTACAACGTAATAAGGCAAAATCATCACGCCTTATATAGGGGATGTCTGTTGTGGCTACCGGACGTTCCTCATTATCCAAATACACAAAAACATCCAGCTTATCCCATATCTTAAATGATTCCGGTACATACCTGTTGGGAAGTAAAACCTCATTATCTTCATCATCTATTAAATATACACCATGATTCGATTCGCGAAGTATTTCAAGTGTATTGACCTGTCCTAATTTTATCATGATGCAAAGGTAATGATATTAAAGAAAGTTGACTTTATAGATGGTCATAAAAACCATATTGAAATTGTAGCTCAATACCTGTAAATTCAGAGCAAAAAAAAACGCTACTTGATGTAGCGTTATTATATTATAAACCTATATAGGTTTTAGTATGCTGATTCCTTACCAAAATGCTTAGTCAGTAAATAATAAACAACAGCTCTGTATTTATTTCTGTTTGATTGACCATACTGCTCCATAACTGCTGCAATACCTTTGTCTAAATCAGCACTATCACTTAATCCTAATTTTTTAATCAAGAAATTACTTTTTACAGTTGCTAATTCTGATTCGTCAGAACCAGAAACAGTTGAAGAGTCTGCATTATATATTGATGGGCCACAACCAATTGTAACTTTAGTTAGTAAATCCATATCTGCCTCAACTCCACATTTGTCTTTTAAATCTGCAGCGTATTTTGCAATAAGTTCATCTCTTTTACTCATAATGATTGTCCTTTTAATGTGTTTGTAAAATATTTAATAATAACTGTTTTTAAAGATAACTAAATTTAAGACACACCACTTACGGAAAAGTCACATTATTATTTAATAAATTCAAAATATTTTAGAAGCACACTGTCGTTCATTTCTTTGGGTGTAAATATCTCCAATAACCCGGGAGATCTATCTTCTGAATAAAACGATTGTAACGCAAAGTCCAAATCCTCTTCATTGGAAACAGCATGGTATACAAACCCATACATCTCACACAAATGCTTAGCCGAAAACTTATGATTGGTTTCAAAATAGGTATTGAAATTCTCAGTATTTTTATGTCCCGGTAAAATCCTAAAAATCCCACCTCCCTGATTGTTAATCACTATAATCCTGAAGTTATTTGGAATATGGTTATTCCACAATGCATTACTGTCATACAAAAAGCTCAAATCCCCGGTAATAAAAACGGTGGGCTTCTTTCTTGATACAGCGCAACCAATGGCCGTAGAAGTGCTTCCGTCTATACCACTGGTACCTCTATTGCAATACACTTCCAGCGTATTGTTAATTTCAAATAATTGTGTGTATCTAATTGCTGAGCTATTACCAACCTGTAAAATGTGATGATCCGGAACAGATTTCAACACTTTATTAAATACCATAAAATCTGAAAAGGGAATTTGCTCTGCATAACGCTTATGCTTTTGTAATCGCCTTTGTTTTACTTTAATCCACTCAGCTTTATACACGCTTTTTGAAGCGTTTAAAACATTAGGTAAAAAGGCTTCAAAAAATTGATTCGGATCGGCTTTAATATGCTTAGTTAAACTAAAGAATGTATCATTAGCCTTTTTAGGATCAATATGCCAATGGCTTTTTGGTCGGTATTTGCGCAAAAGCTGTTTTATCTTTTTTGAAACAATTAAACCCCCAAAAGTCACCAATACTTCTGGCTGCAAATCTTCTTGCCCGGCCTCAGTTAACGGTGCTATGAGTTGGTCTATATTTGGGAAAAAACCAGAGTGGTACAAATTTGAAGTGGTTTCTGTTAATACTATAACACTAGCATCTTCTGCCAATTTATCAAGCCACTTTCTTTCTATTTGATCCGGGTAATTAACACCTACTAAAATCATTTTTTTTGAAGCAGCATGCCACTCCTCTAAACAGGATTCTAAAATATAATCTTCAATATCTGAGGTTTCTGCCTCAGTATCAACAGTCTTTGGGGACACACTTAATGTGTTAACCCTATCGTACAGGGGCTCATCAAAAGGGATATTTATATGTACAGGGCCTTTATCTATAATTGCTGCATTAATAGCCTTATTAATATATTCTTCGTTATACGTTTGAATATCCTTTTGCAAACCCAGTAAACGTTCAACCTTATTTTCCAGGTTCTTTAAAATGGGCAAGTCCTCCCCTTCTAAAGTGTTTTTGGCTTCTTTTATATCCAACTTCAGGTTAGCCGAAAATAGAATATGATTTTCAAAAACATGTTTTTGATTTATGGTTTGTCCATCTCCAACGCCTATTAAATGTTTAGGCCGGTCTGCCGATAAAACAACTAACGGAATATTACTATAAAACGCCTCAGCCACAGCCGGGTAATAATTTAGTAATGCACTACCTGAGGTACATACAACTGCCGTAGGTTCTTGTGTCTGCTGAGCAATACCTAAAGCGAAAAATGCAGCACATCGCTCATCAATTATACTGTAACATTTAAAATAGTCATCATGTGTGAAACCTATAGTCAAAGGTGCATTTCTACTTCCGGGAGAAATTATTATATGCTTTATCCCCTTTAGTTTACACAACTGAATTACAGTTTGCGCAAGAGGAATTTTAGGGTAAGTCATTAAAAATGAATTGCTTAGAATAAAATACTACATAGTTAATTCTACAACCTGTTCAAGGGTAATTGAGACTTTCAATATTTAGTAACTCTTTTAGTATCTAAATACATCTCAGCTAAACCCTTCAATAAACAACTATTACGTGTTTTTTCAAGTTTAAAATTACTATTTCAATATTCAAAAATAAGAAATAGGGCGTTAATTAAATGCGTTATAAAACATTTTTAATCACTAAAGATTTTGAAACCGTTTCCTGCCATTCTTTTTCCGGAACAGAACTTTGTGTAATGCCTCCTCCTATATAAATTATAGCCTGTTGGTCTTTAAGTTGCATACAGCGTAAATTAACGTAAAGCTGTGTGCTTTTTCTGGTCATTGCATAGGCTCTGTTTTCAATATTTCGCCTACCTGACCTGGACTCTGAAACAGTCTCAAAATTCAATTCTCCTAAAAAACCGGTATAAAATTCACGGTCATAGTTTTCATGGTTTAAGATAAATGTTTTGGCCTCAGTTTTTGGTAACCCACACACCGCCGGCGTAGGATGCAGAGCTTCTATCACCTGCTTTAATGGGGTATCAAACTTTAAACGGGCAGAGATTATAGTCTTTAAGTGTATGAGATTACCTGCCTTTACTGTTTTTACACCCGAAACTTCATAGTCCTCAACCAAAGGCTTTAGGTTATCAACTATAAAATCTGTTACAAACTGTTGTTCCTGTTTTTCTTTATCTTCCCAATTGGCATTTAAACTCCCCTTATAGTCTTGTGTTCCTGCCAGAGACATTATAGAAAAACGCCGCCCTTCTACCTTAATTAATGTTTCTGGTGTAGCCCCTAACCATAGCCCTACTTTTGGATGATACCAGCAATATACGAATGCAGATTTATAGGTATTTAAAAGCCTTTTAAAAATAGCAACAGGGTCAGTTTCTGAAAGATTTACGGCTTCTTTTCTGGACAAAACAACCTTTTTTAAGTTTGAATTTTTAATGGCTTCAACGCCTTGTTTCACCAGGTTAATATGATAGGCTTTGGAATCTGATAAACTTAAATCTGAGAGTTCCGGTGTCTTAATTGTACCTGATGGGGAAAATACTGTTGAAAGAACTTTAGAGTTTTTTTCCGGTATTAAGACTGTTTTTTCAGCATGACTAAACGGTGAAAACACAAAACCTCTTTCAGTAAAATCTTTTATAAAAAATAATTCATCTGTATCCTGAAACATACCATTAACCTTTGATTCAGTGGGTTTTCTATACGTTACAAATGGTAAGTGCTTGTTGTAATGTATTGTAACAAACTCAAAAAAATCTTCTGATGTCATGTATTCTATTTCGATTTTGGCAGTGCAATAGTAGTTAATTTACACAACGAAATCAAATTATCATGATCATCTGTAACTCTTATCTCTAATAGTTGAGTTGTTCTACCTTTATGCAAATAGGTGGCTTTGGCATATACAAATCCAGCTCTAACACTTTTTAGATGATTTGCAGAAATCTCTATTCCTCTAATGAATACTTTGCCCAAATCTGATAAAATTTCTGCAGCAAAACTTCCCATTGTTTCAGCTAAAGCAACAGTTGCGCCGCCATGAAGCACGCCATCTGGTTGATGTACTTTTGAGGTTACAGGCATTTTACCTAACACAAAATCATCTCCAAAATCAATGATCTCAATATCTAAAGTCTCCATTAAAGTATTTTTGCAAATTGCATTGGCTTTGGCCAAAACATCTTCTCTTGATAATGCCATTAAAAAACTCATTTTTAAAATTCGTCCTGTAAAAATACAAAACGATTGGAACATAAACTTTAAGAACCCCCAAACTCAGCAAGATTGGAAAAGTGATTATCTTAGTTTCAGGATATATTTGTGGCACTAATACATAACAATGACAACTAAACAAAGTAACAGAGCGCTTTACGAACAAAAACTAAATGTTATTATTGAATATATCAATACTAATTTAGATCGTAAAATAGATCTAAAAACGCTTGCTGAGATCTCACATGTTTCACCGTTTCATTTTCACCGTATTAGTAGGGCCTTATTAGGAGAGCCCATTGGCAGATATATTTCCAGAACGCGACTGGAAGCTGCTGCTAAGATGATAAGATATTCCGCTTTAGATATTGAAGCTATTGCATTTAGTATAGGGTATGAAACCCCTTCATCCTTATCAAAAGCTTTCAAAATACATTTTGGGGTATCACCTTCGTCCTATCGAAAAAATAAATCATTCACAATCAAAACATCGAACATTATGAAAACCATGCCTAGTACAGATCAAAAGTTAAATATAAAAAAGCCAAAAATTCAAACCGTTGAAGATAAGCAATGCTTGTATTACCGCATGCAAGGTGCATACCAATCCCTTGATTATTCAGGGGCCTGGGAAAAACTTTGGAATCAGGTCAAGGAGCAAAAGTTATTTACAAAGGGCATTCAACATTTTGGCTTACCCTATGATGACCCAAAAGTTACCGACGAGACTAAAATTAGATATGATGCTTGCTTAATCATTCATAAAAATGCAAAACCGGTAGGTGATGTCGGTGTTAAAACCTTAAAAGGGGGTAAATTTGCTGTGTTTTTATATCAAGGGTCTTACAAACATTTTGAAGCGGTATATAATTATATTTTTAACGATTGGCTTTTAAATAATGACTATGAACTGCGTGATGAACCTGTTAGAGAGCGGTATATTAGTCATCCAGAACGTATTGCAGAAGAGAAGCTTAAAACCGAATTTTACATTCCTGTAAAATAAGTTGCTCATAAAAGAATACATATCATAAAGGGTTTTTAACGCCTATATGCTATATATAATATAAAAACTACCGTTTTAAAACCAAAAACATTTTAAAACGGTAGCTATATCTTTAAAGTTTTATGTTTGTACCACTAACTATTTAAATTGACCTAAGACTTTTTTAGCATAGGGTCCGGCAACGGCCGAAGCTGAAGCTGGATCTGTTATTTTTGAGGATACTACAGCAACAAGCTGTTTGTTATCATCTCTATCTAAGTCATAGATTACCGTTTCCAGTTTATAAATATCAGATTCATAAGTTCTTTGTGAACGCGGCATGTATGTCCCTCCTATACCATATGGCGAGTAAAACGTTCCGTAATAACGGCCAAAACCACCATAATGCCCATAGTGTAGCGGATAATATCCTCCAGCAACATATCCTCCGGTTTCACTGGTTATAACTTCTGTTTTTACATCCTTTACAACCGTTAAAACAATGGCTTCAAACCCATCTTTTTTCAATTTACTGACCTGGTTGCCAATTTCGTCATCAGATACTTTCTTATTTAACTTTATAGAAGGATATTGTACATAACTGGCAATGGCATTCATACCATTTTTTTGAAGTTTATTAGCTATTTCCTGCTCAAAAAGCTGCCTGGACGCCAGGTCGTCCATTCTGGCCATAACTAAAATCTTATCACTCTTTACTGAACTGATATCCGGAGCTTTCCAGGTATCAATTACTCTAATGGAAGGTCCACAGTTATAAAAAATGACAGTCAATAAAATGATTGCTGCAAATTGCAATTTCTTTTTCATGTTTGTTTGTTTTAAATTTAATATAAACTTAATAAAATATATGCTCAAAAAAATGGTTTTAACATAATAATAATAACTAATTATTTACTCGATATGCCATAACTCTATTATGAAAAAAAGTAGGCACTAAAAGTGTTTTGGTTTCCGGAATATAATCAATATCAGCAGCATAAACAGATTGATCTTTAGTATCTAAAAGCTTAGTTTTAGTCCAGTTTTCAGCAAATATATAGTACACCTCCCCTTTCCAATTTGAAACTATAAAATCGTCATTTTCAAGCCTGACAATACCATCGCCATGCCCTATATCTTCCGTTAATATTTTGATTCTATTATCTTTAAAATCATAGTGTCCAAAATTATGATTTCCCGAATCAATAAAATACAGGCCTTCTTTTTGAGCTAAAAGTCCATTAAGTCTTCCCTCTCCCACTTTGACAACCTCACTAATGTTACCGTTTTCTAATTTATATATTATGCTAGTTCCGGAGCCGGAACTAAACACCATGCCATTATCGGCAACCGTAATATCATTTAATTGTGGATTTCCTCCTACCTTATACCGGTTTAAAATGTGCTGTTCCTTAATATCAATCTCAACTATTTCGTCAATATCATTGACATACAGCTTACCTTTTGAAATTCCCATTCCCTTAGGTGCATTCAATCCTTCTATCCATTTTAACCGTATGATCTCACCATTGGTGTTCATAGTTGATATAAAACCATTACCATCCTTTTGCCAGGGGTTATTATTAATATTGGACACATAAATTACATGAGCCTCTTTATCATAAAGCACACTTTCGCAGGTTGTTAAAACAGAATCTGTCTCCCAGACAAGTTCTAATCCCGGTGTTTTAATATTTTCTATGGTTTTTAATTTGGCCTTAGATGCTTTTTTTCCACACGACATCAAAATACAAATAGACAGACAACAGATAGCAATAGATTTGTAACTCATTTTAATCAGTTTATGGTTATAATAGGTCGTTAAAAATACTAACCCAATTATACAATTTATTTAGTTTCTCTAAATATTTAGAAATTTCACCCAACTAATTTAGTTCAAAATCAAACACTTAAACGTATAAAAACTAAATAAAGTCGAAAATTTAGTTCATATAAATTCATAAGGTATACATTTAAGAATCATAACCAGCCATTTTAAAATATGAAAGCGTTTTACTTTTTTGTAGCCCTATACCTGACATGTACCAGTTTAAGTCAAGCTCAATTTATTTCAAATGACGGCGAATATCATTTTGCCGCAGGAGCACTAATATCCGGAGCAACTTATGCTATCGTTTATACTTCTACTAAAAATAAAAAGAAAGCGTTTTGGTATAGTTTGGGAGCATCAACCCTTGCCGGTGTGGCAAAAGAAGTCCTGGACAGTCAAAAAGAATATAATAAGTTTGATGCTGCCGATGTAGCCGCTACAACTTTGGGAGGGTTAACCGTTAGTTTAACGTTAGAATTACTTGTTGGAAAAAGAAAAAAAAGAAAGGAAGCCAATATAGCTTTGGTTAATTAATCAGTTTTTTAATAATGTCCTTTGTGGGTAATATGGCTTTAGTATATTCAATGCTTGGACCTGCAACCCATACCGTTTTATATGTCGCTTTAGTTGCTGCATGCTTTGTAGCGTGCATTCCAATAGCAAACCTGATCATCTTAACCCATTTTTTTAACCTTCTGTTCTTATTTAACAGGTGCTCAACCCAGGTTGCCTTTGTTCCTATTTTTTGAACATAGGGTGTATTGATTACAGTACAAGGTGTTCCCGAAATGCGTTCGGTCATTACAATATCACCTGCCCCATAGTCAACACAGGCCTGTTTATATGCTTCTGTTACTGAAGCTTCTTCTGAGGCAATAAACGGACTTCCTACCGAAACGCCTTCGGCACCATATTCTATCATTTTATCTATATCAGCTTTACACCCTACGCCACCGGCAGAAATAATTGGAATATTACAATTTAAACTTAATGTTCTTATTAAATCTTCGGGCGATTTATCTCCTCTATGCCCTCCTGCTTTATTATTTACTGCTATAACAGCATCAGCTCCCAATGCTTCAACTTTTTTGGCAAATTTTAAATCAACCACATCACAAAAAACTTTTATTCCGGATTTATGAGCCTGATTAATGGTCTCTTCAGGACTCCCCAAAGATGTAATTATAAAGTCACAGCCTTCTTCACAAATCACCTCCAATTGCCCTTTATATTTAGTGTTAGATTTATTAACTATAAGATTAAATCCAAAAGAACCACCAGTAACTTTAGCTGCTTTTAATTCTTTGATTGCTGATCTTAAACCATCTAAGGTTCTGTAATTTAGTGCCGGAACACAGCCCGCAATACCGCTTTTCATAGCTTCAGTTACCATAGCTGTGTTAGATACCAAAAACATGGGGGCCTGAATAATAGGGTATTTTATTTGAAGAAGGTCTGTAAGTTTAGTTTGCATGAAAAATAACTTAGTACACAAATATAATAAATATTATGCATGCATAAGAAAATACTTTTTAACCAGAGAAACGATAATATCCACATTTTAAGTAAGCCCCTTCTGGAAAACTAACAGGATGATCAACATCATGCCCGGTTTTCAAAACCAAATTGCAGCTTCTTTTTACTGAGGTCAAAATCTTATCATTAATATCAAAAAAGTCTTGTGCTAATACCCTTGAGGAGCAGGAAGCCAATACCAACAAACCATTTTTTGCGGTTAACTGCTCCCCCAGTTTAGCTAACTGAGCATATTTTTTTTTAGCCAATACTATTTCAGAGGCTTGTTTGGCAAAACTGGGAGGGTCAATTACAACCACATCAAAAGTGATCTTATTTTTAATTAGTTCTTCCAATTCTTTAAAAGCATCGCCTGCAATGGTTTTATGGATTCCGCTATAGGTATTTAATTTACCATTTTGAACAGCTATATCCAAAGCTTGCTTGCTTATATCCAAGCTCGTCACTTCTTTGGCTCCATTATATAAGGCATGGACCGAAAAGCCACCGGCATATGAAAATACATCCAGCACCGTTTTTCCCTTACTCCATACTCCAACTTGTTTTCTGTTGGCCCTATGGTCTAAAAAATATCCTGTTTTATGGCCCTTTATAACATTAGCAGAAAAATTAACACCATGTTCTACAAACCTAACCACCTCATTGTTTAAGCTACCATAAACCACATCTCCATTTTTTAATTGATGTAATTTTGATTGTTCTAAACCTCTGCTTAACCTCATAACAATGGTTTCAACTCCTGTCACATCCTGTAATATGGGCATAATGATTTCCAAATAATGCAACCAGATTTCAGAATATAATTTCACCACCAAAACCGAAGCGTATACATCGGCAATTAATCCCGGAAAGCCATCGTTTTCTCCAAATAACAAGCGGTAACTATTTGTATTGGTTTCTAATAACCCGGTACGTTTTATAAATGCTTCTTCTATTTGCTTTTGAAAAAAACCAGCGTTGATCTCAACTTTTTGAGTTCCGCTGTGCAACATTTTTATGCGGATTGGAGAATTTGCATCATATAACCCCAAACCGGTTACCCGATTTTTGTTTTTACTAAAAACAATGGCTAAATCACCGGATTTGGCATCTTCATTTATCTTGGTGATATTATTTGAGAATACCCAGGGATGTCCTTTTAACACAAATTGCTCACCTTTAGCGTTCAGCTTAACAGCCAAGCGCTTTGGAGCATAGTTAGATTTAATTTTAGATGAAAATCCCATAAGTTCAATAACTATCGCTCAAAAGTATAGGTTTTAATACAATTAAAGAATTTTTTAAAAAACTATACTTCAAATAAGGATTAAAAAGGGCTGATTTAAAAAATGATTGAGTTCCTAAATTTAAAATTTTAGAAATCTTTACATTTTCTCAAAGTAAACTATAGCGTCTATATCAGAGATTATGGTAGCACCGGCTTGTGATAAATCTTCTTGACGTTTTATAGATAAGACTAATGAATTTTCTGTTAATTCATCTATTTTCATTTTCCCAACTTCTCCATTCGATTCTGTTATGAGTTCATTATTAACCATTTCCCATGTTCCATCACTCACAGATTTCAAATCGGAAATATTTTGAACTGTGGTTTGCCCTAAAACAACGGATGTAACTTTTAGGCTAAACGAACCTTCAGATATCATGACATTAGGATTTTCTTTAAAAGTAATTGTATTATTCATATCATACGCCTCACCTGTAAAATCAGTAGATAAGGTTTGGCTCTGCACTTCAGTAACGGTTACTCCTGAATATAAATAATCCACCATCTTCCAAGTACCTACAATATCACTAGATTCATTAGAAACTTTTTCATTAGAACAAGACGTAAGGGCAATTAAAAATGCAACGAATAATAGCTTAGATTTTTTCATAAATCACAACGGGTTTATCGTACAATAGTAATAAGAAAAAACACAATAAGAAAGTGAAATCAAATAAATATTTACCCCCTTTTGTTAATACTAATTTCATGGGATATGCACCTAATAAAAAGTCTAACAAATAAAAAAGCGCAACCCTATAAATGATTGCGCTTATATAAAAAATTAAGCTCTGTTTATTTAACTTCTTCGAAATCTACATCTACATCTTCAATATCACTTCCTTCATTTGCCTGTCCGTTAGAACCTGCCCGGTCCAAGTTGTGCTCCACCGACTTGCTGTACTTCAGCCTGTGCCTTATACATTTCTTCACTCTCCACTTTCCAGGCTTCATTGATCTTATCAAGCACCATCAATACCAACTTTTTAGCTATTAGAGAACTTGAAGTATTTTTGAAGTACCTCCATTTTTATGAATATGGACTAATTTAGCTCCATCCAAATATATCTTGACATTTATGATGACATTTTTTTTATTAGGCCATAAACGATCATTAAAAAAAACCTTCCCTTTTTTGTTCATAGTTATCAACCTTTTTCAAGGGGTTTATGCACAGACTGATGATGAAATCATTGAAGAGCTGTTCTATAATTCATATCTGGTTTATAAAAAATTACGACATGCCAATGGTTTATATTATAATTCACTGGATTTAAACGGGGTTCTGGATAACAGAGGAGCTAATGCGGTTACAGGCTTTGGTTTGACCGGTTTATGTGTAGCTCACGCCATGGGATGGGAACCAAATGCTGAAACTTTAGCACTTGAAACACTTCAAAGCGTCAACGGAAATAACAGTGCCTATCCTTCTGTAAAATTAGCGACAAACGCCAAAGGTGTAACGGAGCATTTCTATGTTATCACTACCGGTGAGGACATATGGTTAAATACAGAAAGCTATAGTCCTATAGATCATGATTTACTAGTAGCAGGGGTCATATTTGCAAAAAATTATTTTAACACTAATGCGGCTTTGGTACAAGAGGCCGATATTTTAATCAATGCCCTAAATCAGGAAGATTTTTTTGGAGACATTAGTTCCGGACAAGTAGCATTAGGAATGAAAACAGACGGTACTCCTAACGGAAATTATACAAAACCCTATAGTGAATACATGCTCATTAATTATATAGCTAAAGAATTAAATGTTAGTGCCGCCTCTACGCAATTTTGGAATTTGCACTATGCCACGACCTCAAATTTGCAAAAACGAAGTTATGGGGGCTATAATCTGTTGACCACCAATACCGGAGGTTTTCTATCAAGCTTTATTCACTCATTTAACTTTATTACCATTCACGATTTTTCCAACAGTTCAGAATATTTGTCCTTTATGGAAAACGCTGCCTATGCAGATATCTCCTGGTGGAGTGATCAAACCTCAATTTCACCGGAATCCTACGAATGGGGTACCGGAGCTGGTACAACCTTTAATGATACAGACTATGGTTCATATCATGCTGATAAAATAAGGCCCAATGGGTCTGACCTTCAAAACAAACAGCTTATTGTTTCTCCCCATATTATTGCTGGTTTTGCCCCTGTAATACCAGACAGAGCTAAAGCAGATTTAATAGCTATTTGGAAACATGTACCAAAGGCCAGGTTTAATATTGGAGACGGAAAAGAAGTATTATGGAGATACAGTTTTAAATACCCCAATTGGGATGCTACCAGGATCTCGGGTGTTGATTTTGCAAGCATGTATTTGGGATTGGCATCATTGCCCCAGTTTTTAGGATTAGAGTTTTTTAATACCTATAATGATTTTAATCACTATAATTCGTTAAGTATCAATACCATTGAAAATTCTTACAAACATTTCAGTTTTAAAATGTTTCCTAATCCATTAAAAGGAAACCAATTTAATTTATCGATTAGAAACCATGTTGGCCCTACCCAAGTTGATATTTATGACACTCTGGGCAAAAAGATATATAGTCAGGCCATTGACTCCAATACTTTAACTATTAACACCTACAGTCTATCACCTAATGTCTACTATATCAAATTGATGAATCAGGGTCATATACTAACAAAAAAATTAGTTATACAATAAAAAAACGCAACCATAAATGGTTGCGTTTTTTTATTTCACTTTTTCGAGACCTATACTCGACTTCGCTCTGTATATTACTTGACTTCTTCGAAGTCTACGTCCTCAACATCACTGCCTTCATTTGCCTGTCCGTTAGAACCTGCATCCGGTCCAGGTTGTGCTCCACCGTCTTGTTGTGCTTCAGCCTGTGCCTTATACATTTCTTCGCTTGCCACTTTCCAGGCTTCATTGATCTTATCAAGAGCCGGTGCAATTACTGCCAAGTCTTTAGACTCATAAGCTTTCTTCAACTCTTCTAAGGCTTCCTCTATTGGTTTTTTCTTATCATCTGATAATTTATCACCAAACTCCTCCAATTGCTTTTCAGTTTGGAAAATCATAGAATCTGCCTCGTTTAATTTTTGAGCTTGCTCGGCAGCTGCTTTATCTGCTTCAGCATTAGCTTCGGCATCAGCTTTCATTTTCTCAATTTCTTCTTCTGTTAATCCTGAAGAGGCTTCAATTCTAATATCTTGCTTCTTACCGGTAGCCTTATCTTCTGCAGATACTTTTATAATACCGTTGGCATCAATATCAAAAATTACTTCAATTTGAGGTGTACCACGCCTTGCTGGTGGAATACCATCCAAATGGAATCGGCCAATAGTTTTATTATCTGCCGCCATAGCTCTTTCTCCCTGTAATACATGAATCTCTACTGAAGGCTGGTTATCTGCTGCTGTTGAGAATACCTGTGATTTCTTAGTAGGAATAGTAGTATTGGCTTCTATAAGCTTAGTAAATACATTACCCATAGTTTCAATACCAAGAGATAAAGGGGTTACATCTAAAAGTAATACATCCTTAACATCTCCTGTTAAAACACCTCCTTGAATACCGGCACCTAGAGAGACTACCTCATCAGGATTTACTCCTTTACTTGGTGTTTTTCCAAAGAATTTTTCAACCGCAGCCTGTACTGCAGGAATACGTGTAGAACCTCCTACCAATATCACTTCGTCTATATCACTTTTACTTAAGCCTGCTGCTTTTAAAGCCGACTCACATGGAGCAATAGTACGTTTTACTAAATCGTCAATTAATTGTTCAAATTTAGATTTTGTTAAAGTACGTACTAAGTGTTTTGGTCCACTAGCCGTTGCTGTAATATAAGGTAAGTTAATTTCTGTTTGTGCTGAAGATGATAATTCAATTTTAGCTTTTTCAGCAGCTTCTTTTAAACGTTGAAGCGACATTGGGTCTTTTCTTAGATCCATGTTTTCTTCAGCATTAAACTCATCTGCCAACCAGTTAATGATTTTCTCATCAACATCATCACCACCTAAGTGTGTATCACCATCAGTAGATAATACTTCAAATACACCATCTCCTAATTCTAAGATAGATACATCATGAGTACCACCACCAAAGTCAAATACTACAATCTTTTGGTCTGTACCTTTTTTATCTAAACCATAAGCTAATGCCGCAGCAGTAGGCTCATTGATAATTCTTTCTACTTTTAATCCTGCAATTTCTCCAGCTTCTTTAGTAGCCTGACGTTGGGAATCATTAAAATAAGCTGGCACTGTAATTACTGCACGACTTACATCTGTTCCTAAATAATCCTCAGCAGTTTTCTTCATTTTTTGAAGAATCATAGCCGATAATTCTTGTGGCGTATATAAACGTCCTTCAATATCTACTCTAGGGGTATCGTTATCTCCTTTTACAACTTTATATGGTACACGTTCTGCTTCTTTTTGAGATTCAGAATATTTATTCCCCATAAAACGCTTAATAGAATAAACCGTTTTTGTAGGGTTTGTCACTGCCTGACGTTTTGCTGGATCACCAACTTTGATTTCTCCGCCTTCAACAAAGGCAATTACAGAAGGGGTTGTTCTTTTTCCTTCTGCATTAGGAATTACAACAGGTTCATTACCTTCCATTACAGAAACGCAAGAGTTGGTTGTTCCTAAATCTATTCCAATAATTTTACTCATAATTGTTTATTTATCTTGTTGAATGTTCATTTTTAAATTCGATTTGTATAAGTCAATCATTATGCCAAGGCAAAAAGTATGACACAGTGTCATATTATATTCAATTTACGGTCATAGTCGCAGTTTATAGACATTTATCAGACTCATTATTTATTATTTTTTTGGGTGCATCCCTGTTGGGCCGGGCTTTCGGCAGTCGCTCCCTCCTTCTGTCGGGGAGCTTCAACAAATGCCTCAATCCCTTGCACAATTAACCGCAACATTAATAACACTAAGCAATCTTTATTTATAAATCACAACTTTGCCCCTGGGGTCTTTGCGAGCATAAAAAAACAATATATATTTGCTCAACTATAACGATTGCGTAATCTATTATGGAGTGTATTTCTGTTTTTGATATGTTAAAGATTGGTATTGGACCTTCCAGTTCACATACTCTGGGCCCGTGGCGGGCAGCTGAACGCTGGATTTTAGAGCTAAAAGCTTCTAATCAATTTGAATATGTTGAAAACATATCTGTAGACCTTTACGGCTCATTATCCCTTACAGGAAAAGGACATGCCACAGATTATGCGGTAATGTTGGGGCTAAGCGGTTGCGATCCGGAAACCATGCCAACCAATGATATAGATAAAATCATCAGCTCAATTAAAGCTCAAAATAAAATAGCTTTTAATAATGAGAAGCCCTTAACATTTGATCCAAAAACAGCCATTGTTTTCAACAGGCAGTTTTTACCATTCCACTCAAATGCAATGACTTTTACTGCTACTATAGCCGGTAAAGCATATAAATCAACCTTCTATTCTATTGGTGGAGGGTTTGTAATTAAAGAAGAGTCAAATAATTCAAAAAAGAATTTTGAAATAAAATGTTCTTTTCCTTATCCTATTGAAAAAGGTACGGACCTACTTCAATTTTGCAATACACTAAACAAGCCCATATCTGATGTTGTTCTGGAAAATGAAAAGTCCATTCGTACAGAAGCTAATATAAACAGCGAACTAAAACGCATTTGGGATACCATGCTGGAATGTATGTTTGTTGGCTGTCATACTGAAGGTAAACTCCCGGGAGGCTTGAATGTTAGACGCCGGGCTTTTGACATTCATCAAAACTTAAAAGGCTCATCTCCATATAAAACTCCGGTAGAATGGGTCTACTCCATAAGGAACACCGAGGTTAAATTCAGACAAATCCTAAAATGGGTAAGCTGCTTTGCTTTGGCCGTTAACGAAGTCAATGCTTCATTAGGACGTGTAGTTACAGCACCAACAAACGGAAGTGCCGGTGTTATTCCTGCTGTTCTTATGTATTATTTGGTCATAGAAAATCACGATGGTAACTTTGAGGATATTAAACGGTTTTTACTGGTCGCCGGAGAAATAGGAAGTATCTTTAAAAAGGGAGCCACCATTAGTGCTGCTATGGGTGGTTGTCAGGCAGAAATAGGCGTATCTTCAGCTATGGCTGCCGGGGCCTTATGTGAGCTTTTAGGCGGAACACCCGAACAGGTTTTGGTTGCTTCTGAAATTGCTATGGAGCATCATCTAGGTTTAACCTGCGATCCTATTGGAGGCCTTGTACAAATACCATGTATAGAGCGTAATGCCATGGGGGCTATAAAAGCCATTAACGCAGCAGAACTGGCATTAGACACTGCTCCGGAACATGTTAAAGTTCCCTTAGATAAAGTGGTAGCAACCATGTGGGAAACTGCCAAAGATATGCATACTAAATATAAAGAAACCAGCGAAGGTGGTCTGGCTATAGGTGTTAACCTTACAGATTGTTAGAATACAGCTATATTTCAGACATCATTCGTTTTTATTTATCATTCTAATTTTCGGTATCACACAATCTAGTAAAGTTATTATTTAGGAGTTTTCACTTTCAATGCTCCTCAATAAAAAAATGATATATGTTTAATAATAATTAAAAACATAGTATATTAACGGTTAAAACAATTCAACTTACAAATGAGAGCAAATATAATAGCCACGTTATTCTTAACATTCTGTTTTACTATTGGTTATACTCAGGAATCTAAAAACACTACTCAAACGGACTCTGTAGAAGACAAAAAAATAGACTTTAAGGTCATGCCATTTATAAACTACAACAGAAATCTGGATTTTATGTTTGGAGCTGTTCCTATGGTAATGTACAAACTAGATAAAAATGATCAGGTTTCCCCAAAATCCTTATCAGGAATAGCAGCTGCATATACTACAAATGATTCTCATCTTATAGCTTTTTTTAACAGATGGTTTTTTAAAGAAGATTCCTGGCGAGCCGTCTTTTATGCTGTAACCGGTAATTTTAATTCACAAATGTTTTTAGATGGCGGTGGAGGACAGGATTTTTATAACTTTGGAACAGATGCCACCATTATTAGTGCAACCCTAAGAAGAAAACTAGTTAATAAACTGTATGGTGGAGTAGCCTATACTTTTGGTAATTATAAAACCGAATTTGAAAATGACGTTCAGCCGGCCACAACAACGCGTACTCATAGTCTTGAACTTAACATGTTATACGATTCCAGAAATGCCATCTACTACCCTACCGGCGGAGTAAATTCACAATTACGATTCCTTTCTTTTCCGGAATGGTTTGGTAATGAGGTAAGTGCTACTAAATTTTTCACAGAATACAACACCTATTTTTCAACAAGGAATGAAAATGATGTTATTGCTGCCAGGGTTTCAGGGAAATTTGGCCTGGGGGATATTGCCTTTGAACAGCAAGAAACTATTGGAGGAAAGGATATAAGAGGATATTCGCAAGAGAAATACAGAGGTGATGGTATACTGGCGTTACAAGGCGAGTACCGGTATAATTTTAGCGAAAAAATGGGACTGGTTGGTTTTGCCGGTATAGCAACTATTTATGGTTCTCCGGTTGAAGATTTTGACTGGAAGGCTTATCCAGGTGTTGGGGTTGGTTACCGCTACGCTGCATTTAAGAATGTTAAATTTAATATTGGAATTGACGCCGCTGTAGGTAAGGATGATTGGGGTATCTATTTTAGATTAGGGGAAGCCTTTTAATTACAGTCTTTTCTGCGCCTGGTGTCTATTAAATAAATAATACGCCATTGTTCACCTTCTTTAAACAGTTGAAACGAGTTAACACCGCAATGGCTAAATTCATCATTCAGCCAAAATTCATAAGGCGTCCAGGCATTGGCCATATTTCCATCAACCTGAATATTGTAATCCAATAAACGCTCATCCCATTTTTGTTTATCAGGTCTTTGAGCTATTGCATGTATCAATGTATTTGGCATATCAGTAACCAAAATATCCTTTCCTTCTTTGTTTCTATAAGCCGTTTGTAAAATTATTTTATCAGACATCACAGATTTCATCAAGGCTGTATCCCCTTTATGAAATCCTTCAAAAAAAATATCAACAGTCTTTTTTACTTTCAATTTTTCATCAGTTTGTGCAAATAATGTAGAGGTAATTAGAAATGCCAAATAAATTATGATACGTGCCATAGGGTAGTTTTTTTTTAAAAATAACTGATATCTAAATACGTAGAAGCACTTTAAAGAAAAGTTTAACAGTATCTGCTTTATTTAGTATTTTTACGTGCTAATCAAACTCATTAAAAATGTCAGTAGCCAAAAAAGAATACAAACGTGTTACCGTTAAAACCTTAGTAGATATGAAAGCTAATGGTGAGAAGATCTCTATGCTTACCGCTTATGATTATACCATGGCTAAAATTGTTGACGGAGCCGGTGTAGATGTTATTCTTGTAGGGGATTCTGCAAGTAACGTTATGGCAGGACATGAAACCACCTTACCTATCACCTTAGATCAAATGATATATCATGCGTCTTCTGTGGTACGTGCTATATACCGTGCACTAATTGTTGTTGACTTACCCTTTGGAAGCTATCAAAGTGACCCCAAAGAAGCTTTGAGGTCGGCCATTAGAATTATGAAAGAAAGTGGTGCACATTCCGTAAAATTAGAAGGCGGCAAGGAAGTCAAAGAATCTATAAAGCGTATTTTAAATGCTGGAATTCCTGTTATGGGGCACTTGGGCTTAACCCCACAATCTATCTATAAATTTGGAACCTATACAGTTCGTGCCAAAGAAGAGGAAGAAGCTAATCGCCTTATTCAAGATGCAAAAATGTTAGAACGCATAGGGTGTTTTGCTGTAGTTTTAGAAAAAATCCCGGCAAAATTAGCCAAACAAGTGGCAGATAGTGTTAGGATTCCAATTATAGGTATTGGTGCCGGCCCGGATGTAGACGGACAGGTTTTAGTTTTACACGATATGCTTGGTATGACCCATGAATTCAATCCCAGATTCTTACGTAGATACTTGCATTTGTATGATGATATGACCAATGCCATTTCTCAATATGTTGATGACGTAAAAACCAAGGATTTCCCTAATAATAGTGAGCAGTATTAATAGTTATTAGTAAAAGAATTTGTAATTGATGATAAAAAATCAATTTGCATTAATGACTATTTCCAAATTCAGGTCTATATAAAAAACCTCGAAATTTAAGCATGTCCAAAACTTTATCTAACAAATCTAATCTTCAGGTTCTTTATGAAGACAACCATATAATAGTTGTTAACAAACGTGCTGGAGATATTGTACAGGGAGACAAAACTGGTGACAAACCTTTAAGTGATGTTGTAAAAGATTATATTAAAGCTAAATATAACAAACCCGGGAATGTGTATTTAGGTACGGTACACCGGTTAGACAGGCCTACAACAGGATTGGTTATTTTTGCTAAGACCAGTAAAGTACTTCCCAGGCTCAACAAATTATTTTTATCAAAAGCTATTCATAAAACATATTGGGCTATTGTAAAAAAACAACCTCCTAAACCAGAAGACACATTAGTACATTGGTTAAAAAAAGACTCTAAAAGCAACAAGTCTAAAGCCTATTTTAATGAAGTTTCAAATAGCAAAAAGGCTATTCTTCACTATAAAATAATTACAAAACTTGATAATTATTACTTATTAGAAGTTAATTTAGAAACAGGAAGACACCATCAAATACGTGCACAATTGTCTACCATAGGATGCCCTATCAAAGGGGATTTAAAATATGGGTTTAACCGTAGTAACAAAGATGCCAGTATTCATTTGCATGCAAAACAAATTGAGTTTATACATCCGGTTAAAAAAGAACCTGTCTCAGTTAACGCTCCATTACCAAATGATACCATATGGAATGCTTGTTTGATATAATTTAAATATATTTATAAAAACACATTTTATTGGATACTATAGCACACATCATTAAAAACCAACGTGAGTTTTTTAAGACTCAACAGACCAAAACAATTTCGTATAGGTTAACGTTTTTAAAATCGCTTAAACAGGAAATAGAAAACAATGAACAACTCATTTTTGATGCCCTGAAAAAAGATTTTAAAAAATCAGCGTTTGAATCTTACTTGAGTGAGGTGGGAATGGTACTTTCTGAGCTTAATCTGGTTATTAAAAAACTTAAAGTCTGGGCAAAACCTAAACGTGTAAGAGCCTCGTTATTAACGTTTCCGTCAAAAGATTATATTTATAAAGAGCCTTATGGCACTGTTTTGGTTATTGCACCGTGGAACTACCCCTTTTTGTTAGCTATAGAGCCTGTTATTATGGCCATAGCAGCAGGGAATACTGTGGTTTTAAAACCCAGTGAATTAACTCCTAATACATCAAAAATACTAACCCAAATTATACAAAATGCATATCCTGAAACACTGGTAGCGGTTATTGAAGGTGGTGTTGAAATGGCTACCGATTTACTGGCTCAAAAATGGGATTTTATTTTCTTTACCGGTAGTACTAAAGTTGGTAAAATAGTTGCTGCTGCTGCTGCTAAACATTTAACTCCGGTTGTTCTTGAACTAGGGGGAAAATCACCATGCATTATAGACGACACCGTTAACCTAAAATTGGTAGCAAGAAGATTGGTTTGGGGGAAATTTTTTAACGGCGGGCAAACCTGTATTGCTGCTGATTATGTTATTGCAAAATCTAACGTTAAAGATCAACTCATTAAAGCCTTAGAAGTTGAAATAATTAAACGTTATGGGAATACCCCTAAAACATCACAAGATTTTCCCAGGATCATTAACAGCAAAAACACAAAAAGACTAATAGCACTACTTAAAAATACAAATATCGTTTTTGGAGGTGTAACCGATAAAGATCAGTGTTACATTGCCCCCACAATAGTGGATCAACCAGATCTGGAAAGCCCATTAATGCAAGAAGAAATCTTTGGTCCCGTTTTGCCTATTTTAAGCTATAGCAAAACAGAAGATATAGAACACCTCATTTGGAGCTTGGAAAAACCACTCGCCTTGTATGTGTTTTCAAACAACTCATCATTTGTAAAACAAACCATTAACAAATTCAGTTTTGGTGGCGGTATTGTTAACGATTTACTTATTCATTTTGGAAACCACAGATTACCCTTTGGTGGTGTTGGAGCCAGTGGTATGGGGAATTATCATGGTAAACATGGATATGATGCCTTTTCACATAGCAAATCCATTATGAAACGAGGCAATTGGATTGATCCGTCACTTAGATATCCCCCGTATACAGGCAAACTTAGTTTGCTCAAAAAGGCTTTTAAGTATTTTGGATAAATTAACTCAAAGGGTAACTTAATACAAGTTGAACACCTGCATCAGGTTTAGACGTTATATGCAATGAGGCCTTGATTAAAGCAGCTCTACTTTTCATATTGATCAAACCGGAACCTTTTTCAACCGTATCCATTTCAAAACCTTTACCGTCATCTTTTGCTGTGATGACCAGTTGCTCTGGTTGATAATCTAAAGCTATACTAATATTTTTGGCTTCTGAATATTTCACTGAATTAGATAAAAACTCCTGGATGATCCTAAAAATTATAATTTCATGCTTTCGGTCAGAAAACAAGACTTTATCTCCTAAAACCATTAACTCTGCCGAATCAAATTTCATCTTTTTAAGACGGTTCAACTCATTGGTTAAAGATTTTTCAAAACCATTATTTAAAACCACTTCATTATTCAGGGTTTTGGAAAGTGCCCTGACTTCGGCCAGACTTTCCTTTAAAGCCTCAGAAGTATCCTTAAATTTTTCCTTGACCTCATCTGCCATCTGCATTTTTAAAATACTCAATTGCATGCTGGCAAAAGACAATAACTGTCCCACATTATCATGAAGCTCCCAGCCAATATTCTTTAAGGTTTGTTCCTGAGTTTCTGTTTGTGCCTGTGCTATTTCAGCTTCAAAAGCCTGTTGTTGTCTAATTTGGTCCTGAAGAAGTTTATTTTTTCGTTTTAAGAATACTACAAAAAAAACAATAACTAAAGTAGTTACAATAACCAAAACAGCTATCATATATATTAATAAATAGCGTTCTGAAGCGGTACTGGTTAATCGTTCTCCGGTTTGCACCATATTAAAGCAAAGGTAAAGGTTGAATACATAAATATATTGGCAAATAAATAGATTTGCCATCTTAAAAAAACAAAGTTCCAATCTCTATCTGGGTTTCCTATTTCATAAGTGAAATATACATCATAAAAGTCAAGTGGCGCTATAATAAGCCACCAAATGAATATAGCAGCACTAATATAAAAATTGAGTGATTTATAAAATGTTAAAATTCTATCACTCAATAATGTTTCTAAAAAATAGAATATTGAACAAAGAAATATTATTAGAGCTCCTAAAATACTTATTACAGGAAAGAATTTATTAAAAAAATCTTTAATATTAAAACCAATATAAACTATAGAAAAACCTAAGAAAGCATAACTTGCAAATTTTATGATCTTTTTAAAGATTTTAGTCTCTAGTATTTTTCGATAATAAAAGGCAAAAAACATAATGGCTCCTATAAACCAATAGCTTGTTGTCCACCAATGGTTCTTTTCAATTACCGAGCCGATCAAAAAACTAAAAAATCGATCTGGATATACATATTTAGCATAGCTTCCTAGAAAATCACATATAGTGAGATAAACTAAAAAAAATATAAAATATTTAGCAGGAGTGCCTTTATACTTTTTGTATAGAATTACACCTGTTGTAGCTGCTAAAAGCTCAACACTATATGTTAAAAAAAAGTAATTGTTAAGTAAAAAGTCTTTCACATAAAATTTATTGAGGGTATCCTCCATTCCCCCCTGATCCTGCATTTAATGGTGAGCATTCCGGGCAATCTCCCCCATTCTGAAGCCCCATATTCATAGGATTCATACTTGCCTGAGCTAATTGTTTGCTAATAGTAGGCACAATAAACATGGTTGTTAAATTTTTTTTAAGCTGTCCGGCATTTTCACCATATACACCTAAATAAATACGTATACCCGACATGTCATAACCTAAACTATCCGTTTGATTTTTTGCATATACAAGATAGTTTTCAATGTCTTCTATGGACCAGAATACAGAACGGTCATCTTTTTTTCTTCCTTGTTTTTGTGCAGCAGAATCTACGGCTGCCTGTCTGTAATCTGTCCAGTTATTATTCAATTCTTTGGCCTTATCAATAGAAATGACCCCATTTGGTTTTACAATTTTTGTTTCTGATGTTTGCATTTCAACAGGTCTCGGGCAAAAGTAATACGTCAATACTGCTCCAATAATAAACCCTAAAATAATGTAAGTTAGTTTTTTCATATTCTTAATTTAATTAATAATAGCTGATTTAAAAGTAGTAAAAAGTTTCAATAATGTAAAGGTTTATATAAAAAATCATGCCGGAAACCCTAACATTACTCCCATACCTACGGTGAACAACCAACAACCATACACAGCATGCTCAATAGACACTAAAATTGTTGACTGTGTTTTATTATAAGTTAACGCAAATAATAAGCCTCCCAAAAAAGTTAACACAATAACCAGAGCATTTCTAAAAAACAGATGGGCCAATGAAAACAAAATAGCATTGATAAAGAGAAATACATTATTGTTTTTAAATAAATTACGGTATCTGCTAAAGAAAAACGTTCTATAAATTAATTCTTGTGGGTATACTGAAAATACACTATAAATGAAAAGAATAAGCAACCATAATTTGGGTTTGTTGTACACCACCTGAAAAAGTGCTTCTTTATTACTAACCCAAACAAATATGAAAGTGATAACCGCAATTAAAGACAGCTTAATAAAGGTTTCTTTCCAAAATAATGTCCAATTAAGATGCTTTACAATTTTAAACTTTAAATGTTCCACTTTTAAAAGCACATAAATCACATAAAGAAAACCAACAACACCAATACCTAATTTTATCCAGGGCGAATACTTAAACACAAAGCTTACCGGAATAAGTACAAATAGTAATAAAAGTTCTAAACCTCTGTATAGTGTTGAATTCATCTTATAAATTTATAGCAGTAGTATGTTTTACCTCATTAATAACAAACATACTGTGCGTACTACCAATATGATTTATGGTTGTTAATTTTTTAACCATAAATTCTCTAAAAGTAGCCATATCTTTAACAATGACCTTTAAAAGATAGTCATAATCTCCACTTATGTGGTAACACTCCAATACTTCGCCTAATTTTTTAACCTCTTTTTCAAAACTTACAACAAATTCCTGGCTGTGCTGAAGTAACTTTATATGACAAAATACCACAAAGTTTCTGTCAATATGCTTTTTATTAACTAAAGCCATATAACCGTCAATAACCCCCTCTCGTTCCAGCTTTTTAATACGTTCATAAACAGCAGTTACGGATAGTCCTAACTTATTAGAAAGTTCTTTGTTGGTTTGTTTACTATCCAGTTGAAGTAGTTCCAGTATTTTTCTGTCAGTAGTATCTAATATCATAATTGAATATATTTCATTCAGGTATTAATCACATTCAAAATTATAATATTTTTTTCTATAAATATTCAAAATAATAGTTTTATTTTCTACAATTACAACTAATAATTGACATTTAGACTAGTTTTCATGAAATTTGCATAAACTCACAAACTTACTACTATGGCTTTTAAACCTGCAAACAGCATTCAGGACTTACAATATTTTGGTGAATTTGGAGGTGTAAATCCTTCCATTTCTGATTCGTCAACCTATACTTTTTTATCTGCAAAAACCATGTTTGACACTTTTGAAGGTAATGCAGATGGTTGTTATTTATACTCGCGCCATTCTTCACCTTCAAATCTTTACTTAGGAGAAGCTTTAGCAGCGATGGAAGGTACAGAAACGGCTAACGTTTCGGCGTCAGGGATGGGAGCAATCACACCAGTTATCATGCAACTTTGTGGAACGGGAGACCATATTGTTTCCAGTCGTACAATATATGGAGGAACCTATGCTTTTTTGAAAAATTTTGCACCAAAGTTCAATATAGAGACCAGTTTTGTTGACATTACCAAATTGGATGTGGTTGAAGCCGCTATCACTAAAAATACCAAGATTATATACTGTGAGTCTGTAAGTAACCCTCTTCTAGAAGTCGCAGATATAAAAGGGTTAGCAAGCATTGCCAGAAAGCATCAATTAAAATTAGTAGTAGATAATACA
This sequence comes from Alterotamlana spongicola, assembly GCF_035818475.1. Classification (NCBI taxonomy): domain Bacteria; kingdom Pseudomonadati; phylum Bacteroidota; class Flavobacteriia; order Flavobacteriales; family Flavobacteriaceae; genus Alterotamlana; species Alterotamlana spongicola. Next base: position 141,595 of record NZ_JAYMGV010000005.1, read on the forward strand.
TTTTCGCCTTTATCAATCTCTCCTGCTACTTTGGGTGCTGATATTGTGATTCATAGTTTAACTAAATTCATTAACGGATCCAGTGATACCGTTGGAGGTGTAGTATGTGGTACTCAAGAGTTTATTAATGACTTAAGAAATGTGAATGATGGCGCTTCCATGCTCTTAGGTTCTACTATGGATAGTTTACGGGCAGCTTCCATATTAAAGAATTTAAGAACTCTGCATATACGCATGCAGCAACACAGCAAAAATGCACTGTTCTTAGCTGAAAAATTTGAAGCTGATGGTTTAAAGACCGTTTACCCGGGACTAGAGTCACACCCCTCTCATCAATTATTTAAAACCATGATGAATGAAACATACGGTTACGGTGGTATGCTCACCATTGATGTAGGTTCCTTAGATAAAGCTAATGAGCTTATGGAACTTATGCAGAATGAAAACCTAGGGTATTTAGCAGTTAGCTTAGGCTTCTATAAAACTTTATTCAGTGCTCCGGGAACTTCAACTTCATCAGAAATACCTGAAAGCGAACAATTAGAAATGGGATTAAGTGATGGGTTAATTCGTTTTTCAATTGGATTAGATGCGGACATTGAACGCACTTACAAAATGATGAGAGCATGTATGGAAACATTAAATATTCTGGGGGCTAAACACAAATTATCTACAGCCCTTTAATACGTTTCCATAAGGAAGCTATGACATCTTCCAGGCTATCAAATTTAGGTTCAAAGGGCTTCATATTTAGTCTGCCCTTATCTTTATAAAGCAGTAAGCTAAATACTGAGGTATTTGGATTATCCAGGTCTAAAAGCGGGTAACGTAAATCATTGTATTGGTATTCATTATCACTAATCTTATAAATGCTATAATAGTGATTACTAAACCAAGCTAATCCTTTAATATCATGAAAATCAGAAGGCTCTAAGTCACGCTGTTTAGGCACCTTTCTAAAATTTAAAAATCGGTTTTCTGTATCTAATAAAGAATAATCAGCAACAAAATATGCTGTATTTGTTTGAGCTATACCATACCACAACACGTTATTAAAAATTGCAGGTTGTATGCTAAAGCGCTCATAATCTATATCACTATCCTTTAATGATTTTCTAAAAATTGTATCTATATAAAGTTTATTCCCTAAAGTAAACAACATATAAGCCGAACTAATTCCAATTCCCAGTTTTAACCAAAGTTGACGTTTCCTTGAGGTCCTCTTAAAAAACATCAAAGCAATGATACATATTAAGAACGGAAGCGTATATATAGGATCTGCAACAGCTATATTATTTAAAGCCACTCTATAATTACTAAAAGGAGCAAACAACTGAGTTCCATATGGTGTAAAACAATCTAAAATAGGGTGTGTAAAAAGCGACCAAAAAAATAAATTGATCCAATTCTTTCGTGTAGTCGAATTAAAACGCTTGCCCGTATTATAAAGTTTATGAACCAGCCACCCTAGTAAAAAAGCCGCTAGAACAGAAAATAGGATAGAATGCATAAACCCTCTGTGAAATAGCATGGCATCAATTTCATTGCCGTACAACCAACTGCCTACAAAAACATCCAGATCCGGGATAGTACCACCAATAGCACCAAACAAAAGCGCTTTATTTCCAATCTTTTTTCCTAATACGGCTTCCCCGCAGGCAGCTCCCAGTACAATTTGAGTTAGTGAATCCATATAAGCATGCAAATTTAACCAACTATTTTATTCATTTGCCATTATACCTTTGTTTTATAGGAGTTTTTTTCTTTAAACTTTGCGAAAGGTCAATGGTGCGTCCTCTTAAAGTTTTCTTTACATGTTTATACCTTTCAAAATCTGCTTCAGAGATTTTATCATTAACGTACATGGATTCCATTTCAGTTATATAATTCAAAGCCTTTAAGTTTTGTGTTAATTGCCATTGATTCAATGCTGTGTTTTCATCTTGATCAATATTCAATACTTCTTGTCCTTTTTGGTTTTGAAATTCTTGTGAGGCCTTGGATAAGGATGTATGGTCTTTTTTCTTTTCTATAAAAGTGCTTTCTTTTTCTACAAAATCATGCATCGTGTTGGGATATGAAATATGGTATATAAGTACATATAAAAGCCCCAAGACAAGTATTAACACCAATGAAAATATCATAATAAAAAGCTTGATTTGATATTAATTGTGACACTAATTATCAAATAAGTCACATTGTTTTGAAAGAAACTCAGAAAATCGTAACATTACGAGATTAAAATTTTAATACATGCAAGACGAAAAGAATATTTCCGAGTTTAAAGCCGATGAACAAAACATTATTGAAAACAAAGCACTTAATTTTTTAGAAGCTCTTATTCCGGTAATCATCTTAATGGGTCTCTTAGCTTACAACATCTTTTTTGCACAAGGAGAGATGTTTGGAGCGTATTCAAATCAAATTATTTTATTAATCGGAGGTGGTGTTGCTGCTATTGTTGGTTTCTTTAATAAAGTGTCTTTTAATAGAATGCTAAAAGAAATATGGGAGAATTTAAAAAGTGTATTTATTCCAATTATGATACTCTTTTTGGTTGGTGCTCTTGCCGGCACATGGCTTATCAGTGGTGTGATCCCGGCTATGGTATACTATGGGTTACAGGTTTTAAGTCCTGAAATATTTTTACCGGCATCTGTAGTTATAGCCGCTCTAATTTCAATTGCAACAGGTAGTTCATGGACCACTTCTGCTACTGTTGGTATTGCTTTAGTAGGAATTGGGGGTGCTTTAGGAATTAATCCGGGAATGATTGCCGGAGCCGTTATTTCCGGGGCTTATTTTGGTGATAAGATGTCACCGCTTAGTGATACTACAAACCTTGCACCAGCTATGGCAGGAACTGATCTGTTTACTCATATTAGGTATATGTCAATTACCACAGTTCCAACTATAATTGTAACGCTGATTATATTCGGAATTTTAAGTATCTCCGTCACAACATCAGGGAGTGCTGATGTAGGCAATTTATTAGAAACCATTACCACATCATTTAATATTACACCGTGGCTGTTCTTAGTTCCACTTGCCGTTATAGGCTTAATATTATTAAAAACAAAACCATTAGCAGCACTTGGAATCGGGGTTTTATTAGCCGCTATTTTTGCATTTATTTTTCAGCCGGAAATATTAAACAATCTAGGAGATGGCTCTAAGTTTTCATCTATTATCAAATCTATTTTTACTGACATTCAAATCACTACCGATAATGAAAAGCTAAACGATTTGTTTTCTGCCGGTGGTATGAAAGGCATGCTTTGGACCATATTTTTAATTATCTGTGCTATGGTTTTTGGTGGTGTTATGGATGGTATTGGAGCACTTGCCAAAATAACCGAGGCCTTACTTTCCATGGCTGCTTCAGTTTTTGGGCTATTTGCCAGTACTGTGGTGAGCTGTTTAGGCTTAAACATCATAGCTTCAGATCAATACTTAGCGATAGTTATCCCAGGAAAAATGTTCAAGAAAGCCTTTGAAGACAAAAACCTCGCTCCCGAAAATTTAAGCAGAACTCTTGAAGACTCAGGAACGGTAACTTCTGTACTCATTCCATGGAATACTTGTGGAGCCTATCAATCCGGTGTTTTAGGTGTTGGTGTTGGAGAATATTTTTTATACGCCTTTTTTAATTGGCTAAGTCCGTTTACCACCTTATTATTTGCTGCTTTAAGGATCAAAATAAAGCAGTTGGCTTCAAAATAGAATATCACTATTCTGTTTTCATTATCATATAGGTAAAATCTATGTATTTATAAAGAATTAAAATTTTAATTCTTACCAAAATTTATAATCTATTTTATATTTGCACTTCGAAAATTAATAACATTATAAATATAAAAACATGGCATTAGTAGGAAAAAAATTTCCAGATTTAAACGTTGACGCAATGAATAGCACGGGAGCTACTTATAAAGTAAACGTTCTTGAAGAAGCTGTAAACAATAAAAAGAAAGTGGTTTTATTTTGGTATCCAAAAGACTTCACTTTTGTTTGTCCAACAGAATTACATGCATTTCAAGCAGCACTTCCTGAATTTGAAAAAAGAAACACTATTGTAATTGGTGCATCTTGCGACACTCCTGAAGTTCATTTTGCATGGTTAAGCACTGCTAAAAACAATGGTGGTATAGAAGGCGTAACCTATCCTATTCTTGCCGATAGTAACAGAAACTTATCAAGCATCTTAGGTATTTTAGATATCTCTAATGAAACTTTTGATGAAGAAACCGGTACGGTTCAGGTTGAAGGGGATAATGTAACCTATAGAGCTACTTATATTATAGATGAAGACGGTGTGGTACAACATGAAAGCATCAATAATATGCCATTAGGAAGAAACGTCAACGAATATATCCGTTTAGTAGATGCGTTAACACATAACCAAAAGCACGGCGAAGTTTGCCCGGCAAACTGGCAGGAAGGTAAAGAAGCTATGAATGCAAACGCTAAAGCTACTGCAGAATATTTAGCATTACATGCTAACTAAATCTATGAGTTTGAAATGCAAACTCAATTAATACATTATTGAAAAAGAAGAATTGAAAAATCACTTTGTATATACAGAGTGATTTTTTTTTGAGCCTAAACCTTACTACTTCTCAACATTTTACCATATGGTAAAAATATTAAATTAGAATAATTCTAGATTTGCCGACGATTTACCTTATTTAGAAACATGCCTTATTTATAGCTAAACCGGCAAAATCTAAATGTATACTCTAATCCAAATTGAAAATGAAACTATTCTATTTTTCGTTAATTACCTATTTATTATTTAATTGCGCTAATGCCCAAAGTACGGGTGAGTTTGTAGCAGATGCTCCTTCAGATATTCTTATCAATGGCAATGATTTATACTTCTGTGAGTATAATAATGGTAAAATTTCTAAAATAGATATTACAGATTCCACCCCAGTAAAAACAGAAATATTAACAGGATTATCCAGGCCTTCTGGGATGGCTATCAATGGTAATGACTTATATTTTAGTGAAATTGGCGATGATAATGGCGACCCTGATGATGGTAAGATCTCTAAAATAGATATTACAGATAGCAGCCCTATAATAACAGAAGTGTTAACGGGACTTTCTACGCCTTTTAGTATTGCTATTCAAGATCAAGATTTATATTTTTCTGAGTCAGGTGATCGATCAATATCCAAAATAGATATTACAACTATTAGTCCACCACCTGTACTAGTTTCAGGTCTAACATCTATACCTGGAGGTATTATACTCCATAATAATGATTTATACTTCTGTGAATACAGTAGCGGTAAGATTAATAAAATAGATATTACGGACAGTTCTCCTGTAGCAACGGAGGTAATAACCGGGTTAACTACACCCAGAAATCTTGCTTTTGATGGTAATGATTTATATTTCTGTGAATATTCCAGCGATAAAATTTCTAAAATAGACATCACTGAAGTGTCTCCAACAATTATAGAGATAAATACAATAGCAGGGGCCGGACCTAGTAGTCTTGCTATCAAAAACAGCACTATTTATGTCAGTGAGCTCGATAATAATAAAATTTCTTTTAGTAATTTATCTACACTAAATGTTCACAATTCTTCAATGCAACAAAAGGTAAAGGTATTTCCAAATCCTGCAAATACCTACATAGAAGTTTCCGGTTTAAATAAAAGAAAGGATTACATCATTTACAATACTCTGGGTGTGGAAAAAAATAACGGAATCATATCCAATAATGGTAAGATCAATATACAAAATCTAGCTAATGGAATGTATCTATTGAAATTTGACAACAAAAAACCGATTAAATTTATAAAAGAATAGAATCCCAACGCTACCCTTTATAATATTTCACAAACAACAATTTACTTTAAAAGCTCTATAATATCCTTAAGTTCTTTTTCTTTGGCATAATCCAATGCTGTTTTCCCATTTTTGTCTTTAACCTTTTGCTTAGCCTTATGGTCCAATAATAATTTAACCATTTTGGTTTGATTATACATTGATGCAAAAATCAACGGGGTAATACCTTCAGCATTTGCTATATTGATATTAGCTCCATACTGTATCAACCTTAAAGCTATGGTCAAATTTCCTTTAAAGGATACGCCAATCAAAGCGGTATTTCCAAACGTATCTACCGAATCTACAGGAACCTTATTTTCTAACAACAGATTTACAATAGCTTCTTTATCAAAATAAGAAGCAAATATTAAAGGGGTAAACCCTCTTGGATCTTTAGCATCGATCAGAGCTGGGTTTTCTCTCAGTAGTTCTTTTACTCGCTCTGTGTTATTGGATTGAATGTTGCAAAAAAGATCATCAATAATATTCATAACTGTTCCGTTTTTAAAATAAAATTGGGATAAGTAGTAAGTAGAACAAACATATTTATCCCAATATAATTTTCACAATCTAAAGTTATGTCAGATCAAAACGGTCTAAATTCATAACCTTAGTCCATGCTGTAATAAAATCTTTCACAAATTTCTCTTCAGCATCAGCAGCTCCATACACTTCAGCTACTGCTCTCAATTCTGTATTTGACCCAAAGATCAAATCTGCACGGGTCCCTGTAAATTTTACTTCTCCTGTTTTTCGGTCACTGCCCTCAAATATGGAGTCATCATTTGAAACAGCCTTCCAGGTATAGGTGAAGTCTAAAATATTAGCAAAGAACGCATTGTTCAAACTGCCAACGATATCTGTAAACACGCCGTGTTTTGAGCCATCATAATTTGTATCCAGTACTCGTAAACCTCCAATTAACACTGTCATTTCTGGAATTGAAAGGGTTAATAGATTTGCCTTATCTATTAATAAATCTTCTGCAGCTACATGTAAACCGGACTTGACATAATTTCTAAAACCATCAGCTATTGGCTCCAAATAACCAAAGGATTCTATATCGGTTTGCTCCTGTGAAGCATCCCCTCTACCTCCGGTAAAAGGTACCGTTACAATATATCCTGCATTTTTTGCAGCTTGTTCAACACCAACAGAACCTCCCAAAACAATCAAATCTGCTATTGAAATAGTACCTTCAAATGCGTTTTGAATACCTTCATAAACTTCAAGAACTGTTGCTAATTCAGTTGGGTTGTTTACTTTCCAATCCTTTTGAGGAGCCAAACGAATACGTCCTCCATTAGCACCACCGCGCATATCTGAACCTCTAAACGTTGAAGCCGAAGCCCAGGCTGTAGAAACCAATTGAGAAACGGTTAATCCTGAAACCTCAATCATGGTTTTTAATGACGCTATATCTGAATCACTCAAAGTATAATCAACAGAGGGAATAGGATCTTGCCATAATAATTCTTCTTTTGGCACTTCCGGGCCTAAATAACGTGATATGGGCCCCATATCTCTATGGGTTAATTTATACCATGCTCTGGCAAATGCATCTTCTAATTCCTTTGGGTTTTCCTGAAAACGTTTTGAAATTTTTAAATACCCCGGATCTAACTTTAGAGCCATATCGGCATCTGTCATCATTAGAGCTTGTTGTTTTGAAGCATCACCCGCAGTTGGAGCCATTCTGGCCTGAGATTCTTTTGTTGGGGTCCATTGACTTGCTCCCGCCGGGCTTGTTGTTAACTCCCAATCATAGTTTAACAATACATCAAAATAATCATGATCCCATTTGGTAGGGTTTGGGGTCCACGCGCCTTCCAGTCCACTTGTAATAGCATCATCAAGCTTTCCAGTACCATAGCTGTTTTTCCAGCCTGTACTCATTTCTTCAATAGCAGCACCATGAGGTTCTGCCCCTACAAAATCATCAGGATTAGCTGCACCATGAGCCTTACCAAAAGTATGCCCCCCTGCAGTAAGAGCTACAGTTTCTTCATCATTCATTGCCATACGTCCAAAAGTCTCTCTCATTAACTTAGCTGAGCCTAACGGATTAGATTTTCCATTTGGTCCTTCCGGGTTAACATAGATCAATCCCATATGTGCCGCACCTAAATGCCCTTCCAAATTATCGTCATCAAAACGTTCCTTATTACCTAACCATTCGGTTTCAGATCCCCAATAAATATCTTGTTCGGGTTCCCAGGCATCTACCCTTCCGCCAGCAAATCCAAAGGTCTTAAAGCCCATAGATTCCAAAGCACAATTCCCTGCAAGAATCATTAAATCTGCCCAGGAAATCTTTTTACCATATTTCTTTTTAATTGGCCAAAGTAACAAACGTGCCTTATCCAAATTGCCATTATCCGGCCAACTATTTAACGGTGCAAAGCGTTGATTACCTGTGTTTGCTCCCCCTCTACCGTCTCCTACCCGATACGTACCGGCACTATGCCATGCCATTCGTATCATAAGTGGACCATAATGCCCGTAATCTGCCGGCCACCAATCCTGAGAGTCCGTCATTATATTCATCACATCTGCTTTAAGAGCTGAAAAGTCAACACTATTGAATGCGTCTGCGTAGTTAAAATCCGCTCCCATTGGATTAGATTTTACGCTGTGTTGCTTAAGAATATTAAGCTTCAATTCATTAGGCCACCAATCTCGGTTTTTTGTACCACTACCAGCCGATTCTTTTTGAGCACCTCCATAAAACGGGCACTTACTTGCGTCTCCATTACTATTGTGTTCCATTATTAAAGTTTTTATATTTCATTCTGATTACCTAAAGATACAGATTGTATCAATATAAATTTTAGAATTATATTTTTATAAATTATATTAAAATTGATAAAAACTATTGCTTTCTCTTATCTTATAAGTTTTATATATGCTAAGATGTTTATGAGCAGACATTTAGAGCCATTTAAAACTAATCTTAATTTAGCATCAATTAAACAGTAAATATTCCTAATTTTAGGTTTTCAAATAAAAAAACAGAATATGGCAAATATAACTTTGGGCGGAACCCCGGTAAAAACTTCAGGTAGCTTACCAGAATCAGGAACTCAATTACAGGATTTTGAGTTAGTGGCAACTGACCTTTCAACCAAAACTTTACAAGATTTTAAAGGCAGTAAATTAGTATTGAATATTTTCCCGAGTGTAAATACTGGTGTCTGTGCGGCTTCAGTAAGACAGTTTAACACAGAGGCAAGTGAATTAGACAACACTAAAGTATTATGCATTTCAAGGGATTTACCTTTTATGCAAGACCAGTTTTGTGCCGCAGAAGGCTTGGAAAATGTCATTATGCTTTCAGATTTTAAAACAGGGGCATTCGGCAAAACCAATGGTTTAATATTTGTAGATGGTGGTTTTGAAGGCCTTTTATCCAGAAGCATTATTGTTACAGATGCACATGGTAAAGTTATTTATACAGAGCAGGTGCCCGAAACAGGAGAAGAACCAAATTACAAGGCCGCTTTAGAAGCGCTTTACAATGAGTAAAAAAGAATCTTTTTTAACAAATAGGTTGAAAAGTGTCAGATACGCCTTTAAAGGTGCACTTTTACTCATAAAGACAGAGGCCAGTATTCAGGTACAGTTTATAATTGCAGTGATTATGACCATTGCCGGGTTTTATTTTAATATTTCTTCAAATGAATGGACGGTTCAAGTTCTAGCCATAGGCTTGGTCATGAGTATTGAAGGAGTTAATACTGCTATTGAAGAAATTGCTAATTTTATTCACCCTGAGCGCCATGATAAAATTGGCTTAATAAAAGATATAGCTGCTGGTGCTGTGTTTATAGCTTCCGTTTTTGCTTCTATTGCAGGCTTGGTAATATATATTCCAAAGATTTTTTAAAAATACTAAGTTAAAGAAAGCGTACCACCCTAGGAAACAGTTAACATAACCCAACATTTGTTTTTATTGCTTTTGCAATTTTTCAAAATAAAGTTTCGTTAATGTTAGTAATTTGTATTTTTGTTGCATTGTGAAAACAATTCAATTAAGAATACATTTTTAGTATCTCAATTTGAATCAACAAATCATTAATGGCAAAACGTACACCCAAAGCTAAAAAAACACCTAAGAAAAAGTTTAAAATGCCTCATTTTAAATTATCCAGTCAACAAAAACTGGTACTTGGGAGCTTTCTTGTTATTAGTGGGTTGTTACTTTTTATTGCCTTTGTTTCATTTTTATTTACGGGAGAAGCTGATCAAAGTACTTTATCTGAATTTGCATCAAGACATGTAAAAACTCAAAACTGGTTAAGTAAATCCGGGGCCTGGCTAAGCGATTTTTTCATACAACGTGGTTTTGGTATAGCTTCTTTTATATTTTCCGGATTAATTTTCTTATCCGGAGTTTATGTTTTAATGAATCTCAACAAAACTAAACTTAGAAAGCATTGGTTTTGGGGTGTACTCATTATCATATGGGTATCTGTTCTTTTAGGCTTTTTTGCAAACCACAACGATATTCTTGGAGGTGTAGTAGGTTTTGAAATTAATAGTTTTTTACAAGACTATATTGGTAAAATAGGAACATCTCTATTATTACTTTTTGGATTGATATCCTATTTAGCTATACGATTTAAGGTTTCATTTGAAAGTATTACCAAACTTTTTAAATCCGCAAAAAAAGACCTTAAAAATGAACTTTCAGATTTAAAGGAAGGTACTATTATACCTGTAGATAATAATTTATCTGATGAAGCGGAAGCCATCAAATCTGCTTTTGAAATTCCATTGGAACAAAAAAAGGAGCCTGAACCAGAAAAGGATATAACAGCTACTGTAAAAAATGCGCCGTTAGAGGTAAAAGTTCCGGAACCGGAAATTCAGGAAGAGCCAGAAATAGAAATTAAGGTTGAAGACATTAAAGAAGAGGTCTCTGAAACTGACAATCTTGCAGATAAATTAGTTGAAGACTTTGGACAGTTTGATCCCACCTTAGAGTTAGCCAAGTATCAATTTCCGACGCTTGACCTATTAAAAAAATACGATACTGAAGGCATAAAAATTAATCAGGAAGAGCTTGAAGAAAACAAAAATAAAATTGTTGAGACCTTAAACAACTACAAGATTGGTATTGCCAGTATTAAAGCTACTATTGGTCCAACCGTAACCCTATATGAAATTGTTCCCGAAGCAGGTGTAAGGATCTCAAAAATTAAGAATTTAGAAGATGATATTGCCTTATCCTTATCGGCATTAGGTATTCGTATTATTGCACCTATTCCCGGAAAGGGTACCATTGGTATTGAGGTACCAAATAAAAACTCGACCATAGTATCCATGCGTTCTGTGATTGCTTCAAAAAAGTTTCAAAGCTCAGACATGCAGCTTCCTATTGCTTTAGGCAAAACCATTAGTAATGAAACATTTGTAGTAGACCTGGCCAAAATGCCTCACTTACTTATGGCAGGAGCTACAGGTCAAGGTAAATCTGTAGGTTTAAATGCCGTTTTAACGTCTCTGTTATACAAAAAACATCCTGCGGAGGTTAAGTTTATCTTAGTCGATCCTAAAAAAGTAGAGCTCACCCTTTTTAATAAAATTGAGCGCCATTATTTAGCCAAGTTACCGGACAGTGAAGATGCCATAATTACTGATAACACTAAAGTGATCAATACATTAAATTCGCTTTGTATTGAAATGGATAACCGCTATGAGCTTCTAAAAAATGCCATGTGTAGAAACATTGCAGAATATAATGCGAAGTTTAAAGCCAGAAAATTAAACCCGAATGACGGTCATCAATTTTTACCATATATTGTTTTAGTTGTTGATGAATTTGCTGATTTGATTATGACTGCCGGTAAAGAGGTGGAAACACCAATTGCCCGTTTAGCTCAATTAGCACGTGCCATAGGTATTCATTTGATTATTGCTACGCAGCGCCCTTCGGTAAATGTTATTACCGGTATTATAAAAGCCAATTTCCCTGCTCGTATTGCGTTTAGAGTAACTTCTAAGATTGATTCCCGTACCATTTTAGATGGATCCGGAGCAGACCAGCTCATTGGTCGTGGTGATATGTTATATACCCAGGGTAATGATTTAATCCGTATTCAATGTGCATTTGTTGATACTCCGGAAGTTGAAAAAATAACTGATTATATAGGTTCTCAAAAAGCCTATCCGGATGCTTATATGCTTCCTGAATATATTGGTGAAGAAAGTGGCACAAGTCTTGATATAGACATTTCTGATAGGGATAAACTCTTTAAAGATGCTGCTATTGTAATTGTAACAGCACAACAAGGGTCTGCATCATTATTACAACGAAAATTAAAATTAGGTTATAATAGAGCCGGTAGGTTAATTGATCAATTGGAAGCTGCCGGGATAGTAGGCCCGTTTGAAGGCAGTAAGGCCAGACAAGTTTTAATCCCGGATTTATTGGCATTAGATCAACATTTGGAAAATGAAATATAATTATATTACAATGAAAAAATTAATTGCTATAATATTAATTACACTCTCAGCCCATGCTTTTGCACAAGACAAAGCTAAAGCACTATTAAATGAAGTCTCTCAAAAAGTAAAAAGCTATGAGAATATTTCTCTGGAGTTTAAATACACCTTAGAGAATATTTCTGAGAACATAAAGCAAGAAACTAAGGGGGATGTTGTTATGCAGGGCGAAAAATACAGATTAAATATTCTTGGAGTAACCCGTCTTTTTGATGGTAAAACCATGTATAGCATCAGTGCAGAAGATGAAGAAGTAACCGTTTCTAATACCATTGATGATGAAAGTGATGCGATCACACCAAGTAAAATGTTATCGTTTTACGAAGATGGGTACACTTATAATTTAGACATTAAACAAAATATTAATGGTCGGAAAATTCAATATGTAAAACTAATACCAATAGATTCAGAATCAGAAATAAAGGAACTTCTTTTAGGTATTGACGCTCAGACAAAACACATTTATAATTTAATTCAGGTGGGTAAAAACAGTACAAAAACCACCCTAACGGTAAATTCTTTTGAAACAAATCAACCTTTATCAAAAACCTTATTTACCTTTGATGCCAATAAATATAAAGATTATTACATCAACAAATTAGACTAAGTATCAACGTGTGAAAATACTGGACCGTTACATACTCACCACCTACCTTAAAACTTTTCTCAGCGTGTTTGTTATACTCATGATGATTTTTGTTTTGCAGACCATATGGCTCTATATTAAAGAATTGGCTGGTAAAGATTTAGATTTAATAGTTATTGTTAAGTTTTTAGTGTATTTCATGCCTAAACTCATTCCTTTGGTATTACCTCTTACTATACTGTTATCTTCTATAATGGTATTTGGAAGTTTTGCCGAGAACTATGAGTTTGCTGCTATGAAATCAACAGGTATTTCATTACAACGCGCTATGTCCGGTTTAAGCGTTTTTATAGTTGGTTTAGCCATAATTACTTTTTTCTTTTCAAACAATATCATTCCATGGGCAGAACTTAATTCTTATAACCTAAGAACAAATATTGCTAAACTAAAACCTTCCATGGGAATTGCGGTAGGACAATTTAATGAAATAGAATTATCCCCATACAATATAAAAGTAGAAAGGAAAAGCGGAGACAGAAATCAGTTCTTAGAAGATGTTACCATACATATAAAAGGAAAGAACGGACGAACCAATACTACCGTTATCAAATCCAAAACCGGTGAGCTTGCCAGTGAAGAAGATTCCAATGTCTTAAAACTCATTTTATTTGACGGGTATCATTATAGTGATCTTGAAGAAAATACAAAATCAAGAAACAAGAAACCATTTGCCAAAAGTTTCTTTGAAAAAAAGATAATCAATATAGATCTATCAAAACTTAATAGTGTAGATTTTGAGGAAAAATCCCAGACTGACAAATACAATATGTTGGATGTCGTTGATTTGAATAAAACCATTGACTCTCTTGTACTACATAGTAAAGTTGAGCACCAATCTTTCTCTACCATCCTGGAACGAAGATCGGGAATCAATACAATTTATAAAAGCCTTTCGTCTATAAAGAATAAAAAAGAAAAGGCGTATACCGGAGCCATTTTGGATGTTTTTGATACTAAAGAAAAACTTCAGATGGTTGATGCTGCCTTGAAAGGGTTAAAAAGCTCAAAACAAGTTCTGTCCACTAAAGAAACTACAGTAAAAAATGCAAAAGCCTGGCTTAACAGGCATATTATTTCATTACATGAGAAGTTTGCTTTGGGTTTTGCCTGTATTATTCTATTTTTTGTTGGAGCTCCATTAGGCGCTCTAATAAGAAAAGGAGGAGTTGGCCTGCCTATGGTTATTGCCATTGTGTTATTTTTAACTTATCATTTTATAGGAATTTTTGCTACCAATAGTGCTAAAAGTGATGGTTTTAATCCTATTCTGGCCAGTTGGTTTTCCACCTTGGTTATGTTACCCTTGGGAATATTTTTAACAAAACGTGCTACTGAAGACAGAGGATTATTTGAAACTGATGGCCTATTAGAACCATTAAAAAAGTTATTTGGTTTAAAGAAAAAAGAGCTTTTAGAAGACGAGTCTTCATTTCCCAACCCATCTGATGAATATAGCAGTCTCAACCAAAATGACAATAAAACGCTCATAGACATCATTAAAAACTACAGGCAATATAATTATACTGTTAAATATAAAAACACCGCTTTGGCTGTTCTTGGTTACAGGGGAATTACTAAACAACAACTAAAATTTGGTGGGCATTTCAAGGATCAAAAATTTGAAGATACTATTCGTCTTAAAAATAAATTTGAAGAGGACTCAAATTTGGCGTTCATTTTATATATTTCTATGACCGTTTTTATACTTGCCGGTAGAATTTTAGAAAATAATACCTTTCCCCTAATTGGCAACATTCTCTTTGTAATAGGGATAATCATTGGTATCATTTTTCTATTTGCTATTTCCAAATCTTTTTTAAGCAACTCTAACTTAAACAAACACTTAGGTAAAGAATCCAAGTATGGTGCTATACTTTTTCTTTTAACTGGACTACCGCTTTACTTTATTGTTCATTTTTATCTGAAAAAGAAACATAGTGAAGAATTGGATATAAAATCACCAAAGACTATAAAAGCTGCTAGCGATTCTAACGATTTAAAACCTGTAAGAGCTTTTAACGATACCGAAATTCAAGAGATACAAGGTGCTTTAAAAAATTACAAAGCACATTCTGCTTATGCCATTGTTCTTTACAGTATTGGCTTCACACTATTGATACTTCACTTTGTATTTGCAAATAATAAATTACCTTCATTAGCTTCTTCGTCTTTGGAGTTGAGTATAGTTTCCTTAGTACTATTTCTCATTTATTATATGAAATCACTTTTTAATATGTCCGGTTTTTATAAGCACTTAGAAAAGGGACTCAATATTCTTCTTGTCATTATTGGTTTTCCACTGTATTTGCTCACTTATTTTATTTTTAAATTGAATGTCAAAAAAGACTTGAAACAAAATAGTTTATAATTTTTAAAATAAGCAATACCTTTGCAAAATGATGGCAAATACTATGACAGAAAAAAGCAGTACAAAGATTAAGCTTAATACCATACATGAAGCTATAGACGATATTAGAAACGGAAAAGTAATCATTGTAGTTGATGATGAAAACCGTGAAAATGAAGGAGATTTTTTAGCTGCTGCTGATAAGGTAACTCCACAGATGATAAATTTTATGGCCACCCACGGACGTGGGTTAATCTGTGCGCCTCTTACTGAAACCAGATGTAAAGAGTTAGAACTTAACATGATGGTAAATAACAATACAGATCCTATGGAAACGGCTTTTACTGTATCTGTTGATCTGAGAGGGAGTGGTGTTACCACTGGTATTTCTGCAAATGACAGAGCCAAAACGGTAAAGGCCTTAATAGATCATGGTACTAAACCTTTTGAACTGGCACGCCCCGGGCATATTTTTCCTTTAGTAGCCAAAGAAGGTGGCGTACTACGTAGAACCGGACATACTGAAGCTGCTATAGATTTTGCAAGATTAGCCGGTTTGAACCCTGCCGGGGTTATTGTTGAAATCATGAATGAAGATGGTTCCATGGCGCGTTTACCGGAGCTTTATGAGGTTGCCAAAAAGTTCAACCTGAAAATTGTATCTATTGAAGATCTGGTGGCTTACAGAATGCAACACGATTCTTTAATTGAGAAAAAAGAGGATTTTCAGATAGCAACCCGTTTTGGAAGCTTTAGATTGAGAGCTTACAAACAAACCACCAATAACCAGGTTCATATTGCATTGACCAAAGGACAATGGAAAGACAACGAAGAAGTGCTTACCAGGATAAATTCTACCTTATTTAATAACGATATTTTGGGTACACTTACTCATAATGCAGATAAGCAATTGGATGATATGTTTAAAGTGATTAATGATGCGGGTAAAGGTGCTATAATCTTTATTAATCAGGAATCACAATCTATGAACGTGCTTAGCAGGTTAGCCTTTTTAAAAGAGCATCAGGATTCTAAAACCATTGCCAGAGCTCCAAAAATAAATATGGATAACAGAGATTTTGGTATTGGCGCTCAAATTCTCCATGATCTGAACATTCATAAACTCAGATTAATTTCCAATACCAAACAAACCAAACGTGTTGGTTTAATTGGCTATGGCTTAGAAATTGTGGATTACGTCACGTATTAATAAAGTTATACTATACGTTTTATAATCTCCACCATTTTAGTGGCTCTCTCCTTAACTTCTGTTTCGGTCCAGGACAATTTTATTAAGCAGGATATATTTCTGGCTATATAATGGTCTGATTTTTCAAAAGTTTTTGTTTTCAAATAGTTTAGCCCGTTTTTTACATCTTCTGAAATAGGGAATAGTGATTTTAAATCTTTTAAATGCTCCCATTTTCTTATGTAATGCCAATTGTTGTTATAGTAGTGAAAACAAGCATCTACCCCATTGTTTTTAAAAGCTTTAGATACTTTGGTTGCCGTTTCCAGATCTGGTAAAAAGAAGTTTAAAAAGGCATAGCTTTCTTCACCTCCTTCCGGAACGGTTCTAAAAGTTACTTCTGGAATACTTGACAGGGCTTCTCTTAGAATACTATAATTTCTTTTTTGAATTTCTATAAACTCTGGTAAGCGATTTATTTGTGCTAAACCAACTGCTGCATGCAATTCTGATATTCTGAAATTATATCCTAAATACGGGTGTGTTTCTGCTCCTCTATCATCCCCTATATGGTCATGCCCATGATCACTGTAATGATCTGCATTTAAATAATAGTCTGTATTATTGGTAACTACTGCCCCGCCTTCTCCACAGGTAATTGTTTTTACAAAATCAAATGAAAAGCATCCTAAATCTCCAATACTGCCTAAAGGTTGCCCTTTGTAACTTCCTCCTATAGCCTGGCAGGCATCTTCTATTAGCAATAGGTTGTGCTTATTACAAATAGATTGTAAGCTATTCATATTTGCCATACTACCGCACATTTGCACCACCATAACCGCTTTGGTCTTTGGTGTTATAGCTGCTTCTACAGCTTCAGGATCTAAACCTAAGGTATCATCAATATCTACAAGTACCGGAATAGCCCCCAGCATCATAATGGCCTCAAAACTTGCCACAAAAGTAAATGTAGGCATAATAACCTCATCTCCTGCTCCAACACCTGCTGATGCTAAGGCTACAGATACTGCTGCCGTTCCACTTGAAACCAGTTGTACGTGTTTAGATTGAAAAGTATTTTCAAGTTCGGCTTCCAAAGCTTTTGCTTTCCAATGGCCATTACGCATCCCATCAAATCCGTAGCGCATAAGCACACCGTTATCTAAAACATCCTGTACTTCTTTTTGTTCTAAATCTCCAAATAATTCAAATCCTGGCATAGTTCTTTAATTTTATTTTGATTTGTTATGCGTTAGGGATTGAGGCATTTGTTGAAGCTCTCCCGATTTTTATCGGGAAGCGACTGCCGAAAGCCCGACCTGTAAGGTAACGCCCAAATGGTTTACAATTCTATTATGGCTTCGTTTATTGGTTTTCTTACTTTTTTGAATTCTGAAAACATATCATCATCTGCCCGATAGCCAATGGGTAATAGTAATACTGATTTTAATCCTCTTTTATCTAATTCCAAAATACGATCATAAGATTCCGGTAAAAAGCCTTCCATAGGACATGAATCAATGCCTTCAATAGCACATACGGTCATTAAATTACCTAATGCAATGTAGGCCTGGTTTGCTGACCAGCGTTGACGCTCCTGTACAGACTTCCCGTTCATCATTTTTGTTAAATCTTCTCTATAGGGTTTTAAAATTGTTTCCGGAGTATTACGAATGTCTTTTATATTATTGTAATAGTTGACAATATCTTCTTCTACAATATCTTTTTGAATACAAATCACCAACAGATGCGAAGCTTCAAATACCTGAGTTTGATTATATGAATGCTCAACCAATTGATGTCTTAAATCTTTATCTTCTACAACAACCAATTTGATGGTTTGCAACCCAAAAGATGTTGCCGTTAAATTAAAGGCCTGCTTAAGTACATTCAGTTTTGCCTCTGAAAGTTTTTTTGAAGCATCAAATTTTTTTGTGGCATAACGCCATTGCAATTGCTTTATGATATCCATTGGAGTATGATATATTTGTGCAAAAATAGTATTTGCATTTTTGTTTTTGGCCCATTGGGATATAAAATATACTGATAATAGGGTGCTAAAAATTTATTGCAAAAAACATGCAATTTATTTGAAAGAATTAAAAAAGGGTTCTATATTTGCACCCGCATTCAGGGAATACCTGATGAGGCACTCAAGGAGAAATGGCAGAGTGGTCGAATGCGGCAGTCTTGAAAACTGTTGAGGGTCACACCTCCGGGGGTTCGAATCCCTCTTTCTCCGCTGAGAATTTATCAAATTCTACTAAAAGCCGATAAACACTATGTTTATCGGCTTTTTTAATTTTATAAAGTGCCAAATAATAGCAAAAATCACCAAATAAAAAGGGGCTAATTCGGGGTCACTTCCATCCCTCTTCAACTGACCCCTAATAAGTTCAAAAACGCTATAAATAAAGGCTTTACAATAATTATTTTTTATTTTATTTTTTGTAATTTGAGAGAGAAATACACAAGAAATACTATGAATAATTCATTTTCATTACTTTTTTATATTAAAAAGTGTAAAGCAGATACTAATGGTAAAGCAAATATCTACCTCAGAATAACTCTAAATGGGCAACGAGCAGAATTAAGTATCAGGCGTAAAGTATTGATTGATAAATGGAATTCTAATATGAACATGGCTCGAGGTAACTCAGATGAATCCCAAGAAATAAATAGATATATAAGCACAATCAAGAACAAGATATACTCTATTGAACAACAATATACCTCAGAAAACAAACCTGTTACTGCAATTTTACTTAGAGACTCTTATTTAGGCAAAAATTCAGATAGGAGAATGCTTTTAGAAATTTTTGAAGAACACAATGTAAAGGTAAATAAGCTTATTGGCAAGGACTTTGCTGCGGGCACAGCTGAACGCTATAGAACAGCAAAAAAGCACGTAAGCGAATATATCGTAAAAGAATACAAGGTTAATGATATTCCGGTAAAACAAGTAGATCTTAAATTCATCTCTGGTTTCGAATACTATTTAAAAACTACTAGAAACTGTGGACACAATACAGCCGTTAAATATATTACTAATTTCAAAAAAATTATTCGTATTGCTTTTGCGAACGATTGGATTGACAAAGACCCGTTTTTTCACTGGAAAGCAAAACTCAAAGTAGTCGACAGAGAGTTCTTAACAGAAGAAGAAATTCAAAAAATGGTAGAAAAGAAATTACATACTGAGCGCTTAGATCAAGTAAAAGACATTTTTATATTTTCTTGTTTTACAGGATTAGCATATGCTGATGTAAAAAAACTTTCCAAAGATGATATAGTTATAGGTATCGATGGTGATAGATGGATTAAAATTAAAAGAACTAAAACAGATACTCGTAGTAATATTCCAATACTTCCAACGGCAGACGCTTTAATTGAAAAATATGCTAGCCTGCCTCATTTATTAAACGACAATAAGTTATTGCCAGTACTAAGTAATCAAAAAATGAATGCTTATTTAAAAGAAATAGCTGACTTATGTGGAATCGACAAAAATCTAACCTTCCACTTAGCACGACATACATTTGCTACAACAGTTACTCTTACCAATGGAGTACCTATGGAATCTGTAAGCAAAATGTTGGGTCATAAGTCTTTAAAAACAACCCAGCATTACGCTAAAATATTAGATAGAAAAGTGAGTGATGACATGAAAGCTTTAAGAAATAAATTTCAGCTTGAAAAAGACATTAATAGAGTTATCTAGCCCTTAATTTTGATTTTAACACTATACTCCTACTCCCGTTTAACTCCTGAAACTCTACTTGAAGTTCTTCATTCTTTCCAAGTACAAATTTTGGCAGGACATAGATAAATCGGCTTAAAGATTTTGCCTTAATACATGAAGATATTTTATACCTATAAATAACTTTTTGTTGCAATTTTTGATACGAAGATTTACGCTTTTTGTTACCGTTGACAATGAGAACATTCAAATAGTCCAATTCAAAATTGATTTCAGAATTATTTCTGATTTCAAATTTCATATACACTTCTCCTTTATGGTAAGTAGTTGTTATGAGTTTTAAAGTCACACCTTTCTTTCTCTTAACAGCAATTGACTTAGATTTTGTTTCTAGCAGATAATTGCAAAACTTCTTGTAATAACTCTTTTGAGCTTCAGTCTTACCAGAATTACTAGTTTTTACCTCAGAAATTTTATTCTTTGGCTTTTCATATCCAATACTTTCGGCCTGAGATATGAAATAATTCAATCTTGAAATTGTATCCTTATACTTTAAAATATATGAATATACTAAACCATCATTGGTTATGGTCAACAAATTACTTTCACTTCCAGGAGATCCTTGAAGCAATCCAAAATATTGTTCTTTTTCTAGATAGTTTACAAAATCTCGCACACTACTGCTAAAGTTTTCTCCATGGTGTTGTTTACTGATAGCTATATACATGCTTATCTATTTTTAATACTCTATAAATTTGAGTACTTTCCTAGGTTGGTCCCAAAGTGAGTAAAAAAACATAAACAGTTCGATTTTAAGTCAGTTTCCGTTTTCTTAAATCACTAGCTTCATAAATTTATATATTTATAGCGTAAAATAGAAATATAAGATACTTTCAAATGTGAAGTTTTGATATTAAAATTTATGGTTTTTGGAAATGTTGCTAAAAGGAACATCAGATTTTTAAATATTCCTTTTGGCAATTTAATTAGTACCGTTTTAAATGTCATGGTTCTGAATCAGTAGAGTGGATTACAAACATGTTGTTACCAATTTGATCAAACTAGGAATTCGTTTAATTTGTATCAAAGGTTCTCTTTGAGTAGTCAATCCTATTTTACTCCAAAATTTTTGAAAATGTTTGCTAAATTTATCATGGTGTGCCGATGTAACCATTTTTAAAACTGCCGATGAAATGAAATACTATATACATATTTTATGGATCATTTCTCCAAAAAAGTTTTAAGGTATCGTATTTAAAAAAGTAGCTCTGGTGGGACTATTAGGAGTTTATTACAAAATGCTTATACAACACATAAACCCACCAATACCATGTTTCTTACAGATGGGGTTCAGAAAATGTGAATAATAATGTCTCCTCATCAATAGCGTCTTTTAATAGTACTATTGTCCATAGAATAACGCAGAACGATGTATCATTTTCTAATTCTATGATTGAAGCTTTTAATAAAGTATTAAAATACCAATTTCTTTACCCTAAACATATTGTCACGAAAAAACAATTAGAAATAATAATGACTAAGGTTATACCAATGTAAAATAATAACAGATCAAAATAGTGTTTGGGTGGGAATACGCATTCTGAAACTTTTAGCAATATGCCTATTAATTTAAGCAATCACACTGCCGGGTTTAAAAGTCAACAAATAATTAGATTAGTCCAAAACAAAAACAATTCATGTAAAAAATGCTTATAATACGTTTATGCATTTAACTCAAAAAAAGGAAAGCAATTTTTGTTACTTTACTTTTTTTATAAAACTTTAATATAATCTTTCAATTCCTCTTGCTTTAGCCTTATTTGTTGCATAAGTTTTTTGGTGATTTTTTTATAGCCTTTTTTACCATATAAATTCTCCTTTTCCAGAGAGTCTTTATTTAAATCAAAAAGTTGATATTCATCTGCTTCTGGATAAATGATTAACTTATAATCTTTAGAACGTATCATTCTTTGTAAGCCTTTGTATGCTCCAAAAATATATTCCTCACCTTTGGCCTCTTCTGTCGTATCTGTAAGAAGATTAGCAATACTTTTAAATTCAACCGTTGATGGAATTTTAATTTTTGAAAGCTCACAGGTCGTAGCAAACATACTTTGTAAATATACCATTTCGGCTACTTTTTTACCTTTACGTAATCCAGGGCCGGAAATTAGCAAAGGCATTCTTACACTATGATCATACTGATTTTGTTTTCCCATTAGTCCATGTTGTCCTACCGCTAATCCATGATCTGAAGTTAAAATAACATAGGTGTTTTCTTTTTTTCCTGAAGCTTCCAATGCTTCCAATATACGCCCTAATTCATGGTCAAAATGCGAAATAATAGCATAGTATTCACTGCGATGTAATTGCACTGCCTCTTTACTTCTTGGAAAAGGTGCCAAAAGTTCATCCCTTCCCTTACTATCACCTTGATCAAAAGGGTGTTCAAGCAGATAGTTTTCCGGAATTTTAATACTGTTGGTAGGATACATATCCACATACTTTTGAGGCGACTGCCGCGGGTCATGAGGCGCATTAAAAGCTACATACATGAAAAATGGTTTTTTGATTTCCTTACCTCTAGTGAGTAAATAGTTAATAGCATTATTTGCATACAATTCTGTTGTATGCTCTTTTGCTATATACGGACTACCAATTACCGCTTCCCCTTTTTCATTATAAATAAGATCTTTAACTTGGGGGGTCCAATGTCCAGCAAACTCTTTCTTTGTTGGTCGCCATTCAGAATCATGAATGTTTCCGCGGTTATAACCTGGTTCTTTACTACCATGCGTATCATAAGTTTCGTACATTCCCTGACCAATACTTTCTGCGATATCGAATCCTTTTAGTGCCGCATAATCAGTATTATGCCATTTTCCTGTCAAATATGTTTCATAGCCATTCTTCTGTAAAACTTCACTCCATAATGGCACCTCTGTTTCCTCAACTCCTTCTATTTGAGCCCATTTCTCTAAATAAGACTTATTTTTACCTGCTCGAAATACCGTCTGCCCTGTAATTAGCATAGAACGACTCGCTACGCATACAGCAACAGACCAAGACCCTTGATTAAACGCATGCGTAAACGTAACACCTTCATCTACTAAACGGTCCATATTTGGAGTATAGATTTCAGAATTATTTAGAGCATGGATAGACTCATAAGTTTGGTCATCAGTAAAAATAAAAAGGTAATTGGGTTTCTCTGTTTCCTGAGCCTTAACAAGGTTTAAAAATAGCATCCCTACTAATAATACTAAAGTTCTATTTCTTATTTTCATTATTTTTTTTCTTTCTTTAAATTAAACATATATGGATTTACCCAAGATTGTCCCAATTTATCAAACGAAACTGTTCCGTATTCTTTTCCTTCAAAACTCTTTTTACAAGATTGTAAAAATTTATCCATATCACCTTTTATTACTTTAAACTTGTTATCTTTTTGTAAAGGGAATTCTTCAAACGGATCATTTGCAATATTATAATATTCTAACTTTTCACCTCTAACATACACTTTCATCTCATTAGTAGTATAACTGATTTGATTTAGGTAACTAAAACCAATAGGTTTTTCGCGTTTTTTCTGACTTCCTTCTAATACAGGGATTAAATCAATACCATCTAAAACATAGGGCAATTTCGATGCATCAATATCCAGAACAGTTGCTATTGTAGGAAGATAATCTGATGTAACCGCTGGAAAATCGGTCTTAAAAGGTTTCTTTATTTTGTTTGGCCAAACTAAAAGTCCGGGAACACGTACACCTCCTTCATGAAGACTACGTTTACGTTCTTTAAAGCCTCCAGTAACACCTGAATTTCCATTTTCAGGACCATTATCACTACAAAACCAAATCATAGTATTCTCATCAACTCCAAGTGTTTTTAAGTGTTTACGTAACCTTCCTATTTGATCATCCATGGCAGTAATACTTCCTGCATAGTTTTGCATTAATGGGTCTTGACCTGCGTACATTTTCTGGTATTCTGGTCCAGCTACACAAGGCATATGAGGCGTGTGAAACCAAACTACTGCCAAAAAGGGTTGTTTTTGTTCTACGCTTTTATCAATAAAAGGTAGTACTCTATCCATCATTACCTGGCTATCGTCTCCATCTAAATTCTTAGTTATTTTATTACCATCAATATCCCAATAGTAAGTACCATAAGCTTTAAAAGGTTCTCCCGGTTTTAAATAATCCCATCCTTTTTTTGTTAGATTCTTCCTAATTGGTTTTTTCATCGGATCCCAAGTAGGTACTTTAGATTCGGTTACAAAAGCATCATCGTAGCCGTGTAATTTTGGAGGGTTGTACTCTTTGGTATTTCCCTGTTTACCTCTATTGGCATCCTTTTCGGTATGCGTTAATGTACCTAAGTGCCATTTTCCAAAATGACCGGTAGCGTAGCCTTCTTCTTTTAATAATTCTGGCAGGGTTACTTCTTCCGAACGAAGAATACCATCGTTGGCATTAAAAACCCCTGTACGCATAGGGTTTCGTCCTGTTAGTACACTAGCTCTGGTAGGTGAACAAACTGCTGACGCCGAATAAAACCGATTAAACTGAACGCCTTCCCTAGCCATCTCGTCCAAATGAGGGGTTTTTATTATTTTATTACCATTAAATCCGGTATCTCCCCATCCTAAATCATCTGCCATTATCAGAATAACATTTGGTTTTTTAACTGCCTCTGCAACAGTTGCTTTTTTATTCTGACATCCCAAAGTCATTACTCCTCCAAGTAAAATTACGACAAAGCTGTATATTTTCATCTGTTTATTTTTAAAGTATTATTATTTTTACGATAAATTTTTAGTCTATTTTATTTTTTGAAGGGTTTTGCTTAGCGTAATCTCCTCCCCTTTAGTCATTTCAAAGGTTTTATAAATATCTAAATAACGAAGATTACAAATACCACCTCTTTTAGATATGATTGTAGTAGAAACCAATTGACCTTCTTGCCACTCCATGTTTACTTCAAAACCTCCACGAGCTACTAACCCCTTTACTGAACCATTTTTTAGTTTTTTCGGTAATGCCGGTAATAGGTGTATTACTCCAACATGCGATTGCAATAGCATTTCTGCCATACCTGCCGTACCTCCAAAATTACCGTCAATTTGAAATGGTGGATGGTTATCTAATAAATTGGGTAAAGTTGATTTGGAAAGTAAAAGGTTTATATTCTCAAAGACTTTTTCAGCATCAAACAAACGTGCATAAAAGTTAATCATCCATGCACGACTCCATCCCGTATGTCCACCGCCATGTTTTAATCTTTCTTTCAAGACTTTCTTTGATGCTTCTAAAAATTCCGGGGTATCTTTCCAATTAAACTGATTGGATGGGTAAAGTCCATATAAGTGTGAAATATGGCGATGTCCCGGATAGGCTTCCGGAAATTCCTGCGACCATTCCATAATACGTCCGTCTAAACCAATTTTTACTTTCTCCATTTGCTCTAAACGCTTTAGCAATGTATTTCTGAATTTCAAATCCTTGTTCAGTACTTTTGAAGCTTCTATTGTTGTATTGAATAAGTGCCATGCTATCTGTAAATCCATAGAAGGCCCCATATCTACACTTACTGTATTTCCTTGTTCATCAAAATAGCTATTTTCAGGTGACATTGAAGGTCCTGTTACATACTTTCCCGTTTTTGGGTGTTTTACCATAAAATCTAACACAAATAAACTCGCCTCTTTCATCACATCGTAGCCTAATTCTTCCAGCATGGTTTTATTGCCTGTAAACAAATAATCTTCCCAATAATGTGTAGATGCCCAGGCAGCACCAAACGGCCACATACCATACTGGGGTTTACCAAACAAGGTCGTCATATGCCAGGCATCTGTGGTATGATGGGCACAAAAGCCTCGGGCATTGTAATTTTCTTTAGCACTTATTCGTCCGCGTTCTCTTAAACGTGAGACAAATTGCAAAAACGGTTCGTGACATTCAGATAAATTAGTCACTCCTGTAGGCCAGTTATTCATCTGAATATTGATGTTGATATGGTAATCGGAATTCCAAATAGGTGACAAACCTTCACACCAAATACCTTGTAAATTAGATGGTAAACTTCCTGGACGCGATGTGCTTATTAACAGGTAACGCCCATATTGAAAATAAAGCGATAAGAGTGCCGGATCAAAAGCACCTCTTTTATGAGCGTTTAATCTTTGATTTGTTGGTAAATACACCAATTCATTGCTTCCTAAATCTAAATCTACCCTATTAAATAATGCTTGATAGTCTTTTACATGGGCATTTAGTAATTGATTATAGGTTTTATTTTTAGTCATTCTTTGGTTCTTTAAACTCAATTCAGTAGGATTATCTCCTCTGTAATCTGTTCCACATACCAGACGTAATTCAAGTTCATCACATCCAATCGCTCTTAACTTATTCCCTATAACTTTTACGGCACCTCCTTTATGAAGAATTTGTAAGCGAGCTTCAAATTTCACACCACTTTCATTTTCAATATGCTCATACATTATAATCTCATCATCTTCTAATACAATGGCTCCTCTTCCCGAAGGCATAAATGTTGCATCTTCTCCTGAAGTTTCTTTATCAGCACTTATAACATTGTTTAATTCTTCACGGGTTAACACAAATTCACAAGAAATGGCTTTCTTCTTATTCGCCGTAAAACGTGCTACTAAGGTCTTATCAGCTGCCGATGAAAAATAGGTTCTTTTATAATTTACCTTATTTGACCTGAAAGTCACATTCACCAAGGCACTGTCTAAAGACAATTCTCTTTTATAATTGGCTACTTTATCAATTCCAAAAAACGTTAGGTTTAAATCTCCTAATTCCTGATAGGTATTAGTTCCTGAAGGCATTCGTTTGTTCAAAATCATATCGGCTACCAGATCATTAGCTTCTTTATATTTACCTTGAAACAATAGTGATCGTGCTTGCTTTACATATTTATAAGTTCCCTGTTTTTCCTCAACATCTCCTTGTTTTGCCCAAATAGTCTCCTCATTAAGTTGTAAACGTTCATTAACAGGATTTCCAAAAATCATAGCACCTAACCTTCCATTACCTATCGGAAGCGCTCCGTTCCAGTTTTCAGCAGGTTCATCAAACCATAATTTTTGTTCTTTCTGTGCAAATGACACAGATGATATACCAATACCAAGTAAAATTATTGCTATTAGTTTCTTAATATTTATCATATTGTATGGATAATTATCCGTTAAATTTATTTGCATCTTCTATTGTTATTCAATGGTTAGTTTATTTCACAATATCTGATTTCAGGTCCAATTTTAGAAAGGACTCCTTTTAACCATTCTGGACCAACATCATCATAATCCAGAGGTCGATTATCGTTTGAATATTCTCCAAAACCAGAAAGGTTTATATTTAAAACTCCTGGTAGCAACCGTCCCTGGTGTTTTACCGGCACCAGTTTCCCCTCGCACAAGTCTGAAATACTATATGGAAAGGTTGGAATATCCTTTATCTTTAGCTTTTCTCGTTTTACATTTGGGTTTACATATAAACCTGCTTTATTCTTTTTAAGCTCGGATAATTTCATATGCTCAACACCAGGCAGGTCAACCGGCTCATTTGTTAATTCACTCTCCTCAATAGTTTTAAGTTGCACTGGAGTCATCAAATGCCATTGTGGATTGGTTTTGTAGTGTTTAGCCAAAGTAGCATCTCCTACTGCATAATTTCCAATCCAATCATTCTCATCAATCATTTCTCCATATAAATATTGAATGTGATAAGCATCTACCGCCTTACTACTCGTATTTATAAATGTATTTCCTTTAAAAAGGTTACCATAAATGGTTGCATATGCATATTCAACTCCTTTAGAACTTGTTTTTAATTGAAATCTTCGGTCTTTACTACTTCTTAAATTGATTGCACTAGCATAAGGGCTCCAGGCCTCAAAGGTATTGTAAGCAATTACTCCGTGGACAAATGAATCATGCCCGGTACCAATACCTTCACGCCCGGAAGTCATTGCCAAACCTGCATTTTTATTAACTCTAAAATAATTACCAACAACGGTATGCAATTGTCCCCAACCTACAATTTGTCCTGCCCCTCCTTCTTTAAAAGGTGCTTCAGACATAAAGTAGTTGTCAATAATTACTTCTTGCGATCCAGCACGCAAACTAAGTTGACCTCTATCGTTGTAAAAAGTATTATTGTAATATATGTTCTGGCCTACTTTACTGCATACTCGTTCTGTATCTCCTTTACGATTTCCTTCAACCAGATTCCCATCAAAAACCACACTTCCGTATGCATAGTATTTTTTACGATATTTTTGGGGAATTAGTGCAATTACCTCTTGCCATGATTCGAAATTCTTTTTATATTTTTCTTCTATAATGTTTAATTCTTTTTTTGCATTACTGTATTTTTTGAAATTAGCAAAAAAGTTAATTTCTCTTAAATCGAATTTTTCGCCATAGTGCCCCCACCTTGAGATGGAACCTCCGTAAATTCCAAAGTAATTGTTATCTACACGAGCATACATGGGTTGCCCCGCATCTGCAATGGCATCCGGGTAATTTTTTAATATATCGACATAGTCGTTGTCTTTTTCAAAAAACCGCGCACGTTTCTCGTTATGTTTAAACAATACGTGACTGGGAAATGTATTATTGATACCTAGAAACTGTCCATCAATAATTCTTTTATCTGAAACAAAACTGCAATGATCAATTCGAGTATATTGAGGAAAGCCATTAGGCCCAAACTCAGCAGAGATATAACGCCCTTTCCCAACGTCTTCCGGATAGAAATTATGAAAGGCACATTCAGTGATACGAACATAATCTCCATATATCACAATCACATTATATTGAGCAGGATGTGTGATGGTATATAGCTCGTCGGTATGCTGACCATCTTTAAAAAATAAGCCTTTTATAATCCAATGTCTTCCATACACATAGAATCCTGATTTACCGGTAAAAACTGCCTTGCCCGGATGCTTTGCTTCAATGATTATTGGTTGTTCTTTGGTTCCGTTGTTTCTTAAGTAATATACCATATCGGCATAATCACCATCCGCTAAGATTATCCTATCTCCAGCTTTTACCTTTGAAATGGTTTCTTTTAATTCTTTTGCTGTACTTACAGGTATATCTGTTGCCATAAGCTGTACTGTAAACAGAACACCTAATAGAATTGATAAACTTTGTTTCATTTATTAACTTTTTAATTAATTTAACCTTTTTTTATTCCTGATATCAGAACCAATTTTAGTTAGTGTTCCCTTTAACCATTTCGGACCAACATCATTATAATCCAATGGGCGGTTTTTATTAAGGCATTCTCCAAAATCTGAGAGATCTAAATCTTCAATACCAGGTAGTAGCTGCCCTTTATATTTAACAGGAACTAGTTTACCTTCACACAAATCTGAAATACTATATGGAAAAGTCGCTAAATCCCTCACCTTTAATTTTTCACGTTTTACATTTGGGTTTATATATAAACTTGCTTCATTCTTAGAAAGCTCTTTGAAATTCATTTTTTCAACACCTGAAAACCCCTCTAATATTTGGTTGGTCATTTCTAGTTCTTCTATTTTTTTCAATTGTTCACGTGGCATCGTATGCCATTTAGGATTAATTCTATAGCGTTTAGCTAAAGGGGCACCCACAGTGTAGTTGTCGACCCAATCATTTTCACCAATCATCTCGTCATACAAGTAATTCCATTGGTAGACATTTTCCTCAATATTGTTATGGATAAAGGTATTTCCTTTAAAAAGATTATCATAAATCGTGGTATAAGCAAATTCCCTATTACTGGATTTTAGATTTTGTCTACGATCATATTTACTTCGCATATCAATGGCGTACGCATCAGGATTGAGAGACTCAAAAGTATTGTAAGCTACTATCCCATGTGCGAATGTATCGTGTCCGGTGTCGCGCCCATCGCGCCCTGAAGTAAGAGCCATACCTGCCCGCTTATTAACCCTAAAATAGTTACCAACCACGGTATGTAATTGCCCCCATGCTACAATTTGT
Source organism: Alterotamlana spongicola (assembly GCF_035818475.1). NCBI lineage: Bacteria > Pseudomonadati > Bacteroidota > Flavobacteriia > Flavobacteriales > Flavobacteriaceae > Alterotamlana > Alterotamlana spongicola. The sequence continues at coordinate 171,861 of NZ_JAYMGV010000005.1, forward strand.
CCGGTAACTGCATCTTGATAAGAATCATCTGATAAAAAATAATTATTAATAACAACTTCTTGAGACCCTCCACGTAAACTTAACTGACCTCGATCATTGTAGAAAGTATTATTGTAATATATGTTTTGCCCAACTTTACTACATACACGCTCTGCATCGCCGTCACGATTTCCTTCAACCAGGTTTCCATCAAAAACAACACCTCCCCATGCACGGTATTTTTTCCTATGCTCTCTTGGAATCAATTCAAGTACTTCGTTCCAAACATAAGCACCCTTACGATATTTTCCTTCTATCAGATTAAGCGATTCTTTGGATTTCTGATATTTCTTAAAATTGCTTATAAAACCACCTTCTCTTAAATCGAAATCGTCACCAAAGTGGCCCCATCTTGAGATAGAGCCTCCATAAATACCAAAGTAATTATGATCAACTCTACAAAACAACGGCTGTCCGGCATCTGCAATAGCATTTGGATAATTTCTTAAAATGTCGGTATAATCATTATCTTTCTCAAAAAACGGCGCACGTTTCTTGTTATGTTTAAACAATAAGTGACTGGGAAATGTATTATTGATTCCTAGAAATTGCCCATTAATAATTCTTTCATCAGAGATAAAACTGCAATGATCAATTCGGGTATATTGAGGAAAGCCGTTAGGCCCAAACTCAGCAGAGATATAGCGCCCTTTCCCAACGTCTCCCGGATAGAAATTATGAAATGCACACTCAGTAATACGAACATAATCACCATATATTACCATCACATTATATTGTGCTGGATGCGTGATGGTGTATAATTCATCGGTATGCATACCATCTTTAAATAATAATCCTTTAATTACCCAATGACTCCCGTAAACATAAAATCCTGATTTTCCAGAAAAAACAGCTTTCCCTAGATTTTTAGCTTCAATAGTTATAGGCTGGGTTTTGGTTCCATTATTTCGTAAGTAATATACCATATCGGAATAATTACCATCTGCTAATAATATTCGATCTCCTGCTTTTACATCTACAATAGTTTCTTTTAATTCTTTTACAGAACCTACTGTTATATCTTTAGCCATTAATGGTATTGAGAACAGAATTCCCAACATTATAATTACATTTTGTTTTTTCATATTTCTACATTCAATTTATCACTTTATGTAATGTTATTAATCATATCCTTTATATTAACTCAAAACAACCAATCATTGCTTTTGTTAAAATATTTTTTTCATTTTTTTAACACGGATATGGTAGTTATACTTGTTTATTCAAACTCGACCTCGATAACAGTTGCAATTTCGTCTGGACAGTGTGCTGGTAGATTTAATCGGAGTTCGATACCCACACGCCAGTTTTCTAATTGTTGTTTAGGCTTACTTAATAAGCGTACACTCTTTACTTTTTTACGCTTCCAATGGTCTAACCTTATATTTAATTCTTTTCTTGGATATTCAAAGATGTGTAAGAACATTTTCTTTTCGCCTTGCACGGTAATTCGACCCCATGGCATCATACCAATAGGGCTAGCACTTGTACCATAAATAGCTTCTCCATTTACTTGCATCCATTGGCCTACTTTTTTTAATACATCGGTGCTACCTTCAGGTATAAGTCCTTCTCCAGTTGGCCCAACATTTAGAGTTAAATTACCACCACGACTTGCTATTTCAATTAAGGTGCGAATAATTTCTCTTGGAGATTTCCAATTATCATCATTCTTTTTATATCCCCAAGTATTATTCATGGTTAACACCGTTTCCCAACAATCGTCTTCTTTTAATGTAGACGTAGGTATGGCAGGTATATTTTGTTCTGGAGTAATATAATCTCCAATAATATTTTTAGGTTTCCCTAGTCTGTCGTTAATTATAATGTTTGGATTCATTTTATATATATAATCGTAAACATCTTTACCCATATCTGCAGTCCACCAAGACTCCCAAAAACCATCAAACCAAACCATTCCTATTTCACCATAATCCCCAGAAAGCAATTCTTTTAATTGGGGTTTCATATAATTTTGCACATAATTACTAAAATCTTGTTTGGAATCTCGATGGCGATAAGAAACATCTTTATGATGCCAATCGATAATAGAATAATACAAACATAATTTTACATCGTGTTTTTTACAGGCAAGTTGAAGTTCTTTAATTATATCCTTTTTATAAGGAGAACTCATTATATCATATTTGGTTACTTTAGAATCAAAAAGACTAAATCCATCATGGTGTTTTGTAGTAATAAGCAGATATTTCATTCCTGCATCTTTAGCAGTTTTTGCCCATTGTTCTGCTTCAAACTTTATTGGGTTAAACTCTTTTACCAATGCTTCATATTTATCTGTAGGTAAATTTGCTCTTTTATATGCCCATTCTCCTATTCCTGGGATTTCTTTTCCTTCGAATTCTCCTGCTAAAATGGAATATAACCCCCAATGAATGAACATTCCAAATTTTGCTTCCTGAAACCATGTAAGGTCTTTTTTTCCTTTTTCCGGATAATGAGGTTTCTGGGCAAAACTTCCTAAGTATATAATGAACACCAATATGGTTATTATCGTTCTTTTCATATGTTTTACATTTATTTCTTTAATGATCATATTCGACTTCACTCAGTTCTACAGGTATGTAATCTTTGATGATCACATCGGTTTCTTTTTCTCTACAAAATTTTAAATTCATAAACCATCGACTCTCCTTCATATCCTCTTTCAGATGATGCCGGGATAGCAATTATAGATTGTTTATTATCTTCTATATAGGCTGCATTTTTTCCTGAAATATTCCCGCTAAATCCTATTTGAAATGCCGCATTACCTGCTAATGTAACATCATTGCTAAGTTTATTCTTGTATGGATTTGATAGGCTTACAATTAATTTGCCTCCTTGTTTTCTCATCGTTCCTATTATTGGGCCAAACGATTCTATTTCTCCAAACTCAGGTATATTAATCTTTCCGGCTTTACGAAAAGCAAATGCAGCGATTTGTTTTTCTTTATCATGTACTAATTGGATAGCTTCTGTATTCTTTACAATAGCATATTTTGAAACAAGCTTTTCATTCATATCATTAAGTGTTACAGATGGAAATGCCATATACTGCGCTTTATCTTTTTCTGGATTTTTACCATGATTGATTGTCAACAAAAATGTATTATGTGAAAATTTTTCTTTATTATTATGTGGCAACACATCTGCAACTTTTCCTGATCTATTTTCTACAAGGAGTTTTATAGTTTTATTCTCTCCTTTCTTAACCGGTATTACATAGCCAATACCATCATGCCATACCCAACTTGTTTTGTTTAACTTGAATGATTTATTATGTGGTAAGTCTTTTTCTTTAAAAATCATTTTCACTCCATTTATATAAGCCACCACATCACCTTTTAATTCCCTATTATCTAAAGAAGTCCAAACTTCTTTATTTTTTCCTGCACTTATGCGTTCAATACTAGTTGTTAATCCAACAACTCCTTCATTAAAAAAGAAAGCAGCTTTTTTAGCTTTTACAGTCCCCACTTTAGTGTTTGCATGCTCCATATCAAAGGCAAAAACCCCAAACTTACCATCTGATGATCCATTACAAAATCCAGAATCTCCATTAGAATTCTTATTCAACAAATCTGTATAGGGTAGCTGTTCGGCTGTTATTCCAGGAAGTGCAGTCCATCTAAGTGCAGGTCTTACGTTCCAATATTCATCACCTCGCTGTAAAATGGCAGTGTGCCCACTAGACAAATGAAAATTCTGATCCCATTCACTAGTTACAGTTTTCTTACTTAAACCTCTATATCCTATATACCAACCAGGTCTTCGGTGTAACATATATTCCCAGTTCCAATACAAAACATTGGCACTTAAAGCTTTATCATGAGTGCCATTTTTCACCCTTTCCCTTAAAGCTATTATCTCGTCATAATAGTTCATGGTATCTTTATCCAATGTCAGAACCTGATCTATTTGCTTTAATAAAGTTTCAGGTTGTACACGTGCTTTCCCTTTCTTTAATTGACAGGCATGTTTGCCCCCTACAATAGCAAGATCAAACCATTCTTTATTATATATTACGTACTGCCACTTTTTAATTAATTGCTCTTCGTAAGTTTTGTAGTGTACTTTTTTAAATTCTACCGGCGTTCCTTCAAGAAGTTTTAATAATGTAACACTTCCTTCGTAATCTCCATGGCCATATGGTAAACAGTAAGGTTGTTTATTATGATGCCAAAAACCTCCATCAGTAAGTGTACCCATTCCTCCGGCATAATCATTTCCGGGATCGTATTCAAAACCATCATAAAAATGGTATTTCATTTGATTTAAAGCCATTATACCATATAACTTATATTTAACAAGGTAATGAACAATTATCTGGTTAAACCTACTTTGCCAATTCACACCCCTGTTTTGAGCTCCAACCGCAGGTTCTATTAAATGATCTGTATAATCTGAAATACGGGTCATCAATTCTCTTAGTACATAATTCCCTTGTTTTTTTTCCTTATAATATAAAGGCAAAAGATTCATTAAGGTACGATCCAATTCTGCCAATATGGGAGTTCCTAACCTCTTTGCTTCATATACTCCAAAACGCATAGTTACACGCCAATAAGGTCTTTCAGGCACATAATTATTCATATACCATGTTAATCCGTTTATTACACGTTTACTTAACAGATTGTTTTTCATGCCCTCTTGTCTCCATTTACAACTCAAAGCGTATAGTTTTCTTAAAAAGCGATGATGCTCCATATACTTATCAGCTTCGATATTATCAGGGTGCGGAAGGATTTTGCTTTTTAACACTTCAGGATTAACATCTACTTTTTCAAGTCCAGATTTATAACTTCCATCATCATTAATATCTTCAAGAATTTTATTATAATCAATATTTATTAATACTGATTCTGGATTTTTCCCTGTAGTTCTGACTAAAAAAGGTTCTCCTTCAATACATTTATTAGCTACTTCTTCAAATAACCTTTCTAGTTTTTCCAACTCAGCAGTTTGCGCCATCGAGCTTCCTGTTATTAAAAAAACTAATACAACTAATTTTAAACACTTCATAATTTTATTTATCCTTTTGGTTTGTTGGAAAACCAATTTTCTTATTTACAAAACTAAGTACAGTACAAATAACTTCTTTTGATTACTACTAAAGTTTTAAAAAACATTCATTTTATACCAATATTCATTCATTCTATAAAATCTATATTTCTTTTATGTACATTGTGTTCTCATCCATTATAATATAAAATGAAACGAATACCTTTACTTATTATCGTATGTTTATTGGTCATATCATGTGACAAAAAAGAAAACTCTAAAACCATACCAGAGAAACCTAATATTCTTTTTATTTCCATAGATGATTTAAATAATTGGCCTGGTTTTTTAGGTAATTCCCCAAATGCTCATACTCCAAATATGGATAAACTTGCCGCCAGTGGCATGGCTTTTAAAAATGCGCATTGTCAAGCTCCAATATGCGCTCCGTCAAGAACATCGGTCTTTACAGGATTACATCCTCACACCACAGGCTTATATTACCAGTTTAATGATAAGGATATTAGAAATAGTAGTGAAGCTGCAAAAAATAGCATATTCATGCCAGACTATTTTGAAAAATATGGTTATAAAACATTAGGTGTTGGTAAAATATTTCATAATGGTGATAAACTGTCTGTATTTGAAGAGCATGGTGATGTTTTCCCTAAAATGAGTTTTGGTCCATACCTTGAGAAGCGTGCAAACTACGACTGTAGATGGTTTTCAGATATACGAAGAACAGGTACCGATTGGGGCCCTATGGAGTTACCGGATTCTGACATGTCTGATTATAAAATAGCTGATTGGACCGTTAAAAAATTAAAAGAAGATCATGATAAACCATTCTTTATGGCTGTTGGGTTTATTCGACCACACACACCATGGTATGTCCCTCAAAAATGGTTTGATATGTTTGATCTGGATTCTATTGAAACACCTCCTTACTTATCTAATGATTTAGACGATGTTCCTGAAATATCACGACAAATGCATGATATGCCAGCAATGCCCAGAACAGAATGGCTAATCAAAGAAGATAAATGGAAAAACATGGTAAGAGCATATCTTGCCAGTATGGCATTTGTTGATTACCAATTAGGAAAAGTACTTACTGCCCTTGAAGAAAGTAAATACAAAGATAACACCATAATTGTTTTATGGTCTGACCATGGTTACCATTTAGGAGAAAAAGGCCGTACATGCAAACATTCTCTTTGGAGGCCAGCCACCAATGTACCACTGGTTTTTGCCGGTCCTAACATAAAAAAAAGCAGTACCACAAATCAAGCTGTGGGGCTTATAGACCTTTATCCTACTTTACTAGAAATGTGCAATTTACCCAAAAACACTACCAATGAAGGACATAGCATAGTGCCCCTTATTAATAATCCTGAACAAAACTGGGAATACCCCGCGATAACTTCTTATGGACACAAAAATGTTTCTTTATATAAAGATGCTTATCACTTTATCCATTATACCGATGGTAGTGGAGAGTTATATAATATTGAAGACGATCCCAATGAATGGAAGAACCTTTATAATGACCTTGCTTACTCTGAAGTTATAACTGATTTTAAAGCATTATTACCTAAAACCTATGCACCTATGGCTCCATCAAACAAGATAAATGCGAATCCGTTAATTGATAAAATACTTTTAGAATTTGGTATAGACACACCAACTGCAAAAAAGAATTAATTTGACTAACTCCTTATAATCCTTATAGTTTTTTTAATTAAGATTAAAATTACCAAATCACAGAACAACAGTGTTTGTTCTGTGATTTTCTTTTTATAATATTTTGGACTAATGTGGTTAGACTTTCTTTTTTGAAGCAGATTCTTTATATTCTTTTGGTAACATCCCGAATTCTTTCTTAAAACATGTAGAAAAATAGGAAAGTGACGTAAATCCGGTTTTATAGGCAACTTCTGATATGTTAAATTCCTGCTCTTTTAGTAATTGCAAAGCTCTTTTAAGACGCATATAACGAATAAACTCGTTACTTCCTTTACCAGTTAAAGCTCTTATTTTTCTGTATAGTGTACTATTACTCATACTTAACTCTTTTGCTAATACATCGGTACTTAATTGTTCATTTTCTATATTGTCTTCTACATAAGCTAGCAATTTATCCATAAACTTTTTATCTAGCTTGGTAAGCTTCATGTTATTAGGGTCAATAGAATTTGGTTTGGCCGTGACTTCTTCATGTCTTTTTGCCTGTAATTTTAAAATATTCTTAATCTGAACTTTTAAAACACTCAAATCAAAAGGTTTAGACACATATACATCTGCTCCACTCTCCAGTCCTTTTAACCTGTCTGGAACACTATCTTTAGCGGTAAGCATTATAAAAGGTATGTGAGACGTGTTAAGATTACTTTTGACCTGTTCGCAAAAGTTGATTCCGTCCAACTCAGGCATCATAACATCAGATATGATAATATCCGGATGAAAATTATCTACCTCTGTTAATGCTTCTTTACCATTTTCAGCAATACATACCTGATATTCGCTTTCCAACCCATCTGAAATATAATGTAAAATATCTCTATTATCATCCACCAAAAGTACTTTTAATTGTCCCTTTTTTCCTTTTATTTTACGACTTACCTTTTGGTCGCTATAAATAGTTTCCTCCAAATGATCATATTGTTCTATAACGGGTGACGTAACATTAGATTCATTTAAAGCAGGTAATTTTACATGAAAAATAGTACCTTCATTATTACTATCTACCTCTATGGTTCCTTGGTGTAAGTTTATAATTTCTTTAGTTAACGCCAGACCAATACCAAATCCTTTATCATTAGCTCCTAAAGCGCTTTCTTCTACTGTATAAAACCTATCAAATATCTTATCTAGGTTTGATGCCGGAATGCCAGAACCGGAATCTTTTATTTCAAAAGATAGCATATTACTTTCGCCCTTAAGAGTTATTTGTATAGAGCCCCCATCTTGTGTATATTTTATACTATTACCAATTAAATTATAGATAACGGATGCCATTTTGTTAGGGTCGAATACCCAATCTCTACCTGTAAAATCAATCTTAGAGGTAAGTTTTATATTCTTATTTCTAGCAGCTTGCTGAAATGATCGTAAATGTCCATTGAAAAAATCGATAAAATTTGATTTTTGAAGGGATAACTCTAAAAACCCTTGTTCGGCCTTCCTAAAATCCAACAGTGTATTAATTAAATTGAGCAATCGGTGTGAATTCCTTTTTGCTATGGCTAATAAATCGCTTTTTTTCGAATCTTGTTCTTGTGAAATTAACCTATCTATAGGTCCCGAAATTAATGTTAAAGGTGTTCTAAATTCGTGAGAAATATTAGTAAAGAACTTTAACTTCATTTGGTTCAATTCTTTTACTTGCTTTATTTCAAATTCTTTAAGTTTTACTGCATTTTTTATTTTTATTCTTTCTGAAATTACTCTTAATGTTACATAAGTAATCAATAAAAATAAACCAATATAAATAACGAAAGCCCACCATGTTTTCCACCACGGTGGTTGTATCGATAAGGACAGCTGAGCACTTTCATCACTCCATATACCATCTGGATTGCATGTTTTAACCTCAAAAACATAGTCGCCAATAGGTAAGTTTTTAAATTCTGCAGATCGGGTATTGGTTTCTGTCCATTTATCATTATAATTCAATAACCGATAGGCAAATTTTATTTTTTGTTCTTGCCCATAATAAAAACTTTCAAAGCTTATAGAAAAATTATTTTGGTCATGCTTTAAATCTACAGAACGCCATTCTGTCCCTTCAAAAATGTTTTTTTCATTTAAAGACTGATATTTATAACTTGTATTTCCAATTTTAAAATCTTCTATAGAAACAGGTAAATGCAATTTATTGGTTTCAATAGCTTTAGGATCTACATAAGTAAGTCCATTTATAGTTCCAAAATATAAACTTCCATTTTCGTCCATATACGAGGAATTAATAGAAAATTGCAAAGATGGTAATCCATCTCCACGATCAAAAGAGAGCATCGTTTCTGTACCACTTTTAAACATCATAAGCCCTCTATTTGTTGTCGCCCATACATTCCCTAATCCATCTTGTATTAAATCATAAATAGTATTATTAATTAATACATCTGATATAGTATATTGATCTATTGTACTATTATTTAAATCAATTTTAAAAAGACCATCACCTTCTGTGCCAATCAATACTTTATCATTGCCAGTTTTCAAAAAAGAAGTAACTATTTTTCCCTCTAAAAAACTCCCTATTTTTACATTACCAAGGTTTTCATTAAATGTTTTATCTCGAGGGTCAAACAAAACACCACCATTTATACGAGCAATAAATAATTTTTTACCATATGAAAAAATACCTCTTATATGGTTATCGCTTTTCATATTTGGTATTGTTATTGGTGATTTTTTATTTTCCTCCAATAGATAAAGTTTGTTATTTGTGCCACTAATAAAAACTTTGTCGTCCTCAGAAATAAAAATATCAGAGATATCTCTTGGAGCATTGGTTCCCAATGATATGCTTTTTACTATTTTGGTCCGAGAATCATATAAAAATACACCATGCTTATGGGTTCCCACCCACATTCTTTGGAATTTATCCATGGCTATGCAATGGATGTTTTTGCTTTGAAACTCCGGAATATTCAATGGCATAGAACTACCATTCTTAGGATTAAAAACAACTATACCGCTTCCTTGCGTGCCTACCCATAGCTTACCTCCTGGCCCCCTTACAATACTCCGAACTGCATCATTAGTTAATTGAAAGTTATTTTTACTTGGCCAAAAACTTTTAAACAAGTTTTGGCGTTGGTTATATAGATTAACACCTCCAAAATAGGTCCCTATCCACATATTGTTATTTTGATCTCTATAGATATTCATAACAGATAAATATGACAAACTAAAAGGATGGTTCTTATCTGGACGTATATGGTTTATCTCCCCCGTTTTATTGATAATATATATGCCATTATATGTACCTACCCATAAATTTTTATTTCCATCTTCCTGAATTGATCGTATAGCAATATCATTGAATAAATCTTCCATCCAAGGTTTGATAGACGAACTTTCATTTGATATATCTAATGAAAAAATTCCATTTGCTCCATTTCCAATGAGAATTTCATTTTTTCTGCGGTATATGGACGTAATAGCGAGGTTTATATCTTCTAGTCCATCCTTTAATTCAATAGGTATTCTTATAAGACTATGGTTATATTCTGAATATCTATAAAATCCACTACTAGAAGCGATAATAAATTTTCCATAACCATACTCAAATAAATTCCAAACATCTCCAATATCGTTTACTAACTTCTGTTGTAATTGGTATTTTACTTTTTCAAAACGATCAATTTCTGAGTTGTACACAAAAACACCTTCATTACTACCCACCCAAACTTTACCATCTATACTCACAAGTATTTTACGACACATTAACCCTTCCAGTTTTTTATACCGTACAAACTTATTTGTTTTCCTATCAAACCTACTTATACCATTATTGGTTGCAACCCATAATCTACCAACATTATCTTCAGCTAAATCTCTTATAAAATTATCATTTAAGCTTCCCAGGTCATTAGGCATTTTATAATACTTTGTAATATCATGTCCGTTATACCGATTCAACCCATCCCGTGTACCAATCCATATCTCTTTTGTATTACTCTGATATATAGATGTAATTGTATTATTTGATAACCCATTATCAATATTAATATGTGAAAAATTCAAATTAATATTACTAATATCTTGAGGAGGAGCCATTGCAAAACTTTTGACAAAGCATAAAAACGATATGTATAAAAATACCTTCATTAATTAGTTTTTTAATAAAAAATAACAATTTATTGTCGCTAAAATAATAATATATTGAACTCATTCATAATACAATCGATTGTAATATTTGCTAAACTTTTTAGCAATTAATTGTGTGACTAATATTCGAATGATTATTATATTTTATTGTTCTTAGATCTACAACAAACAAGTGGACATTTAGATGAGAGGCATGCAGCTACTTTTTGAATAAATCATCCCCGCAGTAAGCTATGAGGATTTTTTTAGATTGAACATTTCCAATTCAAATTCATTTAGGTTTTATACCTTAAATAATATCTTCTTTTTTTGTCATACCAAGCCTCTCCTCTATCCATCCAAAAATAGATCGCTCAGTTTTCGAACTAAGTTTACAACTAACTTATATGTCCATTCTGTTTTTAAGCCTTTAAAGAAAGTTTCTGCTAAAGTATTTTTACTAATAGCTTTTTCGTTTTAACATAATTCAAAGGTAAATTATGTAACTGCAATCTCCATAACCTTGTGCCCGTCCATGGCTATAAAACTTTAAAAAACAAACTCTTAAGATAAAGAATCAATTTTTTAATGCCTTATCTATTTGGTGTGATATTTTTTTGTCAATATCAGACTTATACCCAATTTCAAATGACTTAATAATCTCTTTTTTATCTATTACAGTATTTTGTTGGATAGCTTGAAATGTTAAATTTATCTGCCATACACCTTCCTTCGGAAATTATATCAAAATTCATTAAAATACAAGATACTCATTAACTTTTATTTAAAACTAATTCTTTATCCAAGGATCGTTCATTTTTGTCAACAAAGATGTAAGCTTAGTCATAACTTGATCATCCACTTCTTTATCTCTGCCCCATATATTTTCAAGCTGGTAGGGATCATTTTTGTCATCATAGAGATAATACGTTTTACTACCATCTTTATTATCTTTCACTACTGCAAAGGTATGTTGCATATCTCTAAAACCTCTTCTTCCTAATGAAGGGTTTGATGGTTCCGAACCAAAATACAATTGACTATCTGGTCTTTGCATTTCTTGCCCTAAAAGTATAGGACTATAATTTACCCCTTCCACACTGTCAGGAATCTCTTTTTCTAGTCCCATTAAGCCTAACAAAGTTGGCATATAATCGGGTACACTTATAAGTAAATCTTCAGTTTTAGGTGCTATTTTTTTAGGCCAATGTACTATAAAAGGTATCTCGTAAGATTCTCTAAACCATATGTTTTTATGCATAAGACCTTGACTCCCCAACATTTCCCCATGATCTGAAGAAAAAACAATAATAGTATTATCATAAATACCAAGTGCTTTTAACTTTGCTATAACACGTCCTATTTGATCATCTACTCCCGTTACACATGCAAAATAATCCGGTGCTTCGCTAATTTTTTCTTCAACACCACGATCTCCTGCTTTTAAAGTATTATTATCCGTAAAACGGGCATTTGGGCGTTTAAGTAAATCTTTATGACTCTTGCCTTTATAATGTTCTCTATATTTTTCCGGTACTTCTCTATAAGGATTATGAGGGGGGTTTATAGACCAAAAAAGAGCAAAAGGTTTGTTAGCATCTCTTGGTGCATGACCTGCCCCTTCCAAATACTCCATAATTACATTTGCTTCATGTTCAGGCGACCACTTGTTCACATAAACGGCCTCATTTTCTTCAGCATTAGTAGCCCAGTAGTGTGGTTTAAAATGATGGTTATCGGCATTATAAGCATACCAAAAATCATATCCGTGGCGTCTATCCTGAGGACACCAAGCATCCCAAACAGTAGTCTCCCCGGGAGCAGTTGGTTTTGGGCCTTCTAAATGCCATTTTCCTATATATCCAGCATTATAGCCGTTCTTTGCAACTACATCAGAAAAAGTCTCTGTACGTTTGTCTAAATAGTTATTAAATTTTGTTCTACCAGAATGACAATTGGCAATTACACCATTTGTTAATGGGTATTGCCCCGTAACAAGCATTCCTCTATACGGACTGCAAAGTGGATGATTGGCTACTGCCTTGGAAAAATAAATTCCTTCTTTAGCTAAATGGTCTATATTAGGCGTTATTACCGGGTCTTCATTTAAAAACCCCATAGCCTGTCTGCGATATTGATCGGCAAATATAAAAAGTAGATTAGGTTTGGTATTAGCAACATTAGTAGCGGCCTCTCTTTTTTGTACGCTTTTATTTTCTTGGCAGCCAAACGATAACATAAGTATAGCTACTATTATTAATTGAATAATTTTTTCTTTGCTGATTTGTATTTTTTTTATATGCATTGATTTGTTCTTAATAATTGGGTTATAACAAAATTATCTACTAATAAATGGCTTTTATTGGATCTTATGCCAAAATATCCCGAATAGTAACTATGTTCATCACTAATTTCATACAACAAATGTTCATTGCAATAGTTTTGCGTACATGCCTTAGTAACAACAACCTTTACATAATTCTTCTTGTTAAGTTTTATTCTGTATTCCGTATTTGTTAAATCGTGCTTTGGATGGAGCGGTTTTTTATTATTCCTAAATATTCCCTAAATCTTGTTCTTGTATTGTTATGAACGCCGTAACCTACATAAATAAAGTTTAAATGAATTGTATAAAGAAAACTTCCTTCTCTTTACGTAGTATCTTCAAAAAAGTTATTTGGATTCTCAGGATCACTAGCCATCCAAAAACAATTCATATCAGCTACACAATCGTGTTTGCCTCCTTCATCTACAACAGTTATATCATATCAATAGTAATAGAGACGTGTAATTTCTCCTTAAACCAGACTATAGCTCCATTACTTTGTGAAACATTCATTCGCCCATCTGCAATATTCACTTCTCCACCTTCCATCTGTTCTATTATCCAATTGTTCAAAGTTGCATCAAATGTATCTGAATACAACACTTTTCCCTTGTTTTGGTCAGATGATTTACATCCTGATATTAAAACCAATATTAATAAAACTATTATTGACTTTATATCCATAATTTACAACTGCTGCAATACGGCTGCTATACTTGTTTTTTCAGGAAGCACATGCCTTCCTTCTTCATAATTGAGCATACGCGATAAAGCTTCTAAAAAATAGTAATCTGCATAATTTACCGGCATGTCCACATCGCCACTATGAGGTACACTACCCACACTATGCTTCAATAAGAAATAGTTATCCTCTTTCTTGGAAGCCATATATTTTGATGTACTAACATTATTAATGATATCTTTTGCATAATCAATATAATTATTAGCTTCTTCTTCACTAAGGTAAGACGCTAACTCTATAAGCGCTGAAGCCGTAATGGTTGCAGCAGAAACATCTCTATACAAATAATCTACTCCATTTTGATAGTCCCACTCTACTTTGTAATCTTTATTATTTACATGATAATCCCAATAAGGGATTTTATCTTTTGGAATAGATGGATGTGTTGTTATGTAATTAGCAATGTTATTGGCAAAATCAAGATATTTTTTGTCCTTGGTTGCTCTATAGCATGTTACATAACCATATAAACCCCAAGCTTGACCTCTAGACCAACTGGACTCATCAGCATATCCCTGACATGTAGCTTTATCTAATACTTTTCCGGTTATAGCATCATAATCAACCACATGATAAGAACTATAGTCTTCTCTATAATGATTTTCCATAGTTTTATTGGCATGTGATATGGCAATATTATAATACTTTTTGTTTCCAGAGAGTTTAGAAGCTTCAAAAAGCAGCTCTAAATTCATCATATTGTCTATAATCACAGGAAAAAACCATTCGGTAGTATCATTCCAGGCTTTTCTATAGTTCCATGATTTAATTAACCCTATGTTATTATTAAACCTTTTACTTAGTGACTCAGCGGCATTTATCAATACTTGCTTATAATCTTCTTTCCCTCCTACTCTATATCCGTTTCCATAAGAACAGTTTATCATAAATCCTACATCATGATTCCCACTATACCATTGTATAGTGTCTAAAATTTCTGTATAATCTATAGCCCTTTCTTTCCATTTATCATCTTTAGTGAGTTCATACATATACCACATATTCCCTCCATAAAAACCACTGGTCCAATCAAAAGGAGGTACTGAGCGCAAACTACCATCTTTATGATGCGTTCTAGGAATGAGTTTTGATTTATATACATCTCCAATTTTACCATACTGTACTTCTGCAACTTCAATGATTTTTTGTTTGTTTGTTTTTATATTTTTCTTGGAAGTACAGCTTATGGATAATCCCAAAAGCATTAATAAAACAATTATTCTGTTCATAGTTTTGTAATAGATTTAAAATTTGATGGACAGCTCTAAAAGAATTGAATACAACTGACCTGTTAATTATTTACAAAAATATTGCATCTATATTCCTATTAATATCACAAATCAATCAATTGACGATGTTGTTTAATTCTTATCGGTCAAATTATATGAAATATAGTGCTATGAACAGGTTTTATTAAAAAATCATACTGCTTTTTTAAAGTTTTTATTCTCGCTACAACACTATTTTTATTGAGGAACTAACCATACAAAAGAGACAAACTATGTCAAGGAAATTCATTTTCTCTATTTATCTTTAGGATCTCCTCACACTCTAACTTTTAATAACAAAACATAGCAAGAAAAATATAAAACAATATGGACATTATTTACTAAATAAACTGCCCCAGTACAAGCATACGAGGCAGTTATAGAAAACTATTTTTGATTCTGTAGAAAGGGCTCGGGTATTGGGTAGATACAACAAGATAGAGCCACAAAAGTAAAATCATTCAAATAACCCGATTGACGGTCAGAATTTCAGTAATTAAATGAACTATCTTAACACAAAATGAGTACTCTTATTATTCTTCAAGTTCTTTTGAAAACTCATCATTGATAAGTACAGCATGAGAACCCCATTTTTCTATGATAACTGGAGCATCATTGGTACCTTGCTTTCCTTTAGAGGATGACCCTTTTCGAATTATATCAGCTAATTCTTTTCGCATTTCTATTACTTTTTCGGGATATTGCTCCGCTAAATTTTTTTGCTCACTTTCATCTAAGGCCATATTGTACAACTGATAATTTTTTATAGGATTATCGGCTTTGTTAGCTTCTTCTTTATTGGTTTTAGGAGCAGTCCAACCTCCAGACCCAGGAACTGCTGCCATTTTCCAATTGTCCTTTCGGTAAGCGAAATAGCCTTGAACAGAATGATGTATCACATCATTTCTATTGGTTTTTCCACCATAAAATGCTTTCATAAAGCTTTGGCTATCTACACCTTCTTGCGCTGATAATTGATAGTTCGTAATATCTGCCAAGGTGCCCATAACATCTGTAAAACAAACAATACCTTTATGTGTGCTTCCAGCATTAATTTGTTTTGGCCATGAAGCAAAAAATGGTACACGGTGTCCGCCATCCCAAATATCAAATTTTGCACCTCTATAATGCGCCGATGGGAAATGGCCCATCTCATTTAATTCACTTATTTTTGATGTAGGGCCCGAAGTTCCATTATCTGAACTTACTATAACTAATGTATTTTCATATAGGCCATTATCTTTTAAAGCTTGAATAACTTTACCATAACTGTTATCTGTTTGCATAACAAAATCTGCATGTGCATTTAAACCACTTTTTCCTTGCCACTCTACTGAAGGCACAACCGGACTGTGAGGCGAATTCCAAGGGATATAAAGAAAGAATGGTTTTTTATTGTTTTTCCTTCCTGCTATAAATTCTACTGTTTTTTCGGTTAAACGTGGTAACATGTCTATTGGAGGCACATTTTCTGTAACTTCGTTATTATCAATCCATGTACTCATAGAACCTGAATGATGAAACCCATGAAACTCATCAAAACCACCACGATCTATAGGGCCTTTTTCTACTTTACTGCCTATAGGCATATTAGAAACAACTCTATGTTGTCCATTAACAATTATACCTAAATGCCACTTTCCAAACATGGCTGTATGGTATCCTTGTTTTTTTAACATTTTAGCTAACGTGAGTTTGTCTGCATCTATTAAACTTTCACCACCTTTTAACACACCTTTTTGAAGTCTTGTACGCCAATGGTAGCGACCAGTCATTAAACTATAACGTGATGGTGTACAAACAGACGAGGTTCCATGGGCATCTGTAAATACCATACCACTTCTAGCTATAGCATCTAAACTTGGTGTTGGTATTTTACCTCTTGTTGGGTTTAGGTGTTGAATTTCACCAAACCCCAAATCATCAGCTAAAATGACAACAATATTTGGCAACTCACTATTTGCCTCTTCTTCTTCTTTCTGCTCATTTTTTGTTGAGCAACTTGTACTTATTACTAATGTTATTATAAATAAAAAACTTCTTCGTATAATAACCTTTATATTTTTAACATTCATACGATAATGATCCATTTTATTATTCAAGAATTATTTTATCTAATATTGGGTACGTATCTGTTCCGTCCTGATCTTTTTCTATTTTAAATTCAAATTGAACATATTGTGTTTTTGGTAAACTGGCTAAATCTAAAGAAGCAGGTGTTTTACTAACTACACGAGGAAAACCTGGAGTATGATTATAAGTTTCTTTAATGTTTTTCCAATTGGTCCAGGTATCTATTTTTTTATCGCTATTACTATCTACACCAACACGAACACTAACGCCGTTTATCCAAGGCCCATTACTTACAAAATCGTTTGTTTGAGAAATTAAATAGAATTTACCTTCGGCATAACCAACGGTTGGGTCTGGGTGTCCTTTTCCAAAAGTACCAGAAAACTCAAAAGTTTTATCTAAGCTTGATGACGTAAAACGCCCTACCTTCATATGGTTTCTATCAGTTTTTTTTCCAGCTGTGGCTTCATTAGCTTCATCATAATCACCAAACAAATGATATTGATCTCCTATACGGATAATAGTCCAATCTCCATAAGCGTTCTGAATAGGGGTATGTATTTCATATTTATTGGTATTTTCCTTTCCCCAATGCAGGTGCTTATAAAAACCATATTTGCCTGTTGGCTTAGTTCTGTGATCTACTGCAGGTGTTTCTAAATTTTTAAAAGGTCTTATACCATCAGGACTCACCGCATGATCCGCCAATGGTGAATCCCAGGCTCTTAGTCTTGCATTTATGGGCGACCAATTTTCTGAAATTAAATGAAAGGTTCCGTCTAAATCTCTTATTATTGCCATATCCGATCCTGGTCCATCATCATAAACCATCCCCATTTGTTTGCCCATTTTTCCGTCATAAATATCATCATCTATAATTAAATGGGGGTCTGTATCGTTAGGAATATCCGCATAGAAATAAAACTTGCCATCAACATATTCTGCTGTCGTTACCCATCTTGCTTCCCAATCAGTAATTGGGCCATGATGTACCCAATGCACCATATCTGTGCTATGCCAGGCGTGATAACCTCTTAAGGTTTCTGTTTCGCCGCCTTTCCCATTGGTTTGAAAAGGATCTTTTTCTTTTAGAGCTCCATAGCGTCCGAATATCCAGTAATCTTTATCTTTTAAACTTAATAATACCGGAGCGTCTCTAAGATTAGAGGGGCCCACATGAGCTACTTCCTTCCAATTATTCCAAATCGGTGATTGCTCAAAAGTTATTGAAGTTAATTTAGTTGCCTTTTTAAACTTTTTTTTCTTGCTTACAAAAGTGCCTTTTCCTGAAACCATTCCTTTTTCAAAGTTAAATTTAGTAGTACTTTCATTGTTTTTTTCCCACGCTTTCTGTGAGTCAATTTCCCATAAAACGGTTTCTTTTTTATTTTGTGCGTAAACTGAATATTGTGATATACTAATAAAAGCTATAACTAATAACAGCCTCAAAGTGTGTTTCATCTGTTTAAATTTTCTTGTTTTTTACCGGTCATACTTCGACTTTGCTCAGTACACAGGTTGTAATTCGCCATTGAACATCTCGATTTGTATTAAGAATTATGGCTTATCTTATATTTATATCTATTTAATTGTCTTTTATTTTAATGGAATGACCATATTCCATGATTTTTTTCCATGTAGAAATCCTCCAGGACCATCCATTGTTGCCAAAAACAAGTGTGTTGGTTTTCCATTTTCAACTAAAACAAATGGGCGTTCAAGATTACCCTGAGTAATGGTTTTGCCATTATCCCATTTTACTGTTTTTGTATATGCTTTCGGGCTTTTATCTACTTTCCAATTTATACCATCTACGGAATGTGCTAACAAACCATCACCATGATGTCCTGTTATCTTACCTTTTTGGTCTTTGGCTACCATGTGAAACCCTGTATCATCTTTCCACAAATGAGGATCTTCTATGACTCCTAAATTCTTTTCAGAAAAAAATGGTTCATCATGCATAATTGTATATTCTCCATCATAGGACTCTGCTGTTGCCACGCTTATATTCATACCACTATGCCTGATGCCATTTTCGCGGTATTGCCTGCTTTTAAAAAGTAAAATAACCGATCCATCCTCCTTTATTAGTGGAGATGGATTAGAGGTTAAGAAACTATAATAAGAATCTGGTTTTACTTCTAAAATAGGGCTATCTTGTCTTTTCCATGGCCCATAAGGGCTTTTTGAAGTAGCAATTCCAATACGTTTTCTCCACCTGCCTACAATACACCATTTACTATCAAGCGTAAGTTTATACCCTGTTTCATATGTTAAATCTTCAAATGGATGGGTAGAACCCATGTAATACAAAATATAAGTATCTTTATATTTGACAATCTTTGGATTATGACAAGATCTCCCGTCCCAATATTGTGTTCCTCGAGCTCCCAAAGCCATATCTGAAAATTTATATGGGCCTTCGGGGGTTTCTGAAACTGCATGAACTATTTCAGAAGCAATCATCCAACCCGGATGAAATGGAAGGTATTTAGGAATTCTGGAGGCAAACATATGGTATTTACCATCTTCACCTTTTATTACACTGCTTCCCCAAACCCAATAGTTTTCCATTTTAAAACCACCATTAACAGGGGCTTCTTGTAACCTGTCTGAGATGATATTTTGAGCAAGTGCTCCTTTTGCTATGAATAGCATAGCTAAAAAAATGAGTTGTTTTTTCATATATGTACTTATTTTGAAACTCGATTATTTGTTTTCATTTATAATCTGCAATAATTTAAATCTATCAAAGAGTTCTTTGATTCGTACAAAGCATATGCAAAATTTTAATCAATAGTATATAAATAATACGATTAACATTAACATAACCTTATTCTATAAATACGAATTCTACTTATTCATTACCTATACCATAAAGTGCTTCCCTGGTTTTTAATATGGCATATACTTGTAATGGTTTTCCCTGATAATGCGTTTTCCATAAACACTCTTTTACTTCAGGGTTAAACTTTGCCAAATAAAAAAGCCCTTCTCCTGCGCTATATATATCTTTAGCCAGTTCTTTACCCTCTCCGTTTATATGAAGAGAAAACAAGCCATTGCCTTGGTACATATTAACTACCGAATTGGCATAATAACTTACAGTATCATCACTTAAATATCCATCTTCATACAAAAACGTAAATGCCCTGCCATCCATAGAGCCATGCCCTGAATCTTCTGCCTTCATTTTAGGGGAAGGATGGTTGTATGCTGAATAGGGGTGGGTTAAAATTTTATTTCCATTCCTTTCAATTACGAACATGTATGATTTAATATAATCCATGTTGTCAACAACAATTTGCTTTAGCCGGTTTGCATATTCCTTTTCCATATCAAACGCCTTATAAGCTTCCGATGCGTTTTGTTTGGCTAATATTAAAGGCAAAATGCGATTAAAATAAGGATGTACCCCTATTTTTTCTCCGGCAAATACATCACATGTTGTATAGACTTGTTTATCTTTTGGAACATAATCCTCAATCACCTTATCCCTGTCTGGATGCTCTATATATTCATCAATATAATAGTCAAAAACAACTTTTGATCTTTCTAGCAAAATCATTGCTATTTCACGATACTTCATTCCTTTAAAACGCTTTAAAGTACCTGAATATATTTGATTCCAAATGGTTTTATTTTCAGCAATAGTTCTGGCACATACCGCAGGCCATACTACGCCTGATGACTGAGCTGCTGCATTACCAACACCTATTTTGTCTTGATCGTCAAACCATCTAACATTATATTGCGGCCAAACCGGTGGCAAAACATCTTTCACTCTGCCTTCGGCAAGTGATATTCCTGTTGCTAATGAAACTTTAAGATTGGGATTAATATCATTCCTGGCTAAATAACCTCGTTCGCAACCTTCAATGGTTCTATTAACAATTGTAATATCATTGGTTTTTTGATATAACCACCGCCCTATATTGGGGTTATAAAAATTACCGAAATTTCTATCAAATCCTGCCAATGGAATATTAAAAGCATAGTAATCTTTAAATTGGTTAAGTTCCTTACTTGTTACAGGCCCATCAAACTTCAGTTTTAAATTCCCAACCCTTGATTTACTTTTTATATTGTCTTTATTCTGGTTTTTATCAGCTTTAATGTTCGCATCAATATTCGCCAGGCTATTCGGGTTCTTTATATAAGCCCTATGCGATTTTATAGGTATGTTGCGTAAACCGGGCAATACATTTTCATTTACATGACCTACACCTACAAGTTTGAATAAATGCGAAGGCCCCTTGTGTTGTATAGCTGGCAAATAACTATACATCCCAAAGCTTGTCACTGGGTTATTCATATCCCGAACGTCCCAGGAACACGTTACGGCATATTCAGGATTGTCTTTTTTCATCATTACAAGGCGAATCTTATTTTTTAGATGTGTTGCCACAACCCATATATCAGTATCTCCTCTTCCTATCATAGAAAAAGGAGTCAAATATTCTGACATCTGCTTTTTGGGATTCTTTAAATCTATCAGATTAATATCCTTATGAATACTTACTTCATAATCTCCAATCTGTAATCGTAACCATCGAAGTCGATCCATTGGAACCTTCGGGTATCTATAATGCAATAAAACGGCAAGGCTCTGCCCTTGTTTAAGCGTTTCTGTTCCGGCTATTGAAATGCGTTTGGTTGCCATTTTAGGCAATAAATCTTTGTGTTCCTTTTTAGTTGCTCTAACAGCCTCTAGTTCTATGCCATCTGTAGAATATATTATTTTCTCCTTAGAATTAGCATCTAATATCAAAGCTCCGTTATCAGGTGAAAGGTTTGCTAATGAGGTAAAATTAAAATCACTAAATGCCTCATGTGCTTTTTGTGCGCATGAGCATAAAATGCATCCAACTACAAAAATTGCAAACATTTGTAATTTCAGTTTTTTTAAAAATTTCATTCTTTAATCAATTAAAAATTATTTAGGGTTTTAGTATTCGTTGTTCTTGCGTATGTACATTTTTTGAGAACTCGACTATATGTTTTCATTCATAGCCTGGCAATAGTAAACCTGCCAAGAAGTTTTTAACTGTGTAAAGCATATACAAATTTTAATTACTACCAACGATGTAATTAAATTAATATAGTCTTATTCAATAAATACCGAATTCTTATTATTATTTTACAAACTACCATAAAGTGCTTCTCTAGTTTTTAATATGGCATACACTTGTAATGGTTTAGACTGGTAATGTGTTTTCCACAAGCATTCTTTTACCTCCGGATTAAATTTTGCCAAATAAAAATAGCCTTCTCCTGCGCTGTATATCTTTTTAGCCTGCTCTTTACCTTCTCCATTTATAGAAAGAGCGAACCGCCCATTACCTTGGTACATATTAACTACCGAATTGGCATAATAACTTACAATATCATCACTTAAATATCCATCTTCATATAGAAACGTAAATACCCTGCCATCCATAGAGCCATGTCCTGAGTCTTCTGCTCTCATGTCTGGCGAAGGATAACCTCCGGCTGCATAGGGATGGGTTAGAATTTTCTTTCCATTCCTTTCAATTACAAACATGTATGATTTAATATAATCCATATTATCTATAACAATTTGCTTTAAACGGTTTGCATAGTCTTTTTCAACGTCAAGCGCCTTATAAGCTTCTGCTGCATTTTGCTTGGCCAGTATCAAAGGCAAAATGCGATTAAAATAGGGATGCATCCCTATTTTTTCTCCGGAAAACACATCGCAGGTTGTATAGACTTGTTTCTCCTTTGGAACATAACCCTCAATAACCTTATCCCTATCTGGATGATCTATATATTCATCAATATAATAGTCAAAAACAACTTTTGATCTTTCAAGTAAAACGGTTGCTATTTCACGATATTTCATTCCTTTAAATCGCTCTAAATCACCTGAATATACCTGATTCCAAATGGTTTTGTTTTCAGCAATAGTTCTGGCACATACCGCAGGCCATACCGCGCCTGATGACTGAGCTGCTGCATTACCAACACCTATTTTGTCCTGATCGTCAAACCATCTAACATTATATTGCGGCCAAACCGGCGGCAAAACATCTTTCACTCTGCCTTCGGCTAGCGATATTCCTGTTGCTAATGGAACTTTAAGGTTGGGGTGAATGTCATTTCTAGTCAAATAGCCGCGTTCACAACCTTCAATGGTTCTATTAACAATTGCAATATCATTGGTCTTTTGGTATAGCCACCGTCCTATACAAGAGTTATAGTAGTTATCAAAATTTCGATCAAACTTTGGTAGTGGTATATTAGAAATATAGTAATCTTTAAATTGATTTAACTCCTTTCTTGTTATGGCTCCATCAAAATTTACTTTTAAATTCTTAAGACTTACAGATTTACTATCTCTATTAGTGTTTTCTATAATACTTTTTAAGTTTTGGCGATCGGCTATATAATCCTTGAATGCGTTTAGGGGCATGTTGCGTAAATCAGGTAATACATTTTCGTTTACATGACCTACCCCTACGCTTTTGAATAAATGGAAATTGTTCTTATCTTTTGCCCCTCCTCCGTGACTAAACATTCCAAAGCTTGTTTCCGGGTTATTCTCTATATTTTGAACATTCCAGGAACATGTTACAGCATATTCAGGATTGTCTTTTTTCATCATTACAAGGCGAATCTTATTTTTTAGATGTGTTACCACAACCCAAATATCAGTATCTGCTCGCCCTATCATAGAAAAGGGAGTTAAATATTCCGGCATCTTTTTACTTGGGTTTTTTAAATCTACCAAGGTGATGGATTTTAGAATACTCACTTCATAACCTCCAACTCGTAATCGTATCCATCTACGTCTATCGGTTGGAATTTTGGGATAACAAAAGTTCATCAAAATGGCAAGGCTCTGACCTTGTTTAAGCGTTTCTGTTCCGGCTATTGAAATGCGTTTGATTGCCTTTTTAGCCAATAAATCTTTACCTTTCTTCTTATTTGCTTTAGCAGACTTTAACCATATACCATCAGCAGTATATACTATATCTTTTTTAGCATTATCATCTAATATCAATACATCATTATCATTGGGCGATAAACTTGATAGCGATATAAAGTTAAAGTCACTAAATGCTTTATGTGTTTTTTGTGCGCATGAACTAAAAATGCATCCAACTGCAAAAATTGCAAGCATTTGTAATTTCAGTTTTTTTAAAAATTTCATTCTTTAATCAATTAAAAATTATTTAGGTTTTTAGTATTCGTTGTTTATTGCTCATCTTTATTAAGTAACCAAAAAAGACATATGATATACCTAATTTCAATCTGCAGTGAGATTAATTAGTTCTACTTACTATTTTGAGTACATTTTACAGGTTTATTAAAATCGAGCTTTACCAAATAACATCAAGATATCGGTAAAAGCACAAAAGAAAAGAAAGAAGTCGACCAAATAATACCTGCGATAATAATGACAGATAAAAAGTTAAATAAATCTCCTAAACCTTCAAAATTAATATCTTTTAACTATTTTTTCTTTTTATTCGTACTTAGTCTTTTATTTATTACTTCCTTAAATTTTTCCTGAATTTCCAGAGATAGTTTTCCTGTTTTAGCATATGTCCCCGGTATTTCATCTAAATCATCCGGACCAACATCTTCCCAACTTAAAGGCTTGCCTTTTATACCTTCATTAACAAGTTTTTCAATATCTAAGTCTATACCTTCAATATCAAATAATTCTTTTTTAAACTGTGAAAGTTTATAATTACTTATTTCTGATTGTAAATTAAAGTAATCTGTTTTTCCTTTAAGATTAAGTTCTACAATATCGACCCCATCTATTTTAGTATATGTTATTTCCGAGTCCTGTCCAAAAGCTACATTGTTATTCCATTTTATATTCCTTTTATTCATAATTATACCTTTTATATTAAAAAAAGTATAATCCCTATGTTTTTTATTAACAAATACATTTCCTGCTAAGTATATATCTCTTGGTTGTTCAAATTTTAGATTCTTTTGCTTACAATATATTTTTCTTCGTTCAGCCAGTGCTTCAAAGTTTATGGCATACCCATTATTATTAACAAAAACATTATTGATTATTGACGAATTAAAAAACAGTGCATGTTCTGATGCTACTGCACCACTATTTAAATATAGTGCCGCATTTCCTCTAGAGCCTAAAGTTGTAGGTAATTGATAATAATTACACGCTATAATATGATGGCTCCCCCACACAAACATGCCGCCGTATTCATATTTTTCATCATTACCTATAAAAAAGTTATTAATGGCTATCTGCTTGTCTCCATGTCTAAAATTTAGCGTTCCTCTACAATTCTTAATAGTATTATTATAATAAACATTTTCCATCGACTTACTTGTTATTATCTCTGCTTCTGAATCTTGTCTTTCAAAAACATTATTATCTATTAAACATCTCCCATAATCTGAACGCCAATAACCTACACGAATCCCTCCTCCCGCATTTCCGGGTTTTTTGGGGTTGGAAAAATAGCAATGATCTATTCTGTGGTACATAGGGATTCCTACAACAGAAGGTTTTTTCTTGTCTTCTGGTGTAACATTGTTTAGGTTTATAACCTGATCAAAGGTTATCTTTTCTGTAAAAGAGCAATGATCTATTCTACAATATTGCGGCACTTTACCTTCTTTGGTTAAAGAGGTTGTTATGTAAGCAGAATTGGCTTGATCAAAGGCATGAAAAGCACATTGCGTAACCCTGTTATAGCTAGCATAAATGGCAACTAACCCTGGACCATGAGTTTTCCATTCTTTAGGGTTTCTATTCCCATTTTTAAAATAAATACCATCTAATATAATATGTTCTCCCCTCAATTCTACCTTTACGTCTCCTATAAAATCAACTTTTAATCTGTTTTTCGCTTTTATAGTAATGGGGTTGCTTTTTGTTCCAGAATTATGAACAATCAACTTTATATCTTTATAATTACCATCATTTAGTACAAGTATATCTCCTGGCTTTAATTGGTTTAGTTTATTTTGGATTTCATGCACAGTTGACACATAAATTTCTTTATTTTTTTGTGCATTTATTAGCCCTGAAAACAAACTGAATAGCCCATACAAGATTATCTTTTTCACACGTTTAAATTTTAATGATCATAAATGATAATAAACAAAGAACGTGCACAACTAGTCGCTACGCGCGTTCTTCTTTTAAGGAATTTACAAGTAAGTAACACCTAAATTTCTTAATGCTCGTTTCATAGGTATTTATTCATACTTCTTATGATTTTTTCTTTTTCTTCTTTTCTTGTTACGCTTTATTTTTAAACTCTTCCATAGTCACCAAACCATTTGAGTCTGCATCATAACGTGCATAAGCTTTTTCTAACTTTTTTGCTGGTATTTCCTTTTTTCTTTTCTTGGATTTAAATTCTTCTAATGTGATAGTTCCATCATTATTTTTATCAAAACCCTTGAATGCTTTTTCAGTTTTTGATTTCTTTTTTTTCTCAGTTTGAGCTTGAGCTGTTAAACAAAAAGTAAATAACCCTAAAGTTAATACACTTATTTTTAAAGTTTTTGATTTCATAAAATATTATTTCAAATTATTAAAAGTAAACTGTGTTGAATGCTGATACCATTACTATATTATTCAACAACCGTAATTGTTTGTTCAAATACTTGAGAGGTTAATTCATTGTTTTCAAAGTCCCAATGATTAACAAGTATGGATACCAAATATTCTCCAGGAGTCTCATAAAAATATTCAAAGGTCTTGTTGCTTTCTTCTATTTTTTTAATCTCAACACCTTTGTCTGGACTTGTTGGATATTCATTGGTTGACAAATCTAATGGCGGCATAATTAACCAGTCCTCATTATCTTCTCCTTTTTTATCTATCCCCATAAATACGGTTCCAGAATCGTCATTTTTACTTTTTCCTAATTCCCATTTTTGCTTTCCAGCTACATTTACCACAACAACATTATTCAAGTTCATAAAACTCTCTTCAACAATATTGAGGGTTCTGTTATCTTGTAATAAATTTGCTTCTATTATAAAATCTGTTATATGCCATTTCCTTTGTGCATTACCTGTAGCATTATACCTAAATGCAAAATAGGTGTTTTCTCCTGTAATACCATCTAAAGATATTTTTCTGCTTATTTTCTTTGTTTCCTGAGAATCATTTGCTTCGGTAGCCCAATCCATTTCGTTATACATTGGATGACTTACATCATTGGTAGTTAACACTTCCCAAGTAGCTGATGATGGGTCTCCTAAGCCATCATAATCTGTACTATAAAGTAGGATACAAATGCTTCATTAAAATCTCCTTTTCCTTTGTTGTAAGTATGAAAACTTAATTCTGGAATTGAAGCTTCTACAGCTAATCTTTCTCTATGCTCGTATTTAAAACCAAACTCTCCTGAGTATAATGTAACCAAATCTGGATTATTTGAAATTGAAAACTTCAAAGCTTCTCCTGCATTTATAGTTGTTTCTTCAAATTGAACATTAACATTTGGAGTTTCTGTATCTTTAGAACAAGCTACAATAGTTATAAAACTAATCACTAATAATAGCTTTAGGTTTTTAAATATTTTTTTAGTTTTTTCCATAATATTTTTTTTATAATTAATAACCTGGATTCTGCGTTAAAAGCGGATTTAAATCTATTTCTCTTTGAGGTATTGGATATAAAACGTTATGTGGCTGTATATTTCCCCAAGCTTCGCCTTCAGGTTCTTCTCCAATCAAATCACTTACATTGCCATAGAGTAATCTCCAGCGTAACAAATCCCAACGGCGTAAACCCTCTCCTGGTAGTTCTCTGGCTCTTTCATCTCTTATTAAATTTCTAAAATCTTCTTGACTTAACCCCGAATAATCGAAATTAAAACCATCATCTTCATTTGTCACAGCTCCTTCTAAAGCCCACTTCACTTCATAGGTTTTAAAAGCGCGTCTTCTAATTTTTGCTAAGCTTTCATTGGCTAATGCATTACGTCCAGCTCCGTTAACTTCATTTTCGGCTTCTGCATACATGAGCAATACATCTGCATATCTAAGTGCAATAGCATTAACACCTGTTTGATTAGGCGTATAAATGCCATTACTTATTTCCTTTCTGTATGATGAAACAATAAAGTCTCTAAGACTTGTTTTAACTGTTCCATCTGGATTCATTCGAGGTACTTGAGTACCATCAAATCTATAGGCAGGACAATTCCAATGGTATCTGGAATCTACAATATCAGGATTATAACCTACACCATCCTCACCGTAAATTTTCCGTATATTTGCTGTGGCTCTTACCAGTCCACTACCACCTCCTACGTCACTTGCTTTTTCTCCATTAGGGCCTTTAAATGATTTAATGCCATTAAATGTTCCTATTCTACTTCCAAAATCTGGTTCTCCCTTGGTATATTCAATTTCCCAAATACTTTCGGTAAAATCATATACATCATCTCTGGCATTTAAAAACACCTGATTATAATTTTCGTGTAAATCATGGTAGTCTGTATCTATCAATTCTTTGCTAGTACTTGCTGCCAATGCCCACTTGGATGCATCGTTTAAAGGTGCTCCTGCCATAGTAAGGTATACACGGGTAAGGACTCCTAAAACAGCATTTTTGCTTGCGCGCCCACCTTGCTGTAATTCACTTAACCAAGGTATATGCTCCTTGGCAAAATTTAAATCCTCAATCATAAATTGATATAGCTCAGCTAAATCTGCCCTGGGTATACCGAGTTCATCTAAAGTGAGAACACCTTTAACCAATGGTACTTCTCCATAAAGCCTTGATAAAACAAGATATGATACAGCTCTAACAAATCTGGCTTCTGCTAGAAATCTATCTTGTTTAACTTGACTAAACGTAGCATTTTTGGGTAGGTTCTCTATAATTAAATTAGCGGCATGTATGGTTTGATAGGCTTCATTCCAGGTACGTGGTAAGTTTCCTATAGAACTCGATATGTTTTTATAATTGGAAAAAATATCAAAAGTGTCTCCAAATTTACCGCCATAAAAAGCAATATCAGTCCCCATATCGACACTCATACTCAAATACCAACCATAAAGATCTTTTCTGGACAATTGATGATACAATCCAAAAATACCAACTTCTGCCTCTTTTTCGGTTTTATAAAAATTTTCAGGTGTTATAATAACATCTAAGTCTTCATCCAAAAAATCATTTTGGCAGGAATTTAAAACTCCTAAAAGGATTAATAATTTTAATACACTTTTCATTTTATTTTTTTTTACACTTAATATTTAATTCTTATTCCTGCAGAAATTGTTGTAGACGTAGGATACGCTCCTCTATCTACACCTTTAATCAACCCTCTGTCTGCCGCTCTATCTGTATTAGCATCAGGATCTGCACCAGAGTAATTTGTAAGCGTCCAAAGGTTTTGAGCCCCCACGAACACACTTGCCGAACTTAGATTAATTTTTTGCAATAATTCTTTAGAGAATGAATAACTTAAATTAAGGGTTTTTAACCTTAAGTAACTGCCATCTTCAATAACACGATCGCTATAAAAAAGATCTTGATTACCACCAGCTCCAAAAAATTCTGTATCTGTAAAACCAGGGTCTATTAACACTCCATTTTCATCTTCGACTCTTGGTACAAACCTATTCTTTACCGTGGTATATTGGTTTCTACGGGAATCTAATTTTTCAAGTTGGTATCTGGCAGCATTAAGTACATCATTTCCATAACTCCATTCAAAAAAGGCACTAAGTTCTAAATTTTTGTATTTAAACCTATTCATAATCCCCCCAAAATGTATTGGGTTTGAATTACCTATGACCGTTCTATCTGCCGAACTAATAATACCATCACCATTTAAATCTTTATATCTAATGTCTCCTGGTTGAGCTCCTCTTAGGGGAACAGGAATATTTTGTTTAACAGTATACGAATTTGGTCCAGTTCTATCAAAGCTATCGTAATTATAAATACCATCCCAAACATAACCAAACATACTTCCTACTGGAAAACCTCTTTTGACAATATAAGCTTGAATTCTTTCCAGACTGTTTTCGGTACCTCCTCCAGAAAGACTTCTTGAGATAAAAAAGGATTCTTGCCCTCTAGCAAGGTCTAAAACCTTATTCCTGTTAAAAGAAATATTAAAATTTGTGGTCCATGAAAAATTCTTGTTGTTTATGTTTTTTGTAGAAATAGAAAACTCTAGGCCCTCATTTTGAATACTTCCTATATTTTCAAAAACCCTTCCAAATCCTGAATGTGCCGATATGTTAGCATCCAATAGTAAATCTGTGGTCTTCTTTTTATAGTAATCTGCTTCTAACTGGATTTTATTTTTATACAAACCCAATTCAAAACCTATATCCAATTGGCGCGTGGTTTCCCATTTTAAGCCTTTATTTCCCAAAGTAACGGGAACAGCAGCAGAAACAATCTCATTATTTATACCAAAGCGGTTTGGGCTTAATATGGCAAAAGAATCATACGGATTTATTCTTAAATTACCTGTATTACCAAAACTAACTCTTAATTTCATATTGCTTATAGCTGATATATTTTTTATAAAAGGTTCGTTAGACAACCTCCAAGATCCAGCAATCGATGGGAAATAAGCCCATTTATTCCCTTCTGCAAATTGTGATGCACCATCTGCCCTGTAAGTTGCTGTTATATAATATTTACTTTTGAAATTATAATCTAAACGCCCAAAATAGGACTGTAAAGTTTCTTTTCTATACAGTGATGATGGACTTAATGCATTTGTTCCTAGTCCTATATTGTTTATTATTGATTCATTAAGAATTGGAAAGTTACGATTTGTTACCGTTACTCTATCTACAGTTTCCGATTGCTGCGAGTTACCTAACAGAGCTGTAAGATTATGTTTTTTGTTAAATACTGTGTTATAGCGTAACAAGTTTTCATTCACCCATCTCCTTTTTTTATCGTTTCTAATTCTTACTTGTCCGTTGGTTGCCAATGCTACTCCTCCAATTTCTGTTGGTAAAGATACTGTTCTCTGTTCTGTATCAGTTTCTATGTTTCCTAATTGGACCTCAGCTGTTAAACCTTTTGCCAGCTCATATATAATATTTGCACTTACATTTAAGTTTTTAGATCTTCTAACACTTTTTATTGCAAAAAGCTGCACTTCTGGATTTTTAAATGTGATATCATCTTCATCTTCATCAAATATGGAACCAAAGTAGTTATCTGGCACAAATGGAGGGGTTTCCAATATTCTCTGAAACAATCTATCTGGCTCACCATTATTAGCTCCTTCTGATTCTTTTAAGCTATAACTGGCATTTAATTTTAATTCTAATTTATCACCTACTTTTTGAGCTAAATTAATTCTACCTGTTACACGCTTAGCATTACTGTTTTTTATAACTCCTCCTTGATTTATAAACGATAAGGAAGCTCTATACTTTGTTTCTGAATTTCCTCCTGAAACACTTATATCATTATTTCTGAATAAAGCTGTTCTAAATATCCTGTCTATCCAATTTACTTCTTCTTTATCTGACAGATAATTTGCAATAAATTCTTCTCTATTGGTAAAAGCACCTGGTTTTACATCGTATTGATAGCTTGCAAATTCCGCTAGGTTAAGCATTTCTGGATATCCTGATACAATACCCTGCATACCAGACACATGTTTATAGTCTATTGATGCTTTTCCTTCTTTTCCTGATTTTGTTGTAATTAAAATCACACCGTTAGCACCTCTGGCTCCATAAATTGCCGTTGATGATGCGTCTTTTAAGACCTGTATGGTTTCAATGTCTTCAGGGTTTATTGTAGATCCTACTTCTGTGGTTCCCAACGGGAACCCATCTACAACATACAAAGGTGCATTGTTTCCTCCTAAACTTGTTCCGCCTCTAATTAATATATCCACTTCTCCTCCAGGTTCGTTATTAAAGTTAGTAATTCTAACCCCAGCCATTCTTCCTTGTAAAGCCTCCTCCAAATTAGCGACTGGCGCCTGCGTAACTTCTTCTGTCTTTACCGTAGAAACAGCTCCAACAATATCTGCTTTTTTATAGGTACCATAACCTATAACAATAACCTCTTCCAGATTATTCATATCCGGTTCTAATGCTACGTTAATAATATTTTGATTTCCTACCGGTACTTCTTGTTCTATCATACCAATATAAGACACAACAAGAATATCACCAACCGAGGCTTTTACAGAATAATTACCATCAAAATCTGTAATTGTACCTGTTGATGTTCCCTTTACCAAAACATTTACTCCCAATAAAGGCTGGTTTTCTTCTTTATCTGTTATTATACCAGTAATGGTTTTTGTCTGCGCTTGGATTATTAGAATGTTAAAAAGTAGACATCCTAAGAGCCCAATAATTTTTGTTTTTTTACCTTTCATTTTAGTTTATTAATTGCGAGGTCTAATGTCACAAAAGAAAATGATTAAAATCAGCAATTTTCATTCAAAAAACATTAAATTTCATTCAACATTCTTATCATTCTCTAATTACGTTAAATTTCAACTATACATATACGAATAGACCGTACATGCTCTACTTATATTAAGCCAACACTTTACTTTTTAATAAAAAAATTAATTATTCTTTTCCTTATCTTTCGTGTTATGGTGTTTGTTCATGACATTCTTATTAAGAAATACTCAATTTCAACAAAAAAAGATGATTCCTTTCTCATTCTATAAACAAGAAAAGAATCATCTTTTTTAGTATTGATTAGCTTAAAAAAGCATTTTTTTAATTTAAGATTTAGTCTATAACTATTTTTCTAACAGCTTCTCCTTCTTCTTTAGATCTAATCTTTAAAAGATACAAACCTTTAGGTAAATTGTTTACATCTATTTGATTAGTCGTCGTTCCTTGATACACCTTTTTTCCGGTAACATCAAACAATTCTGTATTTTTAATATTCTTCACACCAGCTATATTTAAAACATCATTAACCGGATTTGGGTACAATTTAGTATTAGCAACACTAACATCTTCATTTGATAATAATGATCCATCTCCTTCGAAATGGGCATGACTAATAAAAAAAGAACCATTATGAACACCACCAGTATTAACACCTGATCCTTCATATTTAAACGCTATGGTTAAACTCGGACTATTGTAAACAGCATCAGACAAATCTAAAGTAACTTGACTGTAAACATCATCATTTACATCTGGCTCAGGAAAATCACCACTTGTTATATGTGCCGAAGGAACTGGAGTCCAAGTAGCAGCACTCACTTGATCCGTACTGTTAAGCGTAGCATCATCATCAGTGGTATCTGCATTATTATAATCTGTAGAATACATCAACGTGAATTTTGGCCCATCAGTACCATCACTGGTTGCATTTTGTTGTTTTGCCCAAAAGCTTAAACGTTTATTAGTTAAACTTGGATAATCCCATTTTAAAGTTTTTAATACACCCCACACTTCTACAGCATGGTTATTGTTACTAACTCTACCTGTTAATTTAAGAATACGATTTCTATAATTCGTTCCTGCATTTACCCCATCCATATACCTATCGTTATCAGTACCATCATCATCATCATCATTATCAGCAAGAACAGTTCCACCAGCATCTTTCGGAAAATCATTAACTGCTTGAAACAACTTATCTCGACTTTGGCCTTGATCATCAACAAATTCCACTATCAAACCTCTAGATCCTGTATTATAACTCTTTTTAAAATCATTATACTGCACTGTAGTTTGTGCAGAAATGACTGTTGTTATAAATAATAATGATAAAGTAATTTTTTTCATAAATTTGAATTAAATAATTAATGTTAGTTTATTTTGAATATTGTTTACTGGAATTCCATAAATTAACCCCAATCAATATTTGGCTAAATTAAAAAACAATCAATCTCATTATTATAATAAATTGACCAAGTTTTATCCAAAATCATTCAAAAACACCAATTTTCTTTTAAAAACTGAATGAAAGGATTACCTCCTAATTAATACAGTAGCCCCTATTATGTGTGGAGTTATTGTTATTCATGAAAACATTTTAGCTTATAATAGACAGTAATTCAATGACGAAATTCATATGTTCTGCCATGCATAATGATAATAAAATAAAGATTAACATTAATCTGGAATTGTTCTAATACCAGATCAACCAGAGCATATAACATAATTGCTTGTTTGTTTCTCCTCTTTTCTTTTTACAACTTTCATAAAAAAACAACATAATTTTTATCTCACTTTATAATTCATTTGGTAATTCAAAATGCACAACGACATAATTATTTTTTACTTCAATACAATTTTATTTACCAATAAAGTAGCTCCTTCTTCAGACTCCAACCTTAATATATACAAGCCCCTGGAAAAACCAGACATATCTATACTTTTAGTATAGCCGTTACTGTAAACCGATTTACCGGTAATATCAAAAATGCTTACATGCTTTATTCTTGAATCTGCATTTAAGTTAATAATGTTCAAAGTATGCTTTACCGGATTGGGGTAAATGGACATACGCTTACTTAAATTATCTTCTACAGATAGAGCAGCTTTTATACCAGTATAAATTTGAGAGGCCAACCATAAGTTTCCATTTCTATTGGTAGAATTACTATAAGCTGTTTCACCCGGGTTGGGACCATCTGCACTGGTGGTACGCTTTACAGCCATGGCAAAGTTTGTACCACAGTTAATCCCTGACAGGTCAACCTGTATTAATGAAAAAGCATTATCAGTCCCAAATGCCGCAGTTGACCCCACAGTACTTATCAACCCTGAAGGCACTTCCGCCCAAGCAGGCCCTGTTCTGGGATCGTCTCCGGTATTTGAATTTCTATACATCAATACGTTTTGGTCATCCATATTATTACCTCCGTTTCTAAAATTCTTAGTCAAGGTCAAAAGATACAAGTATTTGCTCCCTCCTGCACCGTCATATTCTGAAAGATTAACACTGTTGGCAACAACCCAAAGGGTACCTTCTTGATTTGCTCCGCTAAGTGAAGATTGTAACCTAACACTTTTAGAATAATCGGCCGTAGTCCCACTAGGAAAGTTAGTTGCAGGCCTTGTATAACCTGCCTCTGTATCATCAGCAACCACAGTACTATTCGTATCGTTGTTCATTGTTCCAGATTCCAAGGTAAGTGTATAACCGGAATTATTAACAAACCTACCATCTTCATGGTAAATCAAATCATCTCCCAACAAACCTGTTGTGTTTGCTATTTCAACTACTTGTGGACCGGTGAACATGGGACTCAACTCTTTACTTATTTTTATTTGCTCTCCTCGAAACCACTGTGCGCCTACTTCTCCT
>NZ_JAYMGV010000006.1:0-36747 GCF_035818475.1 Alterotamlana spongicola
AAGAATACCCGTATCTAAAAATTGCAATCTAGGTGATTTTTTTAGATCTGGAACTATAGGCGGTTCAGTAGCAGTAGTTGGATAAATAAGTTGAATGATTTTAGCTTGATGTAAATTTCTCATAGCTTCACCAACTTCTCGTGATCGATAATTAGAATTGCCAAAATTCTGAAATTTTATGCGTTCATCAACAGCATAAGCAGCAGTGGACATAATATGCTTAATTACGTTTTTTGCAGTGCTGTTAGTTGCATACTTTTCTGAATCACTAATATAGGAACTCCAAATACTCTCATATATGGAGGACAAATCTGCAACACTTTTATCCTTGATAAATAGACCTACCGCTTCTGGCATTCCGCCAATGATAGTATATTGATTAAATAATTCAAGCAAAGTTTTATGAGCCACAGGTTTTATGGGTATGTTTTTTAATTGCTCTAACCCGGCATGATGACCAATGGCTTCCAAATATTCTATAAAATTAAAAGGGTATAAGAATAAATATTCTACCCTACCCACTGGGAAACTTTTAACATCTTTGAGTGCAAATTCAAGTAGGGAACCAGCGGCTATAACATGAAGTTCCGGAGCTTCTTCATAAAAATATCGTAAGAGTTGAATTGCTTTTGGTTGCTCTTGTATTTCATCAATAAAAAGTAAGGTGTGATTAATATCATTAGAAGTAATATTATTAGATATAAACAGAGCCTCAATAATGGTTTTTACATTATCTGTTTGCTCAAAGTACAAGCTATCCGATTTTTTTTCAAGATTCAGATATAGCCGATGTTTATAAGTTTTTGCAAACTCATTGACCAAAGTCGTTTTGCCAACTTGTCTTGCTCCTCGAATAATTAAGGGCTTTCGGTTAGATTTATTTTTCCATTTATCTAACTGTTCGGTAAGGTGTCTTTTTAAGGTCAAAATAATAATTTGTTATAAAGTAAATACAAATGTATTCTTTTTTTGTAACAAAGTAAAGGGTGTTTTTCTAAAAAATTGTAATAAAGTAAATAATGTTATTGAATTTGAATTTAGTTCTTTTCACTTTTAAGGATGATAAAAACAAATGTTACTCATTTATTTCCGGGACCACCACACTTTAAATTCGTGTTATTTTTATTAATTGGTGTTGCGCTATTATTATTAATTGATGTAAATGTGTTGGTTAAACCTTGATATAAAAGAAAATTATGGACATTGGGTTGCAAGGTTCAGAGCCCGCCAGGGGGAGAACCCAGGCCCTCGATTTTATTTTTTTAATGTGTTTAAAATCAGTGCTTTGCTATATATAGTGTGTGTTAGGTTAGATTAATGCTCTTTAGTGAGTTCAAAAAAAATGAAAATGTTGACGATTTAGTTAGAGTGTTGACGATTTGCGAACTCGTAACATTTTTAAAGTTATAAAACGTATCAAATAAGGCCATTTAAAACGAAAAAAACCTCCAAAATCATTAGATTTAAGAGGTTTTACCTTTATTTGATACTCCAGTGACCGGGCTGGGGTTCGAACCTAAAGCTTGTACCCCAGTACCAGTATACTATTTGTTAAATCTCACAAATCATGTTGACGATTTGTGAACCTTACTTTTACTTTAAATATGTCAAATTAACTTTCGTTGATGCTAATATAGATAATTATGGGCTTATTGTTATTATGTCAACTAAAAGATAACTTATGGAGGCTTAATGCGAAGAGCGACTTCAGATTTATCAAACGCAAATCAAGCTCGACAAACCGTTGCAGATACTTATGCATTGTTATTAGAGGATTTGGATTTTGTTATT
The DNA here is from genome assembly GCF_035818475.1 of Alterotamlana spongicola. Taxonomy (NCBI): domain Bacteria; kingdom Pseudomonadati; phylum Bacteroidota; class Flavobacteriia; order Flavobacteriales; family Flavobacteriaceae; genus Alterotamlana; species Alterotamlana spongicola. The sequence goes on from NZ_JAYMGV010000006.1 coordinate 1,792, forward strand.
ACAAATGGCCCTGATTTTTCTTCACCGTATAGACCTTCTAAACTATTGGCTAAGGCATATAAAGCAGAAGTTTTATTAATGAGAGGGACCAATGCTGATCTACAAGAAGCTATTACAATTGCCCAACAAGTACTTGATGATTCTAGTAGGATTATGGCGGGAACTTACGCTGAAATTTTTAATACAGGTTTTGATTCTCCTGAATTACTTTTCACAAGAGCTGTAGATGATAGATTAGCTAGCATAGCTAGTCGAAATGTAGACAGTATGCTAAATATTTTTGGAGGGGTCATATCTATATCTGAAGCATTCGAAACTTTACTAGGAGCTGACTTGAGAGCGCCTCTATATAAGGAAGAGATTAATGGAATTTTAACGGTTCCTAAAATGGCTTTTGGAGGAGATAAAGGCGTTATGTTTTATATGCGTACTAGCCAAATGCTTTTAATACAAGCCGAAGCTCGTGCCCGTTTAGGAGAAAAAGAGAAAGCCATTGATGCTATAAATGTACTTAGAGCACGAGCTGGTGAAACAACATTGGATGCTTCTTCTATATCTGATAACGATTTAAGTTTAACGATTTATAATGAAATTGCTAAAGAAATTGGGTTTGAAAAAGGCGAAGAATGGTTTGCTGCCATTAGACTTAAGGATACAAATGGAGAGTCTTTGGTTTTTGGACTTAAATCAGAAGTGACATCTGTAAATCAGCTTATTTGGCCAATACCAAATGCAGAAGTAGAGTTTAACGAGCCAATGGAGCAAAATCCAGGCTATGAAAACCTCTAAAAACTAAGGATATTATTTTGAAGTTAGTCTTAAGAAGGAATCTTTTAAGTTTCTATGTAAATTCTAAAAGATTACTTTCTCTTAATTTATTAAAATTTATGAAAAATTTAATTATATCATTTGGGCTGTCAATACTTTTTTTAGGATGTAAGCCCGAAAAACCTAAATACGAAATACAAGGAATTGTTAATAGTTCCATCAAAGGTGTGGTTTACCTAAAGAAACAAGAAGGTTATAAATTCAAAAAAATTGATAGTACAACCATAAGAAACAATACATTCGAATTTTCAGGAATGGTTAATATTCCTGATATGTATGCTATTTCATTAGAAGAAAAAAAAGGGCTTAAGCGATTCTGTCTTGAAAACTCAAACTATACAATTACATTATCAGACACTATTTCCAAGTCTAAAATTGAAGGTGGCGCATTTCAACCTTTAATTGAATCCTTTACCAAAAGGATGACATCTATTGAAAGAGAAGAAAGAGAAAGAGTAATAAAATTGCGAGAAATATGGAAAGATAAAAATGTTTCAGAAGAGGATAAGCAAAATGCCAATGATGAGTTGAAGGCTTTTAGAATCAATATAAAAGTTGCACATGCTAAAAATTTTGTTAGAGAGCATAATAATGTGCCATATGCTCCATATGTGCTGAATACCTACGTTAGAAATTATTTGGACCTAAATCAATTAGACTCTATTTATCAAACTTTTACTGATGAGGTTAAAAAAAGCAATCATGGAAGAAAATTAGGAATATCAATTACCAATACCCGTTTGTCATCAATAGGTAATAAATTTCTTGATTTTTCAGTGTTAGGTACAGAAGGGGAGACCATAAAACTATCAGATGTAGTTAAAAAAAATAAGTTAGTATTTGTTGATTTTTGGGCATCATGGTGTGGTCCCTGTCGTATGGTTATTCCGGAGTTAAAAGAAGTTTATAACCAATATAATGATCATGGGCTCGAAATGTTTGCAGTATCATATGATGATGACAAGATAAAGTGGAAAAAAGCTATAGAAAAGGAAAATTTTTCATGGATAAACGGATCTAATCTAAAAGGCTGGAATTGCCCTTCTGCTAGTTTATATGCTGTTAGAGGGATTCCTGCAAATGTTCTTATTACCAATAAAGGCATTATTGTAGGGAAAAATCTATTTGGAGAAGCCTTAAAAAGTAAAATTGAAGAATTTTTATAAATATAATGCAGCTTTATGGGGAACATTACAGTGGAATTACCATATTAGGTTGGACATAAAGATGAAAGAATATTTTTGTTAGGTATCAATTTAGAAATAATGAGAAGTAAACAGAAATATTATAAACAAAAAGGTTTGATAAAAAGCTCCTACGATCAGTTAATACAGAAAAAGAAATAAAAAGGAGAGGTGCTAATCACGTTCAAAACGGCGTTTTATATTTAACCTTTTTTTCTTAATTTTTCTTTTATGCTTTGTGTTGGCTTTATTAATAAAATAAATAGTCAGAAAAGTACCTATAAGAATATAAATTAGCATAAATCAAAGATAATAAAATCACAAAACCCTGTAAATTATTAATTTACAGGGTTTTGTTTTGATTTGGTAATCAAAAAGTGTAATCAGAGAGAACAACCAAAAAGCGTAATAGTATAGTGTTTAAATGGGATAAGAGATTATCAAAAACCTACTGACTCCTAATTAGCCTTTGGATTTAAACTTTAACATAATTAGAGTCTATTTGGGAGTAGGTATTTATTAAATGACTGGTTTTATAATATTAATTCGATTTATTTCTTTTTAGGGAGTCGTATAATAAAATTAGAAAGATCTACTTATTTATTGAATAACTTTTAAGATTCCCTTGAGTTATAAACCCCAATTTAGAATAAATACGCTCACCTGATTCAGATGCTACCAATACTGCTTGCTTGCTCTCATTTTCATGGGCTTCAAACAATAATCTTTGTGTCATTACTTTTCCTAAACCAAGCCCTCTATATTCCGGAATAGTTCCAATCATGTGTAAACCTGAGATTCTATTTTGGTCTAGTAAAATCATTCCACAACTTACAGGTTTGCCATTGTATTTCCCAATAAATAGCTGTAATTGAGAAGAATTAATTAATGAAATGATGGTAGATGAAAGTATTTCATAGTTAAAAGAGATGGAGGCAATTTGAGCAAACGCGATGACTTTTGAATTCGTGTCAATTTTTTCGATAGAAGAAAAGTCATTTTGTGGCTTGTCCTTTTTCTGTAAATCCAAGTACATTCCCTTTACAGTAGATTTTAGTATAAATTTATGTTCTAAAAGCCTAGCTTCCAGCGCCTCGTTTTCAAGAATGGAAATAGAATTTGGAAGTGTTCCTTTTTTTATATTGGAGTATAGTTCCTGTAAGTTTACTAGTGATTCCTTTAGCTCAAAAACTTTACTAGGCCAAGAATTATTATTTGATTTTGCAAAGTTGTATGCTGCAGTATTATGCAAAAATTGACTATGAGAACTTGCCTGTCTCCATAGTTCGAATAAGTTATTGATTATTGTATTCTCCATTTTTTGTATTATTTGCAAAGTTAAATATTAGTATTGAAGTTGTTCCTACTGCTAAAAACCCTATAACTATGGGTAAGACAGAATCATTATAGAAATTTCCAATAAAAATTGATAATGGAACAGAAATAAGAGTAGATACTGCTCCAATGATTGATGCTCCTAATCCGGCAATATGTCCCAAGGGTTGCATAGCTAAGGCACTTAAATTACCTATTAATAAACCGTAACCGAAAAGTTGAGCAAACATAAAAACTACAAATACCCAAAATAGAGGAATAACCAAATAGCTAATAATCAAAATTGGGATAACTACAATTACACTATTTAAGATAGCAGTTTTGGTTAGCCTTTTCATCCCTAATTGATGGACTAATTTTCCATTGACGAATGAGGCTAAACCAATGCTAAGAGCTAAGAATGCAAAATAATAAGGGTATTGTTCTTCCAGGTGATATTGGAATTCGAAAATAGATTGAGATAAGTTAAGATAGGTGATAAATACACCTGAATATAATCCAAGGATAAAAATATAGCTCATGGATATTTTATTTTGAAACACTTCTTTAGTCGCTGTAATTATATGTTTTAAGGTGAATCGCTTTTGTTTTTCTTGAGTTAATGTTTCTGGCATCCTCTTTTTAAATAATAGAAAGACAATAATGGCAAAAAAAATATATACAACAAATAGAATTCTCCAATTTGAAACCATTAGTATTGATTTACCTAAGATGGGCGATATTGTTGGACTAAGAACATAAATAACCATTACAAAAGACATGGCTCTTGCCATTTCATTTCCTTCAAATTTATCTCTAACAATAGCCATGCTCATTACTCTTGGTGATCCTAAACCAAACCCCTGGAGTATTTGCCCTGCTAATAATGTATTTAAATTGTTTGATTGATAGGAGATAATACACCCTAAAATAAACAGAGCTAAACCAATATAAAGAGTTTGTTTTCGTCCAATACTATCTGATAATGAACCATAGAATAGTTGACTAATCCCTAAGCCTAAATAAAGTAAAGAGATAATTAGTTGTATTTGGTTGCTGTCCTTTAATTGAAAGTCTGTTGTAATATTATGAAAAGCAGGTAAAAGCATATTAATGGTAATAGAAACCAAAGCCATTAATAATGCAACAGATGTGATAAATTCAATAAAACCAATTTTCTGACTTTTCATAATACAAAAGTCAGGAGCTATTAAACCAATTTCCTTAATCTGAATTAAGAAATGGCATTAAATATTAAAGACTTAATAATAAAGTTATTATGATAAAGATCAATTCATTTAAGTTATGGTTTTAGTGTTTGGATCCACCGTATACACTGAAGTTATAATACTTCCAAATGATATCCACAGATTGAAAGCCAATTTTTTCAAGCCATTTAAGTTGTTTGATAAGTTGTGTAGGTCTGTCTTCTGATTTGTAAGTAGGAATCCATTTATCTTGAATTTCTTTAAGCGATACTGATTTATTCATGAACTCAATCCACCGTGACATATTTTTGTTTTGAAGGTAATCATTACTTCCAAGTACAACATCTGCGTTAAAAAAAACGCCACCTGATTTTAAATTATTGTAAATAGTTTGATAGAAGTTAATTTTATCGCTATCTGTCTCTAAATGATGCAAAGCCAAAGAAGATACAACAACATCAAATTCATTACTAATATTGCTCATTTGGTAAAAATCGCCAACTACATACTCAATATTGTTATAACTGGATAGTTTAAGTTTTGCCATTTCTATCATTTTTTTAGCAATATCTAAACAAATGATTTGTGCATTTGGGAATTTCTTTGAAATTAACTCGCTTATTGTACCTGTACCACAACCAAGGTCAATTATTTTAATTTTTGAATCCGTATTGTAAGGAATAGAATCAACAAGAGCTTTAACCATTTCTTTATAATAAGGTATTAATTTCAAAATGATTTCGTCATATTCTTTTGATTCCGAATTGAAATGCTCTTTTATATTATTCATGATTAACTCTTTGGTGGTTTTAAATAAATATGTTTTGGAGGATTGGGGTATATTACATCAAAATTGGAAGATATTGATGTAAACCAAACAAATTTCTTTATTTTCAATGAGGCGAAAATAAAGATAATTTAAACCATACTTCTTAATCTGAGTTAAGAAACTCCTTTTTGGCCAAATGATTTCTGATTTTACTTAAATGCTCTGGACTTAAGTTGAGGTATGAAGCAATGATATATTGAGGAACACGATTCTCAATATATCCATACGTATTTCTAAATTTTATATAGCGTTCTTCTGCCGAATGGTTGCGTTGATGAAGTGTTCGGTTATGTAATCTGATATAAGACTGTTCCCTTTTTAATCTAAAATAGCGTTCCATTGGAGGTACTTCTTTAAAAAGATCTTCTAAATCATCCCGGTGCAGTTGTAATAGGATTGTAGGTTCTAATACTTCTATATAATATTCACTAGGTGTTCGGGTAATATAACTATACAGGTTATTTACCCACATATTTTCAATACCAATCTGTAGTGTTACATCTTTTGCTTGATTGTCGATTGTATAAACACGAATAAGCCCTTGTTGTATAAATTGAATATGATTTGCTGTTTTTCCAAAAGAAGGAATCATGTCTGACTTGCTAAACGTTTTGGAATGAAATCGAGCAATTATGTTTTCCAAATCGGTATTGCTTATTTCAATTGTTGATTTTATATCTGTTATAAGACCTTTCATTGTTGTGACGTATTTTACTTCCCTGGTTCTCCGGCAAAAAATTTATTCATCTCCTCTAAAATTCCTGATTGAAGTTGCCTTATCCAATATTTCATATGGTTATTATATTGTTTATCAATAAGTAACATTCTTGTATATTCTAATGCTAATTTGGCTCTTTTACTTTCATTTTTGTGAGGTTGAGTGTCAAATAATTGTTGATACCAGTCATCAATAAATTCATCATCAAACTGGTATATGCTTCTTAAATTTTTCGAAAGAAAGTAAGCACATATTTTTTCTTTGGGAAAGGAATCTAATATTTCTTTCTCAACTCTTTTCTCATGTTTTGTTAACGCTTTAACTATTTCAGGCATCGGTTGATTTTTGTTTTTATATAAATCGAGAACTATAATTATTCTTCGTCCATAAATTCATTCATTAGTTTTATTTGTCCTTCTAACATTGCAATTCCATAATGAATTTTACATTTTTTTTCAATAGCTCTTTTTAATGTACAGGTCATAGCAGGGCTGATGATTATTTCTGCTACCAGAGTATTGGAGTCGAGGTTCGAAAGTGATAACAGTGGTTGATCATTCTCATTCATCCCTACAGAAGTAGCGTTAATTAATACATCTGTATCCTGTAAAATTTGATTGTTATAGTCTATTTCAATATTTGAATGTATCGCTTTCAAGCTTTGTATTAATAGTAAAGCTTTAGGCTTTGAGCGATTATAAATGGTTAGTTTATTTATCCCAATTTCGCATAATGCATGTGCTATTCCGGAAGCTGCTCCTCCAGCACCAAGTAAAAAGATGTTTTTTGATTTGATAGAATGGTTGTGTTGCCTTAAACCTTCAATAAATCCTTTTCCATCTAATAGATCTCCTTTTAGTAAGCCTTTATGGGTTCTTTTTATGACATTACAGGCCCCAGCTCTCTTAACCTCATTAGAAACCTCATCCAAATATTTCACTATTTCTATTTTATGAGGCATTGTAATTACAGCACCTTTAAAGTTCTGAATGCTTTTTAATCCATTTATAGTTGATTTTAACCCATGCTTGTCAACATGAAATGGTAAAAGAACTTTATTTTCTTTTTTGTTATCAAAAATGGAGTTCATCAATTCAGGGGTAGTTACCTGATGGATAGGATCTCCTAATATTCCGTATACTTTGGTTTTTCCGTTAATCTGCATTTAGTTCGTCATAATGTCTAACAACGGTTTGATATGAGGGTGGTGTGGTTTTGTATTCGAAGATTTGCCGTTTAACAATCGGGATGACCAAATATACACTAACATTTTGATTTAGGGTTGAAGCTAAGTATTATTTTTATACATTCTGCTTGTTGCACAATTTCTTGATAAATATACAGAAAATTCGTTTTTTGTTGCAAGTTCAAAATAGTACCTGTCTACCGGAAGGTAGGCTTCCTTGTTTGTCTATAATTTTATATAAGAACCTGTCTTTATCAAAAACTTTAATATAGATTTCACTTAATCTCCAACTATTAGTATTTGTTTTTACGCTTATTCATATTGTACTCAATTTCCTTAGAGGGTTTAAAGCCCCTTCTTTTGAATGGGGGGTAATGAGCTATTCAATACTTCGGTAGGGCAATCCAAATGGAAACTTAAAATAAATGGCTTGAAAAATAATTGATTTAGGAAAGCAGTGACTATTCAACGTTTTTTTTGATGTTAAAGGTTCTTGAAAGAAAATGAGTCTGGTTAATGTTGTTCATAATCTTGTTTTTAAACAGATAAAAAATAAAAAATATATTATTTGTCATTCCTTTTATACTTTCATGGGTTTTAATAATAAACCATCCGAAATATGAGTTTAATTGAAGTTTGTCATAAAGTTGCTTTTTTAATTTTCAGGAACAAGTTTGAAACATTGTCTCCAGAAGAGGAAAAAGAATTTTCCATTTGGCTGGAAAAGGAAGAAAATAAAAACCTGCTTGAAAGGTTTGAAAGGGAAAAAATTTTTCATTTCTTTTTGTATAAAAGATTAAGTTCCAAGAGTGCTTGGAATAAGTTCAATAAAAAGTACCCAATACAAAATCAGTATTGGAAGACTAAAATAGCTATTGCCGCTTCATTTATGATTCTTGGATCTTCTCTAGCCTATTTTTATTTTACCAATCAAGCTTTGTCAAAAAAAGAGGTTAGAGTTGTAGCTTCAGGCAAAGCAATACTATCACTTAACGACGGGACAGAAGTGGCGTTTGGTAATCATATAGATACCCTAATAAGTGACCTTAATGTCAAAGCTAAAGTAAGTAATAATTTCATAGCTTATGATAAGGTTAAAAAGAAGTCTGCTGATGATAAGTTGTCCTATAATACATTACAATCACTTGCGGGGGGGGGCTTTGGCCTGCAACTTATTGATGGTTCGCAAATTATTCTAAACACAAAATCGAAGCTTAAATACCCTGTAAGGTTTTCTTCAAAGACTAGAGAGATTTGGTTAGAAGAGGGAGAGATATTTTGTGATGTGGCAAAAGATAGAAAAAGACCGTTTATGGTTCATTTATCTGATGGTGTTACAGTTAAAGTTTTGGGAACTAGTTTTAATATTAAGTCCTATAAAGAGGAGGATACTATAGAGACTTTCTTAGTGGAAGGAGAAGTTGAACTGGTAGAAAGGAATGGAGAGGAATCTAGAGTAGTGTTAAAACCAATGGATGTTGGAAGGTTTGTTAAAGGGGATAATAATCTTTATGTAGATAGATTAAATAATCATAATGACATTGCTTGGATGGATAATAAGTTTGTCTATGATAATGAAAGGCTAGAAGAAGTATTGAATGGAATTGCGCGTTGGTACGATGTTTCTTTTGAATACAAGAATAAACGAATTAAAAATATGCTATTCACCTTGGATATAAGTAGAGCGTATGATTTGGAAATAATGCTTGAATCTATTGAAGAAGTAGGAGGGGTGAAGTTCAGTAAGAATGGGGCTGTGATATCAGTATCAAATAAATAAAACCACCTATCATTTATTAAAATTTAAACCAAGCTCAGGAAATGGGCATAACTATACCTAAATATTAACTAACTAAAAACAAACAAAAATGAAGAAAAAAAAATGGAGGCCACTCATGATTGTGATGCTCTCTCTTCTTACATTCTTATCCTGTGAGGATAAAGATGAAGGATTAATTAATCCTAATGTTGACAAAGAAAGATTGTTGTCAATTCATGGATTGGATTTTGAACTGGAAGGAGGTGCCATTTTTCAATTGGACAATAGTTTCTCGGTGAAACATAAAGAGATAATGGTTATAAATGAATATATATATGAAGAAGAATTAATTAAAGATACCATATTTGGTGTTGAAGCAGATAGTGACCCAGTGACAACTAGTGCTTTTGCTGTTTCATTATATGGCAAAGATATACATCATAGCTATGATGTGGGGAAAACTTTGGGGAGAGGCCCTGCCATAACTTTTCGTTTATATAGTGATAGTTATGACCAACTGAAGGAGGGAGAATACAAGTTTTCTGATAGTAAGGAAATGGGAACTTTTGATGCAAACTCGTCTACGTATTATGATTTTGTTCCGGACGGGGTTGATAATGATCCTGTAGTCGCTAATTCCATAGCAGAAGGAACTATGAGTATTGTAAGCAATGGGGGAGGCTATATTATAGAGTGGGATTGCCTTACGAGTTCTGGAAGTGTTGTAAAAGGTAAATATGTTGGCGAGTTAGAAGGTTCTTTTGATTATCGATTACCAACTACAATAAGGGAATTAGAAGGCGTTCAAATATCTGCTATATTAGATACTACCTATGCTTACTTTTATGGAAGAGGCCCTATTAAGGGATGGGATAGTTCTACTCCTGGTTTATTTAAAACATCTAAGGGGAGCGCTCTAACAGCTTGGGCCGCTAATGCAGATAGTCCGGTTGAAAAAAAACAAACAGATTTAATGCTCATTTATGATAGGCATGACGGGCGGAATAATATTCGATTTACAAGCCCGATGGATATAAGAGCATGGCTACAATTTGGTGGAGGGCAAAGTAATCTAACTTATACACTGCCTATTCATACAAAGGTAGACAATAATACAACTTTTACAGAGGCGGATTTCGATAATTTAAACGAAGCTACAGATTTTAACTTCACAGTAGAAGATGATGAGAGTTGGATAGACCTAGAAACGGTTACCTTTCCTAAGATCGTTACTTTTTTCACGGGAAATGGACTTAAAGGAGCTATTAGAATTAATAAGGTTGTTATTCCTTATAAACCAGCACCTTCTGTCCCTTGGGCTTATACTACACCAACCAGAGCGGTAATAGAAATAGATATTAAATACCCAGCTAGTCCATTACCAATCAAAATAAGATAAATAATGAATCAGAATTATTTAAGAACAAATCCATTGAAAAATATATTTATTACAATAGCAAGAATAACTCTAATATTTGCGATTTGCTTTAATAGTGGAGTTAATTATGCCTCTAATTATCAGAGCTTAGATTTTAATTTTAAAAATCTAACATTGAAAGAGGTCTTTAAGTTAATTAAAGATAAAGCAGATTTCGATTTTGCCTATACAGATAAGAACATAGAGAATATTAAGGTCGGCCATGTAAATGCTAAGGATCTTAATATTTCAGACATAATGAAAATTTGCCTCAAAGGGAGTGGTTATAAATTTAAAATAAAGAACAATATTGTTCTGGTGTCTAAAGAAGTTCCTGAAGTAAAACAGCAGGAAAGATATATAGTAAGAGGAACAATTGTTGATGAAAGTAGCATTCCTTTGGAAGGCGTTGCTGTTATATATCAAGAAACTAAAGAAGGAAAAAAACTAGGTGCTGTAACTGATGAGAATGGTAAATATATAATTGCTGTACCTGCCAAAAAGGGAGTGCTTAAGTTTACTTACTTGGGGATGACAGATAAGTTTATAAATTTTACTGGGCAGACTGAGATTAATATAGTTTTGAAAGAGTCTGCAGAAAATTTGAATGCCGTGGTAATATCTACGGGAATGCAAGATATAAAGCAAGAAAGGTTTACAGGATCTGTTCAAGTGGTTAAATCAAAAGACCTTGAAGATTTAGGAATAATTAATATCGATGATGCATTGGATGGACAGGTGGCAGGTCTTAATAGTACTTTACAATCTGGAGAAGTTGGGGTAAGAGCCCAAATTACTATTAGAGGAGAAAACAGCTTAGACGGTAATACAGAGCCTTTATGGATTTTAGATGGACTTCCAATGACAGGAGGTGTGCCAAGAGCGAGTAGTTACGGTGGTGATTTTGCGGGAACCATTATGGAAGATGGTGTTGGTAATATAGCTCCGGAAGATATTGCCTCTATTACTATATTAAAAGATGCAGCTGCGGCGGCCCAATATGGAGCAAGAGCTGCAAATGGTGTTATTGTAATTACAACTAAAAAAGGGTATAGGTCTGAAACAAAATTCTCGTATAGTTCTAATTTCACTTATAATGTAAAGCCAACAGTAGATTTGAATTTTATGAATTCAAGTGAGAAATTGGCCTATGAGCGAAGCATACTTGAAGATTATGGAGCTTTGGTTTATAAGAATGCCGGGAGATCAGGAAGAATGTATGAGAAATGGGCAAATGGTACTATTAGTAAAGAAGAGTATGATGCAGAAATAAATAGGCTATCAGGAATTAATACGAATTGGTTTGATCATATTTTCAGGCCTTCATATTCCCAGTCTCATAATTTTGGAATTCGTGGAGGTACAGAAAAATTAAGTTATTATAATTCTATTAGTTATTCATTACAAGAAGGGATTTTATTATCAAATAAAGGAACTAATTTAGGAGTTAGGACTAATTTGGAATTTAGACCCAATAATAAAATGGATATCGGGTTTGCCTTGAGCGGAAATTTTAGAGAAAATAAAAATCATGCTATGGTTGGTGTTGATCCGTTCAATTATGCAGTTTTTGCAAACCCCTATGAAAGACCTTATAATGACGATGGAAGTTATGCCCCAGATTTAACTTATTTGGGTAACAATTATACACATCTCACGCCTAGTGATACTGGTTTAAGAGAACATGATTTCAATATTTTAAGAGAGTTATCTAACACAAAATCGAAGAACAATGGACAAGATTTAAACTTAACACTAAGCTTTAGGTATAATCTTCTCAAGGGACTGAGGTTTACAAGTATGTTTAGATATGCATATGGCTATAGAATAGGTTCAAGAGCTGTACATGCTGGGACAGCCACATCAAGAAGACTTGAGGATTTTGGTAGGATAGCGTACGAAAATAAGATTATCCCATTTGAATTTGACAATGGACAGCTTAATGAGAGTGCCGGTAAAAGTCAACAATGGAGTATGAGAAATCAATTAGAATACAATCGTAATTTTGGAGATCATTTTATGAGCGTATTAGTGGCATCTGAAGCTAATTCTAATATCACTAATAACTTTAGTTATACCTCACCTATATATGATTATGTTTATGGTAATATTGGTGTGCCGTTTTTTGAAGAACAAGATCCTGAACTTACATATGATCAATTTAGAAATGCTATAGGTAATACTTTTGATAATAGTGAAGGAAGAAACAGAACAGCGTCTTTTTTAAGTACGATGCGTTATAGTTATAAAAATAAATATGTGCTTTCTGGATCAGCTAGATTTGATGGTGCTAGCGTTATTGGAGATAATAATCAGTTTACGCCATTGTGGTCTATTGGAGGAAGGTGGAATGTGTCTAAAGAAGCATTTTGGCAAGAAGCAGTTCCTTTTATTAATTATTTTGCTCTTAGAGGATCATTTGGGTATACCGGAAATATAGATCGTACGGCATATCCTTTTTCCACAATATCTTATAGTCCAAATACATTCAACCAAGAGCGAGTTGCGGAAAATTTTAATTTTCCAAATAGGTCGGTTCGTTGGTCAAAGAAAAGATCCTTTAATCTTGGAGCCGATTTGTCATTCTTTGAAAGTGCAATCACTTTAGGGGCTAATCTTTATAGAAACAGAACGGTTGACATTCTTACAAATTTGGAGGTTCAAAATTCTTTTGGAAGAGAGCAGGTAAAGTTTAATGGAGGAATTGTTAGAAATGAAGGGTATGAATTAAATGCAGGTGTAAGATGGGTTAATAAAAAAGATTTAAGCTTTTATACCTCTGTAAACTTTGCAAGAAATAAAAACTTCATAGAAAAATCCTTACGTACTTTAAATTCCTACCAAGATATTGTCTCAGGAGACTTTCAAGGCGCTTTTAACGGGGGGCAATTAAATATAATTGGAGAAGAAACAGGTTCCATTTACGGATGGGAATTTGCAGGGGTGCACCCAAAATCTGGTTACCCTATGATAGCAATGTCCAATTTAGGAAAACTTGAATATGCTAAACTGCTTGATTTTTGGGATACACTTACTGAAAACCAACAGTTAGCGGCTGTAGAGCATGGGTATGTGTCATCTACAAAAGGTATACCTGATGCTATTGCCGTAAGGCCAGACCTGTTTAATGCTAGTGGTTTTAGTGATGCTTCCGGAGAGACCTTAGAGCTTTTAAGGAATATTAAAAACAAATCTTTAAAGTATTTGGGAAGAAGGAACCCGAAGTGGATTGGTGGATTTTCTACAACTTTAAGGTATAAAAGATGGAGTTTACGTACAGCTTGGTCTTTTAAAATGGGACACATTATAAGAAGATGGGACAGCAAAAAGAATGCGCCAAAAACAACTGAATCAGGAGGAACTAATTTAAATATTAAGAGTCAGGATTTACAGGTTTCTAATGTGAATAGGGAAAAAAGGTATCTATACCGTTGGAGAAATACGAATGATATAACAGATATTCCGGGATTTGCTCAAGGGGCTTTTACAGATACTTATTCTAGATTTCATACCACAGCAGATTATACATCAGGAGATTATTTGCGTATGCGTTCTCTAATTGTATCCTATAGGTTGCCAGATGACATACTTAAAAAATTGGATGTAGATGACATTAGAATTTCTATAACAGGTTCCAACCTTTTAACTTTTACAAAGTTTAGAGGGCTAGATGTGGCTACGGGAGGTAGCTTTAGATATCCTACGGGAAAAAGAATTAATATGAGATTATCACTTGGCTTTTAAAAGAAAAATTAGATGAAAAAAATATTAAATATATTCGTGATAACCCTGATCGTTTCTGTGTTGGGGTCGTGTTCAAGTTTTTTAGATCAAAAACCTAGAAACATAGCTATTGTAAAAACAGTAGATGATTACAAAGCCATTTTGGGAAGTTATATGAGGTGGTTAAAGAACCCTGCATTTGGTGAGAATCCTGCAATCAAATTGCCAGGCTTTGATGTGTCCAGAGTGACTAATATTTATAGTGGAGAGGTTAGTATTAAACAGAGTCAAATTATTGATAATAATACGGGCTTAATAACAAACTTTGCCGATACATATATGAACTGGCTAAGCCAGTCTACTGTATCAACGTGGAATAAAAATTACATTTTTACTGGGCCTCTTAATTATATTATTGATACTGTAAATGATTCCGAAATTCCAGAAGGCATTGATGTTGAAGAATTTTTTGATGTTGCTAATTATGTAAAAGGAGAAGCTCTGGTTTGGAGGGCATGGACTTACTATAATACTTTAAGGTATTTTGCTCCCTATAAGAATAATGACCTTGGTATAGTTTTAAGTATGCATTATTATGAGGACCCAAGTGAAGCTAGGTTGGCAAGAGCTACCCAATTAGAATCTTATAATCAAATACTGTCAGATTTAAATGAAGCCTTAGAATTACTTGAAGAAACACCACCTAATGAGGAGTGGAACTTTGCCTATAACAAAGAGCATATTTATTCAATGATGGCTAGTATATATCACTTCAAGGCTTTATCTGGGGGAGCTGAAGCAAGTGATTGGGGTAATGCTATCATATATGCAGATATGGCCATAGATGGGAAGGTGCTTTCTTCAGATCCAGATAATTTAAAGAAGATGTTTAATCTTAATAATGTTACTGCATATCAAGATGATCAATTCAGTTGGAGAGTTGCTAAAATAGGTAACCTTACAGGGATGGCTTTCCGGTCGGCAGGTTATTTTGTTAATGCCAATGGTCAAGGGAACTCTAATTTTGCTATTAGGCCGCTACCGGCTGATGTTCATGTGCTCTTTGCTCCAAATGATATTCGTACTGAGGTGTATTTGAGGCCGCTTTCAGGAGGAGATTTGTTTACTATGGACAAGTATTCACTTGCTGGGGCGAATAGACAGAACAGAGGCGTCATTGTACCCTTTAGACTTGCTGATTTGTATTTAATTAAGGCTGAAGCAATGGCTAGACAAGGTATAGCAGATGCTAGTGGGGTTTTACAGGATTTCCTAAATGCACGATATACGGGTGATATCCCTGTGATTCCTGGAGAACCAGAGGTCTTATTGACTGAGATTTTGAGACAACGTAGAATAGAGTTTTTTCAGGAAAATGGTATGAGATGGCTTGAAATGAAAAGGCTTAATCTAACTTTTGATAGAGGTGTCATTGGAGGACGCTCACTTGTGTTAGAGTCTGACGATTTTAGATACGCGTGGCCTATACCAGGTACGGAGCTTGGACCGGAGTCTGATGTGATACAAAACCCTGGTTGGGAATCTATAATTAGTGTCAATTTTTAAAAAACAGAATTATGAAAAGCAATATAAAAAACAATATAAAAAATGTAGGCTTAGGAACTATTTTATCTATATTCGGACTACTCTTATTTTTAGGATCTTGTCAAAAAGAGCCCCTTCCCGTTTTTAGTAATGATGATGTATCTGTAGATTCTTTGGTTAAATTTAAAATGTATTCAAACCATTACATGTTATTGGCAGATGGGAAGGCACAATTAGATTTAAAACCCTATGTATGGAAACAATTGAAGAATGATACCATACTTATGAAAGAAGATAGAATTAAGGACGATTGGATAGAATACCATGAAATTAATGAAGGTATAAATGTTAATAGATATTTTTCTACGCCTGATGCATCTTTGATAGGAAAGGAATTAAGAATTTATGCTACCATTAAAGGAACTAACTTGGTTTCCGATACTACAACGGTAACTATTGAGGCTCCTTTGCCTGATGATGCTTATGATGTAGTAACTTATCCTGTTATTTTTCATATAGTCCAAACCCCACAAGAAGCAGAAGAGCGCTATCAAGTAACTGAAAAAACGGTAAACGATCTTATTAACAGAATGAATAGAGTTTTTAGTGGAAATGCGGTTAATACACCTATGGGAGTTGATACAAAAGTGCGTTTTGCAGCCGCAAAATATGATCCTAATGGGGAGTTGTTAAAAGAAATCGGTATTAATAGATATAAAGACACTTTAACCATTAGCCCGCTTAGGCGTGATGTGGCAACCGGAGAGTATACGGAGCCTAGAAGTAACCAGAGGTATGACAGTTTTTTAGATGTTGAAGGCATCAATTTGCATTGGCCGCAAGATAAATACCTAAATATTTGGTTAATTTCTTACGGAGGAAGTAGGCCATTTTCAATATATAGTTCGCTTTGTTTTCCTACAAGAGTAAATCCAGGGGTTACAGATTGGCCACAAGTGAGGCCAAAAAGAGGCTCTGGAGGTTCCGGAGGAGTACCAACGGTACCTACATCAAGTGATTGGTGGAAACTCAAAACATTGACCATCAATGATCATAATAATCCGACTTTTACAGGTATGAAAATTGAGTTGCAGAGTTTACCTAAGTTTGTTGATGATAATAAATATACATTGGCAGGAGTACAAGATTTTATGACCTATGTGGGAGTTTATTTTGGTTTAGAGCATACATTTGCATCCACTTCATGGTGGAGCCCATATTATGTTCCGGGAGGAGACAATGACTATTGTGATGATACTTTTAATTATACGTTTGGAGAAAATAAAGAAGTTAAGCGTATTAATGTGAATGGGGGAAGTTACGAGTTTGTAAGTGAAAATATTATGGATTCACGTGAAGGACGTCACCGGTCAATTTCCAAGGCACAAGCTCAAAGAATAAGGTGGTTTATTGAAAATTGCCCCAGAAGAACAGCTTATAAATCTGATTTTGCCCTTACAGGTATAGAATAACCATTAATAGCAATTTTTGTTTTGACCTAAATATAACTAGGTGTGTATTTTTATTTTGAGTTAGTCAGAACCACTGCTTACATGAATATTCAAAAAATGAATATTTGGCAGGTAGTGGTTTTTTATTTCCCATAACCAAAATATGACTTCAATTTGTAACTAACTATCCATTTAATAAAATCACAAATTATAATTAAAGACAATAAAGAAATGATAATTAAAAAGATTCTTCTAACAAGTATTATAATTGTTTTTTTAGGAGCTTGTAATACAGAGATACCTAAAATTAAAATAAGTGGAAACATTAAAGATACTAAAAGTTTAGCTCTATTAGATGCCAGATGGGACCCTTGGTCTACACAATTAACGCCCTACGCTTTTTACAAGCCAAACGCAGAGGGAGAAATTAATATTGAAACCGATAGTATTTCTGAAGGATATTATATGGTAGGTTTTAATAACCTCATGTATTTGAAACCTGGTTTAGATTATAAAATTGAAAAGAATAAAAGAGGCCTGGTTTCTAGATCACACTCATACATGAACAATTTTTATGTATATGAAAAGGATAAAGAGGTAGGCGAATTATTAAACTCGGCAAAAATAAATAATTGGAGTTTTACGGAGTATTGTAAAAAAATTGAAAGTAGTTGTGAACGTTTTTCTAATAACTTGAGCATCATAGTAGATAAAGATATTAAAGAAATAGAAACCTATAGATTAAACATGTTTATAGTGTTTAGTAAGTTAAAATATGGTTTAAAAGCAAAGGATAATAAATTCTCTTCGGATTATGTGAAATTTGTTAATAAAATGTCTTTTAATAATCAGGAATTCATCTTGTTACCAAGATGGTGGAGTTGGTTAGCAGATTATTTTAAAGTGAAGCAGAAGATTGAAAGAATTACCGAAGAAAAAAAGAATAATCTGGAGTATCAAATAACTTTTTTAGAAAATCCAACCGTAAAAAAAGCATGGATTTGGGATGTGGTTTCTAGAACGCATTTGTATGATGATGCTAATTATGAAAACATGATAGTTGCCAAAAAGTATCTTCGAAATCCGAAACAGATAGAAATTATTAATGCCAAACTTAAAGGCATGGAGAATTGTTTAAAGGGTGAGAATTTCTGTGATCTCAAATTTCTAGATACTAATGGCAATGAGTTTTCATTTAGTAAGTACAAAGGAAAGTACGTATACTTAGATTGTTGGGGGTTTAACTGTCCTATTTGTGTACATCATTTGCCTTACTTACATAAATTAAAGGAACGGTATGCTGGCAATAATAATATAGAGATTGTTTCACTCTGCTTAGGTAAGGATATTGAGAAATGGAAAAAATTGTCAAAAAAGTTTAATATCACAGGAGAAAATCTTTTAAATCAGTTAAATGGTTTTTCAAGCTTATATAATATAACCACCATACCTCGTTACATGCTCATAGATAAAGAAGGAAAGCTTATGAGCGTAAATGCTTTGAATCCAACAAAGAAAGAACTGGTAAGTCTCCTGGACTCTTTAGTTAAATAAGTTAAATATTAAATATAGAATTATGAAAATTAAATCACTTATAGTACTTTTTGTACTGACAAGCTTTTATTGCACCTCTTATGCTAAAGGTGAATCCAAAAGATATAGTGTTACCGGAACGTTTAACGGTATTGAAACAGGAAGTATTTCGATTTATGGGAGTACTATTGAAAAAACCATTGAGATAAAAGATGGTAAATTTTTTATGGAAGGCGAGTTGGATGAACCTCAATTTTTACTTCTCTTGGTGTCTAATAAAGCAGAGAGAATATCAGGTGATAGTCGAATGAGAATCTTTCTGGATGATTCAGATATACAGGTTAAAGCTGGATTTGATAAATGGGGTAGTGTAATAGCAAAGGTTACAAATGGTAAATTGCATGCTCAATACGAGAAGCAGCTTAAGACCTTTTCAATTTTAGACTCTATTGGAATGACAAAATCTCACAGAGATGTGGCTAGGCTTAAAGGAGAATTTGAGAAGGCAGAGTTGCTTGATAAAAAATACCTGGGGCAGGGTCAGGAGTTTTTAGATATATTGGGAAAAACAAAAGGTTGGAAGAATAGTGTGACTTTTGCCAATATCATGACGGATAACTTTTATAGTTTACCCTTAAAAGTAGCAAAAAAGGTACGTAAAAAATTTGATAAACAATTGGAGTCTTCTTTTTATGTCAAAAAGATGGATAAATATATGGCCGGTAAAATAAATGTCCAGGTGGGGAAGAAAGTGCCGGATTTTAAATTTAAAGATGAACATGGAAAAGTATATACCAGAGATGATTTTAAAGGAAAAACAATTTTAATAGATTTCGGGAATTATTATTGTCATTTCTGTGTAAAGGAAGTCCCTTATGTTGTTAAAATGAGTCAGAAGTATAAAGATAAAGGTTTGGTACTGCTTAGTGTTTCCGTAGATAGCGAGAGTCTTGTTAAAAAAGACCATGAAAGGTTGTCGAAGTATATTTCTAAACATAAATATGATGTAAATAGATATGCCTTATCTCCTCTTTCTCCTGAAGAAAATAATAATACAGCGTTCTCTTTTGGGATAGATGGTTATCCATATATATTAATGGTAAATGAGAAAGGTGTTATTGTAGGTACGGACCTTAGAAGTAAATATTTAGAAAGGGAAATAGATAATTATTTTGCTAAAAAATAGCCTTAATTTTTCTAAGTCTTTTGATTTTAGGATAGGTCGTCACCCTGTCAAAATATTTAAAAACCATTGTCAATGAATTATATGAAAAAGTACGTATTGTTACTAGGTCTATTATTTACAGCTTATGTACAATCACAGATTATAAGTCCCTTAAACTGGAACCTTAGTGTTGAGAAAATTTCAGAAACAGAATATAATTTGATAGCCATTGCTAATATTCAAGAGGGGTGGCACTTATATTCACAAAAATCATCACAGGAAGATGGGCCTTTGCCTACAAATTTTTCTTTTGATAAAAGCCCTGATTTTGCATTGGTAGGTATTTGTGTTGAAGATAAAGGGCATACAGAGTATGATGAAACCTTTGAGACAAATATAACTTACTTTTCTAATAAGGCAACTTTTAAGCAAAAGGTCAAGCTGGTTAAGCCCATAACATCAATAGAAGCTAAAGTTAGCTACATGTGTTGTAGTGATATACAATGTACGCCACCTTTGAGCAATGATCTGGTTTTTAATATAAAAAAGAGTGAACTATAAAATACAAAGAAAACAGAAAATGAGAAACACATTATTTACGGTAGTAATATTATTAGTGTCTATGCATATGTTTGGGCAAGGGATTGAATTTCAGTCTTATACCTTTGATGATGCATTGGCTAAGGCAAAGAAAGAGGACAAGCTTATTTTTATAGATTGCTATACCCAATGGTGCGGGCCATGTAAGGTATTAACCAAGAGTATATTTCCCCAAAAAGAGGTTGGTGATTTTTTTAACAAAAAATTTATTAGCCTAAAAATGGATATGGAGGCTGGTGAAGGTATAAACTTAGCAAAAAAGTATACCATTTCTGCATATCCAACACTCTTATTTTTGGATGCTAATGGAGATGTAATAAGAAAAGAAGTGGGAATGAAAAGGGCAGATGAACTTATAAAAAATGCTAAAGATGCTGCAAACCCATATAATACACAGGAGGCTTTAGTTAAGCGCTATGCAAATGGTGAGCGTGATTTAGAATTTTTGAACCTATACGTAAGATCACTTTTAGCATCAGGGAAGAAAGATAAGTTAGACGAAGTAGGAAAGGATTTTGCAGAGCATATTAGTGAAAATGAATTAATCAATCCTGAAGTATTGTTCATTTTGTTTAATACAGTTGCTCTAAAGTATAAAAGTGATTTATTCTATAGTATTTTAGAAAATAAAGAGAAGTTTCTTGCTCATACTTCTGTTAAGCCTAAAGATTATGATCAGTTGATACAACAATCTATGAATTATTATCTATATGATATTACTCAAACAGGCAGCTTAGAAGAATTAGATGAGGCTATCTTAGAGACGCATGGTGTATATATATATGATGATCAGCCTATGACTGAAGCAAATATGTATGATGAGTGGTATATAGCAAACAAGCAGTATGATAAATGGTTTGACAGAACTGCAAAATTTGCAAGGGACATTCTTGCACAGGATGCTATATACGGATCAAGAATTGCCAATAATATTCTTAATAAAGTCACAGGAAAGTTTGCAGGCGAAATAAATGAAGAGGTTTGTAATAGTGCGATTAAATTAGCAAAAGAAGTGCACGAAGTAAACCCTGATAATTATGTGACTTATTTTTATACAACAAAGCTGTATGTGAAGATTGGAGATAGGGAAAATGCCCTCGCTAATATTAATACTTGTATAGAGAAAGAGTTCAAGGCTAAAAAAGGGAAAAGCAAAAATAAGCGAATATCAGATCTTAAGGAGGATGTTCTAGCCATGTAGATTAGCTATTTTGGATATAAAAAATAAAAAAGGTGGGTTTTTAGAAATCCACCTTTTTTATTATTTTATATTAACTGCAAAAGCAATAATATGCTGTGGTGGTTTTTGAGTTTTATTCTTAGCTCTTTAATAGCTCTTGCTTTATGAGTTTTAACGGTGTTTAGGCTAACATCTAAACTTGTAGCTATTTCGTTTAGAGAAAAGCCTCTTAAAGTTAGTTCCATGACTTCCCTTCTTCTTTGAGGCAAACTAGCAATAGCTAAATATAATAGCCTATTCAGTTCTTCCTCAATTAAAATATTTCCAAATTCAAAATTAACAACAGTAGTTTCTTTTTTTTTGTTTAAAATACGTTCTCTGTTTTTTTTATCTCGGTAGGTATTAATGGACTTATTATGTACTGATGTGTATAAAAACTTTACAAGATGAGAAGGGGTGCTAAATTCTGATTTTTTTTCCCATGCTTTGTTAAAAATGATCATGACAATGTCTTCACCTTCCATATCATTAATGGAGTGACGAACAGCAAAAGAGACAAGAGTAGGGTATAGGCTTTCAAAAATATTTTTAAATGCCCCTAAACTTCCTTTTTTGAATTTTTTAAATGTTTTTTCATTTATTGTCATGATTTAATTAAAAGTATTCAGTAATTTTTCGCAAAGCTAAAAGGATTTATTGTAAAATATAAGAATATAATATATTTTTAACATTTGTGGGTTTCGCAAAAAATAGAACGCATTATTTTTAATGATTTTGATTTTAGTATTTATATTTTAATAAGTTGTTATTTATTAATAGTTTAAAAATGTATTTCATAACTAATGAATGATATAGTCTTAGAAAATCCAACTCTTTTTACTCCTTTTGTTTTTATTCATAGAAATAATAATATATCGTTTTTAAGCCTGGTATAACAGTAGCGTTTTAATAACAGAGCCTTGATAGTTTTTTTATGGAATCATGTTATATAGTTCAGAAACAGGAATGATGGATTTTACTACCATTTGATTATCCGTTTGTGCATTTAGGGCGTGCGTGGAAGACACAACTCCTATCACCTCTCCTTTGGTGTTTATTACTGGAGCCCCACTGGATCCTCTAGCGAAATCCGCTGAGATACTAGCTCTTAGGCTCTTATCTTTCTTATTCATATAGAATCGAGTGATTTCACCGGATGAATAGGTGTAAAATTCTCCAAAAGGGTGGCTTATTACATTAATGTCATCTCCAATTTTAGCATTAGAGGTTTTTAGAGGTAAAGAAGTTAGTTGTTTTTTGGCCTGTATTCTAAAAACGGTAAGGTCCTTACCTTTATCAGAAGAGATTACTTGAGTAACCGGGTAGGCGTTACCCTTATAGTCAAAAGCAAAAACGGCTAAATTTTGAGACTCTTTTTTTTTATTTTGGCTAAAAACATGATGGTTGCTAACGCATAATCCGTCATCACTAATGAGAAAGCCAGAAGCAATTGTGGTATGGAAGTTTGGGCATTTGTCACATAAATATAATATGGATAGAATTAAAACACTTTCACGACTCTCATTATAATTGAAAACGTTTTCTTTAGATCCATTTTCTTTGCTTTTTTTGGAGCTTGTTGATTTTATATTGGTACGACTTATTAGCGAATTAAATCTGGTAAAATTGTTTTCTTCATACATTTTTATCGATTGTTCATTAATGTGGTTTCTCATAGATGAGTCATCATAAATAAAGTTGCTAATAATAAAAGGATTTGTGTTAGTCTGTTGTCCCGTAGAATCAATACTGAACAGCATAGTTATGCCTATGCAAGATATTAACTTTAGAAAGTTCATTTTTGGTAATTGTATTTAATTTAAAAAAATATGATGGTTTTTTTAGGTCCCCCTCAAGACTATAACACATGAGATTGTATTTAAGGTGACATATGGTTTCAATTTTTACAATACTCTCAAATTGAATAGCTTGAAAGACTTTAAAGTATTGGTACATAAATATTTTTTCGTAACTATGGGAATACAAAAAAGGATTGCATAAAGACGATGTAATTCGCTTTCGGTTAATGCGTGTTCTAAAGTATAGGGGGTGCATTTTTGAGAATAGAAATATGTTTTTTAAAATTGTAAATTCAATGATAAAATCAATTTTGAGCGTTTTATTGTTATGCTTTTTTCTAGCTTGTAAAATGGAAAAAGTAATTTATTCCGGTGAGATTATTCGAAAAAAAAATTGGGTAGTAGAACAGCAACCAGGAGGTACAGTAACTTTTAATTCTAATATAATTGAAATAAATGATGCAAAAGGATGTACACTATGGTTAAAATATAAGTTGGAAGGCCCTGTTAAAATTGAATATGACGTTACAGTAATAGATGAAGGCGGAAAATACGACAGAGTATCAGATTTGAATTGTTTTTGGATGGCAAACGATCCCAAAAACCGAACCGATTTTTTTAAAAATTCAAAAAACCGAAATGGTAAGTTTTCAAATTATCATGAATTAACCCAATATTACGTTGGATATGGCGGCCATAACAATTCTAAAACACGATTTAGAAGGTATAATGGTAATATTGAAAGACCTTTATTGCCTGAACATGATTTGGATAACTCTGAATTTATGATAACGGCAAATAAAATGATGCATATTACTTTAATAGCAAAAGGTAATGATATTCTGTATTTAAGAAATGGAGAAGTAATCTTTAAATTATATGACCCGGAACCTTATACAAGCGGGTATTTTGGGTTCCGCACGGTAAATAACCATATGATTATAAAAGGATTCAAGGTTTCTGAGATTCATTAAAACTTTTCTTTGTTTTAAATGTCATCTAAAATGTAATTTCATGGGTTATTCTTTTGTAAGTCATAATAAACATACTCCATTCTGTAAAAATGAAGACTATACTGTTGTTAAAAAAATATAGTTCAAAAACTTAAATATGATGTGTAATAAATTCGTGTTAGGAGTATTTTCTATAGTAATATTAAGTTGTGGAGCACAACAAAGTAAAGTATGGGAAAATTATAAGGAGTCAAAAAAAATGGGTAAGGAAGCCATGCTTCCTGATTTTTCTTATGCAGGATATAAATATAGTGAAGAGGCAATTCCTAAAGTCAATTATAAGGTTTTTAATGTCATCGACTTTGGAGCTAAAGTAAATGATGATAAATCAGACAAAAATGCTGTAAAAAAAGCTATCGAGGCCGCCATGGTAAATGGAGAAGGTATTATTTTTTTCCCTAGGGGGAAATATATCATTAATACAGGGAATGATGATTTAACCCCAATTTTGATAACGTCTTCAAAAATAGTTCTCCGAGGAGAAGGAACTGAAGAAAATGGAACAACCATATTTTTTGATAAAGATTTACCTCCTAAAAACCCCAATCAATTATGGTCAACTCCAAAGGCAATTAAAGCTACCAGCACTAAGAGTAATAAATTTTTAGCAAACATTATTGCTAACACAAAACGAGAAACATATAGTGTTAAAGTTTCAGATCCTTCTAAAATTAAAAGAGGAGATTGGGTGATTTTAGAAGTTAAAAACAATAGTAAAGATTTAATAGAGTATGACCTACAGCCAATTAAGCCAGCTCCGGAGTGGACATCTATTCTTGAAAAAGGAGTGGTAGTTAATGAGCGTCATCAGGTGGCATCCGTGAATGGAAATACCGTTACTTTTTTTGAACCCATTCATTATGATATTCAAAAAAAACATGGGTGGAAGCTTTCTAGGTTTGCTCATATTGATCATATTGGGTTTGAAAGTATTGTATTTGAGGGAAATTGGCTAAAGGAGTTTAAACATCATAGATCAGCTCAAGACGATGGAGGGTGGAGTATTTTAAGTATTTCTAAAGCTGTTAATTCTTGGATAAAGGATTGTAAATTTAAAAATGTCAACAATGCGGCCAATTTTTCACTTTCTGCCGCCTGTACTGCTATAAATATTGAAATAGAAGGAAATAGAGGGCATGCTTCAATCTCAGCAGCAGGTGGGTCAACAGGTATTTTATTAGCAAAAATTGAAGATACAGCCGGAATGCATCATGCGGTAGGTGTTGGAGGAGGGAGTACCACTGGGACTGTTATATGGAAATGTAAATATCCGGCAAATACTTCATTTGAGTCACATGCCTCTCAACCACGATGTACATTGTTTGATAACATAGAGGGAGGGTTCTTTTTGGGAAGAGCAGGGGGAGCCCGACAAAATTTGCCAAATCATGGACGTTATTTGGTTTTATGGAACTATAACGAAATAGATGAAGCTGAAGTGAATTTTGATTTTCAATCAAAAAGAACCTGGTACTGGCAAATGGTACCTCCAATAATTGTTGGGTTTCATGGAGCGGGTACCACTTTTAATGAAAAGGAAGTACAGGTTAATGAGAGTCATGGTGTTCCGGTTAAACCAGAGTCTTTATTTGAGGAACAGCTAAAACTTAGACTTGGAAAGCTTCCAAATTGGATGTTAGAAATGGATTAAATAGGAAACAAAAAAATATGTTCATGAAAGCACTTTTATATATTATTACTTCAATATCTGTCTTAGTGGTACCTGTTCAGGCTCAAAAAAATAAAATAAAAGTTTCTGAGGATACCTATATTGAGGCAGGATTGTCTGCAAGGATTCCTATGGGTGAAAAAGACTCAAAAAATATTAAGGTTTTTAAATCAGAAGGAACAGATAAACAATCTCGAACAGGGTTGTTGAAATTTAAAATCCCTGGGCATATAAAATCTTATAAGCGTGTATCATTATATTTATATGTGCTGGTTAATAGGAAAGACCATATTCCTAATGCTATGTTTAATCTAAATGTCTTTGGTGTTCAAAATGATGAATGGAGTGAACTTAAGATAATTTGGGATGACAGAATAAAAACAGGAAGTTTATTAGGAACAAAAAGTATCCCCCAAAGTTTTAATAAAAAGAGGGAATTGGTGAAAATAAGACTTAAGATAGGGGCGTTTAAAAAATTAATTGATAAGAATAGAGATACCATTGTTTCTTTGGCATTAGCTAATACAGAGTTTAATAAAATAAATGCTGTTATCTCTACAAAAGAAAGGTCGATGAAACAGGCAGCTTATTTAGTTATAGAATGAGTTATAGATGTAAAGAAGTATTTAAAACACGAATATGACTACAAATAATTATCTGCTTTTATTTTTTGTGATTTTTTCAATCAATACTAAGGCACAGAAAAAAGAAGTTATACGGTTAACTGAAAAACCAAATGTTCTTATCATTTTTCCGGACCAATTAAGAAGGTATAGCGCAGGCTTTTGGTCTGAAAGTAAATACAAAAGTAAAGTTATAGGGAAGCCTGATCCGGTTGTAACACCTAACATAGACAGGTTAGCAAAAAATGGGATTGTTTTTACTCAGGCAATAAGTAATTACCCTTTATGCAGTCCCTATAGAGGCATGCTGCTTTCGGGAATGTTTCCTGAACAAAATGGAATTTGGTCCAATTGTCATAAAAATAGAGATGATAGTTTGAAAGATGATGTAGAGACAATAACAGACCTTTTCTATAAAGCCGGGTATAATACTTCTTATTTTGGAAAATGCCATTTCACAAATAATAAACCTGTATTTGACAAAAAAGGTAATTATGTGGGGGCAACTGAAGCTCCTGGGGGCCACTATATTAATAGTTATGATACATACGTGCCTCCTGGAAGAGCGCGTCATAATATTGAATATTTCTATCAATCAATAAAAGATATTCATTACAATCCACATGTATATTCCAATGATCCAGGTGCTATTGAAGGAAAAAAAGACGGCGAATTACATTTGCCAAAAGTTTTTTCTCCAAAAAATGAGGCTGCCAAAATTATAGGCTATCTGCAAAACAAAAACGGACAAAGAGATTCAAACAAACCTTTTTGTATGATTTGGTCCTTAAATCCTCCACATAACCCGTGGACGGATGAAAGTACTGATATGGGAGTGTTGAGAAATTATTATGATACGGATAAGTATCCGGAAGTAGACGAGACGTTAGTTGTTCGAGAAAATGCAGATGTTGAAGTTGCTAAATATGCCAGACATTACTTTGCAAATGTTACAAGTACAGATAAGTATATAGGTGTTGTAATTGATGAACTTGAGAAAATGGGAGCGTTAGATAATACTATAGTTATATTTAGTTCAGACCATGGAGAAATGTTAGGGAGCCATGGTTTAAAGGGAAAGAATGTTATTGAAATGGAAGCTCTGGCAATACCATTTATTGTGCATTGGCCAAAAGGTATAAAAGCGGGGGGGATTACCGATTTATTGTTAAGTGTTCCAGATGTTCTGCCAACAACAATGGGGCTAGCAGGATTGGAAGAAAATATTCCGGATTCTAAAGAAGGAACAAATTTTGCTGACCTTCTTATGAACCAATCTTCAAGTAATATTAAAAAGCCGGATGGCGTATTATTGATGTTAGGCAACTCAAGAGGGGTTTTAACAAGTAGATATACGCTTTGTTTAGAAGAAAATAAAAGACCGTGGGAGAAAAAAAAAGGCTCAAAATTGGATAATATCTTTATATATGACAATGTTAATGACCCATACCAATTGCGTAAAATCAGTTTAGAAAACAAACCAAAAGTGGCCAAAAAACTACTGGTTCAACTTGGTAAACTTTTAAAAAGAGCAAATGACCCCTGGTTTCAGAGTAGGAGATATAAAGAGATTATACCATATCCAATGAAATAATGTCATCTAAGACCATTCAATGAAGAATCTATTCTCTTTCCTAAAATGAAAGTAAAAGTGTTAATAAGTAGCAGGCCGTGGTTATTTTAAAGCACAGAGGAAGAGAACGCACTATTGATGGCTTGTTTGCTTTTATTAAGAAATAGTATGTTAAAAAATAAAAGATTAATTCAAGACATAAATGTTGAAGACGAAAAAGACTTCAATAAACTTTATCAGGAACATTACAATGCCTTATACATATACCTTTTAAGGTTTACTTTGGATAAGAAAAATGTTGAAGACATTGTACAAGACACTTTTACACATATTTGGTATAAAAGAAAACAGATAAGCATAAATACGTCTTTTAAGAGCTACCTGTATAAAACTGCTTATTATAAGTTAATAGACGTACACAGGCTTAATATAAAGAACGATAGACTGCTTTCTTCTTATAACTATGTAGAACATACATTGTCTTCAAAAATTAATGATGATATTACCGAAAAACATTTAGAAAGCTTAGAAGCATGTATTAGTGTTTTGCCTCCTAAATGTAAAGATGTATTTATAGCCCATAAAATTTCTGGAAAGAAACATAAGGAGGTAGCTAATGAAATGGGCATATCAATAAAAACAGTAGAAAATCATATAACTAAGGCCTATAAGACATTAAGAAATTGTATGAATAATTCATGTTCATCTCTCAATATTTAAAATAATGTTAAAAAAAACAAAGTTGTCATCTTAGTATACTATCCATGTGTTTTTTAATAAAGGCATAAAGTCACATGATTAATACATTCGATATGAAAAAATACTATTATTATCTTTATTCGCTATGACTGCTTTCAAGATGAAAGCTCAAATTGATTATACCTTAATTTCGGGTAAAATAACGAATAAGACAGACAAAGAATTTACTATTAATAGTCTCCTAAACACTTATCCAAAAGTTAAAATTCCCATTAAGGTATCTGCAACAGGGACTATTTCGGATACCATTGGATTGAAAGAAGGCAAATATTATTTGTATAATGAAAAGAATGCCATTCCAATTTATATAAAACCAGGACATAACCT
Organism: Alterotamlana spongicola; assembly: GCF_035818475.1. NCBI lineage: Bacteria > Pseudomonadati > Bacteroidota > Flavobacteriia > Flavobacteriales > Flavobacteriaceae > Alterotamlana > Alterotamlana spongicola. Next base: position 31,234 of record NZ_JAYMGV010000006.1, read on the forward strand.
TGTTATAAACTTTGATGCAGAAAATTTTAAGAAAACTCTTTCTGTCTCAGGAAAAGGCTCTATCATTTGTCATTATTTAAGTGACAAATACCGGATAACCAAAGAAAAAACTAAAGACAAAGGCGCACTGTATAAGCTTGAAGAAAAAGAATTCAAAAAACTTTTTCAGGCTATTAAATTAGCTCATACTTCGTTATTGGAGTCCTATAAAAACATTTCAGATAGTCAGTTTAGGGGCCAAGAGAAAAGAGATATTAACTACGCTTATTTAAAAAAGTTGATTCAACACACATCCCTTCATCCATATCTTACGGGAAAAGAGGGTTATAAACAATCTGAGAACTTTTTAAATGAGTTAGATGAAGTAAATTATTCAATTGAAGAGGATTATCTTCTTTCTAATAATTATAGATTCCTTTTAAGTGTTTATTTCACCATGATGAGAAATAAAATTATGAAAAAAAACCAGAACTTAATATAAATGAGGCTTACTTAGAAGGTTTGAATAAAATCAAAAGTGAAATGGTTAAAAACGAAGTATTCTTCGATTACACAAAGGCATTTTTGACACCTAATGATGGTGCTGAGAGATCTAAAGATTTTTACAATTCTTTTATGGCTAATTCTACAAATGAAGCTAACAAGAAAGAAGCTACAAAAATATACAAGAACCTCTTAAATATGGTTGAAGGAAGTGCATCCCCAAAATTCGTTAACTACGAAAATTACGCTGGTGGAGTATCCTCTCTTGATGATTTTAAAGGAAAGTACGTTTATATAGATGTTTGGGCTACCTGGTGCGGTCCATGTAGGTACGAAATTCCTTTTTTATCAAAAGTAGAAAAGAAATATCACGGAAATAAGGATATTGAATTTGTTAGTATTTCTATTGACAAAGCAAAAGACCGTGATAAGTGGAGAAAAATGGTTTCGGACCAAGGTATGGGTGGAGTTCAGTTACTTGCAGATAAAGAGTATGATTCGGAATTTATAAAAGAATATGGAATTACAGGAATTCCAAGATTTATTTTAATAGACCCTGATGGGAATATGATAAAAACGGAAGCACCGAGACCTTCAGATCCAAGGTTAATTGAATTGTTTGATTCTTTAAATATTTAATAAAAAACAAGTGAAATTATCATAAGAACCAGATTCATGGTTAAAAATCATTATACGAGGGAGTGACACCATAAATGGATCTACTACACCACTAAGAGTGTTCGAGGTTCCCAGTTTCATAAAAGTATGTAAAGGCCTTTCATTAAGGAGGGGTTAACATTGGTTATTTTTGACTAAAATAATTGAACTAAATAAAATTAAGGCTTAATTAATAATTGGAGTCATGATACTTTAAGTATCCTTCTATAGTTTTGACGATACTTTGATGGTGACATGCCCTTAAATTTGTTGAATTGCCTATGAAAGAAGCTAAGATTATTATACCCCACTTCATATCCAACTTGGGAAATAGAGTAATCTGTACCAATTAATAGTTTACTAGCTAAACTTATTTTATACTCATTTACAAATTCAAAAAATGACTTATTAAATGTTTTTTTAAAGAACCGACAAAAAGCTTCCTTACTCATAGAAACCTTTTCGGCAATTTCGTGTAATCGAATTTGTTTTATATGGTTTTTTCTAACATAATCATAAATTAGATTAATACGACCACTTTCTTTTAACGATAAGTTATCAGAAAAGCTAGTGCTAGCAAGCAATTCGAAATCTTCAAAAAAAGTAAGCTTCTGTAGTATTCTGATAAATGAGAGTAAACGTTCTAAAGGGCTTAAATGGATAAGTTCAATTAAAGAATCTTCCATTTCCTTAGACTTTAATTCATTAAATTTAATGCCTCTGGCTGATAGCTTTAGTAGTTTTTTTATTTCAAAAGTAAGGATATTTGAAAACGAAGGAGTTAATGCGACAGAACCTACTATAGAGCCTTAAGGGAAAGTTATACTAGTAAAGTCAAAGTATATTTAATATTAATATTTCATATTGTTTATTAGTTTGAGTTAGTTTAATTGAAGAAATCCTTAGCCTGGTTTGGGTTAAGGATTTTTTATGTGAGAAATTTGATAAATGGAAACAAGCTAACACAACATCAGTTAAAAGTAATATTCAGTAGTTTGAAAAATTTCTTTAAGTACAAAATAGCTTTCTAGAACCCCAATATTTTCAATCTTTGATAGTTTCAATCTTATAAATTCATGATACGTATCTAAGCTTTCTAGGTTGATCTTTAAAAAAAAATCAACTTTTCCTGCCATATGATAACATTCCTGAACTTCTTTAAGAGACTTAATCTGTTTGTCAAATTTATCAATAAATCCCTCATTATGGTATCGTAATGAAACCATACAAATAGCAGTGATAGGCCTTTTGATTAAGGTTTTGTCAACTATTGCAACATATTTTTTTATATAACCGAATTTTTCAAGCCTCCTTATTCTTTCATAAACGGGGGAAACTGTTAAATTTAGAAGCGTCGCAATTTCCTTTGTTGTTTTTTTTGAATCATTTTGTAAGATTCTTAAAATTTTAAGATCTACATCGTCTATTCTTTCCATACTTAAGATAAGTTAAAATTACTTCAATTATGCTTTTTTTACACTCTGTAAAGTTAATAAAACTGTTAAGTGTAATAATTAAAACAATATAATCTTAATTTTTGTTTTTTTAAAGTTAAAAAGGCTGATTATTGTTGTATTTTTATAATTTTATGCTTTTAATAATTTAAAATGAAGGAAAAAATTTTAGTTACTGGGGCTAGTGGACAACTAGGGGCTGTCTTGACAAAGCGGCTCCAAGATAAGTTTGGGGTTGAAAATGTTATAGCGACAGATTTAAATAATATTAAAACATATAATGGGTGTTTTGAAGTTCTGGATGCCACAGATTATGATCGCGTGCAATTTTTAGTGAAAACATACGCTATTACCCAAATCTATCATATGGCAGCTATATTGTCTGCAAATGGTGAAAAAAATCCTTTTCAGACATGGGAAGTGAATATGAAAACGCTTTTCAATATCTTGGAAGTTTCTAGACACAATAATATTACCAAAGTTTTTTTTCCAAGTTCAATAGCTGTTTATGGTTCTGATTTTCCCAAGGTGAATACGCCTCAGACGTTTAGCACAAGCCCTCAGACTGTTTATGGCGTTAGTAAAGTGGCAGGAGAGAATTGGGCTAACTATTATTGTCATAAATACGGGTTAGATATTCGTTCAATAAGATATCCAGGAGTAATTGGTCATCAGTCATTGCCGGGTGGAGGTACAACAGATTATGCTGTTGAGATGTATCATAAGGCAGTTAAAAATGAAGTTTTTGAGTGTTTCCTTAATCATGATGCTGTATTGCCTATGATTTATATGGAGGACGCTATAAATGCCACCATTGATATTATGGAAGCTCCGTTTAGGGATATAAGGGTAAGGACGTCATATAATATATCCGGATTGAGTTTTAGTCCAAGTCAATTGGCGGAATCTATACAATCTATTTTTCCTGAATTTAAAATAAGATACAACCCGGATTTTAGGCAAAGAATTGCAGATAGTTGGCCCGAAAGTGTAGACGATTCTGAAGCTAGGGAAGATTGGAAATGGCAACCGAAATATGATATAAATACTATGACAAAGGATATGGTCATGCATTTAAGATTAAGGTATTTTAATGAAACACAAAATATATAAGTTATGTACAAGTCAATTAAGGATGAATTACAAAAGGATTTAGAATCCATTAAGTTAAATGGACTGTTTAAAAAAGAAAGAGTCATTACTTCAAAACAGGGTTCTCAGATTAGTACAGCATCTAATCATAACGTATTAAATTTTTGCGCAAATAATTATCTTGGGCTCTCCTCAAATGAAGAGATAATCAATGCTGGTATTGAAACTCTGAAGGTATATGGTTATGGCCTTTCCTCAGTTAGATTTATTTGTGGTACTCAAGATATACATAAGAGATTAGAAGAAAAGACAGCTCAGTTTTTGGGTATGGAAGACTGTATTTTATATGCTGCAGCATTTGATGCTAATGGTGGGCTTTTTGAACCACTACTTTCAAAAGAAGATGCAGTTATTTCGGATGAGCTTAACCATGCCTCAATAATTGATGGGGTTAGACTTTGTAAAGCCAAACGTTTTAGATATAGTCATAATGATATGACAAGTCTTGAAGAACAATTGAAATTAGCATCCTCACAAAGGCGAAAATTAATAGTGACAGACGGATCTTTTTCAATGGATGGGACGGTTGCGCAATTGGATAAAATTTGTGATTTAGCAGATAAATATGAAGCTTTGGTTATGATTGATGAATGTCATTCGACAGGCTTTATTGGTAAGAGGGGAAGAGGGGTTCATGAGTATCATAACGTGATGGATAGAGTAGATATTATTACAGGGACTTACGGAAAAGCTTTAGGTGGTGCGTCAGGAGGTTTTACGGCTGCAAGAAAGGAGATAGTTGATATTTTAAGGCAGCATTCCAGACCATATTTGTTTTCTAATTCTGTTGCTCCGGTTGTAGTTGGGGCCTCTTTGAAAGCTTTAGAAATTATATCAGAATCTACATACTTAAAAAATAAGCTAGAAAAGAATACAGCGTATTTTCGTTCAGAAATGACAGCTGCGGGATTTGATGTTTTGCCCGGAATTCATCCTATTGTAGCTATTATGCTTTATGATGCTAAATTAGCTCAAAAGTTTTCTGAAAAGCTTCTGGAAGAAGGTGTATATGTAGTTGGTTTTTTCTATCCTGTAGTGCCTAGAGGTAAAGCTCGGATTAGAGTACAATTGTCCGCGGCTCATGAAATCAAACAAATTGAAAAGGCAGTAAAGTGTTTTGTCAAAATAGGGAAGAAGCTAAAGGTTGTTTGATGGGGTTAGTTTTGATTGTAAAAGGCCGTTATTTATTTGTATTTGAAATAATTATTTTATCTCGCTGCTTATATAATATGGCTAAGTGGTTAAGTTGTATCTGGCTTTAACTATTAACTGGAAATTTGACGAGTATAAAATCAAGCTTATCCTAATAAATAATCTTGAAAGATATATTAACATTGAGTAATTGGGATGCGTGGAGTGATGATTTGAAGAAATTAGTGTTAAAATATATTCTGTACACCATTAAAATTTTGTCTAAACTGGGACGGGGGGCTGTCTCATTAATTATATAGAGCTGTATTTTTAAAAGAGAATCTAGTTTCAAGAAGCTAGAGCGCAAAAAGTTTTGAACGTTGAAGATTTGGGTTTCAAGATTTGATCTTTTCTAATCATATGTATTATTTCTATTCCTGCTAGTGTTCTTTGTGCTGATTCAAATTCTTTAAACCCAGTTGAAATTACCATTCTTCTTTTAATGCTCCGGTGATCTTGCTCTATAATATTGTTCAAGTATTTGACTCGTCTAATCTTTATCTTTTTTCTAGTGAAGCTTCTTTTATTCCAAGTCTTTATTCCGGCCGTATTAGCATCGCTTTTATCTATGTTTATG
>NZ_JAYMGV010000007.1:0-20058 GCF_035818475.1 Alterotamlana spongicola
TACAGCCTCTTAATACCTCTTTATCCACACTCTTTAGTCTTAAACTCAACTCCTTTCTAATCCTAATATATAATCCTTATATATAAAGAACACCACACCAATCCTATTATAACCCCATAAAAACCAAAACCGGATTACTACAAACTAAATACCTTATCCTTTACCCTACTTCTATCTTAAAGATTAAATGTAGCCCCCCTTTTTTATGTTATATATTGTAGGTCTGTGTTTATACTATTATCTTTGCAGCCGAATTTGAATTTAATTTATGATACATATTACTTTACCTGATGGCAGTGTAAAGACCTTTGATGAAGGTATTACACCAATGGGCGTTGCAAAAAGCATAAGCGAGGGTTTTGCTAGAAATGTAATTTCGGCAAATTTTAATGGTACAACTGTAGAAACTGTTACACCATTAACCACCAACGGTTCTTTGGTTTTATATACATGGAGGGATGACGAGGGCAAAACTGCTTTTTGGCATAGTAGTGCGCACGTATTAGCGCAAGCCATTGAGGAACTATATCCAGGGGCAAAACTTACTATTGGCCCGGCCATTGAAAATGGGTTTTATTATGATGTAGATTTTGGTGAACATACAGTATCTGAAAAAGATTTTAAAGCTATTGAAAATAAGATGTTGGACATAGCCCGTGGAAAACACGATTTTAAAATGCGTTCTGCTACCAAAGCCGAAGCTTTAGAATTATATAAAGACAATGTTTTTAAAACCGAACTCATTGAAAACTTAGAGGACGGCACTATTACATTCTGTGACCATGCTACTTTTACCGACTTATGTCGAGGCGGACATATACCTAATACAGGTATTATAAAAGCTGTTAAGGTTTTAAGTGTTGCTGGTGCATATTGGCGTGGCGACGAAAACAAACCTCAATTAACCCGTGTTTACGGCATTTCATTCCCGAAACAAAAGGAGCTTACTGAATATTTACAAATGCTTGAAGAAGCTAAAAAGCGTGATCATAGAAAATTAGGTAAGGAGTTAGAACTTTTTACTTTTTCTCAAAAGGTTGGACAAGGACTGCCTTTATGGTTGCCAAAAGGAGCCGCTTTGCGTGAGCGTTTAGAGAACTTTTTAAAGGCTGCCCAAAAGAAAGCCGGATATGAAATGGTGGTAACACCCCATATTGGACAAAAAGATTTATATATCACTTCCGGTCATTATGCTAAATATGGTGAGGATAGTTTTCAACCTATCCAAACACCAAAAGAAGATGAAGAGTTTTTACTGAAACCTATGAATTGTCCTCATCATTGTGAAATTTATAAAAGCACACAATGGAGTTACAAAGACTTACCTAAGCGTTATGCTGAGTTTGGTACGGTTTATAGATATGAGCAAAGTGGTGAATTACACGGATTAACTCGTGTTAGAGGGTTTACTCAAGATGATGCTCATTTATTTTGTATGCCCGAACAACTGGATGAAGAGTTCAAAAATGTTATTGATCTGGTATTATATGTATTTGGTTCTTTAGGATTTGAAAATTTTACGGCCCAGGTTTCTGTAAGGGATCCTGAAAACCCAGACAAATATATAGGTGATGTTGCAAATTGGGAAAAAGCTGAACAAGCTATTATAAATGCAGCTCAAGATAAAGGGTTAAATTATGTTATAGAAACCGGTGAAGCGGCTTTTTATGGTCCTAAACTAGACTTTATGGTTAAAGATGCTTTAGGAAGACGTTGGCAACTTGGTACCATTCAAGTTGATTACAATTTACCAGAGCGTTTTGATTTGACTTATAAGGGTAGTGATAATGAATCCCACAGACCAATTATGATTCATCGTGCTCCTTTTGGAAGTATGGAGCGTTTTGTTGCTTTATTACTGGAACATACTGGAGGGAATTTCCCGCTTTGGTTAATGCCAACGCAGGCTATAATCTTATCAATTAGCGAGAAATACGAAAAATACTCTGAAAAAGTTTTAAATTTGCTAGAAAATAACGAAATTCGCGCCCTCGTAGACCACAGAAATGAGACTATTGGTAAGAAAATCAGGGAAGCTGAAATTCAAAAACACCCATATATGCTCATTATTGGTGAACAAGAAGAGAAAGAAGGCAAAATCACTGTACGTCAGCATGGTGGAGCTGATTTAGGAATGATTTCTGTAGAAGCTTTCTCTAAAATAATAAAAGAAGACATAAAAAAAACGTTAAAATCGTTTTAAGAAAAAAGTATAATTAAGTTTAATTTAAAAACCGTACGCCATAGCAATTAGAAGAAGACAGCAACCCAGAAGGGTTTTACAAGAGGACAAGCATAAGATTAACTCTAAGATTACTGCACAAAAACTACGTCTTGTTGGAGACAACGTAGAAATTGGTATTTATACCAAAGGAGACGCCATGAGAATAGCTAATGAGCAGGAATTGGATCTTGTTGAGATTTCTCCAAATGCTGATCCGCCTGTTTGTAAAGTTATGGATTATAAAAAGTTTCTTTATGAACAAAAGAAACGCGATAAAGCTTTAAAATCTAAAGCTACAAAAGTTGTCATTAAAGAGATACGTTTTGGCCCTCAAACAGATGACCATGACTATCAGTTTAAAAAGAAGCATGCAGAAAAGTTCTTAAAAGAAGGAGCCAAATTAAAAGCTTTTGTTTTTTTTAAAGGACGTTCTATAATATTTAAGGAGCAAGGTCAAATTTTATTGTTAAGATTAGCACAAGACCTTGAAGAATTTGGAAAGGTTGAACAAATGCCTCGTTTAGAAGGTAAGCGTATGACCATGTTTATTGCTCCTAAAAAAGAAAAGAAATAAAAGTAAGTAAGATGCTGAAAACAAGTTCGGCATATAAAAATAATTAAGCGAAATAATTAAAAACTAGGAAAAGAAAATGCCTAAAATGAAAACAAAATCTAGTGCCAAAAAACGCTTTAAGTTAACTGGTACTGGTAAGATTAAAAGAAAGCACGCTTTTAAGAGTCACATCTTAACAAAGAAATCTAAAAAGCGTAAGCTTGCGTTAACCCATGACACATTAGTGCATAAGGCTGACGAAGACAATATTAAAACCATGTTACGTTTAAAGTAATTTAGTTTTAATCGGTTAAAACAAATTTATAAACCCTGGAGTTAGGCTCATTAAAAGAGTTGAAACGTTAAAAGTTTTAAATAACGAGTAAACCGCCTACTACAAAAAACATTTAAAATTATGCCAAGATCAGTAAATTCTGTAGCAAAAAGAGCCAGAAGAAAAAAGGTTCTTAAACAAGCAAAAGGTTATTTTGGAAGACGTAAAAACGTTTGGACAGTAGCCAAAAATGCGGTTGACAAAGCGATGCAATACTCGTATAGAGACCGTAGAAATAAAAAGAGAACATTCCGTGCTTTATGGATTACGCGTATTAACGCTGGTGCCAGAGAACATGGTTTATCTTATTCTCAATTCATGGGGAAATTAAAAGCTAATGATATTGAATTAAACCGTAAGGTTTTAGCAGATTTAGCTATGAATAACCCTGAAGCTTTTAAAGCTGTAATTGATAAAGTAAAGTAAGGCATTTTGCCTATTGTAAAACATATTATTCGCTTAATTTTAAAATCCGGTTCTTAATTGAATCGGATTTTTTTATTTTCTACACAAGTTGACCACTTTATATAATCAGGCTTTTAAAATCTCCTCTGTAAAATCACCAAAAAGTGGCCCATTTACCAATTGATGCATCGTAATATTTTGATGGTATGTATTATACTCTATTAAAACAGGTTTCCCTTTAATATCTATTCCAATATCCCAAGAAACTAACCTAAAATACGGTATCAATGTATGCATATCCTTTACTTGCTCAACTATTTTATTATAGGAAGGAATTCTTATGTCTCCTAAGATAATACCTGTATTAGTTTTTGTTTTACTAACACCATTAAAAAGATAACCTACTTTTTTTAACATACCATTTTCATTAATCCCACATGCCATACCTCCGTCTTCGAAATTATCAGTGAAACTTCCTGAGTTACCAATTCTAATAACAGAAGATAAAACATGTACCCCTTTTTCATTTAAATAAGATATAGCCCGAATGGTATTTAATGAACTAAAGTTTAGCTCTTGTAAAGTTTCATGCTGAATTACTATTTTTTGAACAATAAAATCTTTCTTATATGTTCTAAATAAGTTTTTTACGGCAATATCATTATCAAATGATACAGATATAACACCTTGTCCATTACCAGAATCAATAGTAGGTTTAATAACCATTCGGTCACCTTCGTTCACAATCCTGTTAATAGCCTCTTCTTCCGAAACTATTTTACCGTCTATATAATAAAACCCATTTATGTTTTTTAAAATGGGATAGGGCTGTTTAAAGTCTCTAAACATTAAACCTAATAAATTTTTATCCAGTAAAGATGGCCATTGCCTCATTTGATTAAATTTTTTACTTATAACTGCATGAAAAAGATCTTCAGGCACATATTTTACGGAGAACATATGGTTATTTGAATAATAAAACTCATGCCACCATGTTTTTACATTTTTATAACCATAACTATTATAAAAAGCCTTAATCTCCTTATTCTGCACTCTGCTTAATACCTGGAGCTTATTTCGCAATCTTTGCTTTATAACTTTCCTATACTGGTATGTAAGCTTATACACATAAGCTTTACCCTTAAGGTATACAAAGCTTTTATAAATAAACGATTTAAATGTAGCAACCATTACATCATTATTTGAGGTGTTAAGTTAGTATTTTTTGATAAAGTAAGGTTAAAGTAAAAAAGCATAACCGATAAAATACAGATTAGAAGCGACTAAATAAAAGTAAAAATCACTTAAACGAAAAAAAACAGGCTTTATCCATTTTTTATAAAAACAACTGTTATTCTATATAATTTAGTAAATACCAGACGGTTAATAGCTACAAAAAATTCTTAAAAGAAAGATTTTAATCTAAAATCAAAAGTTTATTATGAAAACTAAATTACATTACAGTGTTGTTCATGTTTTTGTTGTGGCATTACTCTTTGCTTTTTTTAGCTGTCAAACAGAAGAACTACAAACAGAAGAACTAAATGAGCAATTAATCTCTGACCCTTCCGACACATCAAAATCAAAAAAACGAGGAAAACCCGACCTTGTTTTTGATGCTGAATGCGACCCTTCAGTTTTTTCAAACCCTATAAATTTGTATGCAGGACAGCACATTTTGGTAGGCGAACTAACTGTAAAGTTTAATAATGGTAATTATGATATTACTTATAATATTACTAATAATGAATATTGCTTAACAGAAACGCACATTTCGGTAGTTCAAGATCCTTTAGATTTTCCAATGGCCAATGGCAATCCTATCCCTGGTCAATTTGAATTTAAATCTACTCATGATTGTGTTTCAAGTTACACCTATTCAGTACCTATAGATAAAGGCACATATTTTGCCGTACATGGCGTAGTTAATTGCGTTCCAGACCATATAGGTAATGTTGAGTCAAACATACCAGAAACCACCGGTTTTTGCTTAAGAACCGGTCGTGAAATAGAAAATGCCCGTTCTTACTTTAAGGCTTCTATTGCTGACGGTGCACTATCCGGTGATTACTGGGCCTGGTGTGTAGATGTATCAAAATCTATTGATTCATCTGGAGAAGATAAATGTTATACTGATTTCAATGTTTATTCAATAAATGACGATTTATCTGGTTTAATCTCTCAAAGTGGTAACTTAGATAATGCACTATGGTTATTAAATAATATAGATACTCTTTTAGATGGTGGTAATTATTTATACGGTCATATTCAATGGGCATTTTGGAAATTATTAAATGATCAAGAATGTAACTCTTGTAATGCCAACCTGAAATTACCTGCTGGTGAAAACATTAAGATTAAGGGCTTGGAAATATATAACCTTGCGATAGCTAATGGCGACGGATATAGCCCTGAATGTGGTGAAGACACTATGCTAATTATTGACAATGGCGTACTTCAACCCATATTAATACCTTATACAATTCCTTGTGATGGAGGTGATTGTGAGGAAACGCTTTGGGCTGATGGATGTGATTTCCCCGGAAACAATTGGGCTACATATTTTAGATTCCTTCTAGGTGCATAAAAATATAGTAAGTATTAAACATAAAAATCCGGTTCTTATTGAATCGGATTTTTTATTTATATGTTTTGGGCCTTCCTCTCCCCTTTCAGTAAGCCCTTGCACGGGTCAGGCTTTCCTTTCCAATCCATAACGCATTTATTTTATTATCCAGTTATAAACTAAATATTTAATTTCCCCTTATGATTTATGGTTTGCTATAGCATAAACTTTTAAGGTTTTTATCTTTCCCTTTAATTCCAGGTCCCCTAATAGTTTGGCTTCATATTTAAGGGTAATCAACGATTTTTCCAGTACCGATTGAGAAACTAACAATTCAGCATTATAGGTATTACACAAATCCTGGATCCTGGAGGCTGTATTAATGACATCTCCATGAAAAGCCAGTTCCTTTTTTATTGTACCCACTTCTGCAATCATTAATTTACCACAGTGCACCCCTGCTTTAAATTCGGGCTGATAGTTATACTTCTTTTGATAATATGCTTCCCTGCTTTTTAATTTATCAATAAATGCAAAAAACAAGTTTACACTATTATTTTTTCTAAATCCCTTTTTTGTGGTCCATGTCAATACTGCTTCATCTCCTACATACTGATACACATCTGCCTCATATCGCCTTAACACACTATTTAAATCTATAAAACAATCCTGTATAAACTTACTATAGACTTCATGACCTAATTGTTCTGCTATTTTTGTAGAATTCTTCAAATCCAAAAACATTAGAATTCTTGATTCTTCTTTTGGTTTTTTATAGGTTCCTAAAATCATATTTAAAAACACCCCCGGTCCAAACTTATCGTTCGCAATCTTTATTAATGCAAAAACAATGGAAGAGGCCACAAAATATAAAACGGTATTCCAAAAAAACGGATCCTTGTGCCACCAACCACGTTCATTGGGTAAATCTATATCAATACGTTCTTCTATAAAGACGGATAATATGCTCAATATAACAACAATGAGAGCAAAATAAATAACAGATTTAACAAGTATTCCTGCTCCCAGTACCATTTTTTTACTAAAGTAGACATCAAACAGAAATTCAACTATAGCATAAAATATCCCCATAATAATTCCAAGCATCAAGGCAAATTGATAATATTCAAATTCGGGGAGGTTTAGAATATCATCTGTGTAGATCTTAAGCTCCTTTTCCAGTCCGTTATATTTAATAAAGATATACAAGAAAAATGCAAACATCCAGAATGCCACAGATTGAATGATATAAACTAAAAACTTCTTTAAACTCATAAACCTTTAATTTTAAACGCCAAATATAGTGATGACCAGTTTTCTGGCACCGCCATAGTTTCTATGTTCACACAAATAAATACCTTGCCAAATTCCTAAATTTAATTGCCCATTTGATATTGGAATTTGAACAGATGCTCCTAATAAAGATGCTTTAATATGCGCAGGCATATCGTCAGAACCTTCATAGGTATGTTTGTAATAGGGCGCATGTTCAGGAACTGCCTTATTAAAATGGCTTTCAAAATCAGATCTTACTGTATGATCGGCATTTTCATTTATAGTTAAACTAGCAGAAGTATGTTTGATAAAAACCTGTAATTGCCCTATTTCAATCTCATTAATTTCCGGAATTACCGCTATAACCTCATCTGTAATTAAGTGAAAACCTCTGGGGTAAGGTTTCAATTTTAACTCTTTTTGAAAAATCTTCATAGGTACATATATTATGGATTAACTTCAAATAACCTGTTGTTCAATTTACTTCTTTTAACAGTTATTTCACGCAACCTTTTTGATAATTTTCATCTAAATTATAAACTGAAAACCTTTTATAAAAATGAAATACCTATTTATCATAATTTGCCTGATTACCCTAACAAGCTGTAGCATTAGTGATGACACCCCTGATAATGAAGTTTCTATTACCCAATGGAGTCTTATTAATGTCTCAGGTGGCTTAGCTGGTATCAATACAGATTTTGAATCCGGCATTATAGTATGGAGATTTAATAATCTTGATGGCACCTTAAGTGTTTTAAATAATAACGACGACAATTCTCTTGAAGATGGATTAGACTCTGGCACTTATAACCACTTATTTATAGAAAAAGACGAAGACCTGTTTCTTACCATTGATGGTATTGAGTATGGTTTAGTTACTATATCTGAAGATACAGAAACCTTTATTCTAAATCAAAATATAACGTCTACCGGCAGCGGAGCAGACCTTTTCATCTATACATTTGAAAAATCTGTGGTCATAGTTAATTAAAAGCTATTAATTCAGCTTCTAAGTCTTTTGTTTTTTCTTTCTGGCAGCCGGAAACAGTACATTGTTTAATATAAGACGATATCCTGGCGATGTAGGGTGTAAATCAAGCTCGGTTTTGGCATCTCCTACCCTGTGCTGATAATCTTCCGGATCATGTCCACCATAAAACGTAAAAAAGCCCTTTCCTTTAATACCATGAATATATTTTGCCTCGCCATTAGATTTTGTTTCACCTAAAACCAATACATTGGATTTTATCTCATCCCGATTAAAAGAAGTGGTTTGCCCCATAAACCCTTTAACTAAAGCCGTGTGATTTTGGCAAAGCATTGTAGGTATTGGATCCCATTTAGCTGAGAACTCCATCAATGAAAAATAATCTGCCGTTCTTGGAATCATGCGTTTTCTTGTCATATCAATTGATGAAAACTCATATATTTTTGGACTTCTTTCCAAGGTAAAATCTGTAAAGGCAAAGGTTTTGCTATAATCAATTTTATTCTGATAACCGGCTTCACTTCCATCGCCATCAAACATAGGCTCACAAATATCTACACCTTCTGCAGACAATGCAATATCAAAACTATCAGTTGCGCTACACATGGCAAACATAAAGCCCCCACCTACTACATAATCTCTGATTTTTAAAGCTACTGCTAGTTTTTCTTCTGACACTTTAGCATATCCCAATTCCTGTGCTAATTTTTCAGCATCTTTTTTCTCCTGGATATACCATGATGTTGCTCTATACTGTGCATAAAATTTACCATATTGCCCGGTAAAATCTTCATGATGTAAATGCAACCAGTCATAGACTAACAGGCCATCATTTAAAACTTCCTCATCATAAATAGTTTCATAAGGAATTTCAGCATATTGTAAAACCATGGTTACTGCATCATCCCAAGGCTGTTTCCCTTTTGGTGTATATACCGCTATTTTAGGCGCCTTTTCTAATACTACAGCTTCCATATTTTGACTTGGACTACTAATTTCTTCGAGAATAGTTTCTGTTTGAGTATTAGATATTACTTCAAAGGACACACCTCTGATCTGACATTCTCGTTGTATAGCTTCGGTATCCGGCAATAAGAAAGCTCCTCCTCTATAATTTAGTAACCATTTAACCTTTAACTCTTTATTAAGTGTCCAATAGGTCATACCATAAGCTTTAAGGTGATTTTTTTGACTTTCAGCATCCATAGGTATAAGGATGTATGAGGCATAAACCTGAGTAGATATAAATATCAAAAATATGAATAGGGCTTTCTTCATAGGCGAAAGATACTCAAAAATTGAATTTGAATATGTTTTTTAAAAAAACTTTAGGTTTTAAATGAGATTAGAACGGAACTTCATTGTCATCATCATTAAACGAACTTCCAAAAGCCTGATCTGGACTGGCCTTGAAATTATCAGCTTTAAATGTATCATCATTTGCAGCAGCATTCATTTTAGAATGAAATTCAAAAGGTGAATCAAAATCGTCTAAATTATCAAATTTACCTAAATGGCCTAAGAATTTTAAACGAATATTCTCCAACCCTCCATTACGGTGTTTTGCAACAATAAATTCTGCCTGTCCTTCTGTAGGTGAACGCTCTTCATCATCCCATTCATCTATTTTATAGTATTCTGGTCTAT
The DNA here is from genome assembly GCF_035818475.1 of Alterotamlana spongicola. NCBI lineage: Bacteria > Pseudomonadati > Bacteroidota > Flavobacteriia > Flavobacteriales > Flavobacteriaceae > Alterotamlana > Alterotamlana spongicola. Next base: position 9,996 of record NZ_JAYMGV010000007.1, read on the forward strand.
AGATAAATGATACAATATCTGCATCCTGTTCAATAGCACCAGACTCACGTAAATCTGATAACAACGGGCGTTTACTTCCTCCACGAGTCTCCACGGCACGCGATAACTGAGACAGAGCTATTACCGGAACCATTAGCTCTTTTGCCAAAGCTTTAAGGTTTCTTGAAATCATAGAAATCTCCTGTTCACGATTTCCACCATGACTGGTTCCTCCTGTCATTAATTGCAAATAATCAATCATGATCATCTTAATACCATGTTGTGAGGCTAAACGGCGTGCTTTCGCTCTTAAATCAAAAATTGATAACGATGGCGTGTCATCAATAAACAATGGCGCTTTTTCCAGGCCTTTTACTTTAACATTAAGTTGCTCCCACTCGTGTTTTTCAAGTTTCCCTGTACGTAATTTTTCTGAAGACAAACCTGTTTCACTGGAAATTAAACGTGTAATCAACTGTACCGAGGCCATCTCTAATGAAAAGAACGCTACAGGAATATTTTGATCTACAGCAATATTTCTGGCCATAGATAGTGTTAAAGCTGTTTTTCCCATTCCTGGACGTGCAGCAACAATGATTAAATCTGATGGCTGCCAACCGGACGTTAACTTGTCTAGTTTATGAAACCCAGTTGGTATTCCACTTAGCCCTTCTTTATTTGAAATCTCTTCAATTTTCTTTTTAGCCTGTATGACTAATTCCTGAGCAGTTTCACTAGACTTTTTGATATTACCCTGGGTAACTTCATAAAGTTTTGATTCCGCATTATCTAATAAATCAAATACATCTTTAGTTTCATCATAAGAATCTTCAATAATCTCACTTGAAATTTTGATTAAACTACGCTGTATATACTTCTGTAAAATTATGCGTGCATGAAACTCAATGTGTGCCGAAGATGATACTTTCTGTGTTAATGAAATCAAATAAAAATCTCCTCCTACCAATTCTAACTTTGAATTCTTCTTTAACTGCGTTGAAACGGTTAATAAGTCTACAGGTTCACTGTTTTCAAACAATTGAAATATAGCTTCAAAAATATGTTGATGGGCCTCTTTATAAAAGGATTCAGCACTTAAAATATCAATAACTTCATCAACTCCTTTTTTATCAATCATCATAGCTCCTAACACAACTTCTTCTAAATCAAGTGCTTGCGGTGGAATCTTTCCTTTTTCAAGGCTGATTAGGGTACTCTTATCGACTTTATACCCGGTGAGTTGATTTGGTTGTTTCATAACTACGAAAGTAATTAAAAAGAAAGGTTTTAATAGTGTTTTAATTGTTCTGATTGTTAACCACTCTTCAACAATTTAACTGTTAATAAGTTAAAAATATTGTCAATAAGCATAAAAAAACCTGAAGTGCCTAACTTCAGATTTTTAGTACATTGTGGTTTTAAACGACTTAGCTTTTATACACTCCCATGTTGGCATATTTATCCATACGCTGAGATACTAAATCGATTGGTGATAAGTTTTTAAGATCTTCATAAGATTTTATAATGGCATCACTTACAGATTTAAATGTCTTTTTACGATCTCTATGTGCTCCACCTAACGGCTCTTTTATAATTTGATCAACTAATTTCAATTTTTTCATATCATCGGCTGTCAACTTTAATGCTTCTGCCGCTTGTTCCTTATACTCCCAGCTACGCCATAAAATTGAAGAACAAGATTCAGGGGAAATAACTGAATACCAGGTATTTTCCAACATCAAGACTTTGTCTCCAACACCAATTCCTAAGGCTCCTCCGGAAGCACCCTCTCCAATTACAATAGTAATTACAGGTACTTTTAAACGGGTCATCTCCAATATGTTTCTGGCAATGGCTTCACCTTGCCCTCGTTCTTCAGCTTCTAACCCCGGATAGGCGCCCGGTGTGTCTAAAAGTGTTACTACAGGAATACCAAATTTCTCAGCAGACTTCATTAAACGTAACGCTTTTCTATAACCTTCCGGATTAGCCATACCAAAATTCCTATATTGTCTTGTTTTGGTATTATAACCTTTTTGTTGACCAATAAACATAAAACTCTGATCCCCAATTTTACCTAATCCACCTATCATAGCCTTATCATCCTTAAAACTTCTATCACCGTGAAGTTCTAAAAACGAATTTCCACAAATGGCTTTTATATAATCTAAGGTATAGGGCCTGTCCGGGTGTCTTGATAATTGCACACGTTGCCAGGGTGTCAAATTCTTATATAAATCTTTTTGAGTCTCTTTTAACTTTTTCTCAATTTGCGAACAGGTTTCAGTAACATCTACGTCACTTTCTTCTCCAATTAACTTACACTTATCTAATTGGTCTTCAAGTTCTTTTATCGGGAGTTCAAATTCTAAATATTCCATAGGAATTTAGTTATTGCTATATTAATCTTTGGTTAGTATGCAAATATAAAAACTTTAATCATGTTATGTTGTTAAGATTACTTTCTTTTTAATTTTCTACTATTCTTTATTATTGCATTTATAAGCACAACGCTAATGATTATAAGTGCTCCGTAATAAAACGACATGCTCATTTTTTCTTTTTCAGGAAACAATAAAACAGCCATTATAATACCGTAAACAGGTTCTAAATTATAGGTTAAAACGACGGTATATGGACTTATTATTTTCATGACGTGTACTGAAGCTATAAAGGCATACGCTGTACAAACTGATGCCAAAATAAAGAGGTACTTTAGATCAGGCCAGGTTATGTTGAAAAACTCTTCTGAAAAACCACCCCCAAAGCATAGCATGTATATAGATATAAAAAATACACCGCTTAAAAATTCATAAAAAGAAATGACTGTTGCCGTATGCTGTTTTAAAAAGCTTCCGTTTAACACGGCAAATAATGATGAAAAAAAAGCGGATGAAATCCCTAAAAGAATCCCCGTAAGATATTTTATTTCACTTTGTGTTATTATAAAAACACCAAATATTACAATGATACCAAATATTATTTCATACCAAATGATGCGCCTTTTGTAAATTATTGGCTCTATAAAAGATGCAAAAAAAGCCCCGGTTGAAAACATAGCTAGAGTTATTGATATGTTAGCTTCTTTGATAGCTCCAAAAAAAGTTATCCAGTGTAATGCAATAATGATTCCTGCTATGGAAAGCCGAACCATTGATCTTATACTGATTCTTAATTTTACCTTTACAATTTTAATATATAGAAACATTAAAACTGAAGCTATTACCATTCTATACCATACCAATGCAATGGCGTTAATGGTGATCAACTCTCCTAAAATAGCTGTAAATCCGGCAATAAAAACTAAAAAATGAAGATGTAAATAATTTTTGACCTTAGCGTTTGGCATTATATAACAAGTAAATTGCTAAAATACCAAAAATGATATTGGGAAACCACACGGCAATCAACGGAGGAAAATCAGATTGCTCTGCCATAACCCCAAAAACTTTATCAAAGAATACAAAAACCATAGCGATACAGATTCCTACCGCTAGATTAACCCCCATGCCTCCTCTTCTCTTAATAGAAGATACCGCGACAGCGATTATTGTTAGAATAAATACTGAAACCGGAAGACTCCATTTTCTGTACAGCACCAATTTAAAACGCCCTACATTTGATGACCCCCTATCCTCTTCTTTTTCTATAAAGCGCTTCAGGTCTCCATACATTTTTGTCTCGGCTGCATAAATAACAGGAATGAGATCATCTACGTCAAAACTAAAAAGTGTATCTTTTGTCTTTAGTATTTCCAGTTTATCTTCATCTGCACCTATATCTCTTTTCACATAATTTGATAATCTGTAAACAGTATCTTTTTCAATGTATTTTATTCTGGTAGCAGAAATTTTATATAGCATTTGATTGCCCTCAAAACGCTCCAGGGTAAAGTTATGTCCCGTATGACTTTTAATATCAAAATTGCTAACATAAATAATTTCATTATCATTTATTTGCCTGAAAACATTAGTTGTCTCTGCAACTCCTCTCCCCTTTTTAAAATACTTGTAGCTAAATGCATTAAAGCCTTCACTGGCTTTTGGAGCCAAAAACATCCCTAAGATAATTGCCAATATACCCACAGCTAAAGCGCCTAGTAAGTAGGGCCTTAAAAAGCGACTAAATGATACTCCCGAACTCAAAAACGCAATAACTTCTGTGTTATTAGCCAATTTTGATGTAAACCAAATAACCGATAAAAACAAAAAGAGCGGGAATAATAAATGAGCAAAGTAAATGGTAAAGTCTAAGAGGTATATTAAAACTTCATTCAATGGCACTTCATTATCCAAAATTTTACCAATCTTCTCCGCTAAATGAACAGTTACTGCAATTGGAATAAAAAGCAGTAACATCATAAAAAATGTAAATAAATAGCGTTTTAATATGTACCAGTCTAAAATTTTCATGTGCAATTATAAACGATTGTCCATTTGCTTTACCATTTTATCTTTCCAAATTTTAAAATCTCCTGCTAATATATGTTTTCTAGCTTCGCGAACCAACCATAAATAAAAGCCTAAATTATGTATAGTTGCTATTTGCTTACCTAACAATTCATTAACTGTAAATAAATGTCTTAAATATGCTTTTGAATACTCTGTATCTACAAATGTTATACCCATTTCATCTATTGGTGAAAAATCTGCTGCCCATTTTTTATTCTTTATATTAATGGTTCCGTAAGCTGTAAATAACATACCGTTTCTGGCGTTACGTGTTGGCATGACGCAATCAAACATATCTACTCCTAACGCAATATTTTCTAAAATATTGATTGGTGTACCAACTCCCATTAAATATCTTGGTTTATCTTCTGGTAAAATAGAACAAACCACATCAGTCATGGCATACATTTCTTCTGCTGGTTCTCCAACAGATAAACCACCAATGGCATTACCAACTGCCCCGGCATTTGCTATATATTCTGCAGATTGCATACGCAAATCTTTATATGTACTTCCTTGTACTATGGGAAAAAATGCTTGATTATAGTTATATTTTAGTGGTGTTTTCTCCAGGTGATTGATACATCTGTCTAACCAACGATGCGTCATATGCATAGAGCGTTTAGCATAATTATAATCACAGGGGTAAGGCGTACATTCATCAAAGGCCATTATAATGTCTGCTCCAATGCTACGTTGAATTTCCATAACATTTTCAGGTGTAAATACATGATAACTCCCATCAATATGAGATTTAAATTTTACGCCTTCTTCTTTAATCTTTCTATTAGCTGAAAGTGAGTATACCTGGTATCCTCCTGAATCGGTTAAAATATTTCGATCCCAATTCATAAATTTGTGTAAGCCTCCTGCTTGCTCAATAATGTCTGTTTGCGGTCTTAAATATAAGTGGTAGGTATTCCCTAAAATAATATCTGGATTTATATCCTCTTTTAATTCGCGCTGGTGTACCCCTTTTACCGTAGCCACTGTTCCTACCGGCATAAAAATTGGCGTTTCAATAGTACCGTGATCCGTTGTTATTTTTCCTGCTCTGGCCTTGCTTTGTGCGTCTTGGGCTTTTAATTCAAACTTCATACTTATTTATAGCATTACTCACTTTAGTGGGCAAAGATAAATAACTGAAAAATGAAAATGATTGTATTAAAAAGAAAATAATAATGTTTTGGCAACGTTTTTGTTACTGTAAATCAAATCTAAAAACGAACAATTATGAAAATCTTAAAATCATTTGACAAATTATTAAAGCTTAGTCCTTTTAAGTTTAAAGGTTTACTTTATCTTTTTTTAGTTCTCATCACAACTTCTCTGGCTTATGCCCAAACGGCTCAGGGTTTTGGTATCAAAGGTGGGTTGAATTACAATTCTAACGGGGATTACTTTGATGCTATTAATGATGCCTATAAAAACCCGAGCAGTAAGTCTGGCTTCCATTTAGGTGCCTTCGGCAAATTTGGAAATGACTTATATTTCAGACCTGAACTTGTATATACCAGTACAAAAAGTGATTACGACAATGACTCTTTTAAAATGCAAAAAATTGATGCTCCAATATTGGTTGGTTTAAATGTTTTAGGACCTTTAAGTGTATTTGGCGGACCAGCATTTCAGTATATATTAGATTCTGAATTTTCGGGTATTTCTATTAATGATATAGAAAAAGATTTTACAGTAGGACTAAATTTTGGTGTTGGATTTAACCTTAATAAATTTGGAATTGACTTAAGGTATGAACGCGGTTTTAATAAAAATGAAGCCCGGTTTATAAATGATAATATTATTGATGCTGAAAGTAGAATTAATACCAGGCCCAGCCAATTAATTTTAAGTTTATCACTTCTACTATAGTTTTAAAAGACAAACATTATAAAAACAAAAAAACCTCGCAATAGCGAGGTTTTTTTGTTATAGTCCATTAGATTCTGTTTCTTCAGGGTCCAGGTATTTTGGTATGCCGTTTTTACCTATATCATTTGTTGGATCACCATCTTTATCAATATCTTCATTTCTGGTTGGTACGCCATCTCCATCATCATCTGCATCAAAATAATCCGGGAAGGTATCGCCATCAGTATCATCTCCATCATGTGCTTCAGAACTGGAATTTAAAGTAAACTCTCCATCAAGCGTATTATAATCCTCCAGATAAGAAGGCACTAAGTCATTATCATGATCATTCTCATATGCTTGCAACAAATCAAACTTGAAAATAATAGGTGTATAAGCCGGAATTCCGGAAGTTCCGCTTGAAAAATATGCCAATCCCGAAGGTACAAACATAACTCCTACACCATGATTTAAAAAATCAACAGTACCATCACCGTTTTCAACAAAATCTTCAGCAACTTTAAACTCCGGTAACACTTTTCTCCATCCCGGAATTAAAGTGGTTAGGTCAAACTCAACAGGTGTAGCAGCACTATCAAATACATCATGGTCTAGCCTAAACCCTTCATAGGTTACTAAAACATTATCTGCAAAACTGGGAGAAATCGCATCATCGCTTACATTTTCATTTAAATCAATGTAAAATATCTCATAATCTGTATCGGCAAAGGTGAGCTCTTTTGTGATATAGTCCTGACTCAATAATCTGTGACCATCAGGAACCGTTTCTCCTGCTTCAAGCTTAGTTATAATTAAATCCTTAGCGCTAGGATTTGGATTAGATCCGTCAAATTCACTGGCATTATAGTAATGGCTTTCCAAATAAGCCACTATAGAATCTTTATCTGCAATCTGTTGTTCATCCCTATCTCTTTCAGGTACTACCGGAATATCTCCTTCATCATCTTTTTTACAAGACAAAATCCCCAGTGCTAAGCACAGAAAAAATATACTAATTTTTCTTAACTTCATTTTCAATCTTTTTTATTCTTTAGAGCAAAATAGTTTTCAGTGTATATCAGACTATTGATTTCTGATACATACCAAGGAATCTTTTATATTCCTTATTTTTGAGGTCGCAAGATACAATTTTAATATAATCTTGCACAAAAACATTAACGGAGTTTTATCAATAATTATATGCGTGTAGACAAGTATTTATGGTGTGTTAGGTATTATAAAACAAGAACACAGGCTACAACAGCTTGTAAGAAAGGGCAAGTACGAGTAAACCAAGAGCCTGTAAAGCCCAGCAGAGAGGTTTATCCTACTGATTTGATTGAATTAAGAAAAGATCAAATAAACTATAAACTAAAGGTCAATGATCTGCCTCCCAATAGAGTTGGTGCCAAACTTGTTGATATTTACAGAACAGATATAACTCCAAAAGAGCAATTTGAAGCCAGAGAACTTTTAAAATATTCTAAAGATTATTACAGAAAGAAAGGTACCGGTAGGCCTACAAAAAAAGATAGACGGGATATTGATGATTTTACTGAGGAAAATGAGTAATTTTATATTTTAATTTACAATAGACTATTATGGGTGTTAAGAATAATGTCATACTTAATCACAACGAGATCAATCATAAAATAAGGCGTATTGCATTCCAGATATATGAGAGTAATGTTAATGAAACTGAGGTTGTTCTGGCCGGTATTGATAAGAACGGTTATATGCTAGCCAAAAAATTAAAAACGGTTCTTCAAAAAATATCTGAAATCACCCCTGTACTTTGTAAAGTTACCATTGACAAAAAGCACCCCTGGGAACGTATTTCAACTTCTATATCTCCGGAAGATTACAAAAATAAATCTTTGGTTCTGGTAGATGATGTTTTAAACTCCGGAACGACTCTAATTTATGGAGTAAAGCACTTTTTAGATGTCCCTTTAAAACAGTTTAAAACCGCTGTACTGGTTAATAGAAATCATAAAAAATATCCTGTAAAGGCCGATTTTAAAGGCATTTCATTGTCAACATCATTGCATGAACACGTGCATATTGTTTTAGAAGGCAAAACATTTGAGGCGGTTTTAGAATAGTTTTAATACTATATCTTCAACAATATCATCTTTTGATTTTCCGTCAATAGGTATTTTTATTTCTGCCTGATTGTAAAACTGTACACGCTCAAACAAATGTTTTCCTATAAATTCTGTCATAGCTTCTTTGGTTTCTATGTGAGCAATTAACGGACGTTTGGCTTTTTTCCTCATTAATTTTTCGGCTAACGTAGGTATTGATGCTTTCAAATAGATACTTGTCACATGATCAGCTTCTAAAATAGTCTGCATATTATTACTATAGCAAGGTGTACCTCCACCTACAGATAAAATAATATTGTTTTTTGTCTCCAAAACTTCCTTTAAATAATGTGTTTCTTGCCGTCTGAAATATACCTCTCCTTTAGTTTTAAAAACTTCGGTTACAGATAGATCTTCTTTTTCTTCTATTAAATCATCTAAATCGATAAAATCATAATTTAATTTTTTTGCCAATTTCTTTCCAATAGACGTCTTTCCAGAGGCCATATACCCAATTAATACAATGATCATTTTTACGTTATAAATTGATTTTTAAAAACATAGGATTAAGTGGTGCAAAAAAACAAAAAAATCTTTAAAAAAAGCCTTGTTTAATTAAAAATAGGTTTTATATTTGCACCCGCTAACGATAACAAGATAGCTTGACATAATGACCTGGTAGCTCAGTTGGTAGAGCATCTCCCTTTTAAGGAGAGGGTCCTGGGTTCGAGCCCCAGCCCGGTCACTGGAGTATCAAATAAAGGTAAAACCTCTTAAATCTAATGATTTTGGAGGTTTTTTTCGTTTTAAATGGCCTTATTTGATACGTTTTATAACTTTAAAAATGTTACGAGTTCGCAAATCGTCAACACTCTAACTAAATCGTCAACATTTTCATTTTTTTTGAACTCACTAAAGAGCATTAATCTAACCTAACACACGCTATATATAGCAAAGCACTGATTTTAAACACATTAAAAAAATAAAATCGAGGGTCGTGGGTTCTCCCCCTGGCGGGCTCTGAACCTTGCAACCCAATGTCCATAATTTTCTTTTATATCAAGGTTTAACCAACACATTTACATCAATTAATAATGATCACACAACATCAATTAATAATAATAGCACAACGCCAATTAATAAAAATAACACGAATTTAAAGTGTGGTGGTCCCGGAAATAAATAAGTACGATTTGTTTTTATTATCCTTAAAAGTGAAAAGAACTAAATTCGAATTCAATAACATTATTTACTTTATTACAATTTTACAAAAAAAGACCCTTTACTTTGTTACAAAAAAAGAATACATTTGTACTTACTTTATAACAAATTATTATTTTGACCTTAAAAAGACACCTTACCGAACAGTTAGATAAATGGAAAAATAAATCTAATCGAAAGCCCTTAATTATTCGAGGAGCAAGACAAGTTGGCAAAACGACTTTGGTTAATGAGTTTGCAAAAACTTATAAGCATCGACTATACCTAAACCTAGAAAAAAAATCTGATAGTTCCTACTTTGAACAAACAGATAATGTAAAAACCATTATTGAGGCTCTGTTTATATCTAATAACATTACTTCTAATGATATTAATCACACCTTACTTTTTATTGATGAAATACAAGAGCAACCAAAAGCAATTCAACTCTTACGATATTTTTATGAAGAAGCTCCGGAACTTCATGTTATAGCCGCT
>NZ_JAYMGV010000008.1:0-19839 GCF_035818475.1 Alterotamlana spongicola
AGTTTGAAATAGACTGCCCGTTTGATTATAATAGGAGGGTAGCGGTGGTGTTTGTACATTGAGTAGGTTTTTTTATTTCAAAAGCACCTATATTTGAAAAGAAGGAATTAATGAGACAGAACCTTAATTTTCTCCATTCTTTTATAACCCTAACTTATTAATCCCTTCATTTATGGTATAATCAACGTTATTAATCGTCAAAATGAATTTCTGGTTTGTTTTTACCTTCACAACATCATTTTCATAGATTATATCAGTAACCACATTTCCAAATACAAGATTCTTAATGCCTTGTATTCCTTCTTTATGAAGGTTCCATTTTACTGTTTTATTTTGAGCATTAATGTCGTAAAACCCAATAACATTTTCAATCATTAATGAAATTGGCCCCAATGCAGACCACCCACAAAAATCGGGTCTAACAATATCTCCATGTATTGTTAAGGCCGGTTTCGGCTCAGTGGGACTATAACATTCCCATATGGTATGTGGTTTATATTGTCGATACGTTTTTGACATATGATCTATTATTGATAACGCATTGTTACGAGCTAGTCCAAAATAGCCGTATTTTTGAATTGCTTTTATACCCATATAAGCCGTTGGTATCCATATAGAGCCTCTCCAATACCCACCTTTAGGATCAAAGTCTATGTCATTTCTAGGAACAGTTGTCCAAGGCACATCTCCACCTAATGCCTCTGGGTTTTTAATATGCTCAACCATTTTCTTTGCCTGTACACTATCACACATTTCAGCTAACATTGGCCAATATGATGCTGGAGTAATTAATTTCATCGGTTTTAGCGTCTTTCTGTTTAAATCATAATAAATTCCATCTTCTTCATCCCAATAGAGTGTATTGATCTTTTGTTTAATAGCATTATACTTAGATTTCCAGATATTTGCCTGGATAGTGTCCCCAATACTTGTAAATAATTTAGAGATATTTAAAGCACTTAAGCCTTGTTGTGCTATAGCATCAATCCAAAGCATATCGGGATTATTTGGACGATTTTTTTTCGCAGATTTTCCTTTTTCTCTTCCTCTTGGAGTATTATCCATACCACTACGACCACCTTCCCATTGGTAACCATTGGGCTCCTTTTTTAACCATGTTTTAGCACTATTAGCAATTACTGTGCCTTTTGGAACCGTATCGAACCACTCAAAATGTTTTTGTAAATACTCTTTTTTATAAAGTAATTTTTTAACATGTTTTGTATCGTTAGAAAATTTATAAAAGTCATGTTCTGTCCAAGCAAATAAAGGTGGGTTGTCTGGAATTTCTATACGTAAAGGAATTTCTGTATTGTCATGTATTGGGGCATAGAAATTATTTAAAGATTCTATTGCTGGAAAATCAAAGGATGCATACTTAAAGAAATGAAGCATAAAAGCTGTATCCCAAATCCATATTGTGCTTTCATCAAAAGCTTCATCTATATATGGGCTCTGTACTAGTCCGTCAGAGCTTTTAACATGTTCTTTTGCTATCTCCCATGCTTTATTATATAACTCTACATAATCTTGATTTGGACTATAGATAATTGTAGGGTGATTGGTTGGTTTAGAAGTTGCTTCAGAATTCTTTACTTTTTTACTACAGGCAATGAGCAACATGCTTGCTATAAAAGCATAAGTGAAATTCTTTTTTGTCATATCTTTTAATTTTGTCTATTTTAGAGTTGAACAATTTTTAAGTAATAAAATGTATAGTCTGAAAATAGGATGTTTTGGATGTGGCCTTATGTCGGAAGAATGATTACGAACTGGTTTGATATTAAAATCATTTTCTCATATTAAGTTTATTCGTTATAAAATATCCTACTTTGTCTCCTTGACTAACATCTTCATCCATAGCCACCAAGTATTGACCTATTTCCTATAAACAAATCTTCTCTCTCCCATCATTATTGAAATCTCTAGATGATATACCACCACCGTTCAATTTTAATAGAGGAAGTATAATACGCTTAAATACTACTTTTTCGTTATTTATATAAAGTCAATCCTCTAAAAAAGGACTTCCTTCAACCTCTTCATTACCTCCACTTAAAACAAAAAGGTCTAAAAACCCTTCATTTGAGACTATTTTCTATTCTCAGAGTTTCGTTTCGCTGATATATTTTTTATAGTACCCTGAAACACTTTTTCGTTTAATGATCCTATGAACTCAAGAGGGCAAAGCATTTGCACATTTTCACTTCCAATTAAAACTCCATCTACATATAGGCTCGTTTTTTCTTCTTCGCCAATTAATTTAACATAAACTTCTTGGTTTAGTGGTAAAATGTAATCAAATATAATGACCTGTGGGTTATGTGATTTAAGAGGGGTTACTCCCTCGGTTTGATTTGCTCGAATAATAGCGAACCCTTTTTTTATTTCGGAATTTTCTTTCTTTTTAATCTCGTATTCCAATTGGGAGTAAATAGCGGCTTCTTTTGAAGATAATAGCAACTCATTCTGTTTCACTTCTTGCATTTTCTTTAAGGTCATCTCAAGAGACCAAGGGTATTCTATATTTTTTAATTCTGCTTTAATCTCTTTTATTTTTTCTTTGTTGAGATTAATCGGTTTTACGTTATAAAAAATAGTTTTTTCTTTAGCAAAATAGCGGTTTAGTATTTTGGTGTTAGGAATCATTAATAGTTGTTGCATTTTTTCTTGAAAATCTAAGAAAGATGAATATCCTTTTGTTCCCCACATTTTTTCCGAGAAAGTTAGTATAGAAGGTATACTTAAACGAGCTATTTCAGAAGTAGTATACCCTAGTGGGCCAAAATCATTCCAAATATGCATTTTACTTCCTAGTAATCCTGAACTTCCTTTTAATAGATTCTGCTCCTTTTTATCGCTGAATATTTCTGGTGTCCATTTCTCGTAAATGAATTTATTATTGACCCCATAGTATGGGGCACCAGGAACAATGTAGGTGTAATAATGAGATGAATTTATAAATTTATAACCTCGATTGGATTTATCTTGTGCATCACTTGTTTCCCACATATCAATAATGATATCTTTATCTATAGGCGTCTTACCTGGCATATGCTCAAACCCAGACCATATCCTTGTAGTTTTTCCGTTGTTTTTAACTACTTTATTAAAATGATTGATATACTTTTTAAATGTATTTCCTATTTCATATTTTAAAGAATCGTCTTCAATGCTATTAATTCGATATTCGTCCGTGCCTAAATGAAAATCAGGAGCATCAAAATGAGGGATTACTTCATTGAGTATTTCTTCCATAAAAACATAAGTGTTGGGATTGGTAATATCCAGATAGTTTGGACTGAGCCATTTACTCTTGAGATCTGGTCTAATATCAGTAAAGGCTAAAGAATGACCAGGAGCATCTATTTCTGGAGTAATGGTGATACCATAAGAGGTTGCGAAGTCTTGCAATTTTCTTATTTCTTTCCAAGTATAATATCCATCTTTTGCTGTTAATTCGGGGTAAAGTTTACTTTCCAAGCGATAAGCACTATATCCTCCCCATGAGTTATCGCTTAAATGCAAATGAAGCTCATTCATTTTTACCCAAGCCAATATTCTTATAAAATCCTTTATTTCATCAACACTGAAAAATTTACGAGCAACATCCAACAAAAGCATTCGCTTTTGATAGATCGGATAATCTTTAATTATTCCTTTTGGAAAATAATTTTTGTATTGATTTTGTGAACATAATTGTAGAATTGTTCTAGTGGCATGAACTAAAGCATTATATGAACTTATTTCAATGGTTGATCTTTTATCTAATTGTATTTTGTAAGCATCAGTGACCCCTTCCTTAAGCTCTTTATAGTTGGTATCAAAAAATAAAGAAAGCGTATTGCTATCATTCAAACTTCCTATTTTAACTCCAATTGATTGAAGTTCATTCTTAAAACGCTCTAGTAAAACAACTTTCTTGGAAGTGGTTTCTTTAGGCCAATTAATATTTATGTTATTAAAAGGTATTTTCTCATCTGAATAATGCCATTCTTGTACAGCCGGTATAATGTTAAGTTGCTGTTGAGCATGTATACTGAGGATACAAAATAAAAATATAATGGGCGTATGTGTTTTTTTCATTTAATGGTTAATTTTAAAACGTTATGATGCTATAAATAAACAGGAAATTTTGTTCTTTTTTATAGTTGATATATTTGAATGTTTTCGCCATTTATCCAGTGATTTAAACAGATTTTAAAGTAATAATTTCTTGAATTTTCGCTAGAGGAACACTAGACAAATTAGCATAATAATTTAGCTTCACCTCTTATTTATTTTCAACAATGTTAATTGGTTGTCATTTCTTGCAATTAATATGGCTTTCTAAGCATCAACTATTTATAAAGTATCTTTAATAACAATATTAGCGCCTATAATGAGATTACCAGATTCATCATTACTAGTCCTTGTAATTATTTTTTCTTGCTCATATACAAATGTTGAAAACTAAAATAAGGATTAAAAAATAGTACACGTTTTTTTATATATAAATTATTTAGTTAGCATTAGTAAATGTTAATTTCTATATCATTTTTTTGCAAGGCATTGTTCAGATGACTCGTTCCACTTAAACCTACACCTATAAAGGATCGCTTCAATCTTTGAATATTTTTACTAGGCAAAACCCCAAATGATAGATTGGGTACTAATGATATTCCAGCAGTTGCTAAGGTTGCGTTTTTAACAAAGTTTCTCCTTGAATTCATTATATTAATGGACTTGATTAGATACAAAATTGCAATATTTCTATCTGTTGTACTCTATATATTTTAATCAATAAAGGGTGTTTTTTGAGTCAAAAAAGACATCGTGACTAATGAGTATACTTTTTTGAATAAAATGACATACCATTGGTTATTAAGATTGGCAAATAATGATTTTATTATTAAAATGGTGATGAGGTGTTAAAATGTAGTTACAAAAGAAGGTTTTGTTAAACATCATTTTTTATAAAATAATATTTAATTTCGGTATTATAGGTAATTGATTTAATCTTAATTTATCAATTGATTAAAAGTATGCCTTTTAAACGAGTATAATCTCTGACCAGACTTGTAATCTATTGTTTAAATAAAAAGATATAAAATATATTAATACTTTTACAGTAGTAAATTTAAAGAGGTAGCAAGTCTTATCTCAATTAATTAATATGAATTTTACTCGATTTAAATACAAACTTTATATCTTTTTATTGATGTATTCATCAATTCAATCTTTTGGACAAAACGATATAAATTTTAAACACATAACCCCTCGGCATAACAATAGAAGTGTATTTGTTTTCAATACTGCCCAAGATTCTTTAGGAAATATTTGGATGACCACTGCAAAAGGAATTCTAAAATTTAATGGATATAGTTATCATTTAATTAATAATAGGGAGATTTTCCCTGAAATAGCAGATAGAGATGGAGTTGACGACATTTATGCTGATAATTATAAGAATATATGGATTAAAAGCGAGCAAGGATTATTATGCAAATATGACTCCAAAAGGGGTAAGTTTCTTAATTATTCTAATTTTTTTAAAGAACCTGTAAGTGTTGTTAAATCTAAGGGTAAAGAAATTTGGATTGTCACTAAAACAGGAAATGTTCATAAATTAGAAAACGATAAAGCTGAATTAATTACTGTTATACCCAATTTAAATGGTATAGGTACAGAAGTTCAAGGTCTTGAATTTGGAAATAACCAAGAAATATATATAAGTACTTCGAGAGGTAAAGTATATAATTATTCTATAAATACCAAAAGGTTAAATGAGTTAGTAGGGCCGTTTACAGACTATCCAGAGCCAATTGTATTGCAAGCTGACAATGATAATAGATTATGGATTGGAACTGAAACCTTTGGACTACTCATTTATGATATTAATAAGGGGGAATTTGTTGAGGATATCTTTTTTAAAGAAAGTTTGTCTGATGTTAAAAAAGAACTTTTTACAAGTCTATTTCTTGATAGTGATGATAATGTATGGGGTGGTACTGATGGTGATGGTTTATATAAGATTAACAGTAAAAATGGCGAAATCAGGGTTTATCAAAAGAATAATTACAATGAGTTTTCTTTGAGCAGTAATACGATAATAGATATTACTGAAGATAATCATAAAAATATATGGATAGTTACCAAATATGGAGTTTTAGATGTTATACCAAAAATCAATAAAAATGTTAATTATCACAAAGGCTCTTCGAATAACCTTCCATTAAGAATTTTAAGTATCTACAAGAGCAAAAGTGGTGTTTTATGGGTTGGTACTGACGGATCTGGTTTGACAATGATTAAAGAAAATGAACACTTTGCGAAACAATATTTCAATGATGTTAATAATGGATTATATGTACAATCTATTACTGAAGATAATAATAATAACATTTGGTTTGGTACTTATAAAAGAGGTTTATGGGTTTACAATCAATTGGATAAGAGGTTTAAAAATATAGATGTAATTAATAATAAAAATCAAAAAGCTACTGATGTTCGTACGGTTTTTAAAGACTCTAAAGGTCGAATTTGGGTAGGTTCTAATGTAGCGATTAATATTTATTCCCCTGAAAAAAAGGAAATTATTAATAGTTTTAGCTATGGCAAGAAGGGGCTTGGCGGTAATATTTTAGAGAGCATTATTGAAGATGGCAATAACAATATTTGGTTAGGGGTATCAAATGGAGGGCTATATAGATTTAATGAAAATCTTGATAACATTAAAAACTCATCTTTTGTACGTGTAAATAGTCATGATAAAACTATTTTTTCCATTATCTCAATGAGTTTAGGGAAACAGAACGAAATTTGGGCTATTAATCGTAAAGGTAATTTAATTCTATTTAACACTAAAAGTGAAAAAAATATTGATTTCAATAATTTAAGCCCTTTAAAAAACACAAATTTAAAGGCAGTTATAGCTGTTGATTCACTTAATATTTGGATG
Source organism: Alterotamlana spongicola (assembly GCF_035818475.1). Taxonomy (NCBI): domain Bacteria; kingdom Pseudomonadati; phylum Bacteroidota; class Flavobacteriia; order Flavobacteriales; family Flavobacteriaceae; genus Alterotamlana; species Alterotamlana spongicola. The sequence goes on from NZ_JAYMGV010000008.1 coordinate 6,941, forward strand.
AGTTCAGTCAACGGAATATATCATTTGGATAGAAAAAATAATCTCGTTAAATCTTTTTATACCACTGATGGTTTTCAAAGTAATTTCTTCATTAGTAGAAGTGCATTTAAAGATAATGATGGCATGTTGTATTTTGGAACTGATGAGGGGGTTAATTTTTTTAGCCCAAAAAAATTGACCAAAGAAAAATCGAGGACTAAATTATTTATAAACGATATAGAAGTTTTAAATAAACCAGCAAAAGGATTATTATCAAATCAAATAACTTCTGATGTCTTTAACCTAGATGAACTTCATCTTGAAAATAATCAATCTTCTTTTTCGGTTAAATTTTCAGCAATAGACAATATTCTAAATCCAAACTACCATTATTATTATAGATTAAATGGTTTTGATAAAGATTGGAAGACAACCTTCTCCGAAGGATTGGCAACTTATACTAATGTTCCACCCGGAAAGTATACATTAGAAATGAAAGCGAATGAAATGAATGAGCCTTCCCTGACCTTTAAAAGATTCTTAAATATTACAATTGCGCAACCCTTTTGGAATAAACCAATAGCCCATCTATTATATCTTATATTGTTAGTTCTTTTAGTTTATGGAAGTGTAAGATGGTACTCATTAAGAAAAAAATTACTTATTAATAAAATTAGTAGACGAAAAGAGAACGAATTACATAAAGCCAAAATGAGTTTTTTTACAAAAATGTCGCATGAAATTCAGACACCAATTACTTTAATATTAAGCCCAATTGAGGATATGTTAGAACGGGCAGATTTTAATGGAAATATGCTACTTAAAGAGCGTTTAAAAATCATATCAAGTAATGCTAATCGTTTGTCTAGAATTGCCCGTGAGTTGACTTTGATTAGAAATAAAGAGTTAAATAAAATAAAGCTATCTGTAGCACAAAACAATCTTTATGAGGATGTTACTAAAGTATATTTTTCTTTTAAAGAATTAGCTAGAAGAAAGAAAATTGATTTTTCGATGAATTGTCCGAAGAATTTAGTCGATGCATGGTACGATAGAGAGAAGTTGGAACATGTATTATATAATTTACTATCTAATGCTTTTAAATTCACTCCTTCAGAAGGTAATGTGCAAATAAATGTGGTTCCTGTGAGTGAAAAAAGAGCTGTCAACATTACCGTATCAGATTCGGGGCCAGGTATTAAAAAAGAAGAATTAAAAGACATTTTTAGAATATTTTATAGATCTAAAAGCAATAAAGAAGTTAAAGGTACTGGTATAGGGTTAGCACTTACCAAAGAATTGGTAGATTTGCATAATGGTAAAATTAAAGTGAATAGTATTTCAGGAAAAGGAACAACTTTTACTGTGAAACTTCCAATAGCTGAGGAGAATTATAAAGATTTTGAAAGGATTATATCAAGTAAAAAAAATAAACCTATATCTACAGATGAGAAGGAACTCATAATGACTAAACCGCTTGCAGGTTTTGATAATAACAGAAAGACTATACTTATAGTTGAAGATAATTTTGAATTGCAACATTTTTTAAAGAGCTTATTGCAAGAACGCTATAATATACTTTTAGCTGAAAATGGTCAAGAAGGATTTTATCATGCAAAAAACAATATTCCGGATCTTATCTTAAGTGATATTATGATGCCGATAATGGACGGTGTTGAAATGTGTAAGAAGTTAAATGATAATAGTTTAACTAAGCATATTCCTGTAGTATTACTTACAGCTAAAAACTCTACCATAGCTAAAATTGAAGGATTGAAAATGGGGGCTATAGAATTTATAAACAAGCCATTTAACACTAATGAACTGTTGCTGAAAATCAATAATATTTTAGCGTCTAAAGAAAAGATTATTTCTAAATATCGCAAAGAACTAATAAACAAGCCGGAAGTTAAAATAAATAAGACCCAAGACGAAGTCTTTTTAGAAAAACTTACATCTTATGTAAATGAGAGGTTAAAAGATTCTAGTTTTAAAGTTGAGGAAATTGCCGAGAATGTAAATATGAGTTATTCTAGTTTATATAGGAAATGTTTAGCAGTAACTGGATTGAATCTAATAGATTTTGTTAGAATTTTACGATTAAAAAAGGCAGCAGTATTATTGGCAAAGTATAGATACCCTATTTCTGATGTTGCGTACATGGTAGGCTTTAATAATGCAAAATATTTTTCTAAGAGTTTTAAAAAAGAATTCAAAATAAGTCCTAAAGAGTTTAAAAACAATGCCGTATCTTATGAAAGTGTTGAAGTTTTTTTAAATGAATATAATATTGATATTCTAAATTTTGAGAGTGAAACCCCTTAATAGGAGTTGTGTTACTAAATAGTACTATAATTGATGGAACTCTAAACCTCGCAACATGATGTCCAGTCAATACCATGTTTCTTACTGATGGTGGTTCAGGGAATTTGAATGATAATGTAACCTCATTAATAACATCTTTTAATAGTACTATAGTTCATAGAATAGTACAACACGAGGTATCGTTTTCTAACTCTATGATTGAAGATTTTAATAAAGTATTGAAATACCAATTTCTTTACCCTAAAAATATTGCCACACAAAAACAATTAGAAATAATAATGGCTGAAGTTATACCAATATACAACAATAATAGACACAATGGTGTTTGGGTGGTAATACACCTTCGGAAACTTTTAATAATAAACCTATTAATTTAAGCGGCTACACTACTGGTTTAAAAGCCAACAAATAATTAGATTAGGCCAAAACAGAAACAATTCATGTAATAAATGCTTATAATACATTTATGTATTTAACTCACAAAAAAAAGAAAGCAACAAAAATTGCTTTCTTTTTCTATAAAACTAATAAATTTAATTTGCTTTTAAAAACAATTTATAACTACTTCATTTTCATCCAATTCCCTTATATGGGACACTTTGTTTTAAAATGACCTTGGGAATAGCAGGCCTTTCATTCTATTTTGCTTTATTATTTTTTTCATCTTAAAATGGCACTTTAACAATAACAGTATCTCCTTTTCCATTCTCATCTGTTATGCTTTGTATGGTCCACAAATCCTTTAAATTATCGCCATCAATAATACTGCCACTATAATCGCCCCATGCAACACCATCTGTAAACCCTTTTCCTTCACCTAAACTTACAATTTCACGTAACGTGCCTTTTGGATCTTTTGCCTTTCTAAAAGCCAATCTTGGACTAATAAACATATTCTCATTTGTTTCTTGAAACCCTACAAGTACATCATTTTTCCTATTAACGGCAATGGTTGTTTGAATGTAATTAGAACGTTCACTACTAATTAATCCAGTTTGAACAATGGTTCCATCTGTTTTTATTTGGTGCCATTGTATTGCTGCTTTATCATTAATATTTATAGTATGTGAAAACCAAATATAGCCATTCTGCAAAACCAAATTTTTAGGGTTTCTATCTCCTGAAGATATTAATTGATCTGTGTTTTTTTGAGGTGATTTAGGTGGCCACTTAAAGTTATTTAACTGCTGTGGTGTTTTTGCAACAAGCTTGCAAACTGGCGACCCGTCTTTTGCTGTAACAATTCGTCTAATTACAAATTCGCCTTGTCGGGTTATTTTAAAAAAATATAAATCATCTATATTATCTTGGGTAGCTACTGGGTGTCCCAAATTACCTGAGAAATGATAAACTGTAGCTGGTTTTCCTGATTTAGCTTCTTTCATTTTCATAACAAAGGTTTGTTCTTTCCCTCCAGGAAAAGAATAACCTATCCATTTTTTGCTATAACTAATGCCACCACCGTCAACACCATTTGGAGCTGGTACTGGATATGTATTCCAAGCACCTGTTGGATCTTTTGTTTCTGAAATGGAAATATTTACAGGCTTCTTCTTTTCTTTATCCCAAGGATTCCATAAATCAAAACCAAAAACTTTATTATGTGGGTCGAAAAATAATTTAGGGTCTATTCCCTTATTGAAGCATGACTGCGAAACACCTTGAACAAAATTTCCTTTTTTATCATAAATAACGAGACCACTATTTGAACCGTGTAGAACATAACCACCACCAACTGCAATTTGAGGGTCTACTTGTCTGTTGCCATCCATAGATCCATCAAACGCTAAATAACCAGCTTCTATCCTTGGGGTTCCACCTTGATTACGTTCTTTACATTCGTCTCCGTTATTAGTAAATGTTGTCTTTCTTATGGGTTTAATAATTTCCGTACGGGTTGGTTTAAGCAATGTATTATTTTGTCCATTAATATACTGTGTTCCTATAAGCAAAGTAAACACCAACCCAAAACAGATTAAGTTTTTATTTTTATTCATTTCGTTATTTTAATTTTACAAATCTTTAAATGATTATAAGCATTAATATAGATAGCACTATCATTAAATATATATTCTCATATTTTTTTAATAAAAAAACCAAATCCCCAATCCTAATCTTAATAAATTTTTTGATAGGTTGAAAATTTGGTCTAATTTTTAACATCTTAAATTACTTTTTAATAGTATAAGGAATTCTCATTTTCATCTCCCATGTTCCCGAATCATTAATTCTTACACCCCAACGTATATAGGCTTGATTTACAATTTCACCTGAAGCATTTGTAAATGGCGCCCAATCTTTTGGACCATTATCTGCTTCATAGGCTGCAGTATCCACAGTAAAGGCATCACGCGTAGTTAAATAATACATTAAATACCCATTTGTACTACCTCCAAAATTTCTAGCATATTGAGGAAATGGAGGTGCTGGAAGTTCAAAAATTGTGCCTGTAGCATCTTCAGTCGTTTTTATAGAGTTATCATGATAATTCTGCAGGTAGTTTGCTTGGTAAGGATAAAAAGTGACTTTATCCGGACCAATTGGTACGCCATAACTGTCTGCAATTATCATTTTAGTTTTTATACCTAATTTGGGCTCATCACTTATTTTTTGAATTGTAATATAAGGATGTGTCCCATCTAGTACACTTGGAACTCCTGGATCGTTATCGTTTCTAATTGTCGATGTAAACAACGCACTTAAACCACCACCTTCATTTTTAACTAAATTAAGCCGTGATCGCATCTCTACTCTAAACTCTACGGGCTTAAATGGTTCAAATTTTACTGTAACAAAATCGTCCAATTGCCTTTCTCCTCTAACATTAGAAGCATTTACATTCACATTATAAATATCACTACCTGTTATATGTTTACTAGTTTGTGTGAATGCTAATTCACCACTTACATCATTAATTAAAAGTGTAGGTTTATTCGATAGTTCTAATTTAGCTTCAACCAATTCTAAAGTTGTATCTGTTACTGGATTAAAAGGTTCTTTCCATATCAAAATTTCATGTTCATCGAACAAATCTTCGGTAGGATTCCCATTTATATCATTGACTCCGGTTATTTCCCAATGCAATGGATATGTTGACCCCTCAATCGCTGGAACTGCACTCGTTTTAAAAATACCTCTAGGAACAAATATCGTATCTTCTAATGCATGAATATCATCACTTAGATATCCTATTTCTGGTGGTTTACATGATGTCAGAAAAATTAAAGTAAATATTGTATAATATAATTTTTTCATATCTCTTTGTTTAAAAATTAAATTAATCTGTTTTATAATTAAAAAGCCTATGCGAACCTTGCAAGACATGAATAATGCCATTAGTGGATATTAGGTTTGAAGTTTTAACCACTACTTTATCATCGTCGTTAATATTATTCCAATCATCCCAATCGGCTCCATTTTTATATGTGTAATACACATATTTAGGTCTTGAATCTAATTGGTCTGTATACTCATCAGATTCTTCTAAGGAAATTCGCCTTTCTTCATTATTTTCTGAAATATAAATACGTCCTTGATCTTCCTTAATATTTGATCGTGTTATTTTTTCATTAAAAATATACCCTCCCATATATTTTTGTAAAGTATCTGTAGGAATATCATTTACAGTGTATTGAGCATTAGGATCTACTTTCCTCATTTCTGTCAAAACTGCTTCTACATAGTTTTTTATAGATAAATTGTTAGGAGCAAAAATAGTAGATTCACTATTTACCAAGTCTTCCATTCCCGCTCTTTCAATTATTATTGCTAGGGTATCTAATTGGCTATGAGATCTGAAAAAATCCATAGTTGTTGTTCTTACTTCTGGGCTACTAATTCCTCCATCGATTAAATAATTCCCATCAGTAGAACAAGCATTAAAAGCAAAAATCACAATTGTAATCGTTATTATTATTTTTTTCATAATGTCTTAGTTTTAAAAATTTATAGCTATAATCTACCTCTCCAAAATTCTGTTTGTAAAATATCTGGGTTTGCAGAGATAACATTTGGGTGTATTGGCCAAAAATAGCCTTCCTTATCATTTCTAGTTGGATCAGACCATGGTATACCTTCATAATAATCCATTCTTATTCTGTCATACCCTGATTGAGCTTCACCTACAAACTCAATAGCCCGCTCATCAAAAATTGCCTTTATTAATGATTCTTTATCAGCAACACCAGTATAATTAGGCACATTAGCTTGTGATCTAATCATATTTAAATCTGCTATAGCAGAACCAGAATTCCCTAATTTCGCGTTTGCTTCAGCTCGTAACAGATACATATCCGCTAAACGGAAAATTAAAATATTTGACTCTGAAAATAATGAGTATACATTCTCTGAGCTAGAATCTTGAGACGCATGTGAATATTTTAACAAAAATGAATACTGATCATTTGTTTCATATTCATAGAAAAATAAATCTTTACGCACATCATTTGCTCTATCAGAATCTGTAGCCATCATTTCATTTCCATAAAAATCTGGATCCATATAGGGGCTAATTCTTGTATTCACATTTTGCCATATTGGATAGTTTAATGTAACGCCTATATGGTTACCATCTGATTCTGTTAAACGGAAAGATTCATTCATAGCCGAGCTCACATTAATTTCGAATAGACCCGTTGCCGATTGCCCAGTACACATATCATTAAACCCGTCAACTCCTTCATTTACATAGTCGATTAATCTTGCTCCACTATTGTTGATAACAGATGTTGTTGCATCTATAGACTGTTGAATCATAGCGGTATTATCATTATCTCTACTAGCATACCACAATGTTATATGTGCTTTCAAAGCCTCTGCACTAGCTTTATTGGCAGTAATTGCCCATCCTGAATTTCCAGGAGAAGAATAATCTAACAAACCAATAGCTTTATTGGCCGCATCTAAAGCATAGTTAAGTACATCTAACTCATCGGATCTTGGTGTTCTAACTATAAAGCCATTGCCATCAATTAGCTGATCCGAGCTTTCAATTGATTGTTCAACAATTGGCACATCGCCCCATATTCTAGCCATATAGAAATATGTAAGAGACCTTATAAAAGCAGCCTCACCTATTAGTCTATCCTTTTCAGAACTTGAATCAAAAAGGTCCACAGACATATTTTCAATATACTGTTCGATAGTATGTGCCCAATTCGCAGCTCTAAAAAATCTCTTCCAATTTATAGATTCATCTCTATAAGGAACCACATAATCTCCACTATCTTCAATATAATCAACCAACCAACTTCGGCTATTCATGAAAGTCATTCCTGTCCATTCACCCCAATACATGAAATTGGACTGATATAAGATAGATTCTTTAAATAAATTATAAGCTCCAGCTACAGCTTGTTCAGCATTAGCTTGACTATCCCAAAATGCCTTAGGGTGTGTAATGCTTAACGGTTCTTGGTCTAAGATGTCTGAACAATTCATAACACTCAATAAGCATAAAACCAACCCGTATATTTTTATGTTCTTTATTTGTTTCATAATTTTAAAAATTAAAATTTAGTATCTATTCCAATAAAAATTGTTTTTGCTTGCGGATAACCATTTCCGTAAGTGTATCCTTTAGCATCTACCAAGGAAGCATCAACAACTTTTTTTGATTTTTGCCATTGATATGGATTCAATACAGAAGCATAAATACGTAGACGATTAAATCCAATATTTTTCATAAATCCATCACTACCATCGAAGGTATATCCTATTGAAGCATTTGTGACTTTCCAATAATCACCACTTTCAATAAATAATGTTTGATTGCCTCTAAATCTATAAAACGTTCCTAAACTTGGACTCGATGGGTATAATGCTGGAAAATCTACTCCTGCAGCACCATCACCAGGGTTTTCCCAAAAAGTGTGTTCACTTAAATCGACTAAACCTCTAGTGGCCCAATCTATTCCTCCACGGTCATATGCATTCATATAACTTTGAAGTACTGAGTTTGTAATATCTGCTCCAAATGAAAATTGGCTATACATTTGGAAATACCATTTCTTATAATTTAAATTAATATTAAATGAGCCTTGTACATCTGGAATTGGTGAATAATCTGTAGTTAACTTTAAATCATGAGCTTCATTTAATATATAGTCTCCATTTAAATCTTTCCAAATCGGAAAACCTGGCGCAATAGTTGCCCAAGCACTTTTACCTGCTAATGGTTCTCCTGTAAATGGATTCCCCGGAAGTTGACTTAGATCATCAAGAATATAATCATTAAGGAACATTTTATACAAATTAAGAGGCCTTCCCACTACATAGCCATAATTATTTCCAATATAGTCTCGATTACCATTTGGTAACTTAGATACATAATTTTCGTTTTTTGAGAAACCTAACATTAATTCTAAGCGTAAATCATTGCTTTTTGGAAAAACATGATAGTGAATCATAGACTCCCATCCATAATTTATAACACCCGCCACATTTGTTGGCGCCGAGTTATAACCTGAATATGCTGGGAAAGCTACATCAAAAAATAGTTTATCTGTATTTTTATTATAAGCATCAAAAGTTAGGCTAACTCTATAGTTAAACATGTCCAAATCAAACCCAACATTCCATTGTTCTGTTTCTTCCCAAGAAAGTGACGAATTTCCAATTTGATTATAATTAGGTATCACTCCAGTTACACCGCCATAAGATGAAACGTCCATTTGGTTAGACCATAATGGAGTTCCTCCATAACCTAAACTGTAGGCTCCAAATCGCAAATAATTTTGAGGAAATTGTTTTCCATTTATACCCCATGATCCACGTACTTTTAAAAAATCTACAAAATTAAATATATGCGGTTTCAAAAGAGGTTCGTTAGACAACACCCATCCTGCGTTTACCGAAGGAAATTTTGCCCATCTAACATCTTTACCAAATCTTGAAGAGCCATCAATACTATAACTAGCTCCTATTTGATAGCGGTCTTTGTATTTGTATGATAAACGTCCAAAATAAGAAACCAATGCATTGTTACTTATGTCTGTGGAACCAAATACTTGATCTTGGGTATATCTACTATTTATAACTTTAATAGCATCACTACCAAAACCAAAAGCACCTAATCGCATTGTTTCATATTGGTTGTAATCAATTCTATTTCCTAAAACAGCAGTTACTTCGTGTTTTTTATCATCAAAGTTTTTAAATAAACTTAAATACGTTTCAGCGGTTACATTTTTTCTGTTGTATAATGAATAACTGGCAAAACCATCGTCTTCTGTTCTAATTGTAGATGGCTCGTAAAAGTTCTTTTTATTACTGTCATACACAAAACTTAATTGAGAATTTAAACTTAGACCGTCAATTAAATCAAGAGTTGCAAAATTTGATAGTGTCAAATTTACTGATCTATCTGTGTTTAGTTTATCACTTAATTCTCCGTTTAATGATTTAATCCTGGCATCAGAAACATGGAATAATGACGATTGTAAACCAGCTGGATTTACTGGAAGTGAAGAGTTTAAATCAAAGCTACCTTGATACGGATTTCCCTGACCTGTCTTTTGATCTGTATATGTAAATCTCGTAATAAACCGGTTATTAAAACTTTTACCAGCCTTAAAATTTAAATTTGATGAAAGTGTCATTCTATCTACGCCAGTAGCTTTAATAACGCCTTCTTGATTATCATAACCTAATGACACACGATAATTAGTTTTTTCATTACCGCCTCTTACACTAAAGTTGTGTCTTTGAATAACACCCGTTTTATAAAATAAACCTTGATAATCAATATTATTATTAAATGCTGGATTAATACTATCGGTCAACACCATTGGTGTTTCATCAGACTGCAGTTCACCTGTTGCCCACCATCTTTGAATAATGTCCATTTTAGCACGTCGTTCTGCTGCTCCAACTAAAGTTGAAACCAATTCAGGCTTAGGTTGAATACCTAAACTTGTATTAAAAGTAAACTCCGGTTTTTCGTAATTACCTCCTCCTTTTGTTTCGATAATAATTACACCATTAGCGCCTCGTGAACCATAAATAGCTGCTGCAGAAGCATCTTTTAACACATCGATGCTTTTAATATCGTTTGGATTAAGCGATGCCAAAAAATCTACATTCGAAACATTATAACCTGCTAAATCCTCTAAGCTAGTTTGCACACCATCGATTACATATAATGGATTACTGTATGCTAAATCGGCATCAATATTAGAACCGATACTTGTATTTCCACGGATAACCATAGCGCCTCTTCCTGCAGGAGCACCAGTTAACGAAACACTTTGGACTCCTGTTGTCTGTGTTGCAATCAAGCCAGCTACATTAAGAACCGGAATACTTTCCAAATCTTCGCTTGTAAGACTAGATATAGCACCAGTAACATCTTTTTTATGTACTTTCTGATAACCGATAAGTACAATAGCATCAAGTTCGGTGATATCTTCTTCTAATTTAATACTAAAAAAAGTATTTTCTCCTACTGTAATTTCTTTGGTTTGGTACCCTACCAAAGAAAATACAATTATAGATTTTGAATTGACATTCTGAAGTTTAAAACTGCCATCAAAATCTGATGCGACACCGATTGATTTATTTTGTTTAGCATAAACACTTACACCTGGTAACGGTATCCCGGTCTTTGAGTCTACTATATTTCCATTTATCTCTGTTGCTTGACTATAAGCAAAAGACATATTAAGAAATACAATGGTAATGAATAATAATTTTTTCATAAATAGAGTTTGATTAATTGTTAGTTTTTAAATTGGTTAATGAATAATTATTAGGTAATTTTTTTCCACATAGTTTATAGTTTAAGTTAATAATATTTGCTCTTTAGATTATTTTATAAGTAACTTTTGATTTAGAAAGGATGAATAAAACTAACCCATCCTTTCATCTTCAAAAAAACTAATTCAAAATAAAATCCTTGTATATTTTTAAAATCAATTATTAAATATTTAGTTACCTATTAATAGGTGTCTTTCATCCAATTATAAGGCTTACGTTTTACCCATAAGCCCCTTGTGAAATCAGGAAAATCCTGTGGAGCTCCATTATTCTCAATAGACATCTCAGAAAGTGGTGTAACTGCACTCCAAGCAGCGGCATCATAAGCGTCCATAGGTGGTGCTATATTTTCTTTAGCAGATTCTACAAAAGAGTTCATAACAAAAAAGTCCATACCTCCATGGCCTGCACCTATTGCTAATTCTCCATATTTTTTCCATAATGGATGGTCGTATTTTTCAAACCAAGCATCCATATTCTCCCATCCATGACCTTTAGTTGTCCCTTCAACATGAATACGCTGTGTATGATAATCAAAATCTGTAAGCCCTTGAACACCTTGCACTTTAAAACCTAAAGAATAAGGGTGCGGTGTATTTACATTATGAGTAACAATTATAGTTTCTCCATTAGAAGTTTCAATAGTAGATGTTATGATATCGCCTTGCTTCCATTTTAATTTTGCATTAGGATGATCTTTACCTCCATTATCAACAATGTATTTGTTTAATCCAATGGCTTTGGTAGCATGCGATGTTAATGAGACAAAACGATTTCCTCTATTTATATCTGCCATAACTGCTACTGGCCCTAAACCATGAGTTGGATATACATCTGCATTTCTTAATAATGAATGTTGTGTTCTCCAGGCTGCTTCAGAAATTCCTTTTTCTCCAAATTCTACGCCTTTTCCATAAGCCGACTTTCCGTCGTTAAATTTAACGCCTCTTAAATCGTGTTGATACCCACAAGTGAAATGTAATAATTCGCCAAAAATATTTTGTTTTACCATATTTAATACGGCTAACACATCTCTACGATAATTTACATTTTCAAGAATCATTAAATGCGACCCTGTTTCTTCATACGTATTTACCAAATCCCAACATTCTTCTAAGGTATTTGCAGCAGATACTTCTAAACCTGTATACTTACCTGCTTTCATAGCATCAACAGCCATTTTTGTATGCCACAACCAAGGTGTAGAAATTATTACAGCATCAACCTCTTTTAACTCTAAAAGATTCCTATAGTCTAAATCGTTTTTACCAAAAACTTTTGGAGTGTTAAATCCAGCATCTTTAATTTTGGAAAGTGCTATATCTATGCGATTGGTATCTAAATCGCAAATAGCTGTAATTTCTATATCCTTTCTTTGCAATGCATTGTTTAAATGGTTTGTGCCACGTAACCCTACTCCAATAAATGCTAACTTCAGTTTGTCTTGATTCAAATTAAAACCAGACCCAAATGATAAACTAGGCATTACTGATAAACCTGTTGTTGCTATTGCTGCTTTTTTGACAAAAGATCTTCTTGAGTTTTTTTCCATAATATTTAATGAAAGTTTATTTAACAAATTTGCAATTGTTATCAAATCTACGATATTGATTGTGTGTGAATGGATATTGATTTCTTCGAAAAGGTATACTTAATAGTCAAAAGTCAATGTTTGACTATTAAGTATACCTTTTTGAATAATACAAACACCTTAGGTTCTGTCTCATTAATTATATAGAGCTGTATTTTTAAAAGAGAATCTAGTTTCAAGAAGCTAGAGCGCAAAAAGTTTTGAACGTTGAAGATTTGGGTTTCAAGATTTGATCTTTTCTAATCATATG
>NZ_JAYMGV010000009.1:0-15592 GCF_035818475.1 Alterotamlana spongicola
AGTTTGAAATAGACTGCCCGTTTGATTATAATAGGAGGGTAGCGGTGGTGTTTGTACATTGAGTAGGTTTTTTTATTTCAAAAGCACCTATATTTGAAAAGAAGGAATTAATGAGACAGAACCGTTTATACTCATGTTCAATATTAAAATTTATTTCTAATCATGTTTTCTAACTTTTTAGTGTATAAAATTAACTTGACATTTTTTGAGATAATCAGATTATATGGTAATACTAATAATCAAATGTATGGGGGAATTTTATAATTTCTATTGTCGTTTCTTTTTTCGGTTAGCTTTTTTAAAGAATTTTAAAGATTTGATTAAAATGCCCTAATCCATCTTAAAGGACTTACAGGTCGTAAGCGAAGTACTTGATGCCAATAGAGGAAAGTTTTCTTCGCGACGTCACAAATTATGTTGACGATTTGTGAACCTCACTTTTTTGAAATATGCAAAATTAACTTTAGATAGCGAAGCGTGAATAATTAGAATTTCATAAATAGAGCTTAAGAAACCAATCGGGAAGTGTAAATTATAAGTTGAAAAGGATTAAAAATAACCTAAAACCTCTTTCACGTGCTGTTTGTACTTTCTTCCAATGGGAATCGAATGTTTTTTAAGCAATAATTTACTTGGAGAAAAGGAGTCAATAAATTTAAGTGCCACGATAAAAGAACGATGAACCCGTAAAAACTTATTTTGAGGTAATATCTTTTCAATCGCAGAGAGTCCTTTATATACAACAATCTCTTTTTCGATAGTTCTTATTTTGATATAATTTTTGAGACTCTCAATAAATATGATGTCTTTTATGAATACTTTTTGAAGTGATTTTTCAACCTTGAGATAAATAAATTCATCATCCTTAAGATGTTCCAGATGTCTTTTTTCGAGTTCAACCGTTTTCTGATTTGTTCTTTGCCAGATATTAACAAATCGGTAGGCAAAAGGAATAATTATAGCAATATTAACATCCAATAGTGTGTTCATGATTTCTGTAATGGCAAGGAAATTTGAACTGCTGAAGTTTTGTAAATAATCAGGCTTTATTATATAAATAAAAATCGGTCTTTGAATAAAAACGGTAACGACAATCAGTAATAGCACATAAAGCAAAATAAATTCTTTATATTTTTTTTTCAGTAAAAACTTTGGAAACAAGTATAACAAGGTTATATATACTAATGCTAACCTTGACGGTAGACTAAATACTTGAATCATAAAGTTCCTGAAATAATCATGATCATAGGTTCCCCATATCAAGGTGAAAAAGCACAATAACGCCATCCAATACATGACATGTTTGATAATGCGATTTGAAATAATATTATTTGCAAAAAATGGAAAGGCCATATCAGAAAGACAATATTCTGCTAAATTCTAAAAATTAATCCGAATGGCTACTAATTAAATACAAACAACCGTAAATCTTATACAAAAAACGAGATCAAAAAGATGCTTTGTTGCTTGCTGTCATTGGCATGTTAATTTATGTACATATTGAAAAAAGAGTTGTTCAGAACAGATAACCTGTTGTCTGAATAATGAGATTGTTCTCCTTTTTTCTAAATAGTATCATTGATAGCAACAATTTTAAATTTTGCTAAAATGAATACGGTACCAAGAAACTTCATTGTCGGTTTATTACTAACTTTTTCGATGCAATTCATACTTGCCCAGAACATAACATTACAACGGGTAGAACCTCCAAATTGGTGGGTTGGCATGGAAAACACTCAATTACAGCTTTTGGTTTACGGTGAGAATATTAGTTCGGCAACACCCAGCATTGCCTATAATGGGGTTTCTATTAAAAGTGTCTCCAGGTTAGAAAGCTCAAACTATTTATTTATAAATCTAACGATTTCAAAACAAACCAAGCCAGGTACGTTTGAAATAACCTTTAGAACCGATAAGAATAAAAAACTGGTTTATAAATACGAGCTAATAGCTAAAAGAAATCGGAATGTAGAGGAGCTAACCATTGATGGATCGGACGTGATGTATTTAATTACGCCTGACAGATTTAGTAATGGTGACCCGACAAATGATTCTACCGATGATACGATTGAAAGGGCAGATAGAAAAAACCCGAATGGCCGGCATGGTGGTGATATTAAAGGTATTATAAATCATTTAGATTATATAGAAAATTTAGGAGTTACCACACTTTGGTTAAACCCCTTTTTAGAGAATGATCAGTCAGCTTACTCATATCACGGATATGGCATTTCAGATTTTTATAAAACCGATTCACGGCTTGGAACCAATAATGATTATAAAACGTTGATTAACTTTTGTCATGCTAGAGGATTGAAGGTGGTCATGGATCAGGTTTTTAATCATTGTGGGACAGGACATTGGTGGATGAATGATTTGCCGTCACAGGATTGGCTTAATCAGTGGGATGAATTCACATATTCGAGTTTTACCAATGCCACAGTGTCTGATCCCTATCAGTCAAAAAGTGATTACGATTTACATGCAAAAGGATGGTTTGACGTAAACTTACCAGATCTGAATTTGAATAACCCTTATTTGGCTAACTATCTTATTCAAAATTCTATTTGGTGGATAGAATATGCCAATCTCGATGGAATAAGAATGGATACATATCCTTATCCAAATAATAAGGAAGTTATGGCAGATTGGCTCAAAACAATTGAAGAAGAATATCCTAATTATTATGTAGTCGCTGAAACGGCGATGGGCGATAAAGTGGCTTCATATGTTTATTGGAATAATGGACGACTAAATAGAGATGGCTATGTGTCCAATATCAAGAGTATAAGTGATTATGCTCTATATTATAGTATGATTAAAGTGTTTGGTAAAGACGAAAATATTTATGATCTCTATGAAATATTAAGCAGTGATTATTTGTATGAAAACCCATTTAATAACAAAATATTTAATGGTAATCATGATGTAGCCAGGTTGTATACGGAGCTCAAAAAGAATAAGGACAAAGTAAAATTAAGCATGGCATTTATTTTCACAACCCGGGGGATCCCCCAGGTCTACTATGGCGATGAATTGTTCTTTGATTCTCCAAAACCCGATGGTATATTAAGATATGATTTTCCGGGAGGTTGGGAGTCCGATCAAAGAAATGCCTTCCTGGAAGAAGAAAGAACAACTGATGAAAAGGATCTTATAGAATACATTTCAACTATTTTGAAATGGAGAAAGGAGGCTATGGAAATTCACCAAGGGAAGTTGAAGCATTACAAACCTATGGATAATATTTATGTTTATTTCAGATATTATCGGGATGAAAAAACGATGGTTGTAATAAATAATAATGAGCAGAGTAAGATACTGAATTTAAGTAGGTTTAAAGAATCCCTTCAGGGATTTGCAATGGGGTTGGACATTATTAAGAAGAGAAGTATTGCTCTGAATGAAGAAATTGTAATTGATGCCAACACGGCTCTTATTGTAAAGTTGAAAAAATGACAAACGATGTTTTTGTAGTTGGAGGAGCCTCCTATAATTCCGTTATAACATTGGAGGACTTTCCAAAACCTTTGCCTCAAACCATTCATAATTGTCATTTTAAAGAAACCATTGGTAATACAGGAGCCGGAAAGGCCTTAACACTTTCCAGATTAGGTTTTAAGACCATCCTTCATTCGTTGATTGGAAAGGATGAATTTGGAAGCAAAGTATTATCCTATTTACAAGAACCAAATTTAAAGGTAATCTCGGATATAGATCCTAATGGTACAGAAAGACATTTGAATATACTTAACGCTAGAGGTGAGCGCATTTCCATTTTTACGAATCCGAGTTCCGATAATCCTAATATTGATTATAACAAGTTCGAGGGATATGTAATCTCATCCAAATTTGTGGTTATTAACATCGCCAATTATTGCAGACATCTTTTACCAATTTGTGAAAAGTTAAAAAAGCCCGTTTGGACGGATTTACATGATTATGATGGAATCAATCAATACCATCAGGATTTTATTGATGCGGCTGATTATATATTCTTAAGTTCTGAAAACTTGCCAAATTATAAATCTTTTATGCAAACTCAAATTGACAATGGGAAGAAATTGGTTGTTTGTACACATGGGAAGTATGGGGCGACAGCATATACAAATGAGAATCATTGGATTGAGATTCCGATAATTAATAGTTATGAATTAAAGAATTCTAATGGAGCCGGAGATGCGTTTTTCTCAGGTTTTTTATATGGATTTTCTAAAGGATATGAGATCGAAAGGTGTATGAAGTTTGGTTCTATAACTGCAGGGTTGTGTATAGAGTCTGATGAAATAGCCAGTAATAAATTAAGTGACGTCATAGTTGAAATGGTGTTTTTAGAACTTTTTTCGCTTATAGGTTTGAACCTAAATTCATAACTACTTCGGCAATAGATATTTGGTGTGATATAATCAAGAGATGTTGACGATTTGTGAACCTTACTTTTTTAAGAGAGTCTAAGGTAACTAAAAGGATAATGCAATGAAGTCCAAAATCCATAATAACTCTAAACTTAAAGAACCGCGAATGCTTTTCATACTTTCAGAAGAATTAGAAGGGTTTGGTTGAAATACAAGATTTTGTTTTTAGTATCTAACGCCTCCTATTAGCTAACAAAGGAGGCGGTTCCCCATTAAACGGATTCCACCTACTAATACTTTTAGCTTCCATGCCAGCAGCACTTATTACAGCACGATCCCCATACCGTTCACGCATACTATCAATGGCCTGACTTAAATGTATCAACTTTTCATCGTCCTCAAACAAATTAATTTGGTGGCCACCCTCTACCAAATGACTAAACTTAACTCCAACCAAACGCACAAGTAACCTACGATTATATAAGGCTCTAAATAAATCCATCACAACAGGGATAATGCTAGTATCTAATGAGCTGTATGCAATTCGTTTTTGCTGGGTATAAGTTTGAAAATCCGAATACCGTATTTTAAAAGTTACGCAAGCAGTTAGTTTATTGCCACGACGTAATTGGTAGGCTAAATTTTCAGCCATAGCAATGATAATGCTTTTAAGTTTTTTTACATCGGTAGTATCCTTATCAAAAGTACGTTCTGTAGAAATTGATTTCCGTTCATGATATTGTATCACAGGGCTATTATCAATACCATTGGCCTTTTTCCATATACTGAGTCCATTTTTACCAAGCACTTTATGCATCAAATGCATAGGCATTTCTTGTACAGTATGTATGCGCTTAATACCTAAATCGCATAATGATTTATAAGTAACTTCTCCTACCATAGGGATTTTACGCACTGATAGCGGAGCCAAAAAAGGTTTTTCTTCTCCCTTAATAATACGAATCTCATTATTAGGTTTAGCTTCACCAGTAGCTACTTTTGAAACTGTTTTATTAATCGACAATCCAAATGAAATAGGTAATCCCGTTTCCTTTATAATACGCTGACGTAATTCAGTGGCTAACTGGTGACATCCAAAAAACTTATCCATTCCGGTAAGGTCAATATAAAATTCATCAATAGAAGTCTTCTCATATAAAGGGACACTCTCTTTGATTACATCAGTCACGCTATTAGAAAATTTTGTGTAAATACCAGAATTCCCACGTAAAATGATAGCTTCAGGACATAGCTGTTTAGCCATACGCATGGGCATTGCCGAATGTATTCCAAAGCGTCTAGCTTCATAACTACAAGAAGCAACTACACCTCGGTCAGAAGTCCCTCCAATCAAAACAGGTTTTCCAATCAATTTGCTATCAAGCAAACGTTCGCACGATACAAAGAAAGTATCCAAATCCATATGTACTATGGCACGTTGTTCAGGCATTAGGTAGATATAATTTTAGAATAGGGTCAGAATAACGAGGGTCTTCAATAATCGCAAGTCTATACATAGCAATCACTTCAACATTTATACAATCAAATTCTTCCAAAACCTTGCCAGTAACACGATAAATGCCTTTTCCTCTAAAAGGAAATTTTGCAGCAATAGGAGGGAAGTGCACAGTATCAATAAAGTCCCCATTCTTGTCTAAAAAAGTACCAAAAAACATGATTTTCTTATTAGAAGTAGCAGTGTTTTTAGTAGTTACTAAGTACCCTTCAATAGTGATGATTTTATCTTTATAAGCAGGCAAATCTTTAGCCCGTAAGCTACTATGTAGAGGTTTAGAAAGAAAGTCGAACGGATTACATAAAGGAAACCCTAACAATTCAAATTCATCAAACGCATTTTCTAAGTCAGTACTTTTAAGTTCTGGAGTTTCATAGTTGATCCGTTCCGTTTTAAACAAAGTAATCTCGTGCTCCTGAATAGGAATTTTACTAATTTTCAAACGAGCTTCCCAAAGTAATTCGCGTTTATTGACTTTAGTAAATCTAAAAGCATTAACCTTAATTAAAACAGAAACCTGTTCAATGCTTATCGGTACCCGATCAATAAAGTCATCTAAACTAATGAAAGGGCCACGACGAGAACGCTCAACAATAATGCGCTTTATGGTATTAGACTCCAAAGCACGCAAAAACCCAAACCCTAAATAAACAGTAGTACCATCAATAACAGTTAAATGGTTACTACGATTAATACAAGGAGCTTCAATAATAGCTCCATGCATTCTTGCCTCATGCACATACAATTCAGCGCTGTAAAAACCACCACCATTATTGAGAGTAGCTACCATATATTCCAAAGGATAATAAGCTTTTAAAAACAAACTCTGATAACTTTCCACTGCATAGGAGGCAGAATGCCCTTTCGCAAAAGCATAACCCGCAAAACTTTCAATTTGTCGCCATATATCTTTTGTTAAATTGTCCGCTTTGCCATCCGCTTTACAATTAGCAAAAAACTGTTGTTTTACTTTTAAAAACTCTTCACGAGATCTAAATTTTCCAGACATACCACGTCGCAACATATCAGCTTCACCTAGAGTCAAACCACCAAAATAGTGAGCCACTTTTATCACATCCTCTTGATATACCATAACACCATAAGTTTCAGGCATAATATCCTGTAGTACAGGGTGAGCATCCTTTCTTCGGTCAGGGTTACGATAGCGTAAAATATATTCACGCATCATACCCGATTTAGCAACACCAGGACGTATAACAGAACTGGCAGCAACTAGCCCCAAATAATTATCAACCTGCAGTTTTTTTAGTAACATCCGCATAGCGGGAGATTCTACATAAAAACAACCAATAGCTTTGGCATTTTTTAATAGGTATTTGATGCGAGAGTCTTCCTTAAATCGTTTAATATCATGAATGTCAATCGCTGGTTTATTGGGGTAGTTGTATTTCACAATTTCTACGGTATCCTTGATTTTTCCTAAACCACGCTGACTCAAAATATCAAATTTATATAAGCCAATATCTTCAGCAACAACCATATCAAATTGAGTGGTTGCAAAACCTTTGGGAGGCATAAATGTGGAGCAGTAATAATGAATGGGTTTTTCTGAAATTAAAATACCTCCGGCATGAATTCCTAAATAGTTAGGAAACCCTTGTATATATTTACTGTAAATAAGTACTAGCTGTGAAAGCTTATCCAAGCTATTAAAATCGTATTTACCTCGAGTTAATACATCTATTTCAGATTTTGGCAAACCAAAAACCTTTCCCAATTCACGTACAGAAGCTTTAAACTTAAAAGTGTTATAAACCGTAATCAAAGCAGTATGTCTAAAGCGTTTAAAAATAAATTCGGTAATATCATCACGGTCATTCCATGAAAAATCAATATCAAAATCTGGCGGATTCTTACGGTAAAGATTTATAAAACGCTCAAAATACAAATCCAATTCAACAGGGTCAACGTCAGTAATTCGTAATAAATAAGCAATAATGCTATTAGCACCACTACCACGCCCCACATAAAAATAACCTTTACTGCGGGCGTATTTTAAAATCTTCCAATTAATCAAAAAGTAAGAGACAAATCCTTTTTCTTTTATAATGTGCAGCTCCTTTTTAATGCGACTGTAAATAGAATCATCAGGATCTTTATAGCGATAAGACAACCCTCTATAAGTTAACTTCTCAAGTAAACGATAATCCAGAGCTTCATTATTTGTATAAGCATTTTGATTGTTTGGTATTTCTTGAGAAAAGTCAAAATCAATATGGCAACTATCCAAAACACGCTCTGTATTTGCAATCAATTCAGGGTAATCAGCATAAATGTCTTTTAATATTTTAGCTGAGAGTATGACATCCGTTTCCAAACCCTCTTCGGTCTTTGGAAGTTTACTCAGTAAAGTATTATTGGCAATAGCTCGTAAAAGTCTATGGGTGTTAAACCCTTTTTTATTTTTAAAAGTTACAGTTTGTAAAATCACCAAACGTTCACGTTTAGTATGCCATTCAGAAAATTTAAGTTTGTTGAGGTTTTCCGGTCTAACACCAATAAAACTATGAGTATTTAAAGTATAAGTTTTCCCATGCACATAGGGGTATATAACAAAAACACCTTCCAAATCAGGAGCAATATCAGGAATCTTCAAACTACTATCATGCAAAAAAGTAGATAGGTAATTATTAATATTTTGAAACCCAATATTACTTTTGGCAATCATGATAAACTGCTGTTTGGCACCATCTCTAAAGTCAACACCCAATATGGGTTTAATCCCATGTTTACCAGATAATCGCACGAAATCCAAACAAGCAGATGTATTATTAATATCCGTTAATACCATTCGTTTTATGCCATGCTTATTGCCCAAAACAAGCAAGTCTTCTGGTTTTATAGTACCATAGCGTAAGCTATAATATGTGTGACAGTTTAAGTACAAAATAATCCTTTAATAAATTTTATGCAAATTTAGTTTCGTTTTGAAACAATTATTGTGTAAATTTGAAACATCATGAATTATTTTGCATCAAACCTTAGATATATTAGAGAGCAAAGAGAATTTTCACAAGAGTACTTTGCGGAAGAATTAAAATGGACCAGAGCTATAATAGCATCCATAGAATCGGGCAGGAATGAACCCTCGGTCAATAAACTTATGGAGTTATCAAAATATGCAAAAATCCCTATAGATACATTAATAAAGGTCGATCTGCGGAAATCAAAAGATTTATCATTTATAGACATTGGTACCAAACGTGTATTATTTCCAATTTCAGTAAATGAAGATAATGAAGACCTTATCGAAATCATACCAACTCAAGCTTCTGCAGGTTATTTGCAGGGTTATGCCGATCCTGAATATATCGAGCAACTTCAAAAAATAAAACTTCCTTTTTTGCCAACAGGCACACACCGCGCATTTCCTATAAAAGGAGATTCTATGTTACCAGTAAAAGATGGGGCGTTTATTGTTGCAAAATATGTTGAAGACTTACAAGATGTCAAAGACGGGAGAACATATATTGTACTAACCAAAGAAGATGGTCTGGTATACAAGCGTGTTTATAACCGAATCAAAGAAAACAAAAGCTTATTGTTATATTCTGATAATAAAGCATATCAACCTTATGAGGTTAATATCGAAAATGTCTTAGAACTATGGGAGTTTACATGCTGTATTAATACACAAGAGTATGATAAAGAAGAACTAAAATTAAGTAGCATTGTAAATATGTTCCAAGAACTAAAAGTAGAATTAAAGGCAATCGATAAAACCGCAATCGTTTAGTGTATGCTATTGTCGACATAGAAACTACAGGGCTAGGAGCAAAGGGTAATAAAGTTACCGAAATCTCCATTTTCGTTCATAATGGTAAAAAGGTAATAAAAGAATTTACAACCTTAGTAAATCCAGAAGTACCTATCAGTTATAGCATTACAAGACTTACAGGTATAACGGACGATATGGTGCGTAAAGCACCAAGGTTTCACGAAATTGCAAAAGAGGTCATCGAGTACACTCAAGATTGCATATTCGTAGCACACAGTGTCAATTTTGATTTCAACGTCATTAAATACGAGTTACAAGAGTTAGGGGCTGAGTTTAAACGCAAAAAATTATGTACGGTACGTCTATCAAGAAAATTAATTCCTGGACAAAGGTCTTATAGTTTAGGCAGTCTGTGTACAACTTTGGGTATAAAAATCAATGGGAGGCATAGAGCAAGAGGAGATGCAGAAGCAACAGTCATACTCTTCGAAAAACTATTGGCGCTAGATACCAATGGAACATTCAATTCTTTTTTAAATCCACGTTCACGTCAAGCAACATTACCACCATTATTACCAAAAATGGTTATCGATAATCTACCAAATAAAACCGGGGTGTATTATTTCAAAGATGCCAATGGTAAGGTTATCTATGTGGGTAAAGCTTTAGATATCAAACAAAGAGTATTAAGTCATCTCTATAGTAAAGCAAATAAAGAATTAAAGTTGTGTAATGATACGGCTAATATAACCTATCAACTTACAGGTAATGAGTTGCTGGCGTTGCTATTGGAGAGCCATGAGATAAAGCATATATATCCAAAATACAATCAAGCTCAAAAGCGAAATAGTTTTAGTTATGGTATCGGGATGTACCAAGATAGGCAAGGCGTAATGCATGTCATTTATAACAGCCTAAAAGTGCTTAAAAATCCTATAGCTAAATTCTATAACAAGAGAAATTGTATAACATTTTTAGAAGAACTTTGCGAAAAATACGAGCTCTGTCCAAGATATTGTAATCTTCAAAATATTTCAGGGGGTTGCTTCCATTATCATATCAAAACCTGCAGAGGGGTGTGTAGAAATATCGAAGATATCCAAAGCTATAATCAAAGAGTACAAAAGGCTTTAAAACTATTACTCAATAACGATTCATATGTTATTAAAGAAAAAGGAAGAGCAGAAAATGAAATAGCTTTAGTACTAATCAAAAATGGCACATATCAAGGGTTTGGGTATACCTCAAAAGGCGCAAAAATCAAATCTCTTTTAGAGATCGAAAAAACCATCGAACTTAAACAAGACAACGCAGACATCCAACGCATTATAAATAGCTACCTTAATAAATACGATGAAAAAGTCTTCTTCCTTAATTAAAATTCCCAATCGAAAGTACCGGGTATCTATTATTAATTCTGTTGTAGAATCAAATTAGTGATATTCGGACGTAGATACTAGTTTTATTGTCTTTAGCTCGATTGAAATTGATTCAAATATGAATCGATGCTGACGATTTGTGAACCTCATTTTCTACGGGTCAAATTAATTTAATTTTCTCTTTCATTTCACAAGTATAGCTTTAAAAACTATTACGTATAAACTATATCAATGCAATATTCTTGCAATTTAAACGCGCAAAATATTAGCATTCAAATTTTCTTCATAAAAAATCGGAACCCCCTTTCAGGTTTCCCCCAATTTTTCATTTTAAAATTTGAGACAAAATTTTGACTTCCGTTTGGTGGTGCTCATAAATATTGTTTCATCATGCCTGTCGGCAGACAGGCCTAAAATTTAATATTATGGAAAATCCTAAAACCTTGCAACTTGATTTTGATTTTGAAATTAACACCATTCCAAAGGCAGAGATAAAACCCATTAATGTAAAGAAAGCAAAAGAGGATTTTGTTTTTGATTTTATGGATTCACTAACAAGCCCTATCATTGTTTTTAAATCTGCCTGGCAAGATGCTGTGCCGGCCAATGTCCTCAATAAAATTACTATGAGCAGGGTGTTATGCAAAATGAAAGGAGAACAAATGGCTTCTCTTACCGAGGTTGTTGCTTACATGATGCCCAGAACTTTTGAAGCACCCATGCCATCTGAATGGGTTAATATCTATACATGGTGTGGACTTCAGCATACTAATTTGTTTAATAACTCCGGACAAAAAAGGGACATGGTATCTGCCATGCAAGAGATAGCACCAAATAAATTGTCAGACTATGAACAAGGTTTATTAAAACATTTAAGGCTTTGGATTTATGATAAAAGACGCAAAGCTCTTAAAGCGTCATTAAAAAATGCTAAACAAAGAACACCAGAGTCTAGCATAATCAAACAGAGAAATATATTCAGTTAATTATAATGTGTTCAAAGAAAAGATAATCTGAAGGACAAAACCCTAAATGTTTCTTAACAGCATTATCGTCAAAAACTTCTTTGGTTTTTGCTCGACAATACTGGAACATTTAGATTTCGCCTGGACATTTTAAGGGGTTTATAATAGATAAAGCCTTTAGTTGTTTTTCGGGACAACGAAAAACAGGTAGGGTATAAGCATTTCTAGTTTAGCCCCATTTCCTTCAAATGCTTAACACCCGGTACGCATTCTCGTAAATGGTTCTAAAAGAATCTGCTAATGCCCTTATGGAACTTGTCAAGACTATACAAGTTTTAGAAAAAAATAAGGTTTCTTCTGCCTTGTTTTTAGTCCTTCAGTAAAAACGACGTCACAGACACTCCTGATTTATTTTCTAAAAGTCTTGACAAAACCCACTTTCTCTATTGGTGCGGTGCACGCAAGAAATCATACAAATCACCCCTTAAAATTTAATGGTATGCCTTGAAATCGAAGATTCATGAATTCAAAAATTCAAAAATAGAAGACAATGAATAAAAAGGGAGCCTTTAAACCCAAAGGGAATTATTAACCAGTCTGCTTATAGGCAGGCTATTTAAAAACTTTAAATCATGAGTACATTAAAAAACAAAGTACAGTTGATCGGGAATGTAGGACAAGAACCTGCGATTACAGCATTGGACAACGGAAAGAAAGTCGCGAGATTGTCATTGGCAACCAATGAAAGCTACAAGAACAACAAAGGTGAAAAACAGACCGATACCAATTGGCATACGGTCATTGCCTGGGGTAAGACAGCCGACATAATTGAAAAGTATGTAATCAAAGGCAAAGAAATTGCTATAGAGGGCAAACTTTCCTCAAGATCTTATGAAGACAAGGATGGTAACAAACGTTATGTAACCGAAGTCATTGTTTCCGAAATCCTATTGCTGGGGAATTAAAAAAAATAAAGAGGGTGCTAATGTTTGAGAGATACATATCACCCTCTTTTTCATTATCAATCTTAAACAGACAAACAATGAAAGATAAAGTTAACGAAATAAGTGTGAGCTATAAAGAGAAGATTCGTACTATGGAATCTAAAGGGATAAAAAGTTCTGAAGATGCTGCCAAACTCTTTTTTGAGAGTTGGAATAGGGATACCATAGGTTTTCAGGAAACCTTTAAGGTGTTATTACTCAATAATGCCAATAAGATGAAAGGCGTATATCAACTTTCCACGGGAAGCTTGACTGGCACCATGATAGATATGCGCATATTGTTTGCCGTGATAATCAAAACGCTTTCCGTTGGTGTTATTCTGGCACACAATCACCCATCCGGTCAATTGAAACCTAGTGAAGCCGATAAAAGACTGACCCAAAAGATACAGAAAGCTTCCAAATTTTTTGATGTCAATGTATTGGACCACTTGATAATCGTACCAAATGGGCACTATTATAGTTTTGCCGATAACGGGTTAATGTAATAAGTTCGTTATGGTCTATTTGAATTATAATAACCTCGATGCAGAAACTCAAAAGCGGTTGCTTGAAAACTCCAAACTTGATGTTGAGCAACAATGTGGGAACGATTTAAAAGCCTATGCCATAGAAAACCAATTGGATTATGATACCCTATTGGAAGAAGAAGCGATACGAAATCTATATAATTACAAGTATGTATTTAATATATGATAGAAAGACACATTAATCTATTAAAACAAGGCCTTTGAATTATCAGAGGTCTTTTTGCTTTTGGTGAATTTCAGAGTGTAAAAGTTTGAAATCTGACGTTTGTTTTTACTGCCTTAATGAAAATCATAAAAAATGCTTTCAAACCTGTTCAATTCAGTCCAAACCACGTTTCACAATTTCCGATCAATTAGATAACTTTAAAAGAGTCGCAGATGATAAAAAAGCAACTGACCCTAAAGGGCATGTTGTTCGTAGATTTTTGGTCCCTGCGGGACAAAATCGGAGAAGCAAGAGGGTAGCGTGCTAACGCAGCGCTACATGTCTTATTTACTCCGTAAGGCCACTGTATATTGGTGTTTTGAGGGGGTGGTAGAAAAGGTGGAATAGATTAGTTTACAGTAAAACCCCTTAAAAGCCCTATAAACAAACAATTTTTTACAGTAAAAATGGAAGATTCATATCAAAAATATCGGTTTTCAGCCATTAGTATCAAAAGAGAAGTGGCTGGGCGCTTTAGGAAGTTTTCTAAGAAGGTTTCCAGTTCCCATACTGGAACCTTGCTTGCGATGCTCGATTTTTTTGAAGTGCACCAAATCTCGCCTTTGGACTCTATAGACGGAAGTCTGAGTGCCATAGAAATTAGAATCAAAAGAAGAATTAACAATGCCATTGCCATCATTAGAGACATTGAGAAAAGCCAAA
This sequence comes from Alterotamlana spongicola, assembly GCF_035818475.1. Taxonomy (NCBI): domain Bacteria; kingdom Pseudomonadati; phylum Bacteroidota; class Flavobacteriia; order Flavobacteriales; family Flavobacteriaceae; genus Alterotamlana; species Alterotamlana spongicola. The sequence continues at coordinate 14,357 of NZ_JAYMGV010000009.1, forward strand.
CCCTACCAACAGTTGCTATGCTACAATCGTTGTTTGAGCAACAGCTTGAAGAGGAAAAAGATAACGAGTTTCTGGACGAGGATTTTGAATTCATAGAGAAGAAGTTTGAGGATGTTGAAAGGGGAGAAGCATGGGAAGAAGAAACTACCATTCCTAAAATCAGATACGACCGGTTAGAAGAAAAAATGGAAGGGCTTAAAGCAGATTTTAAATATGTATTGGAACATGTGAAACAGGTCAAGCAAAGTTTCGGGAAGGATTATTTGAAACTGGAACTTTCACCTGAAGAAATAGAAAAGTTTAGAAGGGTACTTAAGAATTTAAGATAGGCCACTAGTGATAGTTGAGATTTGAATTGGGTAGCTGAATTCGTAAAGCAAATAAGTTATTATAAAACCGTAGGATTCTCCGAATGGTCTTGCACATGCAACGACCTATTAGCAATATTAGCCACAGGCTTTTTATATTTGAAAAAAGTTAAAGCTCAAATTGTATAATCTGCTCTTCTATTCCAGAATTAAGTTGTTCCAATATGTGGACTTGCAACAAAAAATGTAACTGCTTAAATCTCGCAACATATTGTCCAATTTTTTGTTGCAAGTCCAAAATCAAAGTTTTTAAGTTGTGGTTTCAAGAGATGGAAATTTCTCTTTAGGTTAATTCAGTTTTTTTGTTTAAAAACAACAATTGGTCTTCGGAAGTTTATTCAATTTTGTTGTGTCTAATTTTTAAAAGGAAATTGATGTTTTTGAATGATTTAGAGTAAATCTTGATTGATTTATTGCAATAATAAAATTAATCATTTTTTAATTTAGTCCAGATTTATTGGAGGTAATTATGATGTTCGGGTAAATAATATAAAAACAAACAAGTATAACTTATTTAATTCAAAAAAATATGAAAAAAAAATGCGCTTTTTTAGAATTGTTGATTTCCTTGTTTTCTAATAAATTGATTTATATGAAAACCATAATTACGAAAATAGGAGCAATTTTTATTTTATCTTGTATTTTTTTATCCTTTAAAAATAGTGATTCCGATGTTGAAAACTATTTTACAACGTTTAAGGTAGGAAATACAACAAGCAAAAGTAGTGATTCTGATGTTGAAGACTATTTTACAACGTTTAAGGTAGGAAATACAACAGAGCTTTTGCAAGCTGCAGCAGTAGTCCAGCCTGGTGATGTCATTGAATTGGAAGATGGTATCTATAATAATTTCTTATTGGAATTAAAA
>NZ_JAYMGV010000010.1:0-2500 GCF_035818475.1 Alterotamlana spongicola
AAAAAAAAATCCCGATTCTTAAAAAAGAATCGGGATTTATAAAAACACTGATTATACAGTATCAAAAAAGGCAGCGACCTACTCTCCCACGAGTGTAGTACCATCGGCGCTAATGGGCTTAACTTCTCTGTTCGGAATGGTAAGAGGTGAGCCCCATCGCTATAACCACCTTAAATTGTAAGTTAACAGTTAATAAGTAACAGCTAACAGTTTAAAAAAACTATTCTCTTTTAACTTTTCACTCTTAACTGCGCTATGCGCAAATATCTTAACATATTGAAAACAAGATCATGATAAATAATTTGTTGTACTCTTTTAAAAAAACAGGCGTACAATAAGCCTATGGGTTATTAGTACTACTCGGCTATGACATTACTGCCTTTACACCTATAGCCTATCAACGTGGTCATCTCCCACGACCCTTTAAAGAAATCTCATCTTGTGGTGGGTTTCGCGCTTATATGCTTTCAGCGCTTATCCCTTCCCAACGTAGCTACTCAGCAATGCCGCTGGCGCGACAACTGATACACCAGAGGTTAGTCCAACTCGGTCCTCTCGTACTAGAGTCAGATCCACTCAAATTTCTAACGCCCACTGTAGATAGAGACCGAACTGTCTCACGACGTTCTGAACCCAGCTCGCGTGCCACTTTAATGGGCGAACAGCCCAACCCTTGGGACCTTCTCCAGCCCCAGGATGTGACGAGCCGACATCGAGGTGCCAAACCCCCCCGTCGATGTGAGCTCTTGGGGGAGATCAGCCTGTTATCCCCGGCGTACCTTTTATCCTTTGAGCGATGGCCCTTCCATGCGGAACCACCGGATCACTATGCTCTACTTTCGTACCTGATCGACTTGTAGGTCTCTCAGTCAAGCTTCCTTATGCCATTGCACTCTACGCACGGTTACCAAGCGTGCTGAGGAAACCTTTAGAAGCCTCCGTTACTCTTTTGGAGGCGACCACCCCAGTCAAACTACCCACCAAGCACTGTCCTTTCATTTGAAAGTTAGACTCTAGATAAGCAAAGGGTGGTATTTCAACAATGACTCCACAACGCCTGGCGACGCCACTTCATAGTCTCCCACCTATCCTACACATTACTTATCCAAAACCAATACTAAGCTATAGTAAAGGTGCACGGGGTCTTTTCGTCCCACAGCGGGTAATCGGCATCTTCACCGATACTACAATTTCACCGAGCTCATGGCTGAGACAGTGTCCAGATCGTTGCACCATTCGTGCAGGTCGGAACTTACCCGACAAGGAATTTCGCTACCTTAGGACCGTTATAGTTACGGCCGCCGTTTACTGGGGCTTCATTTGAGATCTTCGCCGAAGCTAAACCCTCCACTTAACCTTCCAGCACCGGGCAGGTGTCAGGCCATATACATCAACTTTCGTTTTAGCATAGCCCTGTGTTTTTGATAAACAGTCGCCTGGACCTTTTCACTGCGGCCCCCGCATATGCGGGGGCGACTCTTCTCCCGAAGTTACGAGTCTATTTTGCCTAATTCCTTAGCCATGAATCTCTCGAGCTCCTTAGAATTCTCATCCCAACTACCTGTGTCGGTTTAGGGTACGGGCTGCTTCTTTCGCTTTTCTTGGAAGTCGCTTCTCTGGATTATCACCGCAACCGAAGTCTTAGTGTACTATCGCCGTGTTACCACTGGCTTCAACGTGCTATTCCGTCAGCACGCACCAAATATACGCCTCCGTCACTTTTAGTAAGAGCAGGTACAGGAATATTAACCTGTTGTCCATCCACTACCCCTTTCGGGTTCGCGTTAGGTCCCGACTAACCCTCAGCTGATTAGCATAGCTGAGGAAACCTTAGTCTTTCGGAGTGCGGGTTTCTCGCCCGCATTATCGTTACTTATGCCTACATTTTCTTTTGTAGCTTCTCCAGCAAACCTCACAGTTTACCTTCAACGACACTACAATGCTCCCCTACCCATCTTATCGATGCCATAGCTTCGGTAGTATGTTTATGCCCGATTATTATCCATGCAAAATCGCTCGACTAGTGAGCTGTTACGCACTCTTTAAATGAATGGCTGCTTCCAAGCCAACATCCTAGCTGTCAAAGCAATTTCACCTCGTTTTTTCAACTTAACATACATTTGGGGACCTTAGCTGATGGTCTGGGTTCTTTCCCTCTCGGACATGGACCTTAGCACCCATGCCCTCACTGCTGATGAACATTTTATAGCATTCGGAGTTTGTCAGGAATTGGTAGGCGGTGAAGCCCCCGCATCCAATCAGTAGCTCTACCTCTATAAAACTATTAATCAACGCTGCACCTAAATGCATTTCGGGGAGTACGAGCTATTTCCGAGTTTGATTGGCCTTTCACCCCTACCCACAGGTCATCCGAAGACTTTTCAACGTCAACCGGTTCGGTCCTCCACTGTATGTTACTACAGCTTCAACCTGCCCATGGGTAGATCACACGGTTTCGCGTCTACCACTACTAACTATACGCCCTATTCAGACTCGCTTT
>NZ_JAYMGV010000011.1:0-5929 GCF_035818475.1 Alterotamlana spongicola
AAAAGAAGGATACACTCAACTTTAGGGTATAAAACTATTAACGAATTTGAAACCGAAATGTATAACCAAAATGTAGCCGCTTAAATCTCGCAATTAATTGTCCACTTTTTTATTGCAAGTCCATATCCCACCCCATGGTATTTATAAAGGTGGTCCTGAAGGATTTGTTTATAATAAATTAGAAGACCATTATATCTGTCCACAAGGTGAGATAATCCCCTTTAAGAAAGGATTTTTAGATTATAGGACCCAAACCAAGAAGAAAGAATATCGTAGTTCCACCCACCAGTGTAAAGGTTGCCCGGTGGTCAAGGAGTGCCTTGGTAAAACAGCCAAGGAGAAGAAGTTTTCTGTTACTTATTACCGTGAACAATACGAAAGAAACAATACCAGGATAAACAGTAAACGAGGCAGGTATATGAAAGGGAAACGCCAAAGTACCGTAGAACCTGTATTTGGAACCCTTACCCAGTTTATGGGGCTCAGGAAGATAAATACCATTGGTATAGCACAGGCCAACAAGGTGATGCATCTATCTGCTATGGCCTATAACCTGAAGAAGTACCTAAAATTCACTGCAAAAACCGTGAAAAGCGATGCCAAAGGTATGCATCATTTTATTTTCAACTAAAAGCTCTAATATCAATTAAAATAAGACCATTGACGACCTTGAATATGTTAAACAAACTAGACTTCTTTAAAGATCAAGACTCCTTAAAAAGGTGCTTTTGAACTAAAATCTGATTTTATTAGTGCTTGTGCAACGATTACCATTGTTGTAAACTGTGCTTTTTATTTTTTCGCCATTAATTTTTCGTAATATTTTTCTTGTTCAGCGTCATTTTTCGCATTATCAAACAAACCAAATAGTCCGAACCAATAAAGTCTTTCATTCATTGTCATTCCTCCAATTCCATCAATTGCCGATTTTCTAAATTCGGTCCACATTGCGTAAACCTTGTCAAAGTCTGTTGGCTTATCAATCCACGAGTTGCCAAGAAATCGTTCAACAGTATCTCTTAATTCAGCAGCATTTCTTTCATCAGTTTTCCATTCCTGAATATTATCTGCTAATTTTTGAACTGTTTCTTCTTTAGAAACTTTGCGTATGTTTTTTGTTAGTTCGTCCAAATTCATTTTTCAACATTCAGTTTGGGCATTGTTTACAACGGTCTTGTATATGAAAAGTAGCGAATTTTATGCACTAACTTTTCGATTTATAACTAATGATAAATTTATAAAATCAACTTTAAAATAAGTACTTAAACCGCTATTTTTTATATAAGTTGCTGTGTGTAGTTTTTTTTTCTTTAAATAATTCATCCAACTCAGTTCTCTCTATCATCAATACTTTTGATTGACTTGAAAGACTTTTATAAAACGAAAGTAGCATCACTTTAGCCACCTTAATAGCTTGAATTGGTTGGTGTTTTCTCAGGGGTGGAATGATTCTCGTCAAGAAAGAGAAAATCTTTAATCCATACCTTTCACCAATCCTTGTTGTGTTTCGCTCTCCAATTAATCCATTAGGCTTAATGATGGCAATTTTATCAAAAGATAAAGCTTCCACATCAATTTCGAGTTTAGCTTTCATTTTACAGTAATAGTTAGACGAATCTATGCTTGACCAAGGGGAAGAAACCAGTACATAATTTTTTATATTGTTTTCAGATGCTGCTTTTGCCGCAGTATATTGATAGGTGTAATCTACCAAATATTGTTTTTCTTTACTTCCCGCTTGTGCTCTAGTTGTTCCTAAACAAGAAAATAATACATCACCAGTAATATGCTTTTTGTAATCCTCTTCTCTGGAGAAATCAATAATGCACTCATTTATTTTTGGGTGCGAAAGTTTAATTTTTCTTCGGGTGATAAAATTTACTTGTTTGCAGTTTTCATCGGCTAAAAGTTCTTGTATGAGAAAATTGCCTACTAAGCCTGTTCCGCCAACAACTGTTGCAATAAATTTCATCTATTAAATGTTACGTTTGTAATTTCTTCAGACAGTTTCCAAAGCTTATTGGCAACAGCTTTATCAAAAGTCTTTTTATCCATTTTAGCCAATTTAGGATAACCAAACATCCCATATTTTGGACCGTAATATTCAATAGGTTTTACTTTGGAATCGGTAGCAGCTCGTAAAGCAGGTAAAGCACCTTTCCAAACTGGCTGTGCCAATACTTTGGTAAGCCAACCGCCAATACCAATGGTTTGTTGACGTTCGGTAGCCGATAACCCAGGGTGGGCTGCAACAGAAATAGCATTGGTTTTTTGACCGTTAAATTTCTCTTGAAGGCTACGAACAAACAAAAGGTTTGCCAGCTTACTATCACCATAGGAATTTACTCTGTGATATTTGCGTTTTTCCCAATTAACATCGTTAAAATCAATATTTCCATATTTATGTCCACCGCTACTCATTGTAACTACCCGTGCGTTTGTGGTTTTGCAAATTAGGTCGAACAGCAACCCTGTTAAAGCAAAATGCCCGTAATGGTTGGTTGCCATATGCATTTCTAATCCGTCTTTGGTAATTCCTTTTTCTTTGAGGTTTACCACACCAGCATTGTTGATAAGCAAATCTAATCTGTTGTATTTGCTTTTAAAAATTTCGGTAAAGGCTCTTACAGAATCAAAATCTGTTAAATCCAACGGTATTATATTTGCGTTGATGGATTTATTGAGTTGAGTTTCTATGTCTTTAATGGCTTTTTCACCTTTAGAAACTGTTCTGCATGCAATAATTATTGTAGCGTTTTTATTGGCTAGCTGTTTGGCAATTTCAAAACCTAAGCCTACGTTGCCGCCTGTGATAATAGCTACGCTGCCTTGTTGATTAGGTATATTTTCTGAAGTCCATTTATTCATTTTTATGTTTTTTTCTTTAATTCTATAACTGTTATTTCTGGCCAAATGCCAATTCTTCCTGGGAATGCCAAAAAGCCAAATCCTCTATTGATGTTTATATATTTTCCGTTCTCTTTATAAATTCCTGCCCAACGTTTATATCTATATTTTATGGGACTCCATTTTATAAAACCTGGAATTTCAATGCCCATTTGCATACCGTGTGTATGACCGCTAAGTGTGAGCTGCAAAGGGTGCGAATGTTGTATGATTTCTTTTTCCCAATGTGTTGGGTCGTGACTTAATACCACACTGAATTTGTCTTTGACATTTGCACCAATAGCTTTACTTAAATCACCTTTTTTTACGAAACCTTTACCCCAGTTTTCAACGCCTATAATAGCGATCTGTTGGTTGTTTCTTTGGACGTACTTTTTCTCATTAAGCAAAAGGTCAAACCCCATTTCTTTTTGGAGCACAAGCATTTGAGTAAAGTTATCTTGCTTATCATTTTTGCTTTCCCACTGTGCATAATCACCATAATCGTGGTTCCCTAATATTGAAAATACACCATCTTTTGCTTTAAGTTTAGAAAAAGTAGCTTTCCAAGGTTGTAATTCTGAAGTTTTTAAATTTACCAAATCTCCGGTGAAAGCGATAAGGTCTGATGCTTGTTGGTTTATTAAATCGATGCCATATTCTACTTTCTCTTTATTATCGAAACTGCCACAATGAAAATCGCTGACGTGCGTAATTTTATAGCCATCAAAAGCTTCAGGAAGCCCATCAAAATATAAGCTGTGTTTAATAACCCTGTAATTGTATTTCCCCTTAAAAACACCATAAAGTAACGAAGCAAAAGGAATGGCAGCAGCACCTAAAGCAATTTGACTTATAAATTTTCTTCGCGAAGGTATATGCGTGATTTTTTTGGGTGATAGAACATATTCGAAAATCCGAATTACATCTTCTAATAAAAGAAAAGTAATGAGCACCAATTTTGTAATGCTTAAAATAATAAAAGCGCCTACAATAATATTAGCTATAGCTGTAGGAAATACTTCCCTGTCAATGAGATAGGTATAAAAACAGAGTGTGGTTACAATTAAGCTAACTCCAAAAAATAGCCCTTTTGCTAGACTAGTATCAATAAGCGTTTTTATACTTTGATAGGCATATAAATCGAGCAGAAAGAAAACAAAAATGATAATAACTAACCTTGTCATTTGGATGTAAAAAATTATTACAAAGTTAGGTTATGTGTATTTTTCAAATCTGAAATTAATTTCAGATTTGAGGTGCTAGAGATTTTGTTTTAATCTACTAAACCATTGAGGTGTAATACCTAAAAAATTGGCAACATATTTAGATGGAATATTTTGAAGAATCTGGGGCAACTTTTCGTGAATATATCGTAGCATTTCTTCGCTAGTGTAGCTTATAAGTTTAGCTCTGATTTCGTTTTTTTCTAAAAGTGATTTTATTCCATAATCCATCATTTGCTCGCTGTAATCAGATGATTTTAAAAAAGTATCAAAGTCAACTTTTTTAATTTCTATAAATGTAGTATTGGTAAATGTTTTTAGGCGATATTCTGATGGTTTTTCTAGATAATAAGGTGCTGCAATGCTTGCTATTGGATGAAACTCTGGAATGAAAAAATTAATGGCACGCTCTATAGCTGTCTTAGGATGAACGTGAAGCATAACGATTCCGCCTTTTTGAATTAAAAATAGTTTATTAGCCATTTCACCATACTCAATAAGTGTGGTATGACTCTGAACCGTTTTTTCAATGCCTAGTTTTGAAAGTTCCTTATGGATTTCTAATAAGTTTTGTTTCATTTTTTAAATTAACCACAACGTGTTTGTATATGGAAAGTTGCATGTTTGTGTGCGAGGATTTTCCGAAGAAAAATCAGAAGCTAGCAAACAAAGTAACTAACATTGGTTTAGGATAAAACTAGCAATTTTTTATATACGGTGTTGTACTGCGTTTTTATTTATCCTAAACCTAACTTATTCTCTTTATCTAGTTTTCTAATGACTTCACACTTGCATTTTGTTGCTATTAGAATCCATTCTTTGAAACTATTTACTTTGTAATATAATTTTCCGTCGTCAATATTATAATAAGCAAGTGGCCATTCTCCATTTTCATTAGTTTGCGAAGTTAACCACACCCAAGCTCCTCCATTTGAGTTTTCGGTCATTAAACACAATAAGCTATCTTTTTTATAAATACCGAAACCATCGGTGTTAATTTCTTCGCCTAAATTTTTTCTAAATTTCCCAAACCAATGTATTGCTCCGAATTCCATATTTATTCCATTAATTGGCTGGTCAATATGGTATAAAGATTCAGCTCCGTTTCCAAATTCTTTAAGGAATGTTTTATAGGGTTCTGGAATTTTTATATTCATATCATTTTCCAACTTTTTTATTTCCTGGTTAGTAATTTTTGAATTGATATTTTCGTGATATTTTAAGTCCTCTTTTAAAATTCCAATTAACGCTTGCATTTCTATATCTGAATTTTTCAGTTCGATTGAATTATTTTTGTATTTAATTGAATTACAAGACATTAACAATGGTATAATTAATAGGTATTTTGATAAAATAGTCATATCGTTTTTCAAATATCTTGTCCTGAAATATGGCTACAGGTTAAAATTGATTTTACGCTGCTAATTTATATACCATATTAGGTGTTTTATAGTCTAAAGATAAGTGTAATCTTACTTCGTTGTATAGATTAATTGCATTTTTTGCTGCTCTTTTAGCGTGTGCTACGTTAGCAATGGACTTACTATATTAGACTGGACATAAAGATGCGAGATTTAGAGTTGCATAAATTAACTTTGAATCATGAAAAAACAGTACAGAAATTACAGTCCTTCATTTAAGAAAAAGGCTGTAGAATTAAGTTATGCCCGAGGGAACACAAAACAAGTGTGTGGGGAATTAGACATTCCGTATTCGGTATTACATCGTTGGCGAAAAGAATCACAAGATTATGGTAAGAATAGTTTTCCAGGTCGAGGAAAGCCGAAATGGACAGATGAACAAAAAGAAATAGCCTT
>NZ_JAYMGV010000012.1:0-5261 GCF_035818475.1 Alterotamlana spongicola
TCTTTCATTCTGACAGAGGGTCTCAATATGCTAGTTATATTTTTACAGATATCATTAAAAGTTATGATGGTCTAGTAAAACAAAGCATGAGCAGAAAAGGGAACTGTTGGGATAATGCTGTAGTAGAATCATTTTTTAAAAGCTTAAAAACTGAATGGGTGTATAAACATAAATACAATTATAGGTCTCAAGCTGAATTATCAATCTTTTCTTGGATAGAAACTTGGTATAATAAAAGAAGGATACACTCAACTTTAGGGTATAAAACTATTAACGAATTTGAAACCGAAATGTATAACCAAAATGTAGCCGCTTAAATCTCGCAATTAATTGTCCACTTTTTTATTGCAAGTCCAGCTCAGACTTGATAAAATATTAAGTTTACCAATAAGCACTATTGTCAACCTGTTCTATTATAACTGAACAAACTGCCTATTTTAAATTAAGATTCACTTTAAGCTATCATAATATTGTTAAGATTTTATATAATGCAAGACAAAATTCAAAATGACATGCTTTATAAATAAAAAACAAGTAAAGCAATTCCTAGTAACCTGCCCAATCAATTCTTTGGGAAAGTGAACGCTCCCAGTTAAATATTATGAACCTCTCTTTTAGGTTATCAAAGCTTTATTTTAAAAAAAAGGGATTGAATGATTTAAGGTAAAACTTGGTCAATTTGTAATAATAATGAAACCTGTTACTTTTTAATTTAGCCCATATTTTATAGGTGCTGCGCTGTATATACATTGCGGTAAATTATGATTTATATAAAGAACTATTATCAATTAATCCAAAAAATTATGAAAAAAATTACTTTATTATTATTATTTATATCAGCGGTTATTTCTGCGCAAACTACGGTGCAGTATAATGATTTTAGAAAAAACTATAACACAGGTAATAGAGGTATAATAATTGAAGTTGCTGATTCAGGTACTACCACTAATGATCCTTTGTTTGTTTATAATAATGGTACTATAACTAATGACGGTGGTACAACTGTCCTTATAGATAATAACGGAGGACCACGATATATGAATGGCGTACAGGTAAACCCTAATGGTTTTCAAAATCGTATTATTGAATTTAGAGGGAGAATTAGTAATGATAACCATGATGTAGAAACATTGTATCTAAAACCTCAATCAATAGACCTACCTAAAGAAGGTAGCATAGAAGCAGAAGCTTATGTGTTTAAAATAAAAGGATGTTTAAATTAAATTACTGTTAATCAGTTTTTTGTGAAAGTTGGTTTTTTCTAGTTATAACCATAATATTAGTGTTCAAGCTCAAAAAAGAGCATAGTCAATTGGAAATTCTTGATTTTTATAAAAAAAAACTGATAATGAAGAATTTAATTATAGAAAAGCAAGCAAAAAATATAATTGTATCCTTACCTGAATTTGAACTAAATACATTTCAACTAATTAATGTAAAATAATGGAGCTTTAGCTTCTAAAATTAAAATATGAAGAATTACAATAGATTAATGTTCCAACTTTTAGCAATAGTCGGCATACTGTTAGTAGGATGTGCCTTAGGAAAAAAAGAAACAAAGGCACCGAAAGATACTCCGCCCAATATCATCTATGTGTTAGCAGACGACTTAGGTTATGGAGATATAGGTGCTTATAACCCGGAAGGAAAAATTAAAACACCAAATATTGATAAAATGGCTGAAGAGGGGATACGTTTTACAGATGCGCATACCAGTTCTTCCGTCTGTACACCTACCCGTTATGGTATCATGACAGGGCGTTATAATTGGCGTTCTGAACTCAAGCAAGGCGTACTTACTGGAAGATCTCCGGGATTAATTCCATCCTCCAGGACAACTGTTGCGTCATTGTTAAAGAAGCAGGGCTACTATACTGCTTTTATTGGCAAATGGCATTTAGGCTGGGACTGGGCAGAAAAAGTTAAAAAAGACACTATTGTTGAGATAGGCTGGGATACGAGAAGTTTTGATAATGTAGATTTTTCAAAACCTATTAAAAATTCACCTAATGATTTAGGATTCGATTATGCTTATGGTCATTGTGGCTCCTTAGATATGGCACCTTATGTGTATGTAGAAAATGGAAAAGTAACTGCGCAGCCTACAACGATAACAGAAAACAAAAGAAAATATACCAAATGGCGTAAAGGGCCAACTGCCCCTGATTTTGAGCACGAGCAGGTAACACCAAATTTTTTCAAGAGGGGGATGAAATATATAAAGCAACAGGCACAAAATGATAAACCTTTTTTCTTGTATTTACCTTTGCCCTCACCACATACACCAATCTTACCTTTAGAAGAATGGCAGGGCAAAAGTGGATTAAACCCTTACGGAGATTTTATGATGATGATAGATCATTATATGGGGGCACTTATACAAACTATAAAAGATGCAGGAATAGAAGAAAACACCTTGATTGTTTTCACCAGCGATAATGGTTGTTCTCCTGCAGCAGATATTAATGAAATGATTGAAAAAGGACACTACCCCAATAGTATTTTTAGGGGGCATAAAGCAGATATTTTTGAAGGCGGGCATCGTGTACCATTTATTGTCAAATGGCCGGCAAGAATAAAAGCAGGAGCAGTGAGTGATGAAATAATCTCTTTGAATGACCTAATGGGAACCGTGGCGGCTATAACAGGTTATCAATTGAAAGATAATGAAGGAGAGGATAGCTACAATATATTACCTGTGCTTACTGGGGAAACTTTGGAAGCACCACTAAGGGAGGCTACGGTGCACCATTCCATAAAGGGAAGTTTTGCCATTCGTAAAGGGAATTGGAAACTGTCCATGTGTGCGGGTTCAGGAGGTTGGAGTTACCCAAATAAGAAGGAGATATTAGATACCTTGCCTAAAATGCAGCTGTATAATCTAAAAGCAGATCCACAAGAAGCTAGCAATCTTGTAGCTGAACACCTCGATAAAGTAGAGGAGCTAAAAGGGCTATTGACCAAATACATTAGAGAAGGGCGCAGCACTCCAGGAATTCCTCAACAAAATGATGGGGATGAAAGCTGGGAACAGCTTTGGTGGATGAATTAAAATGAGCAAATAAGTATAGGTTGATCTTAGTATATTTATTGTTAGAGAAATATCTTGCTTATTAAAGAACGTGAAATTAAAATTAGAGGAAATGATTAAAACATCAAATACTCGATCGAATTATAATAATATTCATAACAAATAAATATTTAACTGCTTGATAAAAATTTAGGGTAATTAGAATTGATAGCATTATTTTATAGATTAATCCAACCTAAGGTAGATGTTTATTACTTAATAATATAAATTCAAAATATCCTTTTATTATTTAGTTAAGGGCTAATGCCTACCAATTTTATTGCAGTTATTTTAACTTCTAAAACTTCCACATGAGCAGTCAAAATAAAATTCTTAAAATACATTCCAAGGATAATGTCATAGTAGCGTTAACTAACTTAAAGAAGGACGAAAGAGTTAAGTTTAATTCAAAAGAGTATCACATTCTTGATGATATTCCTGCCAAACACAAATTTGCGACTAAAAACCTTAGAAAAGGAGATATTGTTCATATGTATGGTGTAACTGTCGGAAAGGCCAAAAAAGAAATTCCCAAAGGAGGGCTTATAAGTACAACCAACTTAGCACATGAAACCGAGCATTATAGTACAGAAAGCGCAATGAAAAAAGTAAAGTGGGAAGCTCCGGATGTTTCAAAATTCATAAAAAAAAGATTTAACGGGTATCACAGAGCAGATGGTAATATTGGGACAGAGAATAATTGGTTGGTTATCCCATTGGTTTTTTGCCAGAATAGAAACGTAGAGGTACTGAAAGAAGCCTTAATTGAAAAATTAGGGTTTGGAAAACAACAGCATTTAAGTTTTGATGTTGATTCCTTAATTGATGATTACAAGAACGGGATCTCAATAGATACCATTTTGAATAAAAATATTATAAAGCCACAAAATAAGCTTAACAAGAATCCATTATTTCCAAATGTAGATGGTATTCATTTCTTAACCCATGAAGGAGGTTGTGGAGGAGCAACGACAGATGCCGTAGCATTATGTCATCTTTTAGCCGGTTATATTAATAACCCCAATGTAGCGGGAGCTACCGTCTTAAGTTTAGGGTGCCAACATGCACAAGCGAGTATTTTGAAAAACGCTTTGAGTAAAATGTCTCCCAATCACAAAGGGGCTATTTATATTCTAGAACAACAGCAAAGTGAATCAGAACAAGAATTCCTTGCCGAAGCCGTTAAAAAAACATTTGCGGGACTCATTGAGGCCAATAAAATAGAGAGGAAGCCAGCTCCATTGAGCAAACTTGTCATAGGTTTGGAATGTGGCGGTTCTGATGGGTTTTCAGGAATTTCCGCTAATCCCACTTTAGGGCATGTATCAGATTTAATTGTTGGACTAGGAGGAAAGACCATACTTTCTGAGTTTCCCGAATTAAATGGAGTGGAACAAGAATTGATTAATAGGTGCGTGAATAATGAAAAGGCAAAGAAATTCTCAAAACTCATGTCAACCTATAACAAAAAGGCGGATGCACTGGGCGCAGGTTTTTGTGACAACCCTTCTCCTGGGAATATTAAAGACGGTTTGATAACAGATGCCATTAAATCAGCCGGAGCAGCAAAGAAAGGAGGAACTTCGCCCGTTGAAGATGTGTTGGATTATACAGAACAAGTGAAAGCATCAGGACTGAGTTTACTTTGTACCCCCGGTAATGATGTCGAATCCACTACTGGGCTTGCTGGATCAGGGTGTAATATCATCCTTTTTACCACAGGATTGGGTACTCCGACAGGAAACCCTATTACTCCGGTGGTAAAAGTTTCCTCAAATTCTAAGTTATTCAATAAAATGTCCGATATAATAGATTTTAACACCGGTGCTATTATTGATGGTACTTCCACCATCGAAAAGGCTGGTGAAGATTTGTTGGATTATGTTATTGAAGTAGCTAGTGGAAAACTAACCAAGGCCAAACAGTTAAGACAGGATGATTTCATTCCATGGAAACGCGGAATGTCTTTATAAAATAATAATATTGTAGCTAATAGCTACAATAACCGAATTTAATTTACAAAATAAAGTAGGCATCGCTTACAGATTTGAACCTAATTTCTTAACCACTTCGGCAATAGATATTTGTTGTGATATAATCAAGAGATGTTGACGATTTGTGAACCCCGATTTTATTTTAAATATATCAAATTAACTTTCGTAAGGTTAAAATATAAAGTAGATTACGACAA
>NZ_JAYMGV010000013.1:0-3825 GCF_035818475.1 Alterotamlana spongicola
AGAATATCTGCAAAGCATGCGTATAAGGACCTGTTTGCCAGAGCAACTTTAAAAAACCGTTAAAGCTACAGTACATAACACCATGCAATAGGCATTAAAACGCCTATTGCAATTAACGTTACCCAACATTTGACAAACTAGCGAAATGGACTTTAAAAAAATATTATCCGACTTTGGAAGCTACATATTCATCGGATTGACATTATTAGGTTTTTTAATTATTTACGCTGGAGTTGGAGGAAGGTCAAGACGAAACTATGTTGGTGAAACAAATTTCTACTTCATAGGAATTGGATTAATCTTAATAATGCCATTTATAATTTGGACTATTAAAAATAAATTAAAATCAAAGCAAATTCAAGATGATGAAGCCTCAGAAATTAGAAAATTAATTTCTTGTGGAGATAAAATCACTATAAACTTAGACCTTTTAGAAATCCAAACAAATAACTATAGGCAAGAGGTTTCAGTTGGACATGGAACACAACAACGAAATGAGTATGTTGATGTAAACCATAATGTTATTCTCTTAGAAGTTCCCTATAAAGACGAACTAATCAAATACAAATTGAACATAGACATGGACTCAACAAAACTGAAAATGCATTTTGCAATTAAAGAGACAACTGAATTATATGTTGACCCAGAAAATTCTAATAATAACTATTTAGATTTAAGGTTTTTAGAAGGGTGAAAAAGAACATAAATAATAACCTTTATTTCTTTTTTCTTAAAGCAAGAATGACTCTCCTAATAGCAAAAACAACATTTTGAATTTCTTTTCTATCAAAAGTATCCTCTTCTATATAGAATAACATTTCGACTCCCATATCCAAACATTTGGTCAATTCCTCTGTAGAGATACAGCCGCTATCAATTAATTTAGATAAATGCTCTTGCTTTTCTTTAGTTAACATTTTGATTATAAATAACTGTTTTCAAATGTAGTAAAATTTTCTCAAATAACTACTAATTAGTAGTAACTTATTAATAGTGAACTTGATTTCTTTACTCAATGAATAAACCAAAAGAAATTAAGAAGCTAGCCAAACGGATAAAATCATTGAGAATCAAAAAGGGTTATAGTAGTTACGAGAACTTTGCATTTGACAACGGAATTCATAGAGCCCAATATGGTAGATATGAAACTGGGACTGATTTACAATATACGAGCCTAGTCAAGATTGCCAGAGCTTTCGATATGACCCTTGAAGAATTTTTCAGTGAGGGATTTGATTAAAAAACGTTGGGTAACAACGTATAAAATTAATTGCTCGGCAAGTGCTTACTTGGAAAATTCCTGCGGAATTTTCCAGCCAGTGTTTATTTACTTATTTTAGTGCTTATGCACGCAACTAATCTTATACCAACCGTTGTGCTTAATACCACGAGAACATCAACGACATATAAAAAACAAAAATATGAACGATTTAAATATTCTGGACAAACCAAAAATTCATCCAGAAATCGAAAAAAAATCTAATGAAATTGGATTCACGATGCCTTCTGACCTTTATATCGGAACATTATTAAAAACATTAATAACATCTAAACCAAAATCGAACATATTAGAATTAGGAACAGGTATTGGGCTGTCACTATCTTGGATGATAGACGGAATGGACTATGAATCTAAATTAATTAGTGTGGACAATGACCCAAAACTGATTGAGATAGCTCAATATTATTTTGGAAAAGATGAACGAATTGATATAATATGCGCAGACGGAACTGAATGGATAAAAAATTACAAAGGAGATACTTTTGACTTGATTTTTGCAGATGCTTGGCCTGGGAAATATAGTGAAGTCGATGAAATACTTGATTTATTAAAAATTGGTGGATTATACATTATTGATGATATGTTAGCTCAACCTAATTGGCCTAATGGACACCAAGAAAATGTGGACAAATTAATTGAATATTTGGAAAACCGAAAAGATTTTAATTTGACTAAAATGAATTGGTCAACTGGAATAATAATAGCGACAAAAAAATACTAAGCACAACAATGGCTATAAGTAATTGCTTGAGTATCGTAAGAGCCAATCGGAATATTCTCCGAATATTCCTCACTTTGTGCTTTTTTGCTATTTTAGTAACATTAAGCAACTACCTATAGCCTAAACGTTGTAGCCAATTTGAGAAAAACAATGAATACCAAAATGACTGACTATCTATTTGGATGTAAAAACCTATATTTTTCTAGAATTCATCCTTTTGACTTTGAAAAATCTGAACTTAAAGAGTACAAACAACTAGTCGAACTCGGAAAAGAAATAATTCAGGAAATCGGACTTCAAAGTTTCTGTGGATCTATCGTTGAACATCAATATCGTGTAGCAATTTGGTCGTCTATGATTTCATTAGAATTTGGAGAACCTAACCGAGATGAAATATTAGAAATTTGTGGAACTGAAACAATACTTTCAGCTTGCTTGGAAAAAATAGAAGAAAACGAAATCAATGAATTAACACCTGAAATTATTGAAAATAAAAAAAGTTGGGTAGAAAAAATAAAAAAACAATACAATAATGATTGATTTCCTAATAATTTTGGTGTTGTTAGCGGCTATTTCTGCCGGAGGAATTATTTATTGGATGAGGCTTCAAATGGAAAACTTTGGATATAGGTATCCTTTTTTAAATTCGAGTTTTAAAATGATTGCAGATTTTTATTCTAGAATGGGACGTGATAAAAAATTAAAAAATAAATATTACCAAACTCTTCTAACAACCTCATTAATATGGATTATTTTTAGTATCTCACTTTGGTTTATTACGAATTAGGAATAAAAAACTGGCTACAACAATGTATAAAAATAATTGCGGTTTAATGTTAAAGCAAAGGTAGTTGCGTGTTTGTTACATCTGATTTTCCTACGGAAAATCCTCGGACGCAAATCCGCAACTATTCTTATACAAAACCGTTGTACGCAATTTGAGAAACCGAATGAGAAAGAAGAAAAATCTGATTTTTATTACAATCTTGTTACTCGGAATTGGATTTACACTTTGGAATTTTGGATTCTTTAGTCGCTATAACTATTTAACTGCGAAGTCTGATATTGCAAAAAATAATCCTCAAATTATTTTTATTGGAGAGTCTATGTTAACATCTTCAGATATTAATACAGTTAGCAAAAAATACGGATTTAAGGCTGTGAATTTTGGTTGTTTAGTAAATCAATCAGAACAAAACGGAATTGAAATTTACAATTCCCAAATGGACAATTACTTGGATAAACTAAACGGAATCGGATGGGAATCTGAATACACAAAAGAAATTGACTCTTTGATGAAACTCACTAATATTCCAAAAACAGCATTTTGGATTGAAAAAGATGCAAGTGGAAACTGGTTTAACGTTGATTGGATGCATAATCATAAAAACAACGCAATCATTTCGATTTATGACAAATATGGAGATTTAATTATCAAAAGTAAGTTTATGAAAATCTGTCCTATTGACGAACTTAAATTTATTGAGAATTTAAAAGCGGAAATCGACTTTTACGATGGAGAAAACATCCAACTAAAAGATAATTGCTATTTATTAAAAAATTAAAAAACTGCGTACAACATTGCATAAAAATAATGCGTAAGTTTATTCCTTAATCAAAAGGTTAGCGCGTATTTGGTCACTCTGATTTTCCTTCGGAAAATCCTCGGACGCAAACCCGCACTATTCTTATACGTAACCGTTACCTGCAAGCTGAAAAACCAATGAAGAACATTTTTAAATTCTTAGTTATTGTCTGTTTACTTTATTCCTGTTCAAATCAAGAAAAGAGAATTATTTTATTGGAAAAAGAATTAAATATT
>NZ_JAYMGV010000014.1:0-1898 GCF_035818475.1 Alterotamlana spongicola
TCATCTCCCAACAAACCTGTTGTGTTTGCTATTTCAACTACTTGTGGACCGGTGAACATGGGACTCAACTCTTTACTTATTTTTATTTGCTCTCCTCGAAACCACTGTGCGCCTACTTCTCCTGCCTGAATGGGTTTATTATTGTTTAACCTATCTCCAAAGTCACTTAAATCAATAGTATTGGTTCCAGGAAATAGTGGTAGTGGTGGTAGTGGTTGTGGTCTATTTACTTCTGTAATTTTAAGCAAATTACCTGAAATTAGTTCATCTATATCATATGGGAATGATTGTAAGTTAGGTAGATCGAAATTCTTTTTAGTAAATTTTGCTCCTTGTACTCTTAATAACCCAAATTCATCTCTTGTAATCACTTCATTTGTTATAGAATCTAGACCAGTCATGGTGGTTACTATTTGTCCCTGATTTTCTATCCCTTCAGTAAAATGTGTGTCATAATCACTATTATTTGGATATTGCTGTCTATATGCTAACCAATTACTACTGTACATGTATAACTCAGCTATTTGATTGTGATTCAAATAGTAATTATCTTCAAAATTATTCTCATTTATAATTTGTTGATAAAGATACTGGAACACAAAACCTTCTGATACATTTTTAGTTAATGTCTTAAAGAAAAAATTTCCTTCAAAATTATTGTCTTTTAATGGCTGAAAAACCTTGCCTTCTGCTAATGCTTCCTCAGTTCTTCTGTCACGTATACTTCTAGCATCTATACAGTATGCCTTTTTATCTAATGTTTCAAAAGTGTTGTAAAGAATGTATGAGGAAGTTACTGCATCATGTCCAGTTCCAGTTCCCTGATACCCTGAGGTTAAAGTTAAACCTGCACCTTTGGTGTTTTGAAAATAGTTATTTGCTATAACATGCTTTGAACTCCATGCTGTAGTTTTGTTGTTGTTCCTCTTACTAGAATCATCACGTAAAAAATAATTTCCTATAACAACTTCATTAGTACCGCCTCTTAAACTTAATTGCCCTAAATCATTTCTAAAGGTGTTATTTAAATAGATATTTTGACCATTCTTAGACACTATTCTTTCACCATCACCTGTTCTTTGACCCTCAACAAGATTGGCATCAAAAATTGAACCGCCTATTGTTTTTATTTCACCCTGTGCGACTGCACTTGCCGGAAATGGGTTTGACTGATTTTTAAGTTCAGTAGCTGTTGGCATTCTTTGCCTGTCGCCATTATGTCCCCATCGTAATATACTGCCATCTGCAATACCAAAATAACAGTGATCTACTCTATTATAAAGTGGCCTTCCATATACAGCATCTGCAAAAAGGGTTTGGTCTAAAAAAGCATCCTTAGTATAGTCTCCATAGTTTCCTTTTAAGGCTCTATGTACAGCTCCTGGGTGAAAGTGTCCGTTAAGGGCTAAAAATTGTCCGTTGTCTATTCTATTAACTGAAATAAAACTACAGTGGTCCACTCGCACAAAACGTGGAAATCCTTTTGCCCCAAACTCATTACTAATGTATCTAATTTTACCTGATGCATTAAGTGGTATAAAGTTGTCAAATACACATTCTGTGACCCTTACATGACTACCAAAAATAGTAACAAGAGTTTGCTGAGCTGGATGATTCATGGTGATTAGATTTGAATCCAGGGCTCCTTCTGTAAAATATAAGCCTTTAATTATATAATGATCTCCGTAAACATGGATTGCCGAAGCTCCTTTTATAATAGCTTTACCCGGGTTCTCGGCCTTAATGGTGATGGGGTTATTATTTTGCCCCTCCACTTTTAATTCCAATAAGAAATTATTATAGATACCATCTTCCAATTCAATGACATCACCAGGCTGGACTACTGCTGCAGCTTGCAAAAGCTCTGTTGTATTTCCTACCTTAAACGTTGTAAAATA
>NZ_JAYMGV010000015.1:0-1068 GCF_035818475.1 Alterotamlana spongicola
TTTTAATTCCAATAAGAAATTATTATAGATACCATCTTCCAATTCAATGACATCACCAGGCTGGACTACTGCTGCAGCTTGCAAAAGCTCTGTTGTATTTCCTACCTTAAACGTTGTAAAATAATATACCGCCTCAGAACCACTATTTTTAAAAGATAGGAAAATACAAGATAAAATAAAAATTGCTCCTATTTTCGTAATTATGGTTTTCATATAAATCAATTTATTAATTAGCTATTATTTTAGTTTGCTTTTTATAAAATCAAAGCATGATTTATTTCTTTTATCTTTTTCCCATAACTCCATCAAATTTTGCCTGGTTTTCTGGTAACAACTTTCCTGTTTTAGCATAAAACTATAGCGTTTTTATTAAACAGTGGACACCACAAAGAGTCATTTTTGTATTGATAAACACATTTTGAAATAAATTGATTATGATATTGGTCATATCATTATTGTTAATTTTTCTTGATTCTAGCTGAACAATATAAATTTGGGTATGGTATTATAAAAATCCCTTAATTTAACTTTATAAGGGATTTTTATTACGAATACATATTTTAGCCTGTTAAGCATTTTCTGCCTTGAAATTAAAATCAGATATCTTAATTTTATTCCAATATAATTTTATTTACCAATAAAGTAGCTCCTTCTTCAGACTCCAACTTCAATATATATAAGCCCTTGGAAAAACCAGACATATCTATACTTTTAGTATAGCCGTTACTGTAAACCGATTTACCGGTAATATCAAAAATGCTTACATGCTTTATTTTTGAATCTGTACTTAAGTTAACAATATTCAAAGTATGTTTTACCGGATTGGGGTAAACGAACACATGTTTATTTAAATTATCTTCTTCTGTAGATGGAGAGGTCTTTATACTAGCAACTTTGCATGTTGTGCATTTTTTACCAGTATAAAATTGAGAGGCCAACCATAAATTTCCATTTCTATTGGTAGAATTACTATAAGCTGTTTCACCCGGGTTGGGACCATCTGCACTGGTGGTACGCTTTACAGCCATGGCAAAGTTTGTACCACAGTTAATCCCTGACAGGTCAACC